>JAYKHV010000019.1:0-19207 GCA_035285085.1 Lyngbya sp. | reverse complement strand
TTTAGATTCTGAAACCCTTTCATAGTCTGCTGATCCCTCTCTTACAAACTTTGCTCTCGGCGGAAACCGCCGGGCCGCAAGTTTGCGCTGTTCCCCGTTCCCTGTTCCCGATTCAAGTAGCGCTATAACTTGATCGCGCACCCGGTTTTTTAGTCTTTGCTGGTGATTTGAGTTTCTGTTGACTGTTTCACTTTTCCAATGTTGGAAAGTTTTTGTTCCAATGATTTATAAGTGATAAAAAATACTTTCAAAGTTCCGTGTTTTCCCCGTAGCCGCAGCCCGTAAAAACCGATAAAAATAGAAGTATCGAGTGGAAAAGATACCATGCAAGGACACCGTAGAACTGAATTAACTCCCAGAGAACAAGAAGTTTATGATCTGTTACAACAAGGCCTCAAGCATAAAGAAATTGCCCAAAAGCTTGGCATTTCCCTTCAGCGTGTGGGCGCTCTCCACAAAAACTTGAGACTGAGACTTCTCAACAAGCAAGAGATGCGTTAAGATTTTGCTGTCTACATTGCCAGATCAATTTTTTGAAAATTCAGTCGGGGCGTAGCGTTTACGCCCCAACATGAGCCTTAAATTCCAGCTTTAAAACTGAAATAGGGTTCGGAATACCCCGACAAAAATGGTGTCGTTACGACTATCATGTTCGGGGTCGGTAATGATGTAAAATCCGGGTGTGATGCCAATATATTCGTTGATTTGGAAGCGATAAAAGCTTTCAATATGAATGGAAGTATCGTCATCTTCTTCCAAATCATCAATTGTATGATAAATCATTTTAGGCGGCATTCCCACGACAATACCGAGCATATCTCCCTCTTTTAATAAGTCGGGAAAGGCGAGGGTTGTTGCCCAGTTAATCACGGTCGCATTATCATCTCCGCCCTGTTTTTGATCGGCCCAAGTCGAACCAAACCAACCCCCAAATTCAAAATTATTAAAGACTCGCCAGTTAAACTGAAAGCCTAAGTTATCGCTGGTTGTGGCATTATCTCCAAAGGGTTTATTGGCGATAAAACTCCCCGTTGCACCCGCAACAAAGACTTCATCGGGATTAAAGTATCTGCGGTTATAATCAACCGCAAAGACTAAATTATCTGTCGGTTGATAAATCAGTTGAGCGCTGGCACTAAACGCCCCGTTAAATAAACCAAATCCTTCCTCAGCATTGGCTGCATCATTGGCTAAATAACTCACATTTAATTGCAACTGATCGTTAAATGTATATTTCAAAGCGGCTCCCGTTCCTTGGGGGCCTCTAAACGTTGTGGGATTATAACGCGCAAAAGCAGAAATAACACCCGTTGTTTCCTCTGAGATAGGGCTGAGGGGTTCTTGAACGTCATCTAAATCGAGACTTTTTGCGCCAAAATACACTTCTCCTTTGCCATTTAAAACCGGAAATACATAAAACAAATCATCCAGTTCAAAGCCGTCGGTTGTGCCATCATCCACACTCGGAATTGTCATTAAAGTATTGGTCAATTCCGGAGCGCTTAAATCAGCAACATCGGAGGCTTGTAAGCGGGTTAATAGGTAATCTTGGCCGGTAAAACTGGTGATAAAATCTAAACGCACCCGATACCCAAAAAAGGCTTGGGTGGGATCGTCACTATCTTCAACATTCGGCCCCCCCGCTATGGTATACTGAGCGCGATCGCCAAATGTATCGGAGATCCAAAAAATCACTTCACCCGCAAGTTTTGTGGTTGTTGAAAATTGATTGGCTTCGAGTTCGGCGCTTCGGGCTTCTAATACTGTAACTCGTCCCCGCAATGCTGCCAATTCTGCGGCGAATTCTTCCATTAACCGTTGCAATGTGGCTAGGTCTTCTCGGGTGACTAAATCGGCGGTTGAGGCGTTAATCAGTTCGTTAATTCGTTCTAAACAAGCGTTGACCCCGGCGGCGAATTCATAACGGGTTAAGGCTCGATTTCCTTTATAGGTTCCGTCTGGATATCCGGCGATACACCCATAACGTTCTACTAACGATTGTAACGCTTGAAAGGCCCAGTCTGTCGGTTGCACGTCGGACAGTTGGGAAACCGATGTGACTTGCTGTTTTTTGCGGGAATTTCGCCCTTCTTGGAAGTATTCATTAAGTTGGGTTTGCGAGTTCACTTCGCCTAACTCCGGTTGAACTTCTCCAAAGCCATTGTGAGGATTAACGGGAACTTGAGCCAAAGATTCATCTGAATTTGAGAGTTGATAGTTTGTTGCAAAATCAAGTTTTTTTATTGCGTTAGGGGAAGCCTCCGAAATGATTTCTGGATCGGATTGTCCCTCAATTGCGATCGCCGAAAACGTTCCCAATGAACTGACAATTAAAACGCTCTGAGTCAAGGCTAAAGCATTGCACACCTGTTTCGACATCTTTTCCTCACACCACGAATACAACGGGATCTCCAACCCTCTAATCTAGGGAAATGATTGATTTCGACCGAGAGTTGTTTTTTATTTATTGAAATTTAGTTTCAATACTCTAGAGGAGAATCGGATTTTCGGCAATGGGGGTGGGGAGGATATTGCTGAAAACCGATCCAGATTGAAGTTCAGTGAGATTGTTTGAAATGATTGTTTTTGGATGAATTGGGGAAAATATCAGTTGAAATTAGATGATATTATGTCCGATTTGAAAACATCTTAAATTCTTTTCACAACAACAGGATAAAAGCCTCTGCAAGCGAGAACAGCAAGCAAAACAGAGGCTTTTCAAGAACGTCTTCAGTTTGAAAACGAACCCCATTAAAAATCTTGGTCTTGGGATGGGTTATAAGGTTGAACTTCTAGTACCCCAGTGTAACTGAAAATCACTTCAAATTCAGCAAACTTAACGGTCGCATTTTCTGAATCTTTCAGATTATCGGGTTGAATTAATTCCGGAAGCGGTGTATTCTCAAGATTATCTTGGGCAATGCTATTAATAGGAGTGTAAGCGGCGATCGCTCCGGTTTCATCAACACGAACGACATAAATAGAAGTTTCCGTGACTGGAATTGTCCAGGTTTGATCGAGAGTGTCAAAAAGTTGTTGTTCCAAACTGTATAACAGATCGGTATCGGTAATTTTTTCCGGTTCGGTTACTGGAGTTGATAACGGTGGTGTGCTGACATCACTTTCAGCAACATCTGTCGAAGGAGCAACCTTTGCAGAGGGTGATGGGGTGACATCACTTTCAGGAACATCTTTTGAGGGAGCAACCTTTGCAGAGGGTGATGGGGTGACATCACTTTCAGGAACATCTTTTAAGGGAGAAACCTTTTCCAATGATGGAGACATCTTTTCCATCCCCTCTTCTTTTAAGCCAGTGTACTCTCCAGAAAGAATTGATAATGTTGTTGATGCACTCATCAGCATCACAACCGCAAAGGTTATGAGGGTCGGAGAAGCGGGAGGTTCGAGAGTCTTTTCCTCTTCTTCTAATGTCGCTGGAGAGTTGAGAGAACAATGTCCGGGTTGGTTAGTATTCATTATGGCGCGTTAGTTTGCTGAATCCAATCGAAGATTAATTTTGTTTCTAGGATAACTCCAGTTCCAGGACATTTTCCCCTTGAGGTTTTTGACAACCGTAAATTTAGCTAGTCTGCTATTATACTATAAAAAAAAATTTTTGTCAAAATAGTTTACAAAAATTAATGATATGTTACATTTAGATACAGATGGAAAAAATTTTAGGAGAAAGATATGAAAACTCGTGGTTATAGCGTCGAAGAAGGCGGACGTCTGAACAACTTTGCTGTTGAACCCAAAATGTATGTTGACGACACCCCCAAGACCGGATTCACTCAGTACGCAGAGAAATTAAACGGACGTTTAGCAATGATTGGGTTTGTATCGTTAATTGGTTTAGAAGCCATGACCGGACAAGGAATTGTCGGCTGGTTAACAAGCCTGTAAACCCTCTGTAATCCCACGTAGATGAACACTCATCGTCTCAACTGGGGGGTTATTACTCGCTAGATGTTGAACTGGCGAAATGGTTCTTCTCATCTAGGAACCCCCCTTTAGAGAGAGTGAAAGCACCTGAAAGCTATTCATAATAGATATCACTATCAAAGAGTAGCCGCAGTCAAATAAAAAATAAAAGTTATCTTAACTTCTACTCAGAAAGAAATAGATTTCTGAGCTATTTTTATTGGGACAATCCCAGTCCTGGCAATTCTTGATATTAATGTTTAAAATATTCAAGAGTTTTAGCAAAGATGCCTTGAAAATGCCCCACTAGGGGATTGTCAAGCTCTACTCAAACTTGTTTCCTATACTTTAGAACGTTCGTAATCTGGCATCAGGGATGAAAAAACAGTTATTAACCTTTGGAAGTGCGATCTTTTTAGTTTCAGGAGTCCTTTGGGGGTGTTCTCAAACCCCAACACCAGAAGCCGAACAGCAAATCGAAACCGCTCCCGAAACTTTGGCCCCTACAGGCGAAGTGGGTACAATGCAGTTTCGGGCCAACGGAGAAGATTTTGTTCGCCAGGGTTTTGTCACCAAAGACGGTTGGCAAGTCAACTTCGATCACATTTATGTTAACTTTTCAGACGCCAAAGCTTACGAAACCTTTACCCCCTACGACGCAGAAGCCGGCGGCGACCCCCAGGCCAAACAAACCATTAGTTTAGTCGTTAACAAAACTGTTGACTTAGCCGCAGGGCCAGAAGATGCGGAAACGATTGTTGTTAACGAAGTTCCGGCACCTCCGGGGCGATACAACGCCATATCTTGGGAAATGGATGAAGCCGAAACAGGGCCAGCTGAAGGCTACACAATGGTTTTGCAAGGTAAGGCCACCAAAGACGGTAAAACGGTACCTTTTGCACTGAAATTTGACCAAGAATTAGCCTTTGTTTGTGGAGATTTTGTTGGAGAAGAACGCAAAGGGATTTTAGAACCCGGAGGCACCGCAGAATTAGAAGCGACTTTCCACTTCGATCATTTATTTGGAGATGGAGAAGCTGCCCCAGAAGATGAAATTAATACGGGGGCGTTAGGATTTGATCCGTTAGCAAAAGCGGCTCAAGGTGGTTCATTAGATGCCGATTTAGCAACTTTAGAACAACGACTTTCTCCAGAAGAATATCAGACCTTAATTGCAGTGTTGCCGAGTTTGGGTCATGTCGGCGAAGGTCATTGCAAAGAAACCCAACTGACCGCTCAGAATAATTAAAAAGAAATCATTCGTTAAATCGCGGAGTCAGGAGTTGAGGAGTTGAGATTGAACGGTCGCCAAACACCAAGATTGAAGTCGAAAACAATCGAGAAAACTAGACGCAGGAGAGAATAAACATGAAAAGTAAATTAATTCTATTGCTGATGTTATTTTCGAGCTTGGGTTGGTCAGAAAAAGCCTTTGCTCACGGCGTAAACATCGAACATAACACCACTCAAGCGATTGAAATTAACGCCAAATATGACACGGGAACGCCCCTAAAAAATGCTCAAGTTACCGTTTACGCACCCGACGATCCGACAACGCCCTGGAAGCAGGGAACAACCGACGAACAGGGTAATTTTGTCTTTACTCCCGACCCCTCAAAAACCGGATATTGGGAAGTGAAAGTGCGACAAGCCGGACATGGGGGTTTAACAAGTATTCCGGTGGGAACCGCAACAAATAACGCTCAAGTTTCTACTTCTGAACCCGCCGCCAATCAAAATAATCAGACAAATAATCAGAGTTCTTTTTATTCCCAAGTGAGTCAAGGGTTGAGTCCAATTCAAAAAGGGTTAATTATTGGATCGGTTCTCTGGGGATGTGTGGGAACGGCTCTGTTTTTCTCTAAGTTGAACTTCAATCATTCATCGGATCAAAATACCCCCAATGTCAGACAACAAGAGTCGGAAAGCTAAATTAAAATTAGAGCGTTGAATCAATTAATCGCGTAATCTCATGCACATTTCAGAGGGAATTCTCCCGGCTAAAATATTGATCGGAGGATATGCGATCGCCGGTTTAGCGACGTGGTATTCTTTGAGGGAAATTAATAAAAAAAGTAATCCCACAGAAGGAGTTCCAAAAGCTGCTTTATTGACGGCTGCTTTTTTCGTTTCCTCTAGTATTCATATTCCCATTCCTCCGGCGAGCGTTCATTTTGTTCTTAATGGTTTGTTGGGTGCGGTATTGGGTTCTTATGCGTTTCCGGCGATTTTAATTGGCTTATTATTTCAAGCCGTTATGTTCGGACATGGAGGATTGACAACATTAGGAATTAATGCGGTTATTATGGGAATTCCGGCGATTATTGCGGCTCAAATTTTTCAGTTCCGCCACAGCATCGGAGGGCGATTAAAACCTACTATTTCTCTCAATCTTTTCGCCTTTTTAGCCGGAGCAATAGGATTGGGACTTTCCGCCTTATTGTTTTTTGGATTAACCATTACCAATATTCCTTCAGATTTTGACGCTCAAACCGAACAAAGGGCGATTTGGGGGTTAATCTTGGCTCATATTCCGTTAATGGGAATTGAAGGCATTTTTACGGCGATGGTGGTTAGTTTTTTACAACGAGTTAAACCCGAACTTTTACCCGGTTAGGATAGAGCATGAGATTTGCACTGGATGAGTACGCAAACCTGAATTCACCGATTCATCGTTGGTATCCGCAGTATAAACTGATTGGATTATTTGCGTTAATGTTTGCCTATGCGATGGTTGAAGATTTGCGTTTACTTCCGGTCATTTTAACCCTCACAGCGATTTTATATCTTTTGTCTCGATTACCCTTATCTTTTTTGTTGACTCGATTACGTTATCCGGGAATTTTTCTCTTTGGTATTATCGCTGTTTTACCTTTTTTTTCGGGTAAAACGATTATCTGGGAATGGGGAATTATCACCTTAAGACAAGAGGGAATTTTAGCCGTTGTTTTGATTGTTTGTCGGTTTCTGGCTATCTTTATCACGGGTTTGGTTCTGTTTGGTACGGGTTCGTTTTTGAACCTGATTAAAGCCATGCGATCGCTTGGTTTATCTCCGATTTTAGCCGATATGATGTTATTATCCTATCGATATCTATTTGAACTGGGTTATCAACTCAATACCATGCAACGGGCTACCCAACTGCGGGGCTTTAAACCGACTCAATTGAGTTGGCGAAATTTACAAGTTTATGCGGCTTTGGCGGGGAGTTTACTCGTTCGTAGCTATCAACAATCCCAGGAGATTTATAAAGCGATGCAATTGCGAGGATATGGCACTTCTATTAAATCTCAAAACTCCAAACGTTCCCTAGATGTTTATAGCTTGATCGCCTTAATCATTACTTTAGCAATTGTTGCCGGACTGATCGGATTAGAATTTTTCTTATTCTAAGTTATTTGTTATCATAGAGAGGAAGATCGAACCTTGAGCCATAGAACACCCGAACAACTGAATGCTTCTGCAACCACAGTAGAACCCGAAAAAAGCGGAATTGTGGTCGAAGATTTAGTCTTCAGTTATCCCAATCAAGATCCGGTTTTACAGGAAATTTCCTTTACCCTCAAACCCGGCGAACAAATTGCGTTACTCGGGAAAACCGGAACCGGAAAAAGTACCTTAATGGAAAATTTAGTTGGGTTAAAACAACCAAAATCGGGTAAAATATGGATACAAGGAATTTCTCTAGAACCGAAAAATCTCTTTGAAGTTCGGCGTCAAATTGGATTTGGTTTTCAAGAACCCAACGATCAGTTGTTTATGCCGACTATTTTAGAAGATGTAATTTTTGGGCCTTGTAATTACGGCGTTTCTACAGAAGAAGCCAAAGAACAAGCTTATCAACTGTTAGCAGACTTTGGACTCGCAGATGTAACTGATCGCCCCGTACACGAACTTTCCGGGGGACAAAAACGGTTGGCGGCGTTGGCGGCAATTTTAGCATTGAACCCCTCAATTTTAATTTTAGACGAACCCACAAACGGCCTCGATCCTTGGTGGCGTCGTCATCTAGCTGAGATTTTACCCGAGTTACCCGTAGAAGTGCTATTAATTGCTTCTCACGATCTCAATTGGGTTAGGAGAGTCACCCAACGCGCAATGGTGCTACAACAGGGTAAAATTCACGTAGATCTGCCCACCGAACAATTATTACAAGATCCCTCTGCGTTAGAAAGTTGTGGCTTACCGTTAGATTATTAGGGCGATGTTGATTAGTAAATAGGTCATTATACTGATGTCCCATTTGAAAAGTTTACATTTAACCAAAAGAAGTAGCGATGACAGCTAAAAGACTGCTACTCTTGTCTCTACTGCTAGCAGGAGAGTGATTCTGCTGGTTTATCATTATGTTTTGATGTCATCTCAGGAGGCCAATATGCCCGATCCTAAAGTAGAAAGCACAACCACCCCAAGTTCTGTCAATGTCAACACGGCGCCGGCTGACCCGTTGACCCAAGCCGCATTGGAGGAAGAAACCACCACCACTCAGTTTGAGGAAATTAAAGCCAAAGTCGTTGAAGTCCTCGCCGAATTTCCGGCTTATGTCTCCGGTTTCTTTGAGGAATACCAAAAACCGATCATCACAATTTTGCTGATTATAGCGGCCATTGTCTCCGTGAGAGTGCTGTTTGCGGTTATTGATGCCCTCAACGATATTCCTTTACTCGCCCCAACTTTTGAGTTGATTGGTATGGGATATTCGGCTTGGTTTATTTATCGCTATTTGCTGCGGGCTTCCAACCGTCAAGAATTGTCCCAAGAATTTCAAGCGTTCTGGGAACAAATCACCGGAAAAAAATAATCCCAACAGCATAGTTTTTATTAGGGTTTGCACTCACAAACTCTATTTGATTCAATCTCCATCTATTGTTAAGGGTGGGGTTTTTTTTTATTAAAACTGTTGTCGAGACGGGGATTTGAAGTCGTGATGTCAGTCGTCAGAAGTCAGAAGTTACTGATAACTGTAAAACTGGTCACTGTTCACTGTTCACTGTATAAACCCGTTTTCTAAACGCTGATGATTTGTTCTCTTACCCAAGTTCTAAACGCCTTCATCGTCTTATTTCTGCCATCAGTTTTCACCCGGTTTAAATATTCAGGAATAACATCTCTAAGCGGTAAATTGGGAAAATGAGGACTAAATTCAGACTCCCGGTATTTTCCCGATTCTAACACATTAATTTGCAGTTTTCCCTTGTCAAACCGCCAAAGTTCAGGAACTCCTAACGCTGCATAAATATTCGGATGAGTGCGAGAGGTAATATCAATTTCTAAGGCCAAGTCTGGCGGAGGATCGACCGTTAAATCTAATCTATCCTTTCCTCTAATTGCGGCTTCGTTCTCGATATAAAAACAATTATCTGGTTCTATTCCTTGAGTCATCCTTTCATTTTTAAAGGTTGTCGAACCGAGAGGATAACATTCAATATCAAGTTCTTCTAACAAGGCTTTGAGAAAATCACTAATTACTTCTTTACCCCGTTCATGTTCAGGTAAAGGAACCATAATTTCTAATACTCCATCACGATATGCTAATCTAGAAGCCCGATGTTCTCCCAATTCCTCTAAAATTTTCTCAAATTCTAGCCAACTGACTTTTGTTAAAAAGACTTTATGACCTGGAGGAACATCAATTCGTTTTAATTCTAGTAACATTTTATTTTCTCATTATTGATCGGGATATACACTCAAAGCTGAACAGTTTTTAAAGGGGGGTGATTTGTTCTCTTACCCAAGTTCTAAACGCCTTCATCGTCTTATTTCTGCCATCAATTTTCACCCGCTTTAAATATTCAGGAATAACCTCTCTGAGCGGTAAATTGGGAAAATGAGGACTAAATTTAGACTCCCGGTATTTTCCCGATTCTAACACATTAATTTGCAGTTTTCCCTTATCAAACCGCCAAAGTTCAGGAACTCCTAACGCTGCATAAATATTCGGATGAGTGCGAGAGGTAATATCAATTTCTAAGGCTAAGTCTGGCGGAGGATAGACCACTAAAGGAACAGTTATTATCATTATAGTCTAATAATATTCATGGTGATCGCCTCTTAACCTGTAGCTTGGGTTTCACTGCGTTCAACCCAACATTTAAGAATTCAGTAAAAATTATTTACTCAGCCCAATTCTTTTAAAGATTAAACATTGGCTTGACCTCATCCAAAGAAACTGAAGGACTGTCTCTTTCCTCTTTTTTAACCGTTCTTAAATCTTGCAAATCTTCCAAATCTTCTAAAAGTTATTGACTAATATCATACTTCTTCTCAATTTCTTGGGTAAAATTACCAATTGGGCGAGCTTGACCCTGGAACGAAATCTTGATCTCGATCCTCTGTCACGGAAAAGGTAGTGATTTCACCCTACGGTCATCTTGACCAAATTCTTATAAAGTTCGGCCGTTGCGGTGAACAACAAACGAATCAGGGCGTCATCGCCCCCAATAGCGCCCTCTCCAGCCTGCCAAACTGTTTGGTCGGCATCCAAAGGAAACAACCGCCGTAGATGTTTGTGCTTTTCCCACAGCAATCGACCCTGATCCGATGTCATTCGCGATCCGCGAGACTTGTCGAACTCGGTTTTAGCCCACATATACAAATTTGCCCGACAAACTTTGGAGCCGTAAAACTTCTTCTTCGTTTGCCCCGACTTTCCTGACTGTTCTAGGGTGTAGCTCAATCCTAAGAACGCTTGAAATTGACGAAGACTGCGATCGCATTTTACCCGCTTGCCTGAACGAGAAATCCGGCGCTCTACCCAAGGCTGACCGTTAACTAAAAATTTATCGAACGGGTAACATTGAACGATCAATCCGACTTGATTTTTGAGTCCAAACTTAAACGGTTTCATCGCCTCAAGGTAAGGTTTAAATTCCGGCTGGGCGATAAACTTTACACACTTGGCTTTGAGAATTTCCACTTGCTTTAAATTCTCGCAAACCCATTGGGCGTGTTGGCGAGTGTAATCGGATATCCCGGCGCCGCAACTTTGACTGTAAGCGCGATCAAACTGCCAATAGTTGTGAAATCCTGCTAGAGCCGCAAAAAAAGGGATGCAACCCAACTTGCTATTCACCTGATCGTAGCTGATTTTTATTTCGGCTCGCTCGGGGAATTCGTAGCACAAACGTTGTTTGATGTGATTTACCAATGCCACTCGAATTTTTATAAGCTGTTCCCACTCGTAAAACCAATCTCTAAGCTGGTCGATTTCGGTGTTAAAAGTTAAAAATCTTTTTCGCCCCAAAATATCAATAAATCTATCGTCAAAATAACACGCGGCGAGCGAGAGAGCATCCTCTTTATCCCGCTTGGATTTGAAGCCGTAGGATTCACGCTGCGCTTTTAATTGGGCGTGACCTACCCAGTAAACTTGAATGTTTTTCTGCGAACATTTTTCGGCAACCAATCGACTATACCAACGCCCCGAAGGCTCCATCACAATTCCATCCGGTAGCATCTGCCAAAGCCGTTCAAATCCATCGCTGTTAGCAAAGTTTAATTTAATAAATTCGTTTTCGTGATCGCGATAATAACGCTGCATATTCTGAGGGAAATTTTCCAATGCAGCGGCTACAACGTGGTTTGCTCCCACGTCTAAACCAATTATTTTCATTTTGCCAGTTAAAAGATCATTTCGCTTATGAATTAATTGAAGGCAATCTAATGAAGTCGCCTAATTCACCCTTGAAACAAAGATGATCTATTGAAAAACCTTGCTTGACGCCTAAGAAATCACAAAAGCATTAACCACAGTCAACGCTTACTTCCCTAATGAGGCATTCGAGGCAATATTTTTTATGCGGAAAGGGAGCGACCCAAACCGCCAACGCTCTCCTAACAATTGAGCTAAGAGAGCGTAAGCGATCAGGGCTGATGACTAGAAAGTTTTTTTATCTAAATCAATCATAAAATTTTCTAGTTCCCTAACCCCTCTGTTTTCAAGGGTTTGAAGACAAATTTTATTGAGTTATTTTGTTACCGCTTCTTCGTCAGATTTAGTTAGATCAGACAAAACTTTAATGGCTACTTCACTTAAACAAAAGCGTTGGCTAAAAGCCGTTTGTGGGCTAAATCCAAGTGTTGAAAATCCGTCATTCTTCCTCCGAATACAAACTGTACTGGTGTTCGGGATCAATTTTGTTTAAAATGTCGGTCATTGCGTTGCCCATTAAAACATCAAACAGGGTATATTCCCCGCTATTAAGCATGGAAATTATGCGGACTTGCTGATACATTTGCTGTAATTCGGGAGTTTTGACTTCTTCCGGTATTTCTTCCCAAGCGGGTAGGGGTGGCGGAACTTCATCGCCTACAATCCATCGTTCGATTTGGTCGTTGAGAAACGCTTGCAACTTGTCAAACGATCCGGGTTGTCGGCTAGGATTTTCTCTGTAAAATTTGGCGATTTCTATTGTTCGGGCGAACCCTTCAAGACCGACGGCTAAGGATGCAATTCTTGAAGACAAAATTATCAATCCGCCACTTGCCATCGCTTCAGCCTCTACCTCCGCTCTGGTAACGTTGTGTTGATCGGCGATCAAACTACTCAAAGCGTTGTACTGCTCTCTGGTCATTCGGTCTTTATCCGTTACCCAAAAGGTTTGATTGTCTGAATTAAAGCGCATCGGAAATGGATCGCGCATGGGAACACCGTGAGGAAATAGGTGTTTAATTTGGTCAAAGTTAGAAGGCGTGTGAAGTTGCGCCCAGGAGTCGTGTTTGGTCATCTTTACAAACATAATAAGTTTCTGAGTTTGCGAAGGATAAGGGACTTTAAGTTGAGAGAGCTGTCTTTAAAAGCTTTTTCCATCTCGTCAATAACTCCGTCAAGCATCTGCTCAAAGATGTCTTGATTTCTGCTTTTGATTCGTTCGCAGAGACAGATACAAACCAATATTTGGTGATAGATGGAAAGCGAGTAAAATTTTTTGGTCATGGTTAAAACTCCGAGCCTTCAGTTTTTGACTCAACCCGTTCAACTTCCTTTGTCAAGGCGTTGTAGCTGTAGACGATAGACTTAAGCTCCTTCAAAGCGGAGTCTTTTTGGTTAAACTCGCTGTAGGTTTTTAACAGCTTGTTTGCCTCCGAACACAAAGTCTCGAGAGCTTTAAGTTGTGCTTTTAATTCTCTCAATTCATCCTGCTTGGCTTCAATGTCTCTAGCTAGCGTTTTAATTTCACTGATATATTTTTGTTCGAGGTTGAGTTTAGACAAAACGGACGAGTAACCGTTGCTGAGTTCAACTTTCGCAATTGAGGTCAGCTTTTGTTTAAGAAGCTGTATCGATTGTTCCGGATCTTCCCAGTCTTCCAGTTCAGCCTGAATATCAAAACGAGTTGATTCGTAGTTCCCCATATTAATGGTTAACCCGAATGAAACTTGATTTATTTTCATAGGGTAAGAAAGGGGGATTTCCCCCGGCTAAATTTGTTGAAAGTAAAGGTAATTGCAGATGTGAAAGTTTTGAGCGATAGGCGTTACCTCAATCCCTCGAACGCTTAAGTTTATAGTTGCGACCAAAACCAATTGCTTTGGTTCCGCACAAAGAAGTAATGCCTGAGCGTCCTTCAAAGTTTTCTAGTTTTAAACCTCGCTTTCTTCTACGGTTGTCCCGTTGAAAAACGTTCAGCCTGGTTGCCATTTTTTCGATCTCCTTCCCTTTCGGGGACTACGTTTTTAGACAAATGCGAAATGAAAAGGCACAAACTTACAAAGAGAATCAACTGAAAAATTGACTTCATCATGTTTATAAGAAAGGGGAATTTAATCCCCTCTAATATGAACCATCAATTACAGAAAGTGTTGTTTTTGACTAACTATTTGACAATAGGCACAGCCTCAACTCAACAAATAAGAAACACACCCAGATTTGAAAACTACTCCATATACATCGATTAGCACTCTTGCCAAGACAAGACATTCTATTTAATCAATAAGCATCACCTCCTTTCTAAAACGGAATTACACTTTCATCCAACTCCCACTGAGGGGAATTGTTTTCTACAACTGGGGGAGTTGAATTGTTAATTGAATCACTTCCCTCGTGCCAAAAATCTTTGGGTTGTTCGGTCGGTTTTTCGTGGTTGATGAACCACCATCTTCTCCAACCGGGCGGTTCCCAAAACCTATCTTTGGCGGTTACATAGGTTGGCTTTTTCTCGTTTACTTTGGTGTAGTTTTCGGCCGCGAGTGAGTCGGGGGTTGGTAGGTTTGGGTTGGGCGCTAGCGAGGGGTTTTTTAACCTGAGTTTTGGTGTCGCTTCTTTGTCAGGTTCTCGGTATTGGGGAGAATGCTTGGGGGGAATTAACTCGCTTAATTTCCAGTCCCCGGTGATGAGAATCTCCCAGATATCCCTGAGTCGCTTGTACCATTGGCGGCGATCGCCCAAACTGATGATCCACCCGTTCAAATGTCGAGTTAAGTTTAGAGCCGCTTCGTTTGCCAACTTTCTAACCCGCGTTTCGCTGCATCGTTCTACCGGGTCGGAGTCCTTTGCTCTGGCTAAACTATTCTTGGCTTTTGATAACTCAACTTTCAGCCGCTCGTTCTCGGCTTCTAACTCGGCTATTCGTCTAAGCGCCTCCTCGTGGTTCATGGTAGTTAAGTAAAGGGGGTTTACCCCCCCGGTTAGCTTGTGATCGGGTTTGCTACCTGCTCTGGGTAACTCTTGACGTTTTTTCACAACAGGTAAATCCTGCTCTACAATTATTCACATAGGAAATTATAGAGATTGTCAAGCATTTCCTGTATGTAAAAATAGAAGGAGTAACTTTTCTTGATGAATGAGAATGAATCAGCCCAAGCGAAAGAGGGGACGTCCACCGAAGGGAGATCAGACCCGAACTCAAGTATCACTGAATATCCAGCCTCACCTTTGGGACAAACTGGATCAATTAGCGAACGCGATGGGAATGACCCGAAGCGATTTAGTGGAATGCGTAGCTTCGGGAAAATTCCTCTTGCTTCCTTCTCCGGTTTTCTCCGAGGTCTCTTAATTCAAAACCTGAAAAACTCCGAACAGCAAGCGGCGCAGTGTAAAGAGCGAATAAGAGAATGTGACGATTGCTTTGTTTGGTATGAAGACGCCAAGAAAAAAGCGGAAACCCAACTTGATGAAATTAACGTTCAAATTCAGCAAGTTAGGGAGATGATTGGTCAATTAGACCAACTGGAAAAAGAAGCAACACTTAACGCAAGCGAAGAATAAAACTTAGTGCGACTCCATACGGGGTCGTTTTTTCATTATGTCCGATATGTCCGAATTATACAAAGTTCCGTCACCCGAAGAGGTGGAAGCGTTGTTACGAGGGGATTACACCAAAGATGAAGCTGCACCCGAAATCGCACCGGGGGAAAATCAAGCGGTCGCTCAATGCGATCGCGAACCTCGTATCGGTGCAAGCCTCGAACCGTTGGATGGCGATCCAAGAGTGTGGAGATTTAGCGAAAAGCTTCACTCAGGAATCAAACTCAAAATTTTAGAGCTTTTCAGTTGCGAGATGGAAGATCCTGACTGCCTTGATGATTTAACCGAGGAACTTACCGACTTCATCTGGGAGCAAATTAACTCCTGCCCGGAACTCAAACCCGAAGAAAGCGATCGCGAACCTCCCATCGAGGAGATCGAAAATCTTCTCCCGATGGACTGGGCTGACGCTATCGAAGTCATGGCTCGAAAATTTTTCGATGCTTCGATTTCAGCCGGTACCGCTTTCGATATCTACCAGTTCTTTAATAAATGCGGCGTTGCCGATGTTGAGGTCGAACGCGAACAAGCCTATCGAGAGTCGGTTCGACAAATTCGACGAGAATCGAACGAGCGGATCGAAAAACTATCGAAACTCATCACCCGACTTTACCTCGATCTCCATCACATCGAACAAATTGCCGGTGCATTGATGCAGCTAGTTGATCGCTATCCGCCAGAGGAACTGAAAGCGATCGCCAGCCTAATCACCCATCAGTGTATGGGAAGTCGAGCCAATATTAGTTCTCACACCGAAACCGAACATTACCCTAACATCGTTATAGGACGGCACAATGAACGCTCAACAATTAACCCTGTTCAAACAAACTCCGAAGCCGGAAATTGATACCCTGCACTTCGATATTTGTAATGTTAGAAGTGCGATTAAAGGTTCAGAAATTCCCCTAACTTCTCCCGAGATTGCTAAGATTTGCGGGATTAGTAGAGATCGGGTTTATCACGCACTTCGCGAACTCCACAATCAAGGGGAAATTGGTTGGATGAGTCGGGCTACCGTCCCTCCGGTCAGTCGGGCTACCAGTGAACCGGAACAACCAAATATCAACGTTTCCGAGGTAGCCCGACCGGATAACGAAGGGGGTAGCCCGACCGTCAAAGTGAAGGCTTTTAAAAAGTCAGGAAGTGAGCTTTTCTACAACTATATTTGTTGGGGAAAGGAGAAGTCGGAACGGGCGTACTTGGGAGGGGGGAACACTGACACCCACCTCGCCAAAGTCTACAAAGCAAAAGTCGAAGCCGCCATTATAGAAGGTCGCTTTTCCGGTTGCCAATCTCGTTCGGATTATTATCGGGTGATCGGCCAGTTAAAATCTGAAGTAGAATTTTAACAAGGATAAAAAATTGTCGGAATTTTACGCGATCGTCGGGTCAGTCCTGGCGATCGCATTTTAGTAGTAAAACCCGCTCTCGCTGCAGGCGTCTATTAGGGTGCATCTACTTACTTCGATTGTATTCTGTGCCGGTGTCTGTACCACGTTTTAGTTCCTATCCCAACAATTTTACAGGCAGCCGAAACCGAGAACCCCTTATCAATGTAAGCCTTAACCGCTGTAAGTTTAACCTCATCAATTGGAGCTTTGCCGCCTAAACTAACGCCCCGTTTTCGGGCGGCCGCTATTCCTTCTCGTTGGCGATCGCGGATTTGTTCCCGTTCCATCTCAGCAAATCCAGCCGCCATGAGGATGAACATCTTGCCAAAAGGAGAGCGGTAATCGAACCCCTCTTTCAAGCTTCTAAAGTTAATGTCTTGTTCGTCCAACTCATGCAGTAGCGATGCAACCCCGAGCATATTTCGGCCCAATCGGTCAATCGACGCAACAACCAAACAGTCTCCCGGCTGCAAACTCTCTAAGCACTTTTGAAGCTCCGGACGCTTGTTGGTTGCCCCGCTCATCTTATCTTTAAAGATTTCATCACATTTGTGCTTTTTCAGTTCGTCTAATTGACGATATAAGTTCTGTTCTTTTGATGAAACTCTCGCATATCCAATCAGTCTTGACATGATAATTATAGGTGTTATACTAACAAGTATATTTAGCTCAAACGCCTATCAGCAAACAAACTCACTTAAAAATTACAAAAAAATACATACATAATACATAAATCCGTATTATGTTTAAATCCCTGCTTCTATTGTGTCAGATGGTAGACCATAAGACACAGGTAGTTAATGGGCAGAAAAACAAGGGTTTCACTGTGTCACATGATTGTGTCTTATGGCAATTCCCAAAGTTCCATCACTTCGGACACTATAGAAGTGCTGGAAGTCCCTTAGAAATCCCCTAGAAGTCCGCTAGAAGGCTCTAAGGATTGGAAGTAGCCGGATCACCGTCTACCGCAATCCGGGTAACTTCTGCGATGTCGGCGTCGTAAGTTGAAAGCTTGTTCTCATAGTGCATCTGGAACTTCTTCTGAGCGGATTTGCGATCGTCCGGGGTAATTTGTCCCCGTAATCGCTGAAATTTAGTGAGCCGATTCCAGTTTGTGATAACCATTCGACCAAGGTACTGCGGCTCGTTTCCCCTCCTTTTCATCCGGCCGTTGGAACGGTTGACGTTGGTGAGGTGGGTGATGTGGAGCGGGTAGACGATGTTGACGTAAGAGAAACTGGCGAGCGCTTCTAACATTTTCTCGCCTTCGGCTTCACTTGAGCAGTAGCATTTTAGCGATCGGCCGTTGCTCAAGTCGCACTGGGCAATATACATCCCTTTGAGAAAAGCAATACCTTTGAACGTGGTTTTTATGTAAGCCCAATCAAGTTTTATCGGCGCGACGTTGGGAACGGTTAATCGAGAGCGGACAATTTTACTTCGTCTTTCTTTTGTCCAGTAGGGCGGTTCTGGAAAGTTGTAAAACTCAAACATCACCTCTAATCCGTTGCTTTCGGTGATGGGAATTTCATCCCAGTCACCGCTGGAAACAACCAGTCCCATATCGCGGTTGTTGAGTAACTCGGTTGTTGCCAAGGTTTGAGTAACGGTAGCCCTGAGTTGCCGGGTGTCGCCTGCGAGGTAAAGCGTCTCCGATCCGTCTCTATCGGGTCGGAGTTCGATCAGTCGGGTTTCATTGTCTCCAGATTGGATGTCATTGGTCGCTTCCTCAAAGAAATATCGGTCGAGCGCACCGGCGATCGTATAACCCGTTTCGGTGACTCCCTCGCCCAAACCTTCGAGAAATTCTTCGATGCGGTTCTGCCACCTCTCCGGAAGTTTATCAATTTGTTTCTGAATCCAGCCGGAGATCGTCCAATTCCCGCTTTTAACTCCCCAATCTTTGATCGCTTTTTCTCCCCAGATCGCTTTTGCAAGCGGTGCCAATGGGGAAACTGGGTTTAACGCAACCGCTTTGAGTAATCGGCGAGTTCTGATGTAGGTTCTGAGAAAACGTTTTTGATTGTTAACGTCTCTCCACTGCATAAAGTAGCTGCCAACTTCCCCGGCAAAATCCTGTAAAATCTCTTCACCCGCTTCTTTAAGTAGGTAAATTCCCGCAGCTTCATTGATGGCAAAAGTCGCACCCAAACCCACACCGGCAGTGATAGCCGTTCCCAATGTGTAGCCGTATAAATTCCATCTCCGCAAAGCGAGCTGTTCTTCAAGCGCTTTAATTTGTTTTTCCAAATCGGCATCGCTGGCTGCGAAGTTGAAGTTAAGTAAGAAAATAGTTCCCTGTACAATGGCTGTCCAAATTTCTTGGAAATTAGGAATTCGTGACTGAATAAATTCCCAAACTTTTTCCCCAATCCATCCGGCGTTGGCACTCAACCAATCAATGATTCCCCCAAGCGGTCCGGTTTTAGCAATCCCCGTGCTTGAAATTGTTCGCGTCAAATTGCTTCCGGCAATTTCTTTGCGGATCTTAGTTGAGGCAAGGGTTGAAATTTTGCGAACAAATCCGGCTGTCATAATTACTACTACATTAAAGCTTCCGATATAATATTAGATCCCGTCAATCTTTGAATAGTATAAGCATAAACTCTGAAACTTTCGGTTGATGCTTGAATTTTATAGACTGTAGACG
>JAYKHV010000018.1:0-8719 GCA_035285085.1 Lyngbya sp. | reverse complement strand
CGTCTACAGTCTATAAAATTCAAGCATCAACCGAAAGTTTCAGAGTTTATGCTTATACTATTCAAAGATTGACGGGATCTAATATTATATCGGAAGCTTTAATGTAGTAGTAATTATGACAGCCGGAGGAGTATCCGGTGACAACCCCCTTGACAAAAAAACTTAAAAAATAATTATGTCTATTCAAACCATTAAACCTTTAAACGTTAAATATTTTTCTCAGCGAGATAACAGGGAGGAAAGTTGGCGAACTTGTAACACAAGTTGCTGTGCAATGGTTGCTGATTTTATCAAACCTGGCTGTATTTCCGGAGACGATGGATATAAAGACATCGTTGACAGATTTGGCGATACAACTTGTCACGAAGCGCAGACAAGAGCATTGGCATCACTAGGAATAAATTCTCGCTTTGACTACAATTTGAGCTATAGAGAGTTAGACAATTCACTAATACTAAACAAGCCTATCGTTATAGGCGTGCTTCACCGAGGACACTATCAAACGCCTTATGGCGGACACATGATTGTGGTGATCGGAAAATACGAGGACGGGTATATTTGCCACGATCCCTGGGGAGTTCCCTTTCACTACAGCGCAACCAACGGGGCTAACTGCAAAATTCCCTTTCAGTCCCTTGATACCCGATGGCTATGCGATGGCCCTTACTCTGGATGGGGCCGAATTTTTGTATAACACTTGGTTGCGAGTTGTCAGGACTTAAGCGGTTCACAGCTTATATGAATTTCTTATAAGGGAACAGCCCAACCGGAGCTGTCAAGCTTATCATTCAAACAGATCGTCTACACACGTCACTTGCACGTCAAAATATTTGTTTCTCAAAGCTGGCGGT
This sequence comes from Lyngbya sp., assembly GCA_035285085.1. Lineage (GTDB taxonomy): Bacteria > Cyanobacteriota > Cyanobacteriia > Cyanobacteriales > Microcoleaceae > Capilliphycus. Next base: position 7,868 of record JAYKHV010000018.1, on the reverse strand, counting down.
CGGATTTGAACCCACAACCTTCCGATTACAAGTCGGATGCACTACCGTTGTGCTACGCCAGCCGGATATCGTTAATTTGTTGACCTTTACAACTATAGCACAAGAAATGAAACTTGTGTAACTTATTCGTCTAAATTCAGTGAAAAATTTTAACTTACAGCTTCTCCAGATAACTCAGGAGATCGGCCATTTCTTGAGGACTGGGCTGAAATTGAGGCATAGGGGGGGTTTGACCGCTAATCACCTGATGAATAATCCCGACTTGGGATTTCCGCTGAGAAACGTCTTGTAGGCTAGGGCCGACTTGATGGCTAGCGTTTTGAAAATGACAGCCTGCACAGTTCATTTGAAAGATGGCATTACCTTTAACGGGATCTCCATCGAGGGATAAGACTTGCTCAATATAGGGGTCGGAAACTTGAAGCAAGTTCAGCCCCAACACCCACAGCAAAATGAGCAGCATGATCCCGACGGCGAAGAGGGAAACCCGTCTGAGCAACACATCGATTTCAATGCTAGCAAGCTTGTTATTCAAAGCGTCCTTATCTGTTTGAGAAATATCTACAAAAAACTTTACGTATTAAATAGCTTAATGCTTTCAGGCATTCAGAGCAAGTGATCTTTACGAATCGCGAACCCGTTATCCCGAAAGAATCGGCTAAGAGAGAACAATTGAATATTTTTGTCAAGTTTTGTAAATGCGTTGGGATGGGTCAAAATTCCATTCAGCAGAAGACGCCGCCATCTACCCTGTAGCTGGCGGAGAGGATGTCAATGTTTGCCACTGACAAGCAATATGCGATATTAATTAAGATTGAGATCTTGCCATTACATCAAGGAGAGCTAACGTGATAGAACCTTTACTTTCAGGTATCGTACTCGGACTGATAACAGTTACCCTAGCCGGATTATTCTTTGCAGCCTATCAGCAATATCGCCGAGGCAATCAGTTAAACGGTTAACAGGTGAGCGGGGACAGGGAACGGATAACAAAGATCATTCCTTTGTCCCCGCTGTCATCAATATTCGTGCAGACCACTTCCCCCAAAGGGTGGCACTGCGGTTAAAGCGGTTTGATTAACGTCGAGCATCATTCAACGCCGCTTGAAACCCTTGGTCTTGAAAGATTCTCTGCGCCCTCTTCAATTTATCTTGTCGTCGTCTGGCTAGACCTTCCTGATGCTTATTTTTTGTACTTCCTCGTTTGCTAGAAGTATGTTCTTTCTTGCTTAAACTTTCATCAATAGCGGCGAGAATTTGTCTTTTTTGATCGGCACTCATCTTTTTGCCTTTCTCAAACAAAGCCTCCATTTCCGATTCATTGGCAATCATGCGAGGTTGAGAACGAATCGCCAAAATCATACTTTGCTGAGAACTAATCGGGTGAGTTAAAAGGTGATAAGTTCGAGTCTTTCCTTGAGCGGTGAATACTCTAATTTTTTGCTGAGAATTTGGCGGGGAGACCAATCTCGAATAGCGAGAATTTTGAACGACTTGAGCAAGAGAACGAACAACTGCTCCTTCTAAGCTACCGTTGAGATTTTGATGAACTAAAGTTTTTAATCCTGATGGGTTTAATTGTTTGATAATCCGCTCTAAACCTTGACGATTTAAGTGGAGAACATGACCATCTTGAGTCGAACCTTTCCAGAGAAATGAGGTTTTTTGAGTATACATAAATGTTCCTTGGGTTGGGGGATTTTTAGACAAAGAAAGGCTGACAGAATAACAATTCTTGACAGCCAAATTGGAATTAGCCAAGTTCGGCACTTTTTAAGTTTTGATAACTCTTGCGATTTCCTTCAACCGTAACCACTCGTTGCGTATGACCGCGAAATGCAAACCCCAAAGTTTCCGCACTGGTCAGCCATTCTTCGGTTGAATCTGCAATTTCACGCAGCAGCGCTTCAAATTCTGCCCGGGAATTATTCAGGATGTAATTGTAAGCCAACCATCGAATAATAGACCGACCGGAAATCGCTAATCGATGGCGTTGGGAGGCGTTAACATTTCTATTGAAATAACGCAGCATAATTTCTTCTAAAACATCCCAAGCATTATCAGCCCCAAACAGTTTTTTGACATCATCTGCTCCCAAAATTTTGAAGGATTCTTCTAACAGTTGTAAGGCTTAAATCCGAAATACATTAACGTGTCCGTAAGAACTCCATTTCAGATTATTTCGCAAGTCTAAACCCGCCCGTCTCACTGTAGCAATACTGCCAAAACTCGGGTCAAACGCTCGTTCTCGAATCACATCGGAAATGCGTTTATCGCGCCAAAATTCCGCCACATTGTTAATAAATTGAGTAAATAATGGGTGAAATTCTTTATTGGGTTTGGCACTGGGCATGGGTGGAATTGTCGTATATCCAAACACGCGGCGATAGGTTTGCATTCGTTGCTTTTGGGTATAACGCAAAACACTGCGGCGATCAAAACGATAAAGTCCGTAGGCGCCATCACCCGTTGACAGTCGAACGGCACCGGCATTAAATAGTTCTTGAAGTTTTCGCACCGCTTGAAAGACACCAACTTTTTCATGTTGATAAAGATAATATAAATCCGCCACCGCCAAAATGCGTTCAGAGGCGACTTGTTCATCGTAGTCTTCAACACCTTGGGGAAGGCGAGTTTCGCTAACTTTAGGTGCGGCTTCATTTCCGATTCCAATTAATTCCGCTAAACCGCCATCAGGAGGCGCAGGAATTTGAGTATTTTCTGCAACAACTTGAGTAATTAAATCCTCAATTTGTTGGGTGAGTGCATCCGCAAGTTGGGGATTTTGAATTAATTGAGGCCCTAATTGATCGACTAAAGTTTCTCTAAGTGCCGCAATTCGATCTTGAAAGCTTTGATTTTCTCCAGTTTTTGGCATGGTAACTTTCCTAAAGTTTAGAGGTAATTTAACGGGTCTTTAAGTTTTAAGCCTTAAAATTCCCGACCCGGTAGTGAATCATTAAAAAGCAGTTGACGGCGATCATCTCTGGCATCATCAGCGTCTAAAAATCGCCCCGATGTAATCGGCGGAATTAATTCTTCTGCCAGTCGTTTAACTTGATACAATTGAAAGGCTAAATCTTTCAGCGATCGCGTTACACCTGCGCGTCTGTAGGCTGTATTTTGTACGGGAACAAAAGAGGCTGCTTGCACTAAAATCATCAGCCGATCTGCGGTTCCTTTTAAAGATTGAGCAATCCCAATTTTGCCACCGGAACGGGCGAGCATCGGCCCTTCTTGGCTGGCAAATCGCATCACCCAAGAGAGGAGAGATTCTATAGTCATTGCTGGCGTTAGTTGCAAACCATTTTTGTAGAGTTTGCCGTCAGGTAAGGGGAAATTTCCAGCAGCTAAAAACTGGTTATCGGAGAGTTTAACTTGGGTTTTTGTAAAGTCAATCCACACAGATTGACGTTCACTTGCCCCGAGAAAAACTAAATCCATAATCCGATAAACTTCTTGAACCGACTCAGCAACGACAGACAAAGCTTGCGATAACAGAACCAATTGTGAACCGACAAATGCGCCAGCACCGGAGTTTTCAATATAGGTTCTCCAACTGCCTCGCAAGGAAACCAAATAATCTCGAATAATTAGATAATTGCTGTAATTTTGTTCTTCCTCAACGGTATTAACATGAGCGCGAGTCAGTCCAAAAATATCAGCTAATTCCCGCAATTGTCCGCCCACAATTTCATAGGGATCGTCGGCTGTAATCTCTCCTATTAACAGTTGAAATAAACTATCCACTCGTTGAACGCGCGGCCCTCCTTGAGTTCCCAATTCGTTGACTAATTCAATAATTTCTGTGCGGACAATTGATCGCACCGCTTCAGTATTTTGTGTGTCTGCCGATGAATTTAGAGGATAAAGCCGCTCTAAAAGCGGTAACATTTCATTAAGAGCGGCTTTAGCGCGATGGTATAAACTGGCTTGGGCGCCGCTAATTGATCCGCCTAATTCCGTTTGGGTTGTATTGTAAGTACAAGGTGTCCAATTGTAGCGAGTTCGTCCGTTATTTTGTTCGGGTGTGAACGCTTTAGATAGAGAACTTAAGAAGGCTTTCGCGTCATTTTTTGGCGTCCGACACAACACTTGAGATAAAGCATTATCTACAATTTGTTGCAGGTTTACCCCTGGAGTTTGAGAGGGAGTAATAACACCCGAAAATCCGCTGCGTTCAACTTGATCTAAGGTAGGTAAGACATCAATAACTTGATTTTCCCAAGGTTCTTCGGGAATAGTAAGAGTTGAGGGTTCTCGATCTATTTGTTCGGGAATAATCCAAGCATTAAGAACTTCAATTTTGTAGATTAATCGATTGGAAGTTATCGTGTCATCATTCTCTTGATTGTCTGTAACTGTTACCGAAACTTGCCAAATTGGATTATATTCTAGAGGACTTTGAACTTCTTGAGGATCGTTGAAATTATTCCAATTCCAGCGAATTCCATTTGCAACTTGTTCGGTGTCAAATAAAAGCTGTCTTCCCCGATAAACTCTGAAGAAAATATCCGGGTTAAAGTCTTTTTCTTGTACTTCCTGCTGAAAAGCGATATCGGTAAATTCTACTTCAAAAATACCAGAAGAATCGCTTTTAGCGCGACCGAGGCGATCATCAAACCGTTCATCTTTATCCCAAACCTCAACCCAAAGATTAGGGAGTGGAATTAGAGTTTGAATTGGAGTTGGAACTTGGGTGGGAGTTGGAGTTGGAGTTGGGGTTGGAGTTGGGGCTGAAGGTGGTGTTAGGTTTCTAGTTACCCGTCCCCAAATTCGATAGATTGTCATTAGTAATTTCTCCGTATTTTACTTGATAATCTGTATAAATTTAAAACTAAATTTATACAGATATTGGTAGCCTGAAAATGTTGTAAGAGAATTATCTTCTACCCAAAGCTTGATAGAAATTCTGGGTAATTACTTTAGGTTCAGCTAAACGTTTATCCAGCGCCCAACGAGAGGCACCAATTAAAAATCTTTCCGGAACAATTCCCGGATCTCGACCTTTTGCCAAACGTTCTCCGGCTTCTTCAATCATGCGTTGGTGCATGGGTCGAAATCCCGTTACTTCCGCTAACGTTTTACCACCCAATTCTGAATAAGGCGTAAAACAAATGGTATCAACAACTAATTTTTTAGCCTTGCCAAAAGTTTCTAAAAATTCCACCGGAATATTACCCGAACGGGGGTTAGGATAGATGCGTTTCCAAATCTGATTGTAGGCATTTGCTTCTTTAGGAAATCCCATCCGACAGAGAAGTTCCGTACTAATAAATAGTCTCAGATAGGGCGTTGGATGAACCGCTCCGGGAGCAAAATAAAGAGTGGTTGCAGGCGATCGCGCGGCAATATCCATTAAGGATGCAACCATATAATGTCCCCCCAACAATAACCCCGATAAATCTGCAAAAGTTTCGCTATGCCAACGCACCCAAGTTGAGGCAACCTCACGACTTATTCCCGCTTTTAATAATCGTTTTGCAATCGCATAGGGAATGGTTTTCCGCAGTTTTAAATCCGTTTGCAAGTTGTGAGAAACTTCGTGGAGAATTGCCCCCAACGTCCAGGGATTAACTAAACGATGGTAGGGGAGTTGAATCAAAGGAAAGGGGTTAATTTGTTTGCCCAATTTGCTCAAAGGAATTCCCCGCCGAAAAGTTGCAGGCCCAAACCCCGTTTTCATATAAGAAAAAGGAGCGGGAGCCGGAACAGATTTGGCTTTTCCCAAGCCCATAAAAATGTCTTGGTAGCAATCGAGAGCAATGCGATCGCAAGCCAACAACCAACTCCCAAAATGAGTTTGGCGTTGTCCGAACAACTCGAAGTAAAAATCCCAAATTTTCTCAATCGCCTGTACCCAACTCTGCACTTGTTCTTTGCGGGAAACTAAAGCTTGCAAGCTGTAAATTTCGGGCTGTTCAATCGCAATTTTAGCGCTTTGTTCCAGTTGATTTGAAACCGTTTCTAAATGCGATCGCAATTTATAAATTAATTGATTAACCGCATTCAAATGAGCATCACTGGGACTCGCCGGATCATTGCCAAATTCGCCAGAACGGAAGGGGCGCAAAGCCGCCGCGTGTCGAATCCCATTCAGGGCTTGAACGCGCAACCAAGGATCTAAATTCGCAGGTTCAAAATACCCATCTTTGGCACGTTTACGAATCGGAAACAAATCGATTTCGTCTGTCAACTCGTGAGTTGCATCGGTGCGTAAAATATTGACTAATCCGTTCATGTTTGCTTGTCCCCTTCCCTTTGATTAAACCCGGTTTTAAATGTAAGCCATGCCTGTTTTTCGGCGACTTTTTGCTTTCAGTCGATGTTGCGCTTGATGAGATTTCCTCATCACTTGATTGACTTTTTTCGGACTATCGAGAACGTTAGCCACATTTCCTGCAAGCGCTCGCAAAGCCGTTTGACTGGAAAGGGGTTTTCCTTGTTGAACTTGACGGGCTAAAGTATTTACCGTACCTTTTAAAACAGTCGGAACCGTTTGTAAAAGTTGGCGTGTATTTGGGCTTTTATGCAATGCGCGTCCCATTCTTGCCACACCCCGAACTAAAGTCGGTGCTACGGCTGAAATTGCCTTGGATGCTGAGGGAATTAACCGCGTTGCCATTGATGCAATTGCCCCCAAAAAAGCCTCCGCTTCCGCTTCACTTTCGCTGTGAGCCGCTTGATAAGCAAGGTGTTCCATCATCAGTTCATATTCACTTTGAGGAACAGACTCAAATTCCCATTCACTTTCTAATTCAAATTCACCTTCGCCGAGTAAAGCGCCGCCCAAACCTTTGAGTAGATTTCCAATAAACGGGTCGCCTTCATATTCGTCCTCAAATTCACCTAAAAATTCGAGTTCAAATTCTCGCTGACGACGCCGACGCCGTGACAGTAAACCTCCAATTGCTCGCACCGCCATCGGAGCCGCCATTTTTAACACGGGTGCTAACAACGGGAAAAAATCTTCGCTTTCGTATTCACTGGCAAATTCGCATTCAAATTCGGGGTTTAAGCCGGTTTCTAATTCATACATGATTTGACCTCAGATTTTGAGTAAATAATGATTGGAATTACATTCTTCGTGCGGATGCGGGTTTAGTGGCTTTACGAGCGGTTTTAGAAGAACGCATCAACGTTTTGGCGCAAGTCATCGGATTTCCTAAAACTTTTTGGGTTTCTCCCGCCATCACCCGAGCGGCGGTTTGGCGGCTAACGGGTTTCCCGTGAGCGGCTTGTTTGGCGAGTTTCTGGCTAGCGCGAGCGACAATGGTGGGAACTGTTTTCACCAAAGGACGAGTCGCAGAAGATTTCCGCAGGGTTCGGGTTAAGGTCGCCGCACCTTTAACCATTGCGGGTGAAATGCGACGCATCGAGGCGGACTTGACGGGAATAATGCGAGCGGTAAATGCTCCGGTGTAGGCTTCGGCTTCGGCTTCGCTGGGGACTTTAGCCGCCATCGCCGCTAACGCTTCGGCTAAGGCTTCCGGTTGAACGTGGGTTTCAAATTCGTCTTCAAATTCCCCTTCAAATTCGTATTCGCTCTCAAATTCGTACTCGTCTTCAAATTCGCCCTCACGAGTCAGTTGGCTGGTAATTCCGCCCAAAGCAGACCCCACACCTGGCCCACCAATCGCGGTACCAACGGCTCTGGCGGCGATGGGAGCAACTTTTTTCAATACGGGTGCGATGCGGCGGGCTAACCCCCGTAGTTTTCTGAAAAAGGCTTCGCTTTCATTCTGTCCGGCGGCAGGAGACCTCCGCCATAAGTTTACGTGTTCCGTGGGGAGGAATGCCGCACAGGATCTCTCTCACCCACAAAGCAGTCTAGATGAACTATCATAGAGCTATGATTCAATCTTTGA
>JAYKHV010000017.1:0-21651 GCA_035285085.1 Lyngbya sp. | reverse complement strand
GGCGATCGCCAATTTCCCAAAGTTACTGTCAAAAGCGATAACATCTCCCAACTCGACTCTATCTAACCCGACTGAGTTATCCGAAAAAAAGATAATGATTTCGCGGCTAACTTTTAATGGCTGTTTATCGGTTTTCCCAAAATCTGAGGGAATTTACTCGGATAGGTTTTTAGAGGTTGTCGGAGTTAGGGAGAAAAGTAAGCTGAAATTAGAGAAGGGGTTAAAACAGGCGATTGCGCGGAGCGCAGTGGCGGAGCCAATCGCTAATTTCCCAAAGTTCTTGTCAAAAACGATAACATCACGGGGAGACGTTATATATAAGGTCTTGAGAAAATTGAGAATTAGAGAAACTCGGGAGAAAACCGAGTTGGAAGCCAATAATAGGTTGAAACAGGCGATCGCAAATTTCCCAAAGTTACTGTCAAAAGCGATAACATCACCGGGAGAGGTTATATATAAGGTATCGAGAAAATTGAGAATTAGAGAAACTCGGGAGAAAAGCGAGTTGAAATTAGAGAAGGGGTTGAAACAGGCGATCGCTAATTTCCCAAAGTTCTTGTCAGAAACGATAACATCTCCCAACTCGACTCGATCTAAGAATGCTGAGTTATCGGAAAAAAAGATAATGATTTCGCGACTAACTTTTAATTGCTGTTTCTCCGGTTTTCCAACATCTCAGGGAATTCTCAAGGAGAGATTTTCAGAGGTTATGAGAGTTGGGGAGAGGAAACTGAGTTAAAATTAGAGAAGAAATTCTGATTGGCGATCGCTGATTCGGTTAACCTGTTGTCAAAAGCGATAGAATCTCCCAACTTTCCTGAAATTCAAGATGATGATTTCATTGCCAAGCCTTAATTGTGGTTTCTCTCGTTTCCAGATAGCGAAAATTTTGCTAACGGTTTTCGCTTGGAGTTGGGGATTACCTGTTCTCGCACAAGGACAAGTGTTAATTACCCCGAACTTTAGAATAGAGATTGAAAGATTATGCCCCGAAGGTGTGGTGGTGTGCGATCATATTCGATATATCGGTACGGATAGAACAACGGGGAGTTCAATAGAACTTATGGGGAGAAGCTATCACACAACGGGCGCTGATGGGGTGACGCCTTCTCGGTTTTTGGGATATATTTTTGAAAATGGAGAGTACAAGTATTTTATTTCAACGGAAGGACAACTGAGAATTTTACAGGGAGAAACGGTTATCTTAGAAGAAACGGGAAAATGGGAGTAAAACCTAAATTATCGGATTTGTAGATACCGGGGATTTAACCCAAGCTTTCAGTTCGTTAAATATGTTTCGGGGTAAACCAATAGATGACAACTGTATTTGATATTGCGATTGTGGGTGCGGGGTTTGCTGGGTTAACCGCCGCCAAAGAACTCAAACGGGCGGGTCATTCTGTTATTGTTTTGGAAAAATCTCGCGGAGTCGGTGGACGCTGTGCAACTCGTCGCGTTTCAGATATTTGTATCGATCATGGAGTCCGTTATTTACAAGCAACCGGAAAAGAAACTCAAAGTTTGATTGAACGGTTAACCGCCAACAACGTTTTACAACTGTGGACGGATAAAATATACGAGTTCAAAGATAATCTACTCCAACCCCAACTCACCCAACCTTTATATATAGCCCCCAACGGGATGAATTCTGTCGGGAAAGAACTGGCTGTTGGTTTGGATATCTGGTTCAACCGTCGGGTTGAAAGATTAACCCCAACCGATAATAAAACTTGGTATCTTTCTTTAGAAACAACTCACCCCACCGCAACGGAAAAACCCCAAGAAGTCGAAGCCAAAGCTGTTATTTTAGCTATCCCCGCACCCCAAGCGTTATTATTGTTAGAACCGCTAACTTCCGAACTTCCTCCCGACTTTGTAGAACAGGTGGGTTCTGTCGAGTACGATCCTTGTATTACCGTTATGGCTGGATATTCTGAAAACGAGTTCAACTCGAAAAACTTCCCCGCAAATGCGATAACGTTTCCCAAACATGAAACCCTCGCTTGGGTGGGTTTCGATAGCCGCAAGCGCCAAAATTCCTCTCAACCGGTTATCGTTGTTCAAAGTTCCCCTAAATTTGCACAAGATTATCTCGATACAACTGACTTACAACCCGTCGGGGAACTGTTGTTAAAATCGGTGTCTGATTCTTTATCTTTGGGAAATGCCGAATGGATACAGGTTCATCGCTGGCGCTATGCGTTTTGTCGGAAATCTTTATCGGTTTCTTGTTTAACTACAACTGTTCCTTTACCCTTGGTTTGTTGCGGTGACTGGTGTGGGGGAAACGATAATATTGAAACGGCTTTAATCTCTGGGAATGCTGCGGTGATGTTTTTTCTAGATAAGTCTTCTCTGGAAAATTCCCGGGAAAATTGCGATCGCCAGCAATAACACCGATTTGAATTCCAATCGCCCCTCCTAATTGGAGTTTATAGGCGCACACATTTTCCCATGATAAAAATCTAGCATTAATAAGAAATTTTGTCAAGGGATTTCCGATGGAATTTCCATAGGCAAGAGGCAAAAGCATTATTAAAAAGAACAGTCACAACTTCCACATTCAAGTTCTAACGGACAGCTTCCACATTCGCCCAAATCACAATCTAGATCGGGTAAACAGTCAATTCCGTCGCATCCGCACCCAACTACATCACACCCGTCACAACCGAGATAATTTTGACAGGGTTTGCGTCTATGTTTGCTATTGCGATCATCCCGAGACGCCTTCAGAATTTGATTGGCTTCCCGACAGTCCGCCAACCGTTGACGGGAAGCTTTGATCGCCTCAGAAAACCCCACTTCTCCCAACATCCGCTTAACGTACTGAGAACAGGATTCTCCCCCGTACAGAACCCGGTGGGCGCAAGCAAAACCCTTGTAAGGTGACAAATACTTTTGGTAGGCGGAAATCGAAGCGATCGCGAAGTTAACACCTAAATCAACACCTAATCGGCGCACATCTTTTCCCACTATAGAACTTACCATATCGGTTAAAAGTTGTCAAATGCTTGTGTAATTAAACTACCGAAAGCGATCGCCGGATTTCCGATGTTTGCCAAATGTAGCGAGAAATATTACCGAGTGTTAAGCACTATTGCAATGTATCACAAGTCTGAAAAATAAGCGTCCGGGGTTCCTTTATCCGTGATACCATCTCACCTGATAACAATCACAAAAGATAGGAGAAAACCTGTGACGCTACGGGTTGCTGTTGTCGGTTCTGGCCCCGCTGGGTCTTCGGCCGCTGAAACATTAGTTAAAGCTGGAATAGAAACCTACTTATTTGAACGCAAACTCGATAACGCCAAACCCTGTGGCGGCGCCATTCCCCTGTGTATGGTGAGTGAGTTTGACTTACCCCCGGAAATTATTGATCGGCGGGTAAGAAAAATGAAAATGATTTCTCCGTCTAACCGGGAAGTTGATATTAACCTGATAAACGAAAACGAATATATCGGAATGTGTCGTCGGGAAGTTCTCGATGGTTTTATGCGAGAACGGGCGGCAAAATTAGGCGCTAATCTCATTAATGGAACGGTTCATAAACTCGAGATTCCCACCCAAACAAACGAACCTTACACCCTCCATTATTCCGATCATTCCGAAGGAAATACGGTCGGTGTCGCGAAGACTTTAAAAGTTGATTTAGTTATCGGTGCGGATGGGGCAAATTCTCGGGTTGCCAAAGCCATTGATGCGGGAGATTATAATTATGCGATCGCATTTCAAGAACGAATTCGCATTCCCGATCATCTGATGACCTACTACGAAGATCGGGCGGAAATGTACGTCGGAAATGATGTTTCTCCCGACTTTTATGCTTGGGTATTTCCGAAGTACGATCACGTCGCGGTTGGTACCGGAACCATGAAGGTTAACCAAGCGCAGATCAAGAAATTACAAGCGGGAATTCGCGCCCGTGCCGCCCATCGGATTGAGGGCGGTAAAATTATTAAAGTAGAAGCCCATCCCATCCCCGAACATCCCCGTCCTCGTCGGGTTGTGGGTCGGGTCGCGTTGGTGGGAGATGCAGCCGGAACGGTTACAAAATCTTCTGGAGAAGGGATTTATTTTGCGGCTAAGTCGGGTCGGATGTGTGCGGAAACGATTGTTGAAATGTCGAACAATGGTGCTAAAATTCCCACCGAAGATGACCTGAAAATTTATCTCAAACGTTGGGATAAACAGTACGGTATGACTTACTTGGTGTTGGATATTCTCCAACGGGTATTCTACCGGACTGATGCGACTCGCGAAGCGTTTGTGGAAATGTGTTCTGACCTGGATGTTCAGAAGATGACGTTTGACAGTTATCTGTACAAAACGGTCGTTCCTGCTAACCCCTTAGTTCAGATGAAGATTACCGCTAAAACCCTCGGAAGTCTGTTAAGAGGTCATGCGTTAGCGCCTTAAGTTTTCTATTAATATTGTATCGTAAAATTGCCCGGTTTCTTCACGATAGAAATCGGGTTTTTTAATGGGTTTAAAAGGGGTGGGGTGCATCAGATTTTAAAATTAATAATATCAAGAATTAATCTCTTGTCTGATGCACCCTACAGGTTTCTTTTAGTAGGGTGCATCAGATTTGGAAGTGAATAATATCAATAATTAATCTTTGGTCTGATGCACCCTACAGCCTTAATTCTTGGTAGGGTGAATCAGATTTGGAAGTTAATCATAGGAAGAATTAATCTCGGGTCTGATGCACCCTACTGACTATAATAGATATCGGTATCCAACCCAATCCATTCATGTCTAGACCCACCTTTTATATCGCGATTACCAATCATGGATTTGGCCACGCAGTCCGCGCCGCTTCCGTCGCCGCCCAAATTCAACAACTGTGTCCGGATAGCCTGTTAATTCTCGTCACAACCGCCCCCCGTTGGCTGTTAGAATCCTATATCGAAGGTGACTTTATCTTGCGTCCTCGGGCGTTTGATGTGGGTGTAATTCAACCCGATAGTTTAACGATGGATAAAGCCGCCACCCTGGAAAAATTACAAGAAATTCGCAAAAACCAAAACTCAATTATCGCCGGAGAAGTTAACTTTATTCGTCAAAATCGAGTTGATTTAGTCTTTGCTGATATTCCCCCCTTAGCCGCTTCTATTGCCAAAATCGCCGGAATTCCCGGTTACATGATGGGTAACTTTGGGTGGGATTTTATCTATCGAGATTGGGGCGGAAAATTTATAGAAATTGCCGATTGGGTTGGGGATTGTTTTAGTCAGTGCGACCGCTTATTTAGACTTCCCTTTCACGAAGAGATGAGCGCATTTCCCAATATTATTGATGTGGGTTTAACGGGTGGAAATCCCCGCTATGATTTGGATACACTCAAAGAATATTTTAAAATTAACACCGCACCCGAAAAAACAATTCTCCTCACCTTTGGCGGCTTAAGTTTGGCGAGAATTCCCTATGAAAATTTGCAATATTTATCCGATTTTACCTTTATAACCTTTGATAAAAAAGCCCCCGAAGTTCCCAACTTAGTCGCCGTTTCCACTCAAAAAAATCAAGTTAAAAGTTCAACAGACTATACCCATATTCGCCCGGTTGATTTTATGCCCATCTGCGGAAAAGTGGTTTCTAAACCGGGGTTTAGTACCTATTCGGAAGCGATGCGGTTAAATATTCCGATTGTGTCTTTGTCTAGAGACGGGTTTGCAGAAGCCCAACTTTTATTAACGGGATTACAAAATTATAGTTACCATCAAATTTTATCGTCTGCGGAGTTTTTTGAAAGCAATTGGGAATTTTTAAAACAACCGTTAAACCCGCCCCGTTTATCTGATACTTTGGATAAAACCGGAAGTGAAACGATTGCTAAAATGCTGATAAATGCGGTAACAAACGGAGGAAAAAACGAATTTTGTTAATCATCCCGAAAAGCACAAACATCCCCTGAAAATGAACCCAGACTCAATACAGGAGTTAAATTTTATGGATGTTGAAATTTATGTTTTAGTTGATACTTCAACCGCTTTAACGAAAGTGGATGTTTTTCTGTCTGAACCCGATGCTATTTTGGAGAAGAATAAACGGGAAAATCCGAATAAAGTTGAGATTTTCAAGAAAACAATTAATGTGCCGATTAAATAATTAAAATTGCCAAAAAGTTGAGAAAATCTGCGCTAAAAGGTTTATAATAATAGGTGGTCGTTTTGCTTACGGTATGAACGGTTGAATTTCTGCGCTAAAGCGCAACAACAAACTGATTTGATTATGGTGTAGGATAGTCTAGAGTTGATCAACTGTTCTATAATTTTTAATCTCACCGATGAAACCCGGATCAGAACCCCCCGAAATACTCGAACCCCGCCTTTTTTATCGCGGACGTCGCTTTAGCTACGAAGTCAACCGCCTTCGCATTCCCAACGGCGCTGTCGGGGAGTGGGAATGTATTCGCCATCCGGGTGGCGCCCTGGTTATTCCCGTGACATCCGAGGGAAAATTGGTGCTGGTCAGACAATATCGCTTCGCCGTCGAAGGGCGCACCCTTGAATTTCCGGCCGGAACCATCGATAATAATGAAGATCCCGCCGATACCGTCAAGCGCGAAATAGAAGAAGAAACCGGTTATCGCGCTCATAAATGGCGAAAACTCGGACAATTTATTCTCGCACCCGGCTATTCCGATGAAATTATTTATTCATTTTTAGCCGAAGATTTAGAAAAGTTAGAAAAACCCCCCGCACAGGATGAGGATGAAGATATTGATGTGGTTTTAATGACTCCCCAAGAGTTAGAACAAGCTATCCTAGAAGGTGAACCTGTAGACTCTAAATCGATTTCTAGCTTATTACTGGCTAAACCGTTTCTCAAAAGCTGAGATTTGAAATTCAGCCGAACTTGCTCACTGTCGTTTTTCTTTTTTATGTCCGATTTAATTTTATTTTGGCACCGTCGAGATCTGCGTATTTCTGATAATAAAGGATTGGCAACCGCCCGAGAAAAAAGTTCTCAAGTGGCGGGTGTTTTTTGTCTCGATCCGAATATTTTAGAGAAAGATGATGTCGCCCCCGCGAGGGTAACTTATATGATTGGCTGTTTACAAGAACTGCAAAAACAGTATCAAAAAATAGGCAGTCAATTGTTAATTTTACAGGGTGAACCGAGTCAAGCGATACCCAAACTCGCCAAAGTATTGGAGGCGAAAGCGGTGGTTTGGAACTCCGATGTTGAACCTTACGCCCAAAATCGCGATCGCCAGGTTTTAGAAGCGTTAAAAGCGGAAAATATTGCGGTCGAAACCTGTTGGGATCAATTGCTACATTCCCCCGAGGAAATCCGCACCAAATCGGGAAATGAACCTTACAAAGTTTATACGCCCTATTGGAGAAGTTGGAGTCAAAAACAGAAGGAAAAACCGATTAATACCTTTCCCCAAAATCCAACCGGACTGACCGAAAAACAGTTGAAAATCGCCCAAGAAAATGGTATAATAGATTTGCCAAAAGCCCAAGATTTAGGTTTTGTTTGGGAAAACGAATTAATCTTAGAACCGGGAGAAGAAGCGGCTAAAAATCGGTTAGAGGAGTTTTGCGATCGCGCTTTATTGGAATACGACGAACAGCGAAATTTTCCCGCCTACGATGGCACTTCTCAACTGAGTGCGGCGTTAAAATTTGGCGTAATTGGGATTCGTACCGTTTGGGAAAAAACCGTTGAAGCGATGGAAAATAGCCGCAGTGATGAGGCTAGAAATAATATTAAAGCGTGGCAACAGGAACTCGCATGGCGGGAATTTTATCAGCAGGCAATGTATCACTTTCCCGAATTAGAAAAAGGCCCCTATCGCGACCCGTTTAAAGACTTTCCCTGGCGAAATAACGAAGACCATTTTCAAGCGTGGTGCGAAGGAAAAACCGGATATCCTATTGTTGATGCGGCGATGCGTCAGTTAAATGAAATTGGCTGGATGCACAACCGTTGTCGGATGATTGTTGCCAATTTCCTCACCAAAGATTTAATGATTAATTGGCAGTGGGGAGAGAAGTATTTTATGCAAAAATTGATCGATGGGGATTTATCTGCAAATAATGGGGGATGGCAGTGGAGTGCGTCGAGTGGGATGGACCCGAAACCGTTGAGAATTTTTAACCCCACAACTCAAACCCAAAAATACGACCCGGAAGGGGAATATATTCGTCAATGGGTGCCGGAATTAAGCAGTTTGGATACAGAGGATTTAGTCGCGGGAAAAATCTCATCAAAAGATAGGGAAGCTTGCGACTATCCCGAACCCATTGTCGATCACAAACAGCAACAAAAACAGTTTAAGAGTCTGTATCAAGACCAAAAACAAGCCTCTTAGTCAGTTAATAGTATTTGGGGTGAAATTGTGTGTTTTTAGTTATCTAAAGAAGACAAAATTTCATTCCATTTTACCTGATAGTAAATTATATCGAATTTGCCAGAATTGCTTTTTGAAGAACTCTTGAATTTATTGTGTAAAGTAATACTTGAATCAATATTGTCAATTAAATTTTGTTTTTCGAGTTGAATGGCTAACTCATAAATCATCGGAATACAAACAGAATTACCAATTTGCTTATAGCATTCTGCTAGACTCGGGTGAATTTGAAAATCCGAGGGAAATCCCATAATTTTATAACACTCATTAATCGTTAATTTACGAACAGCATTTTCTTGGGGTAAGTAAATAAAAAATCTTCCTGATGTTTCCTGAGACGGTAAGGTAGGATGAACACCCTCAACAGAATAAATTCGATTGGGTTGTCGATGAACTCTAGAAAGATGTTCTGTATTGGGTCTAATGCCTTTTTTCCAGATATTTTTATTGCGATAACCGACAAATAATAATCCAGAATCTTGAGATTTAGGATTCTCAATTAACGTGTATTCACCGGGATGTAAATATTCAAAATCTCCCGTTTTATCTAAGAAACTTAATAAAGAGGGAAAAGGTGATAGGGTTTGAACTAAATTAAAGTTAAATTTTTTATTTAGCGTGCCAAAAATTACAATACGTTCTCGATTTTGAGGAACTCCAAAATCTTTAGCATTCAAAATTTTATAATCTACTAAATACCCTAAATCTTCCAATGAATACAAAATAGTATCTAAGGTTTTACCCTGATTATGATGAACTAAATGCTTGACATTTTCCAAAAAAATTACTTTTGGCTTTTTGGCATCTATAATTTTACAGATATGAAAAAAAAGTGTTCCTCTCGTATCTTGAAAACCACTTCTTTTCCCACAAATACTAAAGGGTTGACAGGGGAAACCTGCTGTTAAAATGTCGTGGTCGGGAATTTTACTAATGTCTATTTTAGATATATCCTTTTCAGGAATCTCTCCAAAATTTTGATAATAAACCTTTTGACAAGCCGGATTAATTTCACATGAATAAACGCAGCGATAGCCCGCTTTTTCCAGAGCAATGCGAAAACCACCAATACCCGCGAATAAATCTATAAAAGTGATAAGCTTGTCTATCATTCCCTGGTTAAAGCCTCACGTCAATATTTTAGGGATGAGCAAGCTTATTATTATAATTCAAAAAAGTTATTTATGCAAGATATAACATTCTCGCTATACTTATCTCTGTAGACTGGGTAGAAATAATAGAGACGCTATTATACAACGTCTCTACTATTTTTCCAGTTCCCAATTTAAGCCGAACGCAACCAAGAAGATTGAATTTGAAATTGCTGTTGTTGTAACCGGTGCATATGTTCAAACAATTTCCAGCAATATTCTTGAGTAAGCCCACAAGTTACAGCCCCCCGAAGAACCACATTAAAATACCAATCATTGGGAGCAAGTTCTTCCGGCAACTTATTAATCACGGTGTAAGTGCGAACATTAGTGTATAATTGACCGGAAGCATAAACTTCAATCAGTTCCGGTTGATAGCCGCCAACGTGAATCCCGCGTTCGGCATCAAAACGAACCTCTTCGCGCTGATCGAGAAGATCCCTCATCCGTTGAGGAAGCAGATAAAGAACCCCTTCGACAGAAGAAACAGGATCTTTAACCACATCCAGCGCCCCGCAATTTCGACGTTGCGATCGCCGATAAAAACCGAGTCGATAGCCTTGAAGAATAGCCGGCCCGATCACATATTGATAAGTTGATTCTCCCATCGTTCGCTGTAAATCCACCGGACACATACAAGAACCATAAGCAAAATAATAAAACATCTCCTCGATTTGAGATTGATGTGTGAATCCCCACTTCGGATCGACGCTCAACTTAACCTCCTTCTCCAATCAACCCAACCCTGTCTATAAAACCCCAAATTGCTCAACTGTGCTGATTTGCTCGATAACAACCCGTATGGGAAAGACAAATCATCGATTAAACAGTAAAGCAATGACTCCTGTACAGCAGATATCCATCTTATCGAGATATCTATCTTTAGGAACTTGTGCTATTCTAGCAAGTTCACAGTAAAGCATACAATTTCGATAGATAATCCGGAGATTCAATTGATACAGATTTATGGGCAACTAAGAGAATCCTTAGAGAAGTCCCTCTGTCAAGACCCATCTTGGTATCCTTTGGGTACTGCAACCATAGCGTAGCTTGGTTGTATGAGGAATTTGGAGTCAGGGTTGGCTTGACGACCGCAGAAGCTCCCGCTAAAATTTTATGTATCTAGCGGAAACTAATCATGTTGTTGACTCAGACAGTTAGACTGAAGCTGCGGGCGTCCGACAAAGAGATATTGACTAATTTGTGCCACTTGTCCAAAAATTTGTTTAATGTTGGATTGTACACAGTGCGTCAATACTTTTTCCAAGAGCAAAAATATCTCAGTTATGAATCTAACTATCATCTGTGCAAAGAGAATGAAAATTATCAACTCTTGGCAACAGATTGCGGTCAGCAAACGCTTAAGTATGTCGATAGATGTTTCAAGGTATTCTTTAAACTGCTCTCAATCAGAAGAGAAGGGATGTATACTGAAAGAGTAAATCTCCCTAGATATTTACCAAAAGATGGCTACTTCCCTTTGATTATTCCAATCCGAGCCCGACATGATTTTGGCAAAGACGATTGGAAATTCAAGATTCCCACCTCTCGTAAATATACCAGAGAAAATGGCTCGGTCTATATAACCATACCTCCCAACTTAAGAGAGAAACGGATCAAAGAAATCCGAATCCTACCCAAGCAAAGGGGTAAATTTCTAGATGCAGCTTATATCTATGAATCTAACGACGAAAAAATCACCACCGAGCAAGACAAGGCAATTTCTATTGATTTTGGATTGAATAATCTAGCGACAGTGGTAAGTTCGACTTCGGAATCTTTCATCATTGACGGACGTTGGATTAAATCCAAGAATCAATGGTTTAACAAACGTCGTTCTCAATTGGTTTCAAGTAAGGATAAACAAGGGATTACACACTTAACCAAGCAAGAGGCGTGGTTGTCTTACCGAAGAAAGAATCAAGTCAATGACTACCTCAATAAAGCGGCTAGATATATTGTCAACTTCTGTCTAAGTAGAAAAATCGGGATGATTATTGTGGGATACAACCCAACCCTCAAACAGAATACCAATTTGGGCAAACGCAATAATCAAAATTTTGTTCAAATTCCGATTTTTACCCTTCGAGACAAGCTGGAAAGCCTCTGTGAACGATATGGGTTGAACTACATTGAGCAAGAAGAATCCTACACTTCCAAAGCATCCAGCCTTGACCGCGATGAAATACCTGTTTACAATGCCGATAATCCCCTTCAACCCCAATTTTCTGGGAGGCGGATTAAGCGGGGATTGTACAAAACAAAGGATGGTCATTTAATCAATGCAGATAGCAACGGAAGTCTAAATATTGGATTAAAAAGTAAGCACAAACTCATTTTTGAGCGAGTGTCTAGGGTCTGCTTGACGCAGCCAGCAAGGATTAATGTCCTTCAAGAATCTAAGACTATAGCGCAAGCTTAGTCTTAGAGTACGTCAAAATCTGTGATATGATTCTCTAGCTTATGGCTAAGTATCGACTTCTTAAGGTTCGCTCGACTTCCTCACTGTGTTAGGCATGGGAAAAACATTATTGTTGCGCTGGCTCTTCCCCAGTTTAGTCAGTTTATTTTTACTCGTCTCTCCGGCTGAAGCCGCTCAACTGCAATTCTGGCGATATGAGACTGAGCAGAATCGACTCTCTTTTACGACTCAAGGAGGAGTACAACCCCAAGCTTCTCTACTGTCCAACCCAACTCGTTTGGTGATTGACTTACCCGGAACTACTCTGGGAAACGTGACTCGTCAACAGTCCATTGGGGGAGCCATTCGAGAAATTCGGATCGGTCAGTTCGATGCTCAAACCGCTCGTATTGTTGTTGAACTCGCCGATGGATATACCCTCGATCCCCAGATGGTACAATTTCGGGGTTTGTCTCCGAGTGAGTGGACGGTACAACTTCCCTCTCCCCAACCGACGGGTAGCCCAAGCACCACACCAACCGCCAGCCGTTCGGTAGACGTTCGCCCCCAACAGCCTCCAACTCCTACCCCTCCAAGACAAGCGGCGGTTCAACCTCGACCAACAACCAGCCAAACCTCTGTGGATGACGTGGAAGTGCGGGATGACGGGATTGTGCTGCATACCCGGGGTCAAATGCCTCAAATCGAATTTAAACGCAGTCAGGATGGCACCTGGATGACGGTTGACGTTTTGGGAGCGACTTTAACCTCACAGTCGAGTACCTTCCGTCAACGGGTAAGTAAAGATGGGGTTACGGTTAGCCAAGTCACCCAACTCTCCAACTCGCCCCCGGTCGTGCGGGTGATTATGAGTACCCCCAACACCCGACAAAATTGGGAAGCTCGACCCTCGGCCGGCGGCGTGGCGATTTGGCCTTCTGGCAGTACGCCGCCTGCGATTCAAGTTTCAACAGGTTTGGCGACCATTGAATCGATTGAGTTACAAAATCAGACTTATTTTGTCGTTAAAGCCGACCAACCCCTGAACTACACCCACGGTTGGGACCGAGAAACGGGCGCCTATGGGATTACCTTTTTTTCGGCCAAACTGCCGGAAAATATTCAACTCCCCCAGCGGGAAGTCGGCGGCCCAATTCTGTCCACGCGAGTTCGTCAGGAAGACCCGGAAACGTTTACCCTTTTGGTTGAACCGGCGACTCGGGTGAAAATCGGACAGCCGACCCAAAATAGCGCCGAACAGCTTGTTTTCCCGATGGGGATTAATTTGGCTTCGGTGCCGCCGGTTCCTCCCCCGTCTCAACCCTCGCCTCAACCGCCTGCAAATACGACACCGCCTCCGAGAAGCCCCAGACCGCTTTTACCGCCCCGTCAATCTCCCCCGTCTCCTCGTCCGCTGCCGTTTCCGCCCCGACCGGTGGGTTCGGGTCAGCCGAATCTCCCCCAAGTTCCTCAAGGACGGGTGGTGGTGATGATTGACCCCGGACATGGGGGAAGCGATGTGGGAGCGGTCGGTGTGGGCGGGTTGCGAGAAAAAGATATTGTGATGCCGATTTCTCAGCAGGTCGCGCAAATTTTAGAGCAGAATGGGGTGAGTGCGGTGATGACTCGGACTGATGACCGCACGGTGGAACTCGAACCCCGCGTACAGATGGCGAACCGTTTGGGGGCGACGTTGTTTGTGAGTATTCACGCGAATGCGGCTTATCGGGCGGGTGCAAATGGGATTGAAACGTTTTATTATCAATCGGGTTATTCTTTGGCCGGATACATTCAAAATAGTATTTTGGCAAATTTCAATATGACCAACCGGGGTGTTAAACAGGCGCGGTTTTATGTGTTGCGAAATACCTCGATGCCTTCGGTTTTGGTGGAAGTGGGTTTTGTGACTAATGATTATGATGCCAGTATTTTAGCCGACCCCGCCCAACGCAGTCGCATGGCTGCCGCGATCGCCCAAGGGATTTTACAATATTTAAAAGCGGGAGGCTATTAACAGTCACCAGTCACCAGTCACCAGTCACCAGTTATTAGGGGACAGGGGACAGGGGACAGGGAACAGGGAATAGGCAAGAGGCAGAAGTCAAAAGTCAATCATGCAATCATGCAAGAAGGAAGGAACTGAACACTGAAAACTGTAAAAACTGGTGACTGGTGACTGGTGACTGGTGACTGTAAAGACTGGTGACTGATAATTGTCTTTATCGGGTGAGATTTTTCTCTTGAAATTCTCGCTCGGTTTCTATTTCTTTGCCGAGAAAGTAGTTGAGAAAGGTACGAATCAGGGCGATGGCGGCTAACTTCCCTAAGGCTTGTAAGGTGGGAGCAATTGTTGTGGCTAAAATATCGGCTCCTAACTGAAATTCTAAGGCGAGCGCCAACCAAGATGCCAAACACAATCGCAGTCTGAAAAAGGGCAAATCTCGCAAGACAGAAGGGTGACGAATTACGAATTTGAGGGTGGCGAGTAAGCCTATAATAATACAAAAAACTGAAATGCCTTCTAGTATAATTCTTGTGAAGGAGACAATGACAGATAACCCGTTTTCTAGTAGCTCAATTCCCATGTTAAATCGGTTCTGGTTAATCGGATTTATACTCAAACAGTAGTGTGAGGGCGGGATTTCTGTCAAAGGGTTGAGCGAACTTTTACCATTAAACCGATCTGAGTCGAGAGCAATTATAATCCTAAACTCACAGTAGCCGGAACTTGTTCGCTTTTGCGACTTTCAAGTTCGGCCACGAGGTTTTCTCCGCTGCGATGGGCTTCCCAAGGACCTGAAAAACGGGTGTCAATATTCCATGTTCCTTGGATATAGTTTTCTTCCTCAGAAATAGTACCCACATAGTTGATAGACTGGGGAGAAGTCATTAAGTAGCGTTTGGTAAAACTGACATTGCGTCCTGTTACCGTACCGCTCAAACGAGCTTCTCCTAAATCACTATCATCTAAAATACTACCGCTGAGGGTATTTCCACTTTGAACAAATGTGGCTTCAAAACGAGTCGGTTCTCCTTGTTGCCAATAGGTGCCGAGCCAAGTTCCGCTTAAATCTGCCATAAAATCATTGTCAATTCATCCGTTTCACATCGCCAAAGCTCAAAATGATTTAAAATAATTCTGAGCTTTGTTTGAGTCGATCATTACAGGTTTTCCCAAATAAAGTTTCATAGGTTGTATCTGTAATACCACAAAAACTAATGGCTTGCCAAACCCAATTTTGAGTTCGCGGAGATAAAAGCTGACTGTCGGTAATATTGACAAGTCTCAAGCTGGCTGAATCTTTAAATTGACTCGCTTGTTGATCTAATCGCATCAAAGAACCCGATTCATTTGTCCGATAAACCCAACGTTCTCGTCCACTGACAATTTTAACTTGCCATCCGGGTACGAGCGCCAGCGTACACAGGGTTCCCGGTTCACCGAGTCCCAAACAGCCATCGGGCCAAGTTTGGGATTGCGCCTCGACAATTCGTAAGGCAGAATGGGGTAAACCGGAGCGGTTGGCGGCATCTTGAAAAACGGTGTTGGCGACCGAAATGGGTAAATTGGAAAGGGTTTGATTGTCTTCTAAACGAATGACTCGTCCGTTGAAATCGGTGCGATAAACCCAAGTTTGACGACCATTGGAGACCACCACTCGCCACCCTTCTACTAACATTTGACCACACAATTCATCGGGTTGAGCCAGTCCCAAACAGGTATTTGGCCAGGTTTGACGCTCGACATTTGTAATGGTTAATTGCTCAGGAGTTACTCCAGTCTCTTTGGACAAATCTTGACGAACCGCTTCGGCTACTCCTGAGGGTAATGAGTCAACTTGCTCCGGGGGATGGGCTTGGCTATGAAGGTCATAGTTAACCAGCTTGACTTGAAGTTCAACCGGCGTTTTCCCCGTCTTCCTGTGGACGTGACGTTCAAATAGAGGACTGGGTAAGACTTTATAAATTGCAGGTTTTTTGGGATGTTCACAACCTTGCTGAGGTTGACAAACTGAACTTTCGGTTTTATCTATAAGATCAGCTTCGGATTCAATCTGATTGATCGGTTGCTCACGAACAGATGAGTCAGATTGACCCGAAACCGAGTGACCTGTGCTAGCCACCGAGACAGAAGAAGCAGAGACGAGTACACCAGCACTCTCAATCGCTGTTTTGAGAAAAGCTGGGTAGGCTTGCATTGCCAAGACCCCAGTCAACATGAATGCTAAAATCAATGGACGGGGGTGCTTCTGGCTATCTATTGTTTGAGTCCCTTTTTGTTTGGGAGGGCTAATTTTCATGGGAAGCATCCGCTATCGCAGTTATACCAACGACAGACTTGGATACCCTGTGAATTGTTTCCTCAGTTGAGTTCTGACTTGCACTGCAACTGAGTCGGTTAATTGAGTTTTAACATCTCTCATTTGGGCTGAGGATGGGACAAACGTCACAAAAAGTTAAACAGTTGAGGGTTCTTTCTCGATGAATCTGTATACCTTTACACTCTTGTATGGGATGCCATACATCTAATTTAGAGCCTATGCAAGCCAACTGAGGTTATCTTTTCCAGAGTATCAAAGCCATTTTCATTATAACCGATACACTTCATTATTGCCTAATCGATTAGGCTTGAGTATCGATTCCTAATCGCGTTAAGGGTAAAATTCTATACCACTTGGAGGTCAACTCATGGATGTGTTGTTGGAAGGGGGATCGATTTTACAGGATCGTGACTATACGGTGATTATCGATCAGAGTCAGAGTATGTCGATAGTGGATCGTTTTGAACAAAAACGTCGTTGGGAAATGATCCAAGAGTCTACTCTGGCTTTGGCGACGCTCTGCGAACATTTTGACCCGGATGGAATTACGGTTTACTTATTTTCCGATCAATTTAAACGATATGAAAAGGTGACTTCTGAACGAGTCGCCCAGATTTTTAAACACCATGAACCCATCGGTAAAGCGAATTTAGCAGCGGTGCTTAAAGATGCAACTGATAATTATTTTGAACGGCGAGCAATGGAGATTTCTAAACCCAATGGAGAATTGATTCTTATTGTTACAGGCG
Source organism: Lyngbya sp. (assembly GCA_035285085.1). Taxonomy (GTDB): domain Bacteria; phylum Cyanobacteriota; class Cyanobacteriia; order Cyanobacteriales; family Microcoleaceae; genus Capilliphycus. Next base: position 4,663 of record JAYKHV010000017.1, on the reverse strand, counting down.
GAGAAATTGAAGGGGCAGAAGCCGTTAAGCAAATTGTAATTAATGCCGCCAATCAACTGAGTCGAGATGAAGAATTAGGGATAGAATTAATTCAAGTGGGAGAGGATTCGGCAGTCACTCAGTTTTTTAAGGTTTTAGATCGAGAATTACAAATGGCAGGGGCCAAGTATGATATTTGTAATACGGTGACGTTTGAGGATATGGAAGAGATGAGTTTGACTGATATTTTACTGCGGGCGATCGCCAATTAAATTCTGTCCCAAATGGCTCAACTGTTCGATCGTTTTCAAGAGGATAATTATCAGTTGATTTTCATCAGTGGAAGCGCTGACCAAACGTTGAAAATTTGGGATGTAGAAACCGATCAGATTTTAGAAACTTGGGTGGCTCACAATAAAGATGTTAACACCATTGCGATCGCCAAGAACGGTGAAACCTTAATCAGTGGGGGAAGTGATAATACCATTAAAATTTGGCGGTTGCAGCCAAAAACGTTGTGAAAGTCAATTGGAAAATTGATTCTCGGTCTCCTGCTATCGAAAACTCTATTCAATCTAGCCGAATCGCGGTATTATCTTGGAGTAGAATCAGATCTCAAGCTTTGAGGATACGATATGGGTTGGATGCGGTACGTTGCTGTAGCCTTGATTAATACTGTTGGAGTTGTGGTTGGAATTATCCTAATTCCGATGCCTCAATTGGTATTGGCTCAATCGTCTCCTAACGCGCCTGAGATAGAATACAGAATTGATGAGTCTAGCCTAATCGACGAACCCTCAGAAGTTGCCTCCCCAGAGTCTACTTTTACGCCCAACGAACCGCCTCAACCTCAGTCCTTAAACGATTTGTATCGACTGCGCGATCAACTCAAAGCCGACTTAGAACAAGTCTCCGGTTCTGGGGATATATCCAGTTTAGAAGCTTGGCAGTATGAATTGCAACTGCAACAATATCAAACCCGACTGCGTGCCTTACGTCAAACCGAAACCCGCATTCGCCGCGAAGAACAAGCCGCACAACTTTGGGAACAAGCAACTCAACTGGCTTCTGAAGCTGTCGCTGTGGGAAAACAAACCTCACCCGACTGGGAAACCGCTCAAAATCTTTGGGTACAAGCCATTGACAGTTTGCGACAAATTCCCTCAGAGACGTTTCTAACTCAAAAAGCGGTTGAAAAAATTGTAGAATATCAAGGCTATTTGGCGATCGCCACTTACGAACGAGCAGTTGTTCAGTCGGAAATAGAAGACGAACCCACGCCTCAAAAAAACACTCAATATTCGGTGGATGTTCCTCAATTTCCGGGGTTTGAAATGTATGGAGATAGCAACCGAGATGGTCGGATTACCGAAGCCGATCAAAAACGCCCCACTCAGTGGTCATTGTCAACGGGGCCGCTGATTTTGTTTAATAATGATGATGACGATCGCGATGGTTTTCCAGATTGGAAAGATCAAATTGTCAATGGGAAATACGATCGGGAAGATTTAGCTCAAATTCACTTTAAAATTTCCTCAGAATACCAAGGCGCGGAGATTTTTATTACCACAGATACTCAAGCGCAACCGTTTGTGAATATCTTTCAAAAAACCGCCGGAGGTTGGGTTCCAGTTGATTTAACGGGTGAACAACCGTTAACGTTTAGTCCGGATATTATTTTAGGGGTAGAAGCCAAACAATTTGCTCACAAGAATTGGACGGGTTTAGTTCGGTTAAAAGCGGTGGCTCGTCGAGAGAATCAAGAGATTGCTTCTGATACCATTCAAATGGGAGTTGCACCTTGGATGATGTCGCCCAATACTGCGCCTGTATCTGAAGTTCATTTGAGTGATCGCGGTGAAAATCGAGAGTTAATTGCAGAGGTTAAACAGGTGATTGAACCGAGTGGCGCCACTCCAAAAATTACTCCGGGAGAAACCGCTTGGATGCAGGATACCACAGAAATTGGTTATGTGCAATTTCCCGGCGAAAATGCGCTCAAAAGCTATCCGGTGGCGTTAAATGGAAATCGTTCCGGAGAAAGCGATGATTATGCTGAATCGTTAATGAGTCGCAATTTTGGTTGGTTTGAAATGGGTAAACCCCGTTCCCTCGATCCGCTGAATCAATGGTTAGATTGGTATAGTAATTTAGAAGTTACGCCTCCGCTTCCCAACTCTCCAATGGGGCGAATTTATTATGGAAAAGCTGAGGAAGAAACGTTACATCCCGATGTGGTAGAATTTTTGAGAGCGCAGCAGGTACAGGGGCCGCCGATTGAGATTGATACTTCTTGGTTAATGGTCCGTCATGTGAGTGAAATTCTTAATTTTATTCCCAGTCAAACGGGGGAACCTTTACTGTTAATTGTTAGTCCAGAAGCGGGAATTGAACTCCTCGAAGAACTGGCGGAGAAGGGCTATGAAGGGGCGGCGATTAATCGCAGTTTGAGTACCCAAACGACGGTTAGGGCGGCTTTAAATAATCGGTTATTGGTTCAACATAATCTACAGTTACAGCGAGAAAAAATTGATCCGTTGTTAAAGAAATTGAAACGAGAATTGAATCTCAATGACGATCAAATTATTGAAGTTCCGGTATTATTTGGATATAGTGGTTATGCTTGGTGGCCTAATTTAATTAATGCGGTTTCGGTCAACGGTGAACTGTTGGTACCGAACCCTCGGGGGGCGTTAATTGATGGTCGAGATTATACTCAGGAAGACTTCAAAAGACGGTTAGCTGGAACGGGATTGAATGTGAATTTCCTCAATGATAGTTACTATCAGGAACTTAAGGGAGATTTGTACACGGGAACTAATACCACTCGTGAGGGTTCACAGCAACCGTTTTGGAAAGCATTACCTGCGAGTTTAACTAATGAGGGGTTCGGGGAGCGATAAGACCGTGGGATTCGTTGGTTAGAAACCAGTCTTAATCAGGATTAGGGGGATTGACCGGATGGTAGAAATACCATTACAACTAAATGACAACATTTATCAACAGCCATAACTTGCGGTAAACTATAGCTATGCTGACGATGAACTACACTTATCGAATCTATCCAAATGCCGCCCAGCAGACTGAACTGTTGGAGTGGCTTGAGACGTGCAGAGGCGTGTATAACTATGCTTTGCGCGAACTCAAGGACTGGATTGCTTCGCGTAAGTGTCCAGTAGATAGGTGTTCGCGGGAGTTGGAATACATCATTCCCTCTGATGAACCGTTCCCGTCCTACAATCGTCAGCAAAACAACCTGCCCAAAGCTAAGAAGCAATTCCCACATTTGAGTAAGGTGCATTCTCAGGTGTTGCAAACTACGATTCGCAGGTTGCATGATACCTGGGAAGCGTTTCAGAAACGGGGACATGGATTCCCACGCTTCAAAAAGTTTGGTCAATTCAAATCCTTTATGTTTCCACAATTCAAAGACAATCCCATCAACGGTTTCACCATCAAACTGCCGAAGATCGGGGAAGTGTCTATTAACCTGCATCGCTCCATCCCTGATGGGTTCAAGGTAAAGCAGATTAGAGTACTGTCGAGAGTACGGGGAACCCAATGGTATGTAGTCGTCACGATTGAGTCAGATGTGTCAGTTCCCGATGCTCCGGTTCATGGTCGGGCTATCGGAATTGACCTCGGATTAGAGCGATTCTTGACGGTTTCGGATGGCTCTTTCCAAGAGCGTCCTCAGTTCTTCAAGTCGATGCAACGCCAGCTGAAATTGCTGCAACGCAGAGCGGCTAGGAAACAAAAAGGTTCTCAGAACTCGGAGAAAGCACAAACGAAAGTCGCTCTTATGCATCATCGGGTTGCAAACCGTCGCAAAGACTTTCATCTGAAAACGGCTCACCAGCTTTGCGACCAAGCACAAACCATCTTTGTAGAAGACCTCAATGCCAAAGGATTGACGCGGGGGATGTTGCGAAAAGATTGTGTTGATGCCGCCTTTGGACAATTCTTATCTCTGACGGAATGGGTGTGCTCAAAGCGTGGGGTGTACTTTGCTAAGGTCAACCCCAACGGCACAAGCCAAACCTGCCCCAATTGCTTTGCCACTGTCAGCAAGGGGTTGGAGGTCAGAGAGCATCATTGTCCTGAGTGTGGGTATCGAACTCACCGGGATCATGCAGCTGCAGAGGTGGTATTGCATCGTGGACTAGAGAATATAGTATCCCAGGGACTCTGGGGAACGGAAACAGCCTGCCAAGTCGGTCTGTCGGGGGTCTATGACCTAGATAAGTGGCGTGGGGTAGGAATGCTCAATCGTGAGGTTGGGATGCCCCGTCTGCTTGCGGCGGGGAGGATGTCACTTCTTCTGAGACGATATAGCCAATAAGTGCTGTTCCAAATAATCACATTTAGCCTCCTTTTTGACCCATAGATTAACGAATTTCGCTCCTCGTCGTTGTCTGTGGGTTTATGGTTGAAATGGACGCAAAACTTGATTTGTTTAGGGAACCTCGAAAAATTCAAAATTTCGCCAAATCGGCAACGTATCCTCGTTGTTTCAGGCTCAAAAAATCGTCAAAAAAGCAATTAATCGAGGTTCCCTTTAACTATAATTGCGGCGATCGCCTTTTACCCAAAAAGTGGCCTTACAATGCGAAAAAGTCCTATGAAAAATCATAAAATTCAGGAAAGTCATCTTTGCCCATACAGTAGATGACTCCAGAACCCT
>JAYKHV010000016.1:0-64048 GCA_035285085.1 Lyngbya sp. | reverse complement strand
TTGGGAATGCTTGCTCAATTAATTTTAGGAACTTTTATGTTGGGAAGCAGTGGCACTATTTTATGGGGATTTTTAGGGATTGGAATCGCCGGACGAAAATACTATCTTTCTCAAAACTATTCTTGATACTCAAAAAATCATTACTTACTCGCATTGATAAATCCATCTAAAATCCAAGATAAAATGACTCATTTAATTCTTAAAAATAAACGATTCAAGTATCTGCTGCTTTTGATTTCAGGAGCTTTGATTTTCTGGGGTCTATTTACTCTGTTGTTAAAACCTTCTCATTCAACCTATATGGAAAAAGCGGCAAGTGCGGATTCTTTTATAGACTCTATTGGAGTTGCTGTGCATCTTAATTATACAGATACTGCTTATCATCAAAACTATGAAGATATTATCAAACCCCGATTACAAGAATTGGGAATTAGACATATTAGAGGAGGGTTTTCTTTAAAAAGTAAAACCAGTTTGGAGCGAACTAAAGAGTTAGCTGAAATCGGAATTAAGTCAACCCTTGTTATGGACCCTAGACGCATCGAAAGTCCTGAAGAAGCCTTAAAAATTGTCAAGGAAGTCAGGAACGCTGTTGAAGCTGTTGAAGGGCCAAACGAGTGGGATTTGAATTCATCTCTACAGTATCGAGGAAAGAGTTTTCCCCAAGGAGTAAAACAGTTTCAAAAAGAACTATATACAATCTTAAAGACCGATCCAGCTACAACTGAGATTGATATTATTTGTCCTTCTGTAGGACGTCCTTATAATTCCGAACAACTGGGCGAATTGCCCTGTGATTTTGGTAATATGCACAGTTACGCTGGGGGTAAACAACCCAGCAATCAATTAGATAGTAAATGGATTCCGCAAGCTCAAGTTATTGCAGGTAATCGCTCGATTATTGCTACCGAATGCGGTTATCATAATCTAGTAACAAAGAGGGATTTAAACCATCAGCCCGGAGTATCTGAACTAGCTGCCAGTAAATATCTAATTCGGCTATTTTTGGAGTATTTTAATCGGGGAATAAAACGAGCGTATACTTATGAACTGATTGATTTAAAACCGGATATTGAAGCCAAAAAACCCAACTGGAATTATGGTTTGTTGCGAAATGATGGTTCTCGTAAACCCGACTTTATAGCCCTAAAAAATCTGATGGCGATCCTTCAAGAAACTTCCCAAAAAGTTCCTCGGTCTATTTCACTTCAGACTCTTGAGTATACAATCACTGGAAACACTAAAAATATTCATCATACTCTTTTACAGAAAAAAGATGGTACACTCTACTTTATTCTTTGGCAAGAAGTTCTCAGTTTCGATCAGATGACTAAGAAAAATATTGAGATTCAACCTCGAAAATTAACATTAACCCTGAATAGGTCGCTCAAGCAAGCAAGAACCTATCAGCCCCTTGTATCGAGTCAACCAATAGAAACTTACGATCGCCCTCAACTTTTAGAGATACAAGTTTTAGATCATCCTTTGATGATTGAGTTAATCAATCGTTAAAAACTCAACCTCTCAAAATTTATTATTAAATATTTTTAGATTGATATGATTACCATCGCTCCTGATCGCATTAAAAACTGGATTTTTGTTACTGGAATCATTCGCAGTGGCACAACATTTGTCGGAACAATACTCAGTTTACCATTGGAAGTAGACTATATTCACGAGCCATTTAATCCCCAATGTGGACTTCCGGGAATGAATCGCTGGTATCCCTACGTCAGAGCGAGTTTAGACACACCAGAAATGCAACAATTCCATGAACTCACAAAAACGATTTTTAGCTATGAGTTCACTCTCCGAAATAAAATTCCTAAAAATGATCCTTTGAGCAAAATAATTATCAAACAAGCGATTGGAAGTCGGGGGCCTTTTTATCTTCGTTTTGCTAAATTAAATCCCTTCCATACAACCGCAATTATTAAAGATCCAATTGGAAATCTTCTCACCGAATATCTTTATCTTCAGTTTGGAGTAAAACCCGTTATTATTGTCAAACATCCCCTGTCGTTTGTAGCAAGCCTAAAACGAGTCAATTGGTGGCCACATTTGGGCGAGATTAACGATCAACCGCATTTAATTGAAGATTACTTTTCAGATGATCTTGACTTTATACAGACAGAATCCCCCGATCCCGTATTAGCAGCAGCAGCCTATTGGCGTGCAACCTATAAAGTATTATTTGCACAGGCGAGTAACTACCCAAACTGGCAACTCATTACCCATGAAGAACTGAGTAAAAATCCCATCTCAACTTTCAAAAACCTGTATGAAAAGCTCAATTTACCTTGGTCTAAATCTGTAGAAAATAAAATCATCAAGTTAACTCAGGGAAATCAATCTGCTGAAGCCAGAAAAGGTCAGGTTCAAGATTTTAATAGGAATAGCGCAGACATCTTTAAAGTTCGCCGTAAATCTCTAGCCCCTGAAGAAAAGAAAGCAATTTTTGAGATCACTGAAGATGTGGCATTACAAATTTATAGTCGAGAAAGTTTCGATCTCGATTAGTTGATCTATCTAGCTTTTTGTTGTACAGTATAAAGGCTATAATCCGGGCGCGGAGCAACAAAAGCTAAACTAACTATATTAAGAAATACTAAACCATGATTGGCTTTATAGAAACAACCAACTCGGCTGGAATTCAATTTGTCAATGGCATCAGTTTTGGCGCTTCCTGGGGAGATGTGAATCAGGATACCTTACCTGATTTGTGGGTAAGTAATCACTTTGATCCAATCAGTCTCTATCTCAACCAGGGGGATGGCACATTTACCGATATTGCTCCTGAGGTGTTTCAAGACAACCTCGAACCTTCGACGGATACTCATGGTGCGGCCTGGGCTGATTTTGATAATGATGGGGACTCAGATTTAATCCAGTTTGTTGGGGCGGGGGAAGGGGTGGGCAGTGAAGCCAATTTTCTATTTGTTAACTCCTTGGTTGAAAGTGGAATTGAGGGAGAAACAGAAGGTCTGCTGAGTGATCAAGCTGAAGAACAAGGGGTGGACTATCCTTTGTCGCGATCGCGTACACCCTTATGGTTTGATATCGATAATGATGGTAAATTGGACTTGATTACCTCTTCACCCGCTCGTCCTGACGGTCAAGCTCCTCCCACTATTTTCCGGCAAACAGAAACCGGATTTGAAGATGTCGGTGAGACAGTTGGGTTCGACGTTAACGACAGCGATTTCAGCATGATTGCTGACCTGTTTGGTGATGGCCGTCCGGAACTGTTTACCAGTCGTCGGGGTCGAGTCACGGTATTTGAAATTGGAGAAAACCCACTAGAGGAACCCTTTGAGCCGGTTAGCGATCCGATTTTTTCAGGACTGCGGGCAGTAGAAGATATTGCTTTTGCTGATTTTAATAACGATCGGCTTCTCGATATTTATCTTACCCGCTCGGGTTTGGCGGGCGTGGGACTAACTCAGTTTAATGACCGGGGTGTAAAAGCGAGTTTGAACCCCGAAGCAGAAGAAGATGGTTTCCAATTCAACACAGCAGGAAATCTCACCTTTACCTTTCGCCCTGGAGATGTAGATTCGCGGCAAGATATTTACATTGGGTCAACCGGGATAAACCCAGACCGTTTTGAGTTTACCCTGTCTCCCGATGATCCCAACGTGCAGGGTATTTTTTCCCATATTCCGGGCGAGCAAGAAGGGATTTATATCGGCTACGATCCCGAACAACAACGCTGGCAGGTACTCTACTCTCAACCCAATCGGGGACAACTGCGAGTTCGGATTGACGGGGAAGAAGCCATTTCAAATCTGACCGCTTTGGGATTTGATCCTGAACCGGAACCCCTAGACGATATCCTGTTGATCAACACGAGAAACGGGTTTGAGGATCAAAGTCAGGAAGCGGGGCTAGACAGCATTCCGATTGTGGGTAGAAACGTTACCACCGGAGACTTTGACAACGATCAGGATATTGATGTTTACTTGGTCTCGACTAGACCATCAGGCAATATTGCCAATGTGCTATTGGAAAACCAGGGGAATGCCACCTTCGTACCCGTTCCCGATGCGGGAGGAGCGAGTGGAACTGCTCTTGGAATTGGTGACTCCGTAGCAACCGCCGATTACAACCTGGACGGATTCTTGGACTTATTTGTGACCAATGCCCTATTTCCGGGCGTGTTAGCCGATGACGGCCCCGATCAACTGTTCCAAAACGCGGGGAATGATAACTCCTGGCTTTTACTTGACTTGGTGGGAACTCAATCCAATCGAGATGGGATCGGAGCAAGAGTGTTGGTCACGAGCAACGGTGTGAGCCAACTTCAAGAGCAAAATGGAGGAATTCATCGTCGTTCCCAGAACCATCAACGTTTACATTTCGGGTTAGGGGATAATCAAACCATTGATGAAATCCTAATTGAGTGGCCCAGTGGCATCGAGCAACGCTTAGAAAATATACCCGCCAACCAGATTCTGCAAGTGACCGAACCCCAACAGCCTCAGCTGAGTCCCCTTGGGGAACCGGATTACGATCCACTCACGGATTCTGGATTATTTCTCTGGCAAGGGGTTGGAAACACTTGGCATTTAAGGGCAACAGGAGATGCAGATGGTAATCGTTATCGAGGATCAATTGTCTCGGATCAAGCGGCGATTCAAGTCGAACCAGTGGATTTAGAACCCAATGATACTTTGAACAATACCGACCCCACTCAAATTGAGTTTGGATTAACTGTTTTGCAGGGATTCCAAGATGGTTTTGATTTTGAATTCCCATCCGGTGCTTCCCTCGTGTTAAATTTGGACAATTCGCGAGATGAAATTACGTCCCTAGTACGAATTGGAGCTGAACAATGGCCTATTAGCCAAGCCTCTGTGGATTTAAGCGCGTGGACATAATCTAAAATCTACAGCAGGCCAGCCATTGGCCTGCTTACTATGGGAATAAAATTTTTGGAGTTACCATCAATATTAAATAAAATATGAATCCTCCGGTCAATTCTACATCTTCTTCATCTATTTTATGTGTTGGGAATGGTTGGTTTCCCACAATGCCAGGTGGACTAAACCGCTATGTTTATGAACTCACTCATCAACTCGCCTCCCAAGGAGATAATATTGAATTATGCGGCATTGGACTTCCATCTGTTGAACCCAATTCTTCTCTAAAACTAACAAATTTAGCCGAACCTGACAGTTCACTCTTACAACGACTGTGGTTAACTCGTCAAAACTTTAAAAACCGATATTTTACTCAACCAGATGCCATTAACTTACATTTTTCACTCTATAGTTTACCGCTACTTTCAAGCTTACCGAAAGATGTACCTGTAACCTTTACGTTTCACGGTCCTTGGGCATTAGAAAGCCAACGGGAAGGGGCGAAAAAGTTGGGAATTTGGGCAAAATATTGGATGGAACAACAAGTCTACCAACGTTGCGATCGCTTTATTGTTTTGAGTCAAGCTTTTGGTGCTATTTTAAATCAAAACTATCACATTCCTTGGAGTAAAATTAACAGAATTCCTGGCGGAGTCGATATCCATCGCTTTCAAGGGAATTTATCCCGTCAACAAGCCCGGGAACAGCTAAATTTTCCTCAAGATCGCTTCATTTTATTTACCCCACGTCGCCTCGTTCATCGCATGGGAATTAGCCCCTTATTGCAAGCATTAGCAAATCTAAAATCTACTATTCCTGACGTTTGGTTAGCCATCGCAGGTAAAGGAATTTTACGACAACAATTAGAACAACAAGCCGCTGAACTCGAACTCAATCATCATGTTAAATTCCTCGGTTACTTACCCGATGAACAATTACCCATCGCTTACCAAGCTGCTGATTTAACCGTTGTTCCCTCTCAATCTTTAGAAGGATTTGGATTAATATTACTCGAATCTCTCGCCAGTGGTACACCCGTTTTATGTACGCCTGTTGGGGGAATGCCGGAAATATTAGGGAAATTCACCCCAGAATTAATCACAGATTCCACTACGGTCGAAGCGATTAAACTGAAACTACAAACCGTCCTTACCGGTGAAATCGCTCTACCCTCTCGTGATGCTTGTCGAGACTATGCTACCACACATTTTAACTGGTTTGATATTTCTCAAAAAGTTAGAAAAATTCTTCTCACGTAATTAAAGTATATCATAAATATTAGCTCACCAACCGAGAACAAACTGAAGCTAATGAAAATCCTATTTTTAGATCAAAGTGGTAAATTAGGCGGCGCCGAACTTTCTCTCGCTGATGTCGCTTATTCCTATCGCGAAAACTGCTTAGTGGGTTTATTTGCAGATGGGGATTTTCACCAATTACTCGAACAGCATAAAATACCCGTTAAAATCTTCACCAATCAATCTATTAACGTCAAAAAAGATAGCGGTATTCTCCAAAGCTTGGGGAGTTTTAGTGCAATTGCACCATTAATTTTAAATGTTGCTAAAATTGCCAAAAATTATGAGATAATTTATGCCAACACTCAAAAAGCTTTAGTTGTTGGGGCTTTGGCGAGTTTTCTGAGTCGTCGTCCGTTAGTTTATCATCTGCGAGATATTCTCGATGCCGATCATTTTAGTGCAGCAAATCGCCGTGTTGCTGTTACCTTGGCGAACCGTTTTGCTTCTTTAGTGATTGCCAATTCTGAAGCGACTCGCACCGCATTTCTGCAATCGGGAGGACGATTAGAAATTGCCCAAGTGGTTTATAATGGTTTTCAACCCGAAAACTATCAAGCAGAGACTTCCGAAGTTAATACTATTAAACAACAACTAGAACTAGAAGATAAATTTGTAGTCGGACATTTTAGCCGTTTATCGCCCTGGAAAGGACAACATATTTTATTAGAAGCCTTAACCCAATGTCCTGAAAATGTTATTGCTCTTTTAGTCGGAGATGCACTATTTGGAGAGCAAGAATATGTCGAACAACTCCACAAACAAGTCGATAATTTTGGACTCAAAAACAGAGTTAAATTTTTAGGATTTCGTACCGATATAGTACCCTTAATGACCGCTTGTAATTTAGTCGCTCATACTTCCACCTCTCCCGAACCTTTTGGACGAGTTATTATTGAAGCAATGCTGTGTAAAACTCCCATTGTGGCGTCTGCTGGGGGAGGTGTAGTCGAATTAGTTAATCCCGGAAAAACAGGTTGGCTTGTCACCCCCGGAAACTCCGAAGAACTTGCTAACGTGATTAATAGTTGCTATCAAAACCCAGAATTAGCTGCAAATGTGGCAACTGAAGCTTATAAAAAAGCCAATGAAAATTTTCAACTCCAGCAAACCCAACAACAAATTGATCAATTACTTCGGAAGTTATTATAATAAAAAATTAATCTAAATGACCTCAGCCTGTTTTTGAGAAGGCGACGGGGAATTTTTTTGACGATTTTATTTCTCTATTACCTCTCCCCCTAACCCCCTCTCCTAAAAGGCGAAGGGGAATTTTCTGAGGATTTTATTTTTTATACTCTATCATTATTACCTCAGCAACTGAACCGCAGTCCAGAGGAATAACTGTCACACGAAAAACGAGATTTGCATAAAATTTTCCGGTTTCCTCTGAGTAAATAGTAGAGTACCGGGCTGATGTGATGAAATTCAAAACCGTTATCAATATATTGTTTTTGACTGCAATGATGAGTTCGAGTATGTTTAGTCCGGTGGATTCCGTAATGAGTTCGCCTCGAATTGAAGAAGCAATTATTTCGGGAGTTTTCAAGCCGCAACCTCCCGTTCAAAGCGATGGTGGTTCCCGATTTTCCGAACCCTCGAATCATCAAAATCAAGACAATTTTCCTCACGTTCAAGCTTGAAATAGACCCTTCGTTTCACTCAGGGTGACAGTTTGAAAATCTCCTGTCATGTTGAACGCAACAAAACATCTCCTGTCATTTTTAAAGGAAGTACAAATCTTACCCTAACTGCATGGCGTAAAGCCGCACAAGGCTATGATAACGTTGAATTGGTGACAAATCTCCATCGGGTTATCGAACTCCACAACCGCTTATTTTCTCCCCTCATGGCGAATTTAAGCCCCTACGGAAATGCGATCGCCCTCGATGATTCCCTTGCTATTGTTAAGGCGAATTAGTTTAGGGAATTAGATGATTGATCCCCCATTATCCCCCGCCCCCGTGACCCCCAATTCTGGGGGTAATGGGGGTAGAAAGGGGGACTTTTTTTTCTAAATTTCCCTGACAAACGGCGATTTTCAGCCCACCTATCTCTCTACAATTCCCCCCTTTTCAAGGCAGGGCCGTTTCGTTCTAACCCGAAAACTTGATTTGTGGGGAGGTGGGGAGGTAGGGAGGTAGGGAGATGGGGGGAATTTTTACTAACAAAAAGCTATTTTTCATCGGAAAAAAATCTTCTCCCCACCACCCCATCACCCTTTCACCCCATCAACCCCGGCAATTTTTAACTGAGAATGAAACAGCCCTGCTCTCCTCGTAGGAGAGGGCTAGGGAGAGGGGTTGGGGGAGAGGTCAAAAGATATTAACATTACAAGTTTTTTTGATATCAATGCCAACAATAATATATGGTGTTTGATACGGTTTGTTAGGGGTGGTCATCTAATAATTTTTACATCTACAATACAAGATAGAACTCACCGAATTTTATGTATCAGGACGGCATGACCTCACTCAACATGAACGATATTAATGATGATTTTACCGAACTCAATTCTCAGCTTTATGCTGTATTTGCTCCCCTTTTTTCAAAATATAGAGAAGAAAATTTTTGCTGTCTAGGTTTAAGTTTTCAACAGGGAAAACGGCAAATGATTCAAATCAATGTTCCGGCTAGAGATATTCCCACTCTACTAGAAGCAAAACCCTCCGAAGATAACGACCCCGACTCAGGAAAAAATCGTCCGGTTGTTAAAGGTCATGCCGAAGAAATTAAAGAGTATATTGTTCATCATACCAGTCAAGATAAGCCTTGGATTTTAGGAACGTTAACCGCCAATATTGACCCGGAAAAAATCACGGTAATTGAGTTAGGTTTGGGAGTGTGTTTTGTTGCAATTCCCCTAGATACGCCCCTTGATATTACAGACGGACAGCATCGCTGGAAAGCTATTGATGAGTTGTACAGAAACAAACAAATTAAGTTAATCGGAAAAAATTTCTTTCCCATTACATTGGTTTTAGAAGCGAATTTTAACCAGTGTCAAAAAGATTTTCGAGATATGGCACAAACCAAAGAACTCGATCAATCTTTGTTATTGTCTTTCGGAGAGTTTACGGGTCAAGTTGGTATTTTGAAACAGTTGGTCGAAAAAGTTTCGATGTTTAGAGGGAAAACCGAAAAGATTAAACGCACTCCCAACTCTAAGAAAAAGCTGATTTATACGAATAAATTTATTGCTACTTTGGTGAGTTGTGCGTTTGAAAATGATCCGAATGCGACTTTAGAAGATTATGATGTTGATGAGGCGTCTCAAGTTTTAGTTGATGCTTTAAATCAGTTCTTTTCTGAATGTCCCCAAACTCAGTATATTGCCAGTCAAAGCCCCAAAGATTTAACCGTTGAGGAAATTAACAATTTTATTAAGGAAAAATCAATTTTAGGGAGGTCGGTTGGTTTAGAGATTCTAGGCCGATTGCTACATTTATGTTATAATGAACACGACCAACTGTTTGATTCTTATAAAATCTCTCAACTCGCTCAACTGGACTGGTCATACAGTAGCAATCTGTGGGCAAATAACATAGTTACAATTAATCCAAATCCCGACAATCCAGCTAAACCCTACAGCATATCTAATAACAAAGGCAACGTAAAAATTGCCGTGAATACAGCAAAAGCACAGTTGGGTTGGATGTAATTTTTAATAACTAAATATTCAATAAACTTTTGGGGTATGGGAAACAATACCCCTTTTTGAGTTCATAGTTGTCGCTTCAATACACTGATCACCTCTCCGGGTTTTTGGGTTGGCTGTAACGGACTCCATTCCCACACCTGGGCGAACCCCCGCAAATACAATACTCGAATGGTTTGGTGAACGGCTTTGGAAGAACCCACTAACATCACTTTGATGAACTCCCGTTCTTCAGTTGGTGTGGGGACCGGTTGAGGTGTCGTTGCGATCGCATTTTGTTCGGTTGTCAAAAAGCTTTTGTGCATTGGTTTTTCCTCACATCACAAGAGTTAGAAGATTATGTTCTCAGTTGAGTAAACATAAACGCTGACGTCAATATATAAGTTAGGCACTGAAAAAGCTGACATTTACGAACAGGTGATTCTCTGACACGATTGAGAACATGGGTAGAGCAGGTCGAGCGCTTAAGCAAGTGTTGGAGTCTTACGGTGTCAGTCAGTATTCTGTGGCGAAGAAACTGGGAATAGAACGCACCAACGTTTACCGTTGGGTAAATGAACGCGGCGATCCAACTGCGGAGTCTGTGGTTGATATCGTTGAAGCCCTCAAAGAACTTAATCCGGTGGCGGCGAAAGCGTTTGTACAGTTGTATTTAGGTGAACTGGTGGAAGATGTACAATCAAACGAACAACAGCAGCAACTTTTAAGTAACCTGCCCTCAGATGCAAACATGAGTAGACGAGTTAATATCACCCTTCCTGATGCCATCTACGAAGACTTAGAAGCCTGGGCCGACTCCCAGGGCCGTACTATTGCCAACCTTGCGGCGTTCATTGTGGAAACTGAAGTGAGAAACGCCAAAAAACAAGGTCAAATTCAAACCCAGAACGACACCAAGAAGTAAAATGATGAGAACATGGGCAGAGCAGGTCAAGCGCTTAAGCAAGTGTTGGAGTCTTACGGTGTCAGTCAGTATTCTGTAGCTAAGAAACTGGGAATAGAACGCACCAACGTTTACCGTTGGGTACACGAAACTAGAGATCCAACTTCCGAGTCTGTGGTTGATATCGTTGAAGCCCTCAAAGAACTCAATCCTGCTGCGGCGAAAGCGTTTGTGCAGTTGTATTTGGGTGAACTGGTGGAAGATGTACAATTAAACGAACAACAGCAGCAACGTTTGGGCAACTCACCCCAAGATGCAAACATGAGTAAACGAGTTAATATCAGCATCCCCAAAGCTATCTACGACGACCTAGAAGCCTGGGCCGACTCCCAGGGCCGTACCATTGCCAACCTTGCAGCGTTCATTGTGGAAACTGAGGTTAGAAACGCCAAAAAAAAAGGTAACATTCAGACTCAGAACGACACCAAGAACAAAGAAGCCACTTAGAGTTAGCCTCCTCAACGACCTTGTTCGTATCCTGCTTTGATTTTTAGTCCAAAGATTTGACATCCTCTCCGCCCTAGAAGTGCGGAGATTCCTCACCACGCCAATTGTTAGATTGGTCGCTTTTGGGGGGTTGACGCTTCTCCAAGCACAGCCTGAAACCAGGTCTTACACGCTCTCCACGTCCGTTTCAAGTCTCGGAATGCCCTCCCGCGACTATATGTGTCGTTTAGCCCAAAAACATTGAACAATGCTTATGGTTTTTTGTCTCCAGGTTGGCGATCGCCATTGCCCTTTGATCTTTCCCTATTGCGGGCTGCGGTCCCGGTTTCAACTCATTATATGAGTGTATATCGCTGCAAGCGATTGTGGGGATTTCAACCAATTTAAGTATACCAAAAGCTGTCCTAGAAGGACAGGGCTTGTATCCCATTATTTTCGGTCAACGCTACAAGTTTGCAACAGCAGGGGTTTTCGTCGGGAGCGCCAAGTTCCTCCTGCCAAAGTAGCGAACCCAGAGGGCAGGGCTGCGAGCGCTCGTCGGACTAAAATTTGATTTGACCAGAGGTCTCGTGGGGCGGGTTCGACCTTTATGTATCAACAAAAAGCTATTTTTCATCTCCACCGCACTACCCGAGTCCACGCCCGTCACCCCCGTCACCCCATCAACCCCAACAATTTTTTGTTTATAGCAGTACGCGAATACGTGTTTGACATTTCTAAATCCTAAAACCCCTTCACCGTCTACTGATCCGGTGATCCGGCGTTCCCTATTCCCGATTCAAGTAGCGCTATAGAACGAAACAGCCTTGCGGTTGAAAGCCAGGGCTGTTGAAGGAACTTCGCAACAGAGCAAAATTTATAAGAAACAAACTTGGCAAGAAAAGCAAGCTAACAATAGTAAAATCCGGGTTGTAATTGGGTTTGAGCTTTTTAGACGGTCTTAACCGCCCAGGCCTAGTGCTAGAAACGATATTATTTACCGAAACAGAAGAGATTGAGAACTACAGAATCACTTCTGAAACTGCGCTCAAAGCCTGATTCTACACCAGAGATTCTTCTAGGTTGAGACGGCTTTACTTTGATGAGATCCAAAAATTGACTCAATCAGAATTATCATTATAGGAGATTGGTCAAATCCTCTAGAGCAAATGTTGATTACAGTTGAGCGAATTTCATAAATTTTAGTAGTTTGACTGAGATCTGTGACCTCTAAATCGGACTGAAATGTGAAATTCTTGTGACAAAAATCCCAATGGGGGGGATGTTGGACGCTTGAGGTTGATTATGTTCGCATTTTTTAGTCTACCTAGAGATAGGATTTTAAATTTGTACAAAAGTCGTCTAGACATCTAACTGGGTTTCTCATATCAGGTGTATTTTTTGTAACTTAGTCTGTGAAAAACTTGGAATAGTTTCATCTGTCTCCGGAAAAAAAATGAGTCGATCGTGTTCAAAAATTGCAGAAGAACATATACTAAAAATAGTCATTAACTTTCTGCGGTTAGAAAACAACTAATTTAGCAGGTCTAACTCTATAGACAGTCAGGAGATTGCATCTTGAGCCAACTCGGTCTGCTGTCTATTTTCCAAGCTGTAGTATTAGACTTCAGCTCCGGAAACACTCTTGACGTTAACAGAAAAAAAAATTGATGCTCACAACTTCTTTAACTTCACCCTTTGAGGTTGCATCGGGCTTTCATGCCTTGTCTGACCCTTTGCGCGTTCGAGTTCTAGAATTGCTGCAACAGCAGGAATACTGCGTCTGTGAACTTTGCGAACAGCTTCATGTCAGCCAGTCCAAGCTGTCGTTTCACCTGAAAGCGTTAAGAGAGGCTTCTCTCGTTCGTGCCCGCCAAGAGGGTCGATGGGTCTACTACAGCGTTAACCTCAGTCAGTTTAATATGCTCGAACAATATCTCTCCGAGTACCGTAGGCGTCTAGGGGGTCTATCCTCGGGTCGTTATTCGTCATCGCAGTGAAGCCCACTCCCCAAAAATCAAAAAACTCGATCTACTCTATCGGAACTGTCCCGCCTGGGTCTCGGGGCGCAAATCTCTGAGTTGAACGGCAGAGAATTTCAACTCCTCCACTGCTCTCAAACAGTGGGGGAGTCAATTTTTGCAGGCTATAGTGGCCATTTTGGCAACTTAGGCAGTATTATTACTTGCTAATCTGCTGTAGAGTCGGTACACTTGACTTTACAATGACAGCATACTTCTAAGTAAAACTTTAGAATAAGTTATAGATGCTTGACAAAGGTGACAAATTTCCCTATTTTTCCCCCTTTGGGAAATCATTAGCTTATACCGATGTACAAGCTTATCCCACTGCCCATCATAGCCACTGTATATAAATGATGCCTCGGATATTAGTTATCGATGATGATCCGGCGATCGCCGAGCTTGTAGCTATCAACTTAGAAATGGCAGGCTATGAAGTCAGCCAAGCAGAAGATGGCATCAAAGGACAAGCCTTAGCCTTACAGTTATTACCAGACCTGATTATTCTAGACTTAATGTTACCCAAAGTTGATGGGTTCACGGTCTGTCAGCGTTTACGACGAGATGAACGCACGGCAGACATTCCCATCGTCATGCTGACTGCACTGGGACAAACTCAAAACAAAGTCGAAGGGTTCAACTCCGGCGCCGATGACTATCTGACCAAACCCTTTGAACTCGAAGAAATGCTGGCGAGAGTTCGGGCTTTACTGCGTCGAACCGATCGCATTCCCCAAGCGGCCAAACACAGCGAAATCCTCAACTATGGGGTTCTGACGCTGGTTCCCGAACGCTTTGAAGCCATTTGGTTTGACAAAACGGTGAAACTGACTCACCTGGAATTTGAACTGCTGCACTGTCTACTTCAGCGTCATGGTCAAACTGTAGCGCCCAGTGAAATTCTCAAAGAAGTCTGGGGTTATGATCCCGATGATGATATCGAAACCATTCGAGTTCATATTCGACATCTGAGAACCAAAATGGAACCCGATCCCCGCCATCCCCGCTATATCAAAACGGTATACGGGGCAGGTTATTGTTTAGAATTGCCGAGTAACGGTTCGGTTCAAAACGAAGACGAGGAGGAAGCGACTCCTGAGAAGTCTGTCAGTACCAATGGGGGTTCTAAGGTCAAAAAAAGAGAGTAAAGACAAAAGACAGTGAACAGTTTATTAGATAGTTGCGATCCGATAACGCCGTTTTCCGTTGTCTGCGATCGCAATTTTTAGCCCGAACCTGTTCACTGTTTACTGTTTATTTGAGGAGATCGTGATCGGCGAGTAATTTCTCAACTCGGGCTTCATCGACGCGAGAGATTAATTTATTGGCTTCGTGATTATCTCGAATGGTTTTAGCTAGGGTGAAAGAAGAACCAACTGAGAAGGTCATTCCCATCCCCATAAACCCTTTCACCCAGTTATCGACAGGTAGGTAGATAATTCCCAATGTCGTGGCAGAAACAGCTAGGATAAAAGAAACCCACACCTGAATGATCCATGCGGGTGTGTCTTTGAGCGGTGCGACTTTTTGGCTCATTGTTTCAGACTCCAGAGGTTGATTGTGGTTTGCCACGATCATAAATCGAACAATGAGGATCTCAGCCCACTGATGGACAGTTTGAGCAACTGTACATTATTAAAAACCAACCCCGACTCGCCAAACTTCCTGAATAGAAACCCTCTATAGATATTATCACAGAAATACCCGTATTTCCCCCAGATAACGGCTTCAGCTTGAGATTTCCTCAAAACCCGTTGAATTTTGTAAACTAAAATCAAGATGTAATTATTTTAGAATTCAATATCAATGAACGAACAGTCCTCAAAAGCCTCATCTTCGGCTACTCAACAATCAACCTTTGCCACTCGTCTGAGAAACCTGTTAATTACCCTGGTGGCTGTTATTTTAAGTGCAGCTATTGTTATGGGTTTAAGAACAGAAGCGACCTCTACCTCGGTTGCTGAACTTGCAGAAGAATCGATTCCCCTGGAAGTGGCGTTAAGTAATGGCAAGCCGACTTTACTAGAATTTTATGCCAATTGGTGTACCACTTGTCAAGCGATGGCTCCCCAGCTTAATGAGATGAAACATCAATATGAAAATCAGCTCAATTTTGTCATGCTCAATGTTGATAATAGTAAATGGTTGCCGGAGATTTTAAAATATCGAGTTGATGGCATTCCTCACTTTGTTTTTCTCAATGAACAAGCCACAGCGATCGCTGAAAGTATTGGAGAAATTCCGCCGGCGGTGATGACAGCTAATCTTGAGGCTTTAATAGCAGGTAATCCTCTTCCCTACGCCGAAGCAACGGGACAGATGTCTGCATTTCAACCTCCTGTTACTCCCCAGAAAAGCAATAGCGATCCTCGCGCTCATGGTTCAATGATTGTCAATTAAACCCATCCAATTTTGCTAAAAGGGTATAATTTGATTGTAAAAAATCAGGGAATCGGAACTACCAAAATTCCCTGAAAATTCAACACAAAGCTTGGATTGAGTTGTTGATGCCCCTGATAGAACGCCTAGTCTAGTCCAAAGGAACTGCTAATTTTACAAAGCAGTATCTTATTAATTGATCATCCTACAAGATTTTTTGTTGAAAAAATAGTGAGTCGTGTAAATTTCAGAAGGAGTTGATGTAAAGCTTCAGTAAAGATAATTTTTGTACCCGGGGTTAATTTTTGTTGCTAAACCCGAAAATTCACAGATCTATAGACTGGGTTTTACAAAAATCCAGCCTCAGGGATAGCCGCGAAGATAATTTTTAATTCATTCTAAAATTTTCAAGAAGATTTCGAGCGGCGATCTTCTAATGTCAACAGAGTTCATTTCAAAAGGTTTCAAACAATGGAAACAGCAACATTTGGGGCGGGCTGCTTTTGGGGCGTAGAAGCCGGATTTCGCCGAGTGCAAGGGGTGACATCGACATCAGTCGGATATATGGGGGGACATTTTCCGAATCCTTCCTATTTAGACGTCTGCGCCCGCATCACAGGTCACGCGGAAGTGGTTCAACTCCAATACGATCCGGATCGGATCTCCTATGAGAAACTGTTAGAGGTGTTTTGGACGATTCACGATCCTACATCCTATAACCGCCAGGGGGCCGATCGAGGAGAACAGTATCGTTCGGTGATTTTTTATCATACTCCCGAACAGGAACAAAGCGCAAGACGATCCAAGCACAAACTTCAGATGTCTGGACGCTATGAAAAAGAGATTGTCACGCAAATTCAAGCGGCGGGGGAATATTATCTAGCCGAAGCGTACCATCAACAATATTATGAAAAGCACCGAATCAGTAAAAGTCGCTAACAAAAACAAAGAAAAGTACAATTTCCGCCTAAACTAATATTTGCTGAGAGAAACAGTTCAATGGGATATAGCATAGAAGTCAACAGTGCCAACTTTGAAACAGAAGTTCTGCAAAAGTCAAACGAACAGATCATCCTCGTAGACTTTTTTGCCACCTGGTGCGGTCCTTGTCAACTGATGAAACCCTTACTGGAAAAGTTGGTCAAAGAATATGATTTCATTTTAGCGAAAGTTGATATTGACAAAAATCCCGATCTCGCTAATACTTACAACATCGAAGGCGTTCCCGATGTGCGAATTGTTCATCATGGGGAAGTCAATCCGGGGTTTGTGGGTGCATTGAACGAAATGCAATTGCGACAACTGTTAGCACAGCTCAATTTAAAGTCTGAACTTGAAAAGGGATTAGCTAACATTGAAATGGCAATTGCCAATCAAGATTTTGACTCGGCTAGTGACTTGTTTAAACAGTTACTAGAAAACTATCCTCATCGGCCGGATTTGAGCCTACAAGCGGCGCAATTTTTTCTGGATGTGCATCGAACCGATGAAGCGAGCAAGCTGTTAGCGGCGATTTCTGAAGATCAACGAGAATATTATCCCAAAGCACAAGCTTTAAAGCAGTTAATTGAGTTTCAAGCTGTCCTTGAACAACCCGGGAAAAGTGAACTCGATCAACGCTATGCTGAAGGCTGTCGTCTCACCCTGGAAAAAGATTATGAACCCGCTCTCAAAATCTTTTTAGACATAGTAAGTACCAGTCGCAGTTATAAAAATGATGCGGCACGTAAAGCCATGTTGACTCTGTTTGAATTGCTCGGTGACGATCATCTGTTAACGAAGGAATATCGAAAACGGCTGATGTTACAGTTGTATTAAAAATTGGGTAATTTTCCTTTCAAACATCTTGTTTTACGGGTTCTAATGAACAAAGCTTTAGTCATTTTAAGCGAGTTAAACGATCGCGATATTGATTGGATGGTGACGCATGGAAACCGAGAACAGGTGACGGCTCATACCATTCTCATCCATGAAGGTCAGCCCATTTCAGCACTTTATATCGTTTTGGAGGGAACTCTAAGCGTTTCAGTTGCAGCAATGGGAAATCAAGAAATTGGCAAAATAGGCTGTGGGGAAGTTCTCGGAGAAATGTCATTTATTGACGGACGTCTACCCTCAGCCACAGTCAAAGCAGTACAGGATTCAGTGGTATTGGCGATTCCCCGACAAAAATTAGCCGAAAAACTCGATCGCGATGTCCTGTTTGCTCTGCGGTTCTATCGAGCGGTGACGAAGTTTCTTTCCACTCGGCTGCGAAATACAGTGAACCGTTTTAGTGAAGATTCTAACAAATCCACTCGCAGTTCTTCGGACTCCCCAACTACCCACCCGCAATTAGATGATCAGTTGGAAGTCAATCTGTCTCGGTTTGATTTAATTATGAAGCGTCTGCGAGGAATTGATTCTTCCGACTCCTAAGCTACTCTTGCGATTAATAAAGGGTTTTAAGAGTTTAATCCGTAATTTCTCTGAGATTGTTTTGAAAAAAGACACAAACAAATAAGTGAAAAAATCCGTAGCACTACTGTTGAATATAAGGGCTGTTATATCGTAACTTTGAGATAGAGTTTAGGAAATAACAATGCCAGTGACTACTCCCGTTTCCGATATCCCCAATCTGATTCGCACCCTTCGTGAACGCTTAGGCTTATCCCAAGAAAAACTAGCCGCGAGTCTGGGTGTTTCCTTTCAAACGGTGAACCGATGGGAAAGAGGACACGCCAAACCCTCTCAGTTAGCTTGGAATGCAATTGAACAAAAACTAGCAGAAATGGGGAGTCAAGGCTCCGATCTGCTCCACAAATATTTTAAGCAACAATAGGAGAGCCAAATTCAACCCAGCCACCGATCTTTTCCTGTTTATTTTTCAGATCAAAAATCTGAGTGCATCAATATAAATTAAACGGCTCAATTTTCTCCCTAACAACTTCATCAACGACGGCTTTCATTGGATTAATTTTTTCGGGAATTAGCGGGGGTTTATTGAAGCATAAAAAATACAAGAGTAGAACCTTTGTGTTAAGGGGAGGTGCATCAGGAGAAATGCAGGTCAAATCACTCATCCGCTGCTTTTCTCTGAAATTCACCTTGATTTGAGGTTTTACTGGAGATCTGACATCAGCATCAGAAACCGGGTTTGTTGTGACTGCTTTTAGCCGGCTTATATTTTTTGTTGAAAAACCCGGTTTCTCAGGTCTGATTGTTCCACAAGATGTGAGTTTTACTCAACTCTAAACAGATGGAACATCTGAAACGATTTTTAGTCTAGAATAACGACCATCTCGTTTGATTGGAGGTTATTCTCTTGCATTTACTAAAGGTGATTATTGCTTGTGGACTCATCTATTCGATCAGTATCTTCTGTCTGGGGACAAATGTCCAAGCTGTTCAGACTTTATCCAACCCACTGATCGCCCAACAACAAAGCCCCGCTTCTACCTATCAACCGGGTTTTTGGCAACCTGTGGCTCGGGTTAACCCCAATGATCCGGTAACAGCTAATATTATTAACCAGAGTGGAGTAACCATAGAATACAGCTTAACAACCAGCCCTCTGGGGACTCGAATTCTGGCGGATGGTAGCAATACTGAGTTAGCGAGTTTGGCGAAAGATTCCTACATTATTATTAATCCTGAATCGAGTTCTACACCTGTTCAATTCGAGATTACGACAGATAATAATATTGTTAATGTTACCGTTCTACGCAGTTCGGACTTTTCGGGGGAAAGTACCGTTCACATCCATCCCACCGGAGCCATTTACAAATACTAATTTTTCGGGTTTATGACAATCCAAATCAACCTTATTTTCTTGGCGATCGCGATTATTTACATGATTTTTCCCCTATTAATCGCTTTTTTGGGGGTCGGGTTGGCTTCTCTGTTCGGCTGTGAGTCTCAGGGAGCCATGATTATTTGTCCGGATCAACCTTTTTTGGGTCAACTGTTCACAAACATGACTATCTTTCATTGGTTGGGCTTGATTACTATACCTTCTGGGGGGATGATTTCTGTAATTTTATTGATTATGCTGCTGCTTCAATTCCTCAAAAAATCATTGTAAACTTGTTGCTCTCCAGTCGAATCGAAGTAACGGGAGGTGAGACAATAAACTTAAGCACTTCCATGAGCAACTATCATGTCGATTAATTCTAATCTGGCAAAAGAAATTCAAGAACAACCCCAAGTTTTAAGACAACTCCTAGACACCCAAGTTACCCCCATTCAACAGCTTGCAGAAGCCATTAGCCACCGACAAATTACTCATATTGTCATCGCCGCCCGAGGCAGCAGCGATAACGCCGCCCGTTATGCCCTATACTTGTTTGGAAGCATCAACCAGTTTTTAGTCACGTTAGCCGCACCGAGCCTCTACACCCTTTACAAACGCCCTCCCCAGTTGGGAAATACCCTGGTGATCGGAATTAGTCAAAGTGGTGAAAGTCCTGATTTAGTTACGGTTTTAGCTGAAGCCCGCCAACAGGGTGCTTTAACTGCGGCATTTACCAATATTTCCGACTCTCCCCTAGCCGAACAAGCCGATCATGTGATTAACTTGAGTGCGGGTGTAGAACGTTCCATCGCCGCCACCAAAACCTACACGGCCCAATTATTGGCTTTGGCAATGTTGAGTTCCCAGTTGGCCGGTGATCAGTCGATGTGGACAACCTTAGCACAGGTGCCGCACTGGGTTGAACAAACTTTTGAACTGAACCCCAATATTTACCAAACCATTAAGCCTTATTGTCAGATGAGGCGTTGTATTGTTATCGGTCGGGGGTATAATTATGCGACGGCTTTTGAATTGGCTTTGAAATTAAAAGAGTTAACTTATACTCTGGTTGAACCTTACAGCAGTGCCGATTTTCTGCACGGGCCTTCGGCTTTAATTGAACCGGGTTTTCCTATTGTGGTAACAGCCGTTCACGGGCCGATTTTAAATGAGATGCAACAGCAGTTAATGCCGTTATTAATTGAACGGGGGGCGGAAATTATTACGCTAGGAAATGATCCGCAAACTTTAAGCCAAGCCCAAACAACTTTACCTTTACCTGTTGATATTCCCGAATGGTTATCGCCGATTTGTGCGATTATTCCCGGACAGCTTTTTGCCCTTCATTTAGCGACAATGCGGGGTTATGATGTGGATCGGCCCCGAGGATTGAAAAAAGTGACAAAAACGCAATAGAATCTAAGAATTCATAGAAACTATCAATGCTTTTTCAGACTCACCCAACAGAGACGATCGCTTTGCTGTCCATCTTTTCAACACAGTGAAAGCGATCGCCATGAGTTTGTTTTTTTGTATTTAAAGTTCAGAGGAATAATCCAAACTTTGGGTGGATATCAAATCGGATTTGGAGACAAAAGTTGAGATGAAAGTTGAAACTGTAATGTTTGTTTGTCTGGCAAAAAATGTTAAAAAATAGAGCAGCTTAAGCTCCTATCGCCTCCTCAACAATGGGCAAGCGTTGAGAAGCATAACCAATTCCCCGAACGGTTAAAATATACTCGGGATTGCGCTGATCTTGTTCAATTTTTGCTCGCAGACGAGCCACATGAACATCAACAACCCGCATATCCGCAATGCGTCGGGGTGCGTAACCCCACAACTCTTGAAGAATTTCTGAACGAGAAACAGCCTCACCGGAATGCTTTAAGAGTAATTCCAGTAAATTAAACTCAATGTAAGTTAAAGGAATCACTTGATCGCCTTTATAAACCCGTCGTTTGACGGTATCGACTCGCAGGCTGTCCACCTGAATGCTTTCTGCACTCACATCCCGAGCGGCTTTTGTATCTCTTAAGCGGCGTAAAATCGCTTGGATACGGGCTTCTAATTCTTTGGGTGAAAAGGGCTTCGTCAGATAGTCATCCGCTCCTAATTCTAAACCGGTAATCCGATCGGCGACATCTCCCAAAGCGGTTAACATGATGATCGGAACCTCGGATTGGGTGCGGATTTTTTGACACACCCCATAACCGTTGAGTTTGGGCATCATTACGTCTAAAACCACCAGATCGGGATTTTCGGTTTCAAACAGACTCAAGGCTTCCCGACCATCGGCTGCTGCCACAACCTGATAGCCTACCATCGAAAGACGAGTGGTAAGGATACGCCGAATTGCAGATTCGTCATCTGCGATTAAGATTTTGCCAGAGTTGCGTTTTTGTTCAGATTGTGATTGCGTTGTCATGTCTGCTCCCATAGATAAGTTGGATCGGCTTTCGGTGCAGGTTGAATCGGTTCTCCATCAACAAGCAGTTTCAGGCGACTTCAGATGTCGGTGCTGACATCTGCGGTGCGTCTGATAACAACTGTTATCATATTGTTATCACAAAACGGTAACTAAAATTTAAAAATTTTGCAATAACTCAAAAAATTTTACAAAAATTTACATAAAAATGAGGGCTGACTATTCTTTTTACAAATTAATACTATGAGACAGGTAACGATTTAGCAATAGACTGGTATTATCGAGGCATTGTTGAAGTTGATTGTCCAAATGTTTCTCAACTAAAACCATGCCAAATCCCTTTTTAGGAGTTAGGATTCCTCCTGAATTACACGAAGCATTGATGGCACGGGTCAAAGCAACTGGACAATCGAAGTCAGACCTCGTGGTAGAAGCTTTGAGAACCTATTTAGGAATGGCTCATCAACCCGATAAAATTGCAGAACTTGAGAGTCGTCTGGCGATACTTGAACATCGACTCGACACTCTCAGTAGTGAGTCTCACCCTCACGAAATTGAGGAGGATTAAATGAGTCTAACTGTCCCCTAAAATTTGGCCAAAAAAATTCGGTTTCAGCCAACTATGCAAAACTTAGCTAATTTGTCAAGTGAAAGCTTAGGAGACCTTTAATCACAAATTGTAGTAATACTTAACAATTGTGACGCTACTGGCAGGCAATAGGGAGATGGGGAGATGGGGAGATGGGGAGATGGGGAGATGGGGAGGTGAGGAGGTAGGGAGAAACTGTTTCCTGCTATAAACCAGAATAAACTATAGTAAACCATGAAATCTTCTACACCTATTGTTAAAGATTTAGTTCTTATTGGTGGCGGACATAGCCATGCAATTGTTTTGAAAAAATTTGGCATGAACCCCATCGCCGGCGTTCGTTTAACGCTAATTACAGATGTGTCACACACGCCCTATTCGGGAATGTTACCGGGATATGTTGCCGGTTTGTATGATTTCGATGAATGTCATATTGATTTGCGTCCGTTAACCCAATTTTCTCAAGCCAGAATGATATTAGATCGGGCGATAGGTTTAGACTTAGAAAAAAATCAGGTGATTTGTCAAAATCATCCTCCCATTTCCTTTGATATTTTATCGATTGATATTGGCAGTACACCCGCCACTTTATCTGTTCC
This sequence comes from Lyngbya sp., assembly GCA_035285085.1. Lineage (GTDB taxonomy): Bacteria > Cyanobacteriota > Cyanobacteriia > Cyanobacteriales > Microcoleaceae > Capilliphycus. The sequence continues at coordinate 41,076 of JAYKHV010000016.1, read as the reverse complement.
CGGTGCAACCGAAAATTCCATCCCGGTTAAACCGATTTCTAAATTTATTCATTACTGGGATAACGTTAAAAATACTGTTCTTGAAAACTCGAATGAAAAAATGCGAATCGCAGTAGTTGGAGGCGGTGCGGGAGGCGTTGAATTAATATTTTCAATTCAAGGCAGCTTATCCCAAATATATAATAACAGAACTTCCTCAAAAAATCAATTAGAATTACATCTGTTTCAACGGGGTGCAAAACTCTTACCCGAACGCAGCGAATGGGTGGGGAAACGGGTTGAAGAAATTCTCATAAAACGGGGAGTTAACCTCCATTTAGAACAAACGGTAAATGCAGTAGAAGCCGAGGGAGAGGAGAAAATAATCAGTTGTGAATCCGGACTAAAAATAAAATGCGATCGCCTATTTTGGGTCACTCAAGCTTCTGCTGCACCTTGGTTAAAAGAATCAGGATTGGCGACAGATGAAAACGGATTTATTCGAGTTGATGAACAATTGCGATCGCTTTCCCATCCCCATATTTTCGCTGCGGGAGATGTGGCGACAATGGTTAATCATCCCCGTCCAAAAGCCGGAGTTTTTGCGGTCAGAGAGGGGAAACCGTTGTTTAACAATTTGCGACGGGCGTTATTAGAAAAACCCCTAAAAGCGTTTATTCCTCAGAAACAATTTCTGATTTTAATTGGCACCGGAGACGAACAAGCGATCGCCTCTCGGGGTATAATCGGATTGGGGCCTTATCCTTTATTATGGCGGTGGAAAGATCATATTGATCGAAAATTTATGAATCAATTCTCCGACCTAGAACCGATGTCAGAAAAATCGGTTAAACCCGAAAAAATACAAATTGAAACCCCAAAAATGCGGTGTTCGGGTTGCGGTTCAAAAGTGGGGAGTGTGGTTTTAGAACGAGTCTTAAATCGGATTCAGCCCGAAACGCGAGAAGATGTATTAATCGGACTAAAAGACGCAGAAAATGCCGCAGTCATTACCATTCCAAATCAACAGGTAATGGTGCAAACTGTTGACTATTTTCGAGCGTTATTAGATGACCCGTTTGTGTTTGGAAAAATTACCGCCAATCACTGTTTAAGCGATTTATTTGCAATGGGGGCGACTCCTCAAAGTGCATTAGCAATAGTAACGCTTCCCTACGCGATTTCCAGCAAACAAGAAGAAACACTTTTTCATCTATTATCCGGTGTAAAAACCGTATTAAATTCGGCTGAGGCGTTGTTAATTGGCGGACACACAACCGAAGGCGAAGAATTAGCTTTGGGTTTAACGTGTAATGGGTTGGCGGCGCCCGATAAACTGCTAAGAAAAAGTGGAATGAAACCCAACCAAGCGTTAATTTTAACCAAAGCAATTGGTACCGGAACGTTATTTGCTGCGGATATGCAACTGAAAGCAAAAGGACGTTGGATAGAAGCGGCGATTGACTCTATGTTACTCTCAAATCAAGCGGCTACGGACTGTTTTAAACAGCATAAAGTTACCGCTTGTACTGATATTACCGGGTTCGGATTAATCGGACATTTACTCGAAATGATTCGGGCTTCTGGCGTTGCGGTTGAACTCAATTTAGATCAAATTCCGATTTTACCAGGCGCGAAAGAAACCACAGAAAAAAGTATTTATAGTTCCCTCTATCCCGAAAATTATCATTTCTCTTACCAGATTCAAAATCACCAAAAAATTAGCCAACATCCCCTTTATCCCCTGTTATTTGACCCGCAAACATCCGGGGGGTTATTGGGTTCTGTTCCCCTAGAAGAAGCCGACTCTTGCTTAAATCATCTCAAAGATTTAGGATATAGAGATAGTTGTATTATCGGCGAGGTTCAACCCCAAACCCCAGGAAAATTACCCATTACCCTTTCCCATTCATAAAAATCCACCGTAGGGGCGCATGGCAATGCGCCCTCTTACGGATTTCGATTTAAAATAAAAATGCTAAAATACATCTTACCCCAACATTTATGAATAAATTTAGCGTAAAAATAGCCAGTATTATTATATTGTTTAGTCCGTTATTAACCGCCAGTATTCCAGCAACTAATTCTGTATTTATTATGACTCAAAACCAACAATCCAATCAAATTCCCGGAATATTAGATGCCAATTCCAGTTTAGAGAAAATAGGCGAAGGATTTCGATTTGTAGAGGGTCCGGTTTGGCATCCCGAAGGTTTTCTATTATTTAGCGATATTCCCGAAAATACGATTTATCAATGGCAACCCAACCAAGCCGTTAAAGTATTTCGTCAACCGTCGGGAAACGCCAACGGAAACACCTTAGATTTAGAAAATCGTTTAATTACAGCCGAACATTCAAACCGTCGAGTTTCTCGCACCGAAACCAACGGCGAAATTGTTACTTTAGTTAGCGAATATCAAGACAAAAAACTAAACAGCCCCAACGATTTAGTGGTAAAATCAGATGGAAGTATTTATTTTACAGACCCGCCCTATGGGATTAAATCCGACCAAGAAGAATTGGGATTTTATGGCGTTTATCGACTGACACCCGACGGAGAATTAACCCTTTTGGTTGATGATTTTGTGCGTCCGAATGGGATTGCATTTTCGCCCGATGAAACGAGACTTTATGTTAATGATTCTCAGGAAGGTCATATTCGCGTATTCGACGTTAAACCCGACGGAACCTTAACCAACGGGCGAATTTTTGCGACTCAAAAAGACCCAAATAAAAAAGGGGTTCCTGATGGAATGAAAGTCGATACTTTGGGGAATGTTTACAGTACCGGGCCGGGGGGTGTTTGGGTTTTCTCAACCTCTGGGGAGAAATTGGGTATTATTGAAACGCCGGAAACTGCGGCTAATTTGGCTTGGGGAGATGCGGACTACAAAACCCTTTATATCACCGCGAGTAACGGTCTTTATCGAGTACGATTAAATGTGGAAGGGCTTAAACCGGGAAAAAGTTCGTTGTAGCGCTTGATTCGCAGAAAAAAGGGGTGTCCATCTCAAAAACTAGACCTACTACAAGGGTTTTTAAAAAATTTAATGAGATTAATAGGGCGCATGGCCATGCGCCCCTACAAATATGATTCATCCGAATTTATCTGAAATCATAACTGAACTTCGAGACTATTTGGAGAACCTGTATACTAAACAACTGGTTCGTTTGATTCTTTACGGTTCTCAAGCCAGACAAGATGCTCATTTTTATTCCGATATTGATATGCTGATTGTTTTGAAAGAACCGAAAAACTTTATTGATGAAATTGAAAAAATAAGCTATTTTATTTCCGCATTAAGTTTGAAATACAATGTTTTGATTTCTTGTAATTTTGTCAGTGAAAACCAATACCAAAATGAGCAAGGCGGATTTTTCCGTAATATTCGCCACGAAGGGATAGCCCTATGACTCCCGAACAACAAGCCCTACTTCAAAAAGCGTCTAGAAGTTTGGAAGCTGCTCGAATTCTCAATCAACAAAATTTACCCGAGTTTGCTGTTTCCCGTGCTTATTATACGATGTTTTATATAGCAGAAGCTTTTCTGGAGGGAGAAGGATTATCCTATTCTCGACATTCTGCGGTTATTTCTGAGTTTGGTCGTTTATTCGCAAATACTGGGCGAGTTCCTGTAGAATTTCATCGGTATTTGATTGTTGCCGAACAAATTCGGCGTAGGGGGGATTACAATATAGATCCAAGTGTTACAATCGCACAAGCAGAAGAGCAAATTCAACGCGCAGAAGAGTTTATAGTCATGGGACAAGAGTTACTGAATAATCCTTCAGATTGAGCTTAAATTAATTTTAGTTTTAATTTTTCCTGTAAGTTCGTATAGCGCTTGATTCGCAGAAAAAAGGGGTGTCCATCTCAACAACTAGACTACTACAAGGGTTTTTAAAAATTTAATGGGATTTAGGGCGCATTGCCATGCGCCCCTACGAGTAAATGGAACTAAGCAACAATTTCTTCCACTTCTTTTTCTTGGGCTTCTTTTGCGGCTTTTTCCTTCAAATATTCAGCGAGTTGTGCTTCAATTTGATCGCGAACAATTTTGCGGTAGACCTGGAAATGTTCCGAGTGACCACACAGAGAAATATAGCGGTCAAAAACTGCGGGATTCTTCCGAAGAATATCTACTAAATAAATCCAGAATGTCCAACGAGTTTTCCGCAGGACACCCTGACGCCAACAGACCGTTAATAAGGCTTTTAATGTTACCCAATTTGTGAGTTTACGGCGAGTAACAGGGTTTCGGGGTGCGCCCACTTTTAGGAAGTAGCGATGAACCCGATCTAGATAGGTTTGAGGGTCATAAAGATGCCAAAAACCATCTACATATTCTTGGGCAATTTCTTCAATGGGACGAGTCGGAACAAAGTTCATTAATGTGGTTTGGTTAACATTTCCACCCGCATTTAATAACCGTCCTTCCTTTTCTAAACGGTGCCACAACGCCGTATTTGGGAGCGCTTGCAACATACTAAACATTGCCATCGGAATTCCGGTTTTTTCCACAAACCGAACAATGCGTTCGCCCGCGCCAGGTTTTTCCCCATCAAAACCAATGATAAACCCGGCCATCACATCTAAACCGGCTCGGGAAATTTTATCAACAGATTCGCTCAGAGATTCTCGGGTATTTTGGAACTTTTTGGTCAGGGTTAAACTGGCTTCATCGGGGGTTTCAATGCCCATAAAGACCGAGTAGAAATTCGCCTCAACCATCAATTCCATTAACTCCTCATCGTTGGCTAAATCGATGGAAGCTTCGGTAAAGAATCGGAAGGGATAACCATTTTCATGTTGCCAAACTTTTAATTCTTTCAGCAACAGTTTAACATTCCGTTTGTTGCCAATGAAATTATCATCGACCAAGAAAACAGCCCGACTGAAGCCAAGTTCTTTTAAACGAGCAAGTTCAGCAATGAGTTGAGCGGGTGTTTTTGTGCGGGGTTTGCGACCGTATAAAACAATAATATCGCAAAATTCGCATTGAAAAGGACAGCCCCGAGAATACTGAATTGAAATGGTTTCATAAACATCTCGTTCCAGCAAATCAAAGCGAGGAATGGGCGTTTTCGTGACATCGGCTTTTTCACCATTTGCCGTAAAAACTCCGCTGGTTTCCCCTCGTTCTAAGGCTTCGACAAACATCGGTAAAGTGATTTCGCCCTCATCTAAAATCAGGTAATCTGCACCCGCTTCTTGGACTTCGTGAGATAAAGATGTCGAATAAGGGCCGCCGACTGCTACGGGTTTACCCCGTCGTTTGGCTTCTTGAATTTGTTCGAGTAAGTCATCTTTTTGAACAATCATTCCCGACAAAATCACCAATTCTGCCCAGTCCCATTCGGCCTCTGTTACGGTGCGAACATTGCGGTCAACGAGTTTAAATTCCCACTCTTGGGGTAAAATTGCCGCAACCGTAATTAAGCCCAAAGGAGGTAATAATGCTTTGCGTTTAATCAAAGCTAATGTTCTTTCAAAAGACCAAAAACTTGGCGGAAAAATAGGATATAAAAGTAAAGCTCGCATGATTCACCTAAATCTAACTATTTTGAACAATTTAACGTTCGGATTTGAGAAAACGAAACAGTTCGGTTCTCCTCACAAACGAAAAACAAATGGTTTGGCGAAATAATTGAGGATGTTTTCGTCAAATTTTAACAGAATGAAGATTTTTGTTTTGTTATCATTTTGATTTTTTTATGATTCTACAAACTCGGGACTAACCGATCAGAGGTTAGCATTTTCTCAGGAAAAACTAACCTCTATTTCAACTGTTTTTGCTAGGGCATTTTCTCCACTTCTTCAGCCAGAATCTCCACCGTTGAACGAATTTGATCTTCGGTGTGATTGCAGGTGACAAAAAAGCGGAGACGAGCCGCATTATGGGGAACAGAGGGATAAATCATAAACGGTACATTAATCCCCCGTTTAAATAAATTTTGGGACAACTGTACCGACTTGAGGGAATCACCGACAATAATCGGAATTACGGGAGAATCTTTACTGGTTCCGGTGTTGAGTCCTTTTTGTTGGGCTAATTCTAAGAATAACTTAGATCGGTCTTTGAGTCGGGCGACTCTTTCGGGTTCAGCTTTTAACAGTCGAATTGCCGCCAACACCGAAGCCGCATTGGGCGGAGAAATCCCCACACTAAACACAAAACCGGGAGCGGTATATTTGAGATATTCAACCACCGCCCGTCCCCCGGCAATATAGCCGCCACAACTGGCGAAAGACTTGCTGAGAGTTCCCATCCACAGATCAACTTCTCGCGCATCAATCCCGAAGTATTCACCAATTCCGCGACCGTGAGCGCCCAACACCCCAATTGAGTGGGCTTCATCCACCATTAGAAAAGCTTTATAACGCTTTTTAATCTCAATAAATTCGGGAAGATTGGGGATATCGCCATCGGTGCTATAAACCCCCTCAACGATAATCAAAACCCGCTTGTAACGGTGGCGGCGTTCCTGTAAAACGCGACCGGCCGCCTCCCAGTCATTGTGGGGAAAGGCGACAGCAGTAGCCCCGGACAGCAAACAGCCCTGGAGAAGACTATTGTGACTCAGACAATCGTGAACGATCAGATCATTTTGTCCAAATAAATGACCCACCGTTGTTACATTGGTAGCATGGCCGCCAACAAACACCACGCTATCTTCGACCCCAATAAAATCGGCAATTTCCCGCTCTAACTCCCGGTGAAGGGGTTTTTCACCCGAAACCAACCGACTCGCCGACACCGAAGTTCCATAGCGATCGATGGCATCTTTGGCCGCTTGGCTGACCACCGGATCGCCCGACATTCCGACATAGTTATAGGTGGCATAATTAATCAGTTCCCGTCCAGCCACAATCGTCGTATTGCTGTTGATCGCTTCTTGAGGCGTAAAGAACGGATTATTAATCCCCAAAGCTGCTATTTCCTGCTGTTGCTGTTTGAGCTTGCGATACTCCGGATAATGCTCAAAGCGGTAGTATTCTAGAGGGATATCATCGGATGGGGCTAATTTTGCCTTCTGACGCAATAACTCAGCCAACAGCGATCGCTTTTCAGTCGGTGTAAGATGGGCAATTTTTTCTGATGTGTAGGTCATTAATGACTTTCCTCTTCTGACAACATGGAATTTAAAAGATCATCCACCTCTTCATCGGACATTTGATCCAGTCGTTCTAGGAGTTCCTGTGCTTTTTCCGGTGGAATGTTGTTTTTGGAGGGTTTAATGCTGGCATCCCGTGAAGTGTCCTCAGCCAAATATTCCGATAATGTTGCCACATTGGGATAATCCCAGAGAATAGTCGGGGGCAACCTGCGCCCCAGTAAATTTTCCAAATCCCCAGACAGGTTAACCGCCTCAATCGAATTTAAACCATAGTTGGCAAAATCCTCATTGAGATCAATTTCATCGGGTTCAAGTCCCAGTCGTTCTGCCAGTTGTGCGATCAACCATACTTGAATTGCCTGAGCATCCTGAGAGAATACAGGGGAGTCCACAGGAGATTGTGGATTGAGCATTATCCCCGTTGGCTCTGGAGCCGTTTTTCCATTCAATGACTCGTTCAACAGTTGCATGATTCACTCCTCCATCACGCTAAAAATTTAGCATCACTCCAGTTTACGGGGTAGCCCTGGGAAATTTCTCGCCCTGTGTGTCCCCTGTGTTTATCCGTACTGAATCCTAATTTTCGATTTGGGCAAGACATGATGGTTATTTTGCCATGACAGCCATAAAAGTAGGAAGATAGACGCAAAAATCTCTAGATTTCGCCCAAAAGCAAAATTGAGATAGCCTATTTTTCCAGTGTGAAGGCATTCTCTTCCGGATGAATCCTCCTAAATGGTCAAAAGCTGCCCACCCAAACCGACTAACCCCCTATTCTTCAATGGTGTTGAGAGTTCCGGCAAGAAAACTGGATCGACAGAGATGGCGCTGAATTTTACCACTCGATGTTTTGGGTATACCACCCGGTTTGAGCAATGCGATCGCATACACTTGTAAATCATGGTATTGTGACACGGCTCGGCGAATGGACTGGATCACCGCTTTAACTTTTGAGGATTGTTTTGTCCCATTATCTGATTGGGTTTGCTCCCAACGGTTTTCTCGATAATGGCGTTCAACCTCGGCAACAATCACCAGTCGTTCTTCTCCGTCTACCTCCACTGAAAAGCTTGCTGAACAATTGGGTCGAATTAGAGAATGACTTTGTTCCACCGTGCGTTCAAGATCTTGGGGATAATAATTGCGACCGTTAATAATAATCACATCTTTTAAGCGTCCGGTGACAAATAATTCACCGTTGGTTAAAAAGCCCAAATCTCCCGTTCGTAAAAACGGCCCTTCTTGGGCATCGGTCAAATAAGCCTTAAAAATTTGTTCCGTTTCTTCTGTTTTTCCCCAATATCCCCGGGCAATACTTGGCCCACAAACCCAAATTTCTCCGACTTGATTATCTTCACACCGTTTTAAGGTCTGCGGGTCAACAATCACAATATTTTGATCGCCCAGACTTTGACCGCATCCAACTACCGTCCGACGATTTTCGGGCGTCACAAAATCATAACTGACCTGATTTTCTTCTAAAGCTGTGGCTTGTACGGTTTGAAAAACAGGTTGAGCGGTTTTTTCTCCCCCACTGACAATTAAAGTCGCTTCCGCCAGACCATAACAGGGGTAAAACGCCTCCCGTCGAAACCCGAATGGTGCAAACGCCTCGGTAAACCGTTCCATCACTTCATGGTAAATCGGTTCGGCCCCATTAAACGCCAATTCCCAAGAACTTAAATCTAATCCTTCTCGCTGGGTTTGGGGAATCTTTCGCACGCACAAATCATAGGCAAAATTCGGGCCGCCACTGGTTGTCGCCCCATAACGAGAAATCGCTTCCAACCACCGCAAAGGACGCTGTAAAAACATCAACGGCGACATCAACACCACCGGAAAACCCCCATAAAGCGGCTGCAACACCCCGCCAATTAACCCCATATCGTGATAGGGGGGCAACCAAATCACCCCCTGACTCTGGGGAGAATGGCCGAAACAGCGATGAATTGCCCCCAAATTGTGTAATAAATTGCCATGAGCAATCATTACCCCTTTTGGCGTCGCCGTTGAACCGGAGGTATATTGCAAAAAGGCTAGGGTATCAGAAGTTAAACTCGGTTCTTGCCAATGGTCCGCCAACGTTTCCGCCAGGGTATCCGTAGCGACCCAATGCAGCGTTTGAAGTTGCGGAACTTCCGACCGTTGTCGCTCGATTAACGATAAAATCGATTGGCTGGTTAGAGCAACTGTTGCTTCGGCATCCGCTAAAATGGCTTCAATTCGCTCTAGTGAACGGTTCGGTCGGGGCGGATAGGCAGGAACCGCCACCACTCCGGCATACAAACAGCCAAAAAAAGCACTAATGTAATCTAAGCCGGGTTGATACAGCAGTAACGCCCGTTCTCCAGGGTGACAGATGGATTGTAAATGAGCCGCGATCGCTTTAGACTGTTGATCCAAAGCTTGATAAGTTAGACTGACTTCATCTGTCTCACCGTCTACCAAAAATCGGTAGGCGACAAGCGAAGGACTTTGGGTTGCTCGTTCGCGTAGGAGGTCAACAAGGGTGTTGATTTCAGGATGATCTGAACTCTTCATTCAGAAACGATAATTTTGTCACTTAATCAGGATACAGACTTTCTCCCCAGTCGTCAGCATTATACAGCAGTTCTTTCTCCTGTTCTCATTTCCCTTTGTCCCCTCACTTCTCATTCTGGGCGGAAATCTTGCCGAAACCGATGGAAACATTTACAATGCTTTAACTTGGCGGTTCTATTCTCCAATACCAAGGGCTATTCAACGACAACTCCAATGAACTCAAGCCATTTCTGCTCACCTTTCCCCAATAGTTGGTTTCGCATTGCCACCCGCGATGAACTCCCCGCTAAAGGCGTGTTACCCTTGCGTTACTTTGGTCGAGATTTTGTCCTGTTTCGGGCTGAAGACGGAACTCCCCATTTACTCGACGCCCACTGTCCCCATTTGGGCGCTCATCTGGGGTACGGAGGAACGGTTGAGGGGGATACCATTCGCTGTCCCTTTCACGGTTGGCAGTGGAATTGTCAGGGGAATTGTGTCAAAATTCCCTACACGGATAAATCTCCCCAAACTCAAATTAAAAGCTGGCCAGTACGCGAACTTAATGGCTTGATTTTCATGTATTATCACCATCAAAATCAAGAACCAAACTGGGAAATTCCAAAGGTTCCCGAATGCTATTCTCAAGATTGGACTCCTTTGCGATCGGTGCAGCGTTGGAAAGTTAAAACTGACCTGATTCAATACTTAGAAAATAGTGTTGATGTTTCCCATCTCTACAGTTTACACCGCCAAACTTTTGATGATGCCATTAGTGATGGCGTTGAAATTGACGGCCCCACTTTAACCCATCGAATTACGCAAAAATATAACCTCTCGGCGATGTTGGTTGGTAAATTGGTCGGAGAAGCCAATGGTTCGGTAACGACGACTTATTACGGCCCGGGATATGATGTTAGTTATTATTGGACAAAAGGTTTAATTCAGTTTGGATTATTTACGATTTTTACCGGAACTCCTATCGATGAAGAGTATTTAGATATTCAGATTTTTTCTTGTGTTAAAAAAGTGCTTCCCCCGCCTCTAAATTTACTTCTTGCCGCTTTTGTCAAGCAGGATGTTGAAATGACCTTTAAACAAGATATTGATATTTTAGAACACCGCATCTCCCCCACTCATCCAATTTTATTTGAAGAAGATGGGCCGATTAAACCGAGTTTGCGTTGGGTCAGTCAGTTTTATTCTTCTGAAAACAGCGATCAAAATCTGGCGGTTAAAAATTAAGATTTAATCTCCACCATGCTTTGTTTATCCCCCCTTGCCCCCCTGAAAAAGGCAGGGGGGTTGAGAGGAGACTATTTGGTTCCCTTTCCTCGTAGGAGAGGGTTAGGGAGAGGTCAAGAGAGGGATTGGGTGAGAGAATCTATTTAGAAGTCAAAACTTTCTCCGGTTGCTGTTGTTTTGCTTGCTGAGACATGACTTTTTCTAAACGTTCATCCCAATATTTTTGGTTGCGGTTTGCATCTTGTACAAAGGGAGTCATGGCAATAATTTTAATGACCAATTGATTGACAAGATTCATTGGAAAATGCAAAGGTCGCACCAAATCAATGAATAAAACCACCCGAATTCCATCGGTTTCATTCCAGGCTTCATGGGGAAAAGAATCATCAAAAATCATGCACTTTCCTTCTTCCCAATGACGCACCTCATTCGCAACCCGAATTCGACATTTTTCTCGGGGTTCAGGAACTCTTAACCCCAACAAACAGCGAATTACCCCTTTGTAGGGGCCTCGATGTTCGGGAATATGTTTGCCCGGAAGTAATATAGAGAAAAAAGCAGTTTTTACACCGGGAATTTTTTCTAATATTCGGGTAGTTTCCGGACAGAGTTTACAATTATTTTCTGCCTTTTTCCCATAACCCAAAAGAAAATATGTTTTCCACATATCATCTTTGCTGGTTCGGTAACTTTGATCGGGTGAAATGTCTTGGAAGTTGGGTAAATGATCTCGATATTGTAAAATTTCATCGAGTTCTTTCCGAATGATTGTCCAATTGCTTTCTAGCTGCGGCACCCAGTTAAATTGTTCTCGTTCAAAGAACGGTTTATCACCCAGTAAACAGTATTGCGGAATGATTTTCTCAAACTTCCAAAGCAGTTTCGCACCGATTCCATGTAAAATCAGCCATCTAAGTCTCTCTTGTAAGAGAGATAACGAAATTTTATTCATTAACCTTACGTCTCCTCACACTAATTAAATTAGGGTTCCATGACTTAATCGTTAGAATCACACCAAGGATATTTTATCATGGGTTTTCAGCCCAGATAAATTCGTTTTAATAAAAATTTTATAAACTTTCTGAGCCATCTGTGCATGAGGCTTGATCAATCCGGCAAACCCATGCTTTTGAAAACTGCTTAAATCTCCTCAGTCTTTAATTAAACTCATTACAATTATGAGATAGAGAACTCTATTTAGACAAAGATTTGCCAACCCTAAACATCTTGAAAAAAGGAAATAGATAATTTCAGATCAAATATTCAATATTATTGACAAAAAAACCCGGTTTATAAAATAAACTGGGTTAATTCGCAAGTTATTTTATCTTCTGAATAAAACTTTGCCTATTTTGAAGATAAGACTTTATTTTTTTCCTCTTCCTTGGCTTTTTGGGTAAACACTTCTTCTAACCGTTTGTCCCAATATTTTTGATTGACTTTAGCATCTGCAATCAGTGGAGAAATTGCAATCACTTCAATTAAAAGTTTATTGACAATATTCAACGGAAAACGCAAAGGTCTGACAAAATCAATAAACAATACTACACGATTATCATTGGTTTCATTCCAAGCTTCATGGCGAAAAGAATCATCAAATAACATACACTTTCCTTCTTCCCAATGGCGGATTTCATCAGCAACTCGGATGCGACAAAGTTCTTTGGGTTCGGGAACTTTTAACCCCAATAAACACCGAGCTAACCCTTTATATGGCCCCCGGTGGTCGGGAAGATGTTTTCCGGGTAAAAAGATAGAAAAGAACGCCGTTTTTACACCGGGAATTTTTTCTAAAGCGGCGATAGTTTCAGGACAGCGATCGCAGTTTTTTTCTATTTTATTCCCATAGCCATACAGAAAATAGGTTCTCCAATTGTTATCCGCACTAATTTGGTCATTTTGATAGGGCAAAATTTCATGGAAACAGGGTAAATCATCCCGATATTTCAAAACTTCATACATTTCGTCACGAATGGCTTCCCAATTTGCTTCTAACTCGGGAACCCAGTCAAACTGTTCTCGCTCGAAAAAGGGATTATTACCAATTAAAGAATATTTAGGAATTAGTTTTTCAATCGTCCAAAGCAGATTTGCTCCAACTCTCAGAAGCAGAAACTCCATAACTTTTTTTCTATTTATTTGCCAAAAGCTTTGTTTTTCTGTAGTTTTAATCACTTCGTTTCTACTCGGATTCATCTCGATCATTTTCCCAACAATTATCTATCAAAAGCATAACATTATAATTGAAATTTGTGAATTTATTTAAAGAATTTATTCCTGAGAAAATTCTTCTATTTTTCCGCTCAGTTTCCTCTCTGATTGGCTTAGAAAATCACAAACATCATTTGAGAAATCCGGAAATTCTCATTTCCCTTATGGGTTTAATACCCCACCGTCTACACGGTGCTTAAAATTGTTTGGGGTTAGAATCCCCATGCAATTTTCCCTCCTGACTCCTGACTCGGTGACTCGGTGACTCCTTCTTCAACAAACCTTGAAAACACTATCATATGCTTTCAAATTAAATCCGATTTGCCAAATCTTGCAGACTACTCTGTTGAGTATTTTGCATCCATTCACCAACCACCGCCAACTCTCCGTTTAAAAATTGCTGACGACAGGTTCGACGTTGAATTTTACCGCTCGTTGTCTTGGGAAGACTCGCCGTTTTTAACAACACAATCCCATAGACTTCTACAGTATGCTGTTCTGCGATCGCCGTCCGAATAGCTGTAACAATTTCTTCAACATTCAGCGACTTTAAATAACGCCGTTCCACCTCATAAGCAATTATCAAACATTCCTCATCATTCACCTCAATCGAAAACGCCGCACCGCAACCTTTCCTTAACGCCGGATGACTATTTTCAGCCGTTTGTTCGAGGTCTTGGGGATAACGATTTCGACCCCAAAGAATCATCATTTCCTTGATGCGACCCGTAATAAAAAGTTCCCCATCCTGCAAAAATCCCAAATCTCCCGTTCGCAAAAACGGCCCTTTTTCGCCCAGAAAACCTCTAAACATCTGTTCAGTTTCTTCCGGTTGATTCCAATATCCCAAACCAATTCCGCTCCCTTTAACCCAAATTTCACCGACTTCGCTATCATTACAAGCCGTTAAGGTTTGGGGGTTGACAATAATCACTTCATCACCCAAACTCGGTTGACCACATCCTACAATTGGGCGAGAATTAGACTGTTCTGGAGAAACTTCTATCACCCGATTTTCTTCTAATTGTTTGGCATCAACATACTTAATAATCGGCGGTTCACTTTTGCATCCTCCGGTAATAAATAACGTTGTTTCCGCCATCCCATAACAAGGATAAAACGCCTCCCGACGAAAACCACAATTTCCAAAAATTTTAGAGAATAATTCTATCGTGTGGGCGCGAACCGGTTCGGCACCGGAAAAAGCAACTTCCCAATGACTTAAATCGAGATTTTCTAACTGTTCCGGTTGAATTTGACGGCACAATAAATCGTAGGCAAAATTCGGCCCGCCGCTTGTTGTGGCTTGATAACGAGAGATTGCATTTAACCAATGAATTGGTTTTTGAATTAGCGAAACAGGCGACATTAATGTAACTGGAAATCCCCCGTAAAGCGGTTGAATTACCCCGCCAATTAATCCCATATCATGGAATAATGGCAACCACATCACCCCCCGACTTTCGGGAGAATGTTCAAACCCTTGATAAATTAAGGCGGAATTGTGCATTACGTGGCGATGCGTCACCATCACGCCTTTGGGAGTTCCCGTTGAACCGGAGGTATATTGAAGAAACGCCAAGTCATCCGGAGAGAGTTGGGGTTCGACCCACTCCGAAGCGGTTAGGGGTAAAATATCGGTGGCGACGCAGGGAAATAAATCGAAGAGTTGTTCAAATTCCGGGTATTGACGGCTTTGCTGTTTGAGGTGGGATAGTAACGCTTGAGTGGTTAAGATGACAATAGACTCGGAAGACTGGAGGCGATGATAGATTTTCGCTAAATCTTTCGCGGAATGGGGAGGGTTGTTGGTCACGGCGACAAACCCCGCATAGAGACAGCCAAAAAACGCCGCTATAAATTCGAGTCCATCGGTGTAGGGATAGATCACCAGCGCTTTAGAACCGGGTTTTCCGATAGACTGTAGGTAGGATGCGATCGCGATCGCTTGTTGATCAAGTTGTTGATAGGTGAGGCTTCCCGACTCCGTTTCCCCATCGGGTAAAAAGGTGTAAGCGGTTTGGTTGGGTAAGCGTTGCGCCCTGTCCCGCAGCAGGCTAACGAGCGTTAAATCGTGATTCATCAACTCTGGTAGATCATCCGTGCTAGATTGTATGCTCAAGTCAGTTTCTCCTCAAACCGTCAAACCGACTTTGATTATAGGTGTTCTGTCCGATTAACGCACGTTCAGGATCATTTTTCAATTGATTGAGACCCTAATCCCAAAAATCTTGTCTGTGTTGGGTTTTGTGTCTCCACTCAACCGACAACAGTGCGATCGCGTGTTAGAGTAGTAGGTTGGGTTGAAGAATAACACCCAACTCAATTAACTCATTAAAGTCAGTAGTAGGTTGGGTTGAAGAATAACACCCAACTCAATTAACTCATTTAAGCTAGTAGTAGGTTGGGTTGAAGAATAACACCCAACTCAATTAACTCATTTAAGCCAGTAGTGTTGGGTTTCGTACCTCAACCGAACCTACCTCTACAGTGTTGGGTTTCGTACCTCAACCCAACCTACTTCTACTCAATTAGCGGAACAGACATATCGAAGAGGTCTGAAAATTGGGAGTTCTGTCTTTCTCCGGGAAGATTTTTTGGGGGGTTTATGCATAAGCGAACCCGTCTGTGTGATATATCAAATTAGAAGAAGACAGACCTCGAACTTTTAAATATAGACATGAATCGATGAAAATTGCAATTCTTACCTCGGGTTTTCCGCCCGTTTTAGATGGGGTCAGTGTGAGTGGACTGTATCGAGTTCAAAAGCTGAGTCAATGGGGACATGAAGTGTTAGTTTGTTATCCCGATTATAGTCCTTTAGCCGATCTTTATCCGAATTGGAGGGATTATGTCGGCGATATTCTTCCCGGTGTGCGAGTAATTGGGTTAGAAAGTACGCCCATGTTTGGGGTAGATTTTGAACGCAATGTCAGTTGGAAATCTTACCCAACGGTGGTTCGAGAGTTGGAGAAATTTCAACCGGATGTGATTCACGTTGATGAACCGGAACGCCTATTCTTTGGGTTTTTTCGTCTGGCGGGACTGAAATATGCCCAAGAAAAAGGAATTCCTTGTGTGAGTTTTTTTAGAACGAATTTTATTGAATATGCCGAGGACTTTTTACCCGCACCGTCTTTTCTGATTCCGACAATTCAAAAAGTTTTTGGGAACATTTTTGCGGCTATTTATAATGCTTACGATCGCACTTTAGTTTCTAGCAGAATTACCGCAGAAAAGTTGCGGAAAATGGGGATTAAAAATCTTCAATATGCAAATTTGTTAGGATTTGATGCGGGTCAATTTAACCCCAATTTGCGGACTGAGAGCTTTTTTAAACAGCGTTATGGGTTAACTGATTTTGATCGCAAAGTGAAACTGATTTTTCTCGGACGTCTGACACCCGATAAGGGATGGGCGTTTACCCTGAGAACTTTTGAACGATTGGTTAAAATAGTAGATCCGGATCAATTTGCCGTTTTGATTGCGGGAGATGGGCCAATGCGATCGCAGATTGAACAACATTTGAGCCAGTTAATCCCAAGTGTACACCTGTTTGGTCGGGTTCCGCCTGCCGATGTTCCGGCAATACTGGCCAATAGCGATGTTCACGTCACCGCCTCGGAAAAAGAAGCCAGAGGGTTAACCATCTTAGAAGCCTTTGCGGTGGGAATACCCGCCATCGCGCCTGATGCGGGGGGTGTGGTGGAAAATATCCAAGACGGTGAAAATGGGTTCTTGTACGCGCCTCAAAACTGTGAAGATTTTGCCGAAAAATTAAAGCAGTTGATTGAAAATGAGGCTTTAAGAAAACAAATGGGTGCTAACGGTTTGCGCTGTATTGGTGACTACAGTTGGGATCAAACGGTGAAGAATTTAGTCGAGATTTGGCAAGCTGAAATCACTGAGAAAAAGGAGATTCACCCCAACCCATCTCATCTGAAAATCAAGTCAAATTGACTGTAGTTAGCATTGAGAATTTTGTCAAGCGCTCAGGAGTGGATTTTGATCCGATAATCCTGATACAGACGGGAGGTCAAAGGGTGCAATTTACACGAGATTGAGCCGGGAAGTGCCGACTCTGTGACAGTTTTAGAACCAGCACCCTCAAACTGTAAATGTTCAAACAATCACGAGAAGTTTCCGGAAAGATTTTCCCTTTTAACGGAAACGACACCATCACAATCCAAAGATAATAGGGTGTTTTTTCACTCTCGACAACTGCCAATGGCACAATCTATAAACAGATACCGATAAGGTAGAACGGATGAAGCTATCTGTTGGAAGCATCAATTTATTTGTCTTCGTATTAGGTGAATCCGTTTTTCTACTCAGTATCGGTTTTGATTGAACAATCATTGACAACCTTTGTCAAATCCGGGTCAATTTCTCTTAAGTTCATCTGTAACAGATACAACCGATCGCAGCCTATGCAGACATTTTTTATTATCTGGTTGGGGCAAGTTGTTTCCGTCCTGGGAACCTACATCACAGATTTTGCCCTGGGAGTATGGGTCTATCAACAAACAGGCTCCATCACCCAATTTGCCATGACTGTTGTGTTCATGCATCTACCAAACTTGATGGTTTCAGCCTTTGCTGGAGTCTTGGTAGATCGGTGGAATCGAAAGTGGGCAATGCTTTTGAGCGATTTCACCAAAAGTGTCATGGCGATCGTTATGATGTTGTTAGCTTCCTCCAATCAACTGGAGGTGTGGCACATCTACGTTGCCGTTTCGCTCAGTTCCTTCTGTACCGGATTCCAATGGCCTGCATACACGGCGGCGATCGCTCAATTAGTCCCCAAACAACACTTGAGTCGGGCCAATGGTATGGTACAAGTCTCCCGAGCGATGGCCCGGATTCTTGGGCCAACCATTGCCGGATTTTTAGTTCAAAGTATTGGCATTCGGGGTGTTCTGTTGCTGGACTTCTGCACCTACAGTGTTTCGATAATTACACTGTTGGCGGTGAATTTCCCCTCACTCAAGGTGGCTGCGACTCAAACCGTTGCTCAAAAAACCGCTTCTCTGGCCCAAGTTTGGGATGAGGCGATTTCCGGTTGGAATTACGTGGCTCAACGGGCGGGTTTACTGCGGTTAATCCTCTTCACAGGGGTGATTTATTTAACCGAAGGCGTCGTTCAGGTGGTATTCTGGCCGTTAGTTTTAAGTTTCGGTACGAGTTCAGAATTGGGAATTGTCTTATCCATTAGTGGCTGTGGGATGTTGTTTGGCAGCATCGCCGTCAGTGCATGGGGAGGACGACTCGGACGGCGAGTTTACAGTATTTTAGTGTTTGTTGGGTTGCAGGGTTTGTGTTTGTGTTTGGGGGGTTTAAAAGCGTCTGTGGTTGTTGCTGCAATTGGCGGTTTTGGTTACTTATTTGCTCAACCGATTATTATCAGTTCCAACCAAACCATTTGGCAATGTAAAATTCCGATTAATTTACAAGGTCGAATCTTTGCCCTCCAAAGCCTGATAGAACGTTCGGCGATGATTTCAACTCAAGTGACCATTGGGCCGTTAGTTGATCGTTTATTTGAACCGATGATGGCCGAGAATGGTTTACTTGCTGATAGTTTAGGGAAACTGATTGGTGTTGGCCCTGGACGTGGAATTGCCCTGTTGTTAATTCTATTAGGGATGGTGAATATTGGGGCTTCTATTATTGCTTATCGTACTCCTCGTCTGCGTCGAGTCGAAAAAGAACTTCCTGATGCGATCGCTTCTAATGTTGTATCCGGATAGAGGTTATTTTTAAAGCGGAAATAAAAACCCGGTTTCTCTAGAGTTACCGGGTTTTTGAATCAAAAAAATTTCCGGATTGAAATGAAAACACCGAGTAATCTTGAGTAAAGCAATATTAATCTTACACGTTTCAATCAACAGGTTAAATCGACAAATATGCTAAAAACATTAACAACCGTTTCCCTCAGTTTAATGATTGCATTCTCTGGGTTTTCTACCTTCATGTCAAACAGTTTAGCTGAACCCTCTCTGCAAATTGCTCAAACGGTGCAATGTCGCGAAGATGGAACAATGATAGAAATGAAAAAATGCGCCCAAGATAAATATGTCAAGGTTGATAAAGAACTCAATCAAACCTATCAAAAATTGATGGCCCTCAATGATAACCAACGCAAACAACGCCTGATTTCCGCTCAACGCGCTTGGATTCAGTTTCGCGATAAAAGTTGTAGTTATGAAGCCAGTGAAGCTCTTGGAGGAAGTGCAGAAGGGCTGTTCTTAACCAACTGTTTAACCCGTGTTACTGCTGAACGAACCTCAGATTTAAAAGAGTATTTATCGAATTTAAGCGAACGTTAAACTTCCCCTTTTAAAGCTTCTAATTCTTCTCGAATAGATAAGGGTTTATAACCTAAATTAAAGGCTTTAGAACTATCGAGAGACACATCGGGCGGACGAGAAGCAGGCATTTGTACATCTTGCTGTAAACAGGGTTTAATCTTGTCAACGGGAAATGCAAAAACTTCTGCTAGGAGTCGCCCAAAATTATAGCGAGACATTCTCTCTTTTCCGCCCAAATGTAAAATACCTTGGGCTTTTTCTAGGGCTAATAATAATCCTTTTGCGGCTGTCGTTCCACTGACAGAGGTTCGATATTCATCCGTAAACAGTTGTAGTTCTTTTCCCGCTTTTAATGTTTCTATAAATCCTT
This sequence comes from Lyngbya sp., assembly GCA_035285085.1. Classification (GTDB taxonomy): domain Bacteria; phylum Cyanobacteriota; class Cyanobacteriia; order Cyanobacteriales; family Microcoleaceae; genus Capilliphycus. Next base: position 21,320 of record JAYKHV010000016.1, on the reverse strand, counting down.
GAATAAAACTTCCCGCATGAGGTGAAGCTTTCCCAAACATTAACGGCATTCGACAAACGGCTATTTGAGGATTTCGTTCTAACATTCCTTGTTCGGCTGCGACTTTTTGTTCTCCATAAATACTAACAGGAGAAACAGGATCGGTTTCTTGATAAGGCGCATTTAAACCATTAAAAACCAAGTCCGTTGAGGTGAAAGCACAAGCAATAGAATTATCCGCACATAATCCCGCTATATTTACAGATGCGGTTACATTAATTGGATAAGTTTCATCGGGATGAAGTTCGCAATAGTTCGGTTTTGATTGGGCGGCAGCGTGAATAATTGCAGTGGGTTTTATTTCGTCAATTAATGTTTTTAACCCTTGATAATTGGTCAAGTCTACTTGAATAATATTAACGCCCGGAATTTCCACCGCTTTTGAACTATAAGTGCCGTAAACTTGCCATTGAGAGGCAGCAACTTGGCAAATATTCCAACCCAGAAAACCGCTAGCGCCTGTTACTAATAATTTTTGCATTTAACCTTAAATTTACTGATTTTTGTTTCCATTTTATCAAAGGTTTGTAAAAGATGGGTGAAGTTGATCTCCCCCAACCCGCCTTTTTTACCCTCCCTACCTCCCAATAATCCCCCCTAGCCTTTGTAAGCAGGGCTGTTTCATTCTCAGTTAAAAATTGCCGGGGGTTCGGGGGGGGATGGGGGGATGGGGAGGTGGGGAGAGGACTTTTTTCCGATGAAAAATAGCTTTTTGTTAATAAAAATTCCCCCCATCTCCCTACCTCCGGTCCTCCCTACCTCCCCACAAATCAAGTTTTAGGGCTAGAACGAAACAGCCCTGCCAATTCTGGGGGGTGATTTGGATTACTTTTTTACAAATCAGGTAACATTGCTATATGACGAACGCCTAGCAGTTGACTACTTATTCGGTTTACCCCGTTTCATCACAGAGATGTTTGTCACCATCGCGAACATTGGGATTGTTTTTCAGATAGTCTCGCACCCAATCACAACCCAACTCTAGTAGCCTTTCTAGACCTAAATTTTCCTGCCAATTCCATAAAATTACAGTTTTGTCCTTACTTGCTGAAGCCAGCGTCTTGCCATCAGGGCTGAAAGCGATTGCGCTAACGGCATCCCGATGACCTGTGAGAGTTTTGATTAAGGTGCCGTCAGTTTTCCAAAGTTTGATTGTTTGATCGTTACTGGCTGTGGCAATGATTTCACCGTCGGGGCTAAACGCCACTGCACGAACGGCTTGGGTATGTCCAGTCAGGGTGTTGTCAGGACGAGTAGAAAACTCACCACTGGCTTGACGTTTCCAAAGTTTTACTGTTTGATCATTACTGGCTGTAGCAATAATTTCACCGTCGGGGCTAAACGCAACTGCACGAACGGCTTTGGTATGTCCAGAGAGGGTGTTGTCGGGACGAGATGAAAACTCACCACTGGCTTGTCGTTTCCAAAGTTTGACAGTTCCATCATCACTGGCTGTGGCAATAATTTGACTGTCAGGACTAAAAGCAACTGCACGAACGGCTTTGGTATGTCCAGAGAGGGTGTTGTGGGGACGAGATGAAAACTCACCACTGGCTTGGCGTTTCCAAAGTTTAACAGTTCCATCATCACTTGCCGCCGCAATGATTTGACTGTCAGGGCTAAAACTGACTCCGACAAATTTACCACTATGCCTTTCAAGAGGTTTGATTAAGATGCCATCTGACTTCCAAAGTCTGACATATTGGTCTCCACTTGCTGTGACAATGATTTGACCCTCAGGGCTAAAATCTATTCCGACAACTGGGCCATCATGCCATTCCCCCGTTTTCAGCAATGTACCTTTTCGGTTCCAAAGTGTAACGGTTCCATACCCACTGGTAGTTACAATCTGCCTGCCATCAGGACTAAAACGGACTGCATAAATCTGACTTCCCGGTTTAAGCGCTTGCAAAGGGGGTTGGTTTGGTTTCCAGAGTTTGATAGTACCATCATCACTAGCAGAGGCAATCATACTACCCTGAGGGCTGAAAGCGACTGCCAGAACCACATTCCTATGCCCTTGCAGGGTATTGACTAAAGTGCCATCTAATTTCCAGAGTTTGACCGTCCTATCACTACCCGCAGTCGCAATCATCTCACCGTTTGGACTGAAACTGATTCCCCAAACCCCATCTTTGTCTCCAGAGAAAGTCGTTGCTAAGATGCCATCTACCTGATGGATGTAGACACTGCCGTTTGCAGTCCCCGTGGCAATTATCTGACTATTGGGGCTAAAACTGACGGTGTTAATTGCACCTGCACCTAAATGGGTTTTGCTGATGGAAGTCCCATCTTTTTTCCAGAGACGCAATGCTCCATGCCAACCTCCTGATGCAATCATCTCACCATTGGGGCTAAAAGCGACTGTTAACTGAAAATCAAGATTACTATTTTTTTGGTGTTTTAGGGTTTTTAGTAAAGTACCGTCTTGTCTCCAGAGTTGCACAGCCCCTTGCCCACTTGCTGCATCCCCACTTGCTGTGGCAATGATTTGGCTATCCGGGCTGAAAGCTAGGGCAACAACTGTATACTTGTGTCCTTCAAGCCTGTTAAGTATCTTACCATTTAGATTCCAGAGCGTAACAGTTTTCCCGCTTGCTGTGGCAATTATTTTGCTGTCTGGGCTGAAAGCGACTGCTGAAATATTTTTCAAATTATTTAGCCAAGGTCTATTCAGTAAGCTGCCGTCTGGTTGCCAGAATTTAACAGTCCCGTCCCAACTGACAGTGGCAATCATTTCACCATCTGGGCGGAAAGCTACGGTTTGTACCCCACTTCTATGTCCTTCTAAGTGGTTGTAGTTTTTGATTCTGTAAAGCAGATTTTGTAGGGTATTGATAACGGTTGTCCGAGTATCTGTTTTGACCCAAGGCAATTTTCGCAATTGCTGACCCGACCTAATGGCTGCGGTGAGTGCTTCCAACTCTTGATTGGAGGCAAATAACGCTTCTGAGGATGCACTGGTTGTGGTGATTTGGCTGATGATTGCATTCTGCCATTGCCACCCAGCCACCCCAGCCAAACTCAAAGCCACAACTAAGCCACCAGATAGTCCCCAAATCGTTAACTGTCGTCTGCGTTTTTGTTTTTTGTTCTCGCCTTCTTTAAATTCCCCACTCAACTCAATAAAACACTTCTCATCGGAACTCAATTCTAAAAAGCGTTTGCTGTACCAATCTTCGGCATCAAAAAGCGGTCTTCCTCGCAACAATCCCCCTTCATCACAACCGCTATTTTCCCAAGTTCGCATTGCCGCCCGCAACTGTTCTTGCCAGTACCGAAAATCCCGGTCTTGCTGCATCCACTGTTGCAACTGTCCCCAACGGCGAATTAAGGCTTCGTGAACGATTTCTACCGTTTCCGAACTCGTTTTCTCGTCGTATCCCGTCACCACCAAACGGGCATCGGCCAAGCGAGTCACCAAATCCCAATTTTCTTCTCCCACTTCCCCCCGGGTGGCGATACGGCGAGTGTCTTCCGTACCTTCCCCCGGATGCACCAGTTGAATAAAAATTCGCTGCGCCCGTTCTTGTTCCTCAAAGTTGAGTTGGTGATAGGCTTCATCGGCAAAATGGGCTAATGCGGCTTCTACCCCGCCAATTTCGTCGTAAGCGGCATGGGTCAACTTGGCATCTTGCTGTTTGCCCCACAGTTGGGTTAAAGCAAATTCCAATAGCGGCAAATCCCCGGGTTCGGCACTCACCGCAGAAACTATCCGTTCCGTGAGTCCCTGTTCGATGGTGACTCCCAATAACGCCGCAGGCTTTTCTATGGCGGCTTGCAGTTCGGAGTGGGTCATCGAACCCAGTTTTAAGTCCGCGTACTGCAAGGCATCGGCAAAGGGGCGGTAAGACAGCGCTTGTCCGAGAAAATCAGCCCTCAACGTGATAACAAAACTGAAATTACGACAATTATAAATGGCTGACAATAATCTATCTAAAAAAACGTTACGCTCTTGGGTATCTCTGCACAGGGTATAGAGTTCTTCAAATTGGTCGGCTACCAGCAAAAAACGCTGGTTTGGGTCAACACAAAGGATATCATCAACCACATCCCGCAACCCATTTTCGCAGTCTTGAAAATCGCCAGCTAGGTTTCTAATAGAACGCAACCGTTCGGCGCGGTTTAGGTGGGTTTCTTTTTGAGAAACAAGGGCGGTGGCGAGGGAAAACAGAGGTCTTGAACCCGGACGAAAGTCAACAATTTGCCAGTTTCCCGCATTCCGCAAACGGTTCACCAAACCCGCAAATACTACACTAGATTTACCGCTCCCACTCGAACCTATCACCGCAACTAAGGGTTGATGTTGTACGGCTTCTACCAACATTTTGATAAAAGATTCTCGGCCAAAAAATAAATGGGTGTCTTCTTCTCGAAAGGCAAATAAACCTCGGTAGGGACTGATTTGAGTCGGACGACGACCCAAGTCTAACCAATGGGGGGGAGTCGTCCCCGCATTTTGATAAATTACGGGCAACCAAGATGCACAGGGATATTTATCTTCGAGACCGTGCAATTTTAATCGGGCTTCTTTTACGGCTTGATATAAGGGTTGACCAAGATTAGCAAAAGCCTGGAGAAAATGCTTTAAAAAAACCTGTGCCGCTTCATCGGGTACGGGTTCTCGCATGACAATAATTTGCGGAATGTGTAGCACTTCTAATTCCGATACTAATCCCAACCCATCGCAGGAATTAAAAATTGCCAAAACTAATCCATTGTTAACCGCTTTTCTCAAGCCGTATTTCAGGTCATCAATGGTTAAGTATTCCTGATTTTCATTGATATATATTCGACCGCTATCTCCCACCGTTTGGCTGTGACCCGCAAAAAACAAAATATCCCAATGTTTTGACCACAAAGAGTCATTGATTTCCTGACGTCGGGGCTGTACCAAAAAAGTAACCTCCCCATCGGGTAAACTGTTGAGCAAGCTTCGGTCTGTTTCTACATCAATACCCCTGCTGTTCCCCAAAATTGCCAGAATTTTGACTTTTTCTCTGTAGGTTGGCGTTTTTGCTGTTATTGGTTTTTGATAATTAGTTGCACTCAAAGCGAGTTCAGCCTGGGGATATTCTTCCAACAAATCCCACAAATGCCAGGGAATTTGTCGCAATTGTTGGCTGGATGTGCGAACCAATACCCGGACTGATTCTTTTTCTGGTAATTCCTTTAACCAAGTCTCGCGGATGGGGCGAAAAGATTCTGAATGCAGCCAGTTATTTAATTGTTTTTGTAACTCGCGAGCCAAATTTTTGCAGTCTTTATATTGGTTATTAATTGAACCCGAGTAAGTCACTTTTTTCGCTTTCAGAACGCGAGTAGAACCCCCCAAACTCCGATAATTTGACCGCCACTGGTCAATGGTTGTCTGCAATTGTTCTATGGGGGGTAAATTTCCAGTGACTTCTTTATAAGGGCTAGAACCTTCATTCGCGATTGAAAATGTTACCCGAACCCCCTGCTGTAAATCGCCATCTAACTTGAGGACAACTAATTGGGTCATAGGCGATATTCAAATTGAGTGAATGCTAGAGTTTCAACTTGTTCACAGAATAACTCATCAGTGAGTCAGTGAACAGTCACATAAATGAGTGACAGACAGCAGACTACTGGTATTATTATAATGTTAGCCGCTGGAATTCACAACCTAAAATTCTCGGTCACACTAACATCTCTCCAAACTATTTTCACGCTAAAACTATCTCCCACAGAAGCATTAAACTCAAAGGTAATTTTTGGGTTATCGTTTTGAGTTAAGGCTTCCATCACGGCAGTTTCTTCTTCATCTAAAATCATAATCCCTAGAGAAGGTGGCAGGTATTCTTGACCGTTTGTTGGATGTAACTCTACAATAATGTTCATTTCGTCAAAGTCGTTTTCGTCCGGGCTAACCTTGACAACGATTCCGACCGATGCGCCGTTACCTTTGATTCCAAAATTAATCAATTTAGCCCGAGAAACCGAGTTTATTTCCCTTTGGTCATGGCTTCTAAATTGCCAAGCGATTTGTTGAGGAAATATAGATTCTATTGGCAACCAATTGGATTCATAAATATTCTCCAACCATTGTTTTAAGTTGGCGGTTTCTTGAAGATTAAATTGATTATTTTGTAATTCTAACTGTTCGAGGTAATCTAAGAAAAACTCCAAAGGTTGTAGTTGATTAATCGGAAACTCATCAATTGAGATTTCCTGGACAAACCCCAACAAATTCGCCGATTGCAAAGATTGATGGATTTGCACAACGACATAACCAATTCGATTAGATTGAACTTCCGGTGGCACACAAACAAACTCTGCATTTTCTAACACCGGACGACATTCTAATTTGCCGTAATTTTTAATCAATAAATCGGCGACATCTGTTAGCGTTTGTTCTACCGGATTCCAACTGTCACTTGCTTCTAAGTCGGTTTCAAATCCCATACACTCCAGATAGAATTTTACGAAAAATACGGACAAAGTATTCAGCAGAACTTGCTGACTTTTTTCGGGCGTGGCTTGCTGTCTTGCTCTTTTTTCTGCGACCCTAAGAGCTAAGGTTGATATCGGTCCGGAGAATGTAGAAATCGTTAACATATTACTCCTTTGTTTTCCTCTAATTTAAAAGTCTAACTCAAATTTTCCAAACCACACAACTCTCTCAATTCCGGGCGAAATTTTTCTAAGTTTCGTTGATAAAAGTTACTTAAAGTCGCTACAGGGATATTGAAGTCATCTGAAATGTCTTTCCAGGATATCCCCGACCATCTTTTCATCGCGATTTCTCGAAAATTAGCTTGGGGATATTTTTTGATGTATGCTTGTCTAAAAATTCCTTTCGGGTCTATTTCTATATATTGTCTTATTTTTTGAAAAGCCCGAATATAATTATCTTCGTCTTCCCTCTCCTTAGTTGCCAAATCTTCCATATTTTCTAAGATTGAACTTTCTAGGTTGATTTCATTGGCTGTACCAATCACTTTGGGAATGGCTTCTCGAAAAAAGCGTCTACTTAATAACATATTCACCCAAGTCATAAATTCTCCCCGTTGCGGATCATATTTGTCAATATTTTTGCAGATATACAAAAAAAGATTCTGCACGGCTTCCTGATAAATATCTTCATATACTCCTTGAAATTGACCTTGATATGGCCGAGTGAGTTGGCGAGAACGGTAAATTGTATCAATGAGTTTTGATAAACTTATCTGTCTAGCAGTTGTATCCATTGGATGCTGTTGGGCTTCCAGAGCTAGCGCTTGAAGCTGTTGCTCGTTCATACATTTATTTCTGAGAATTTTATCCTCTGATCACTATCGGATGCTTCCTGGGGCTGTTATCCAAATTCTCTGCCAAAGTTTACAAAAATTTACAAAACGGGCAAGGTGAACCAAAATGACGCGCCGGAATTTTCGCCGGAAATCACGCCTATTTTACCGCCATGTGCGTTAATAATTTGCCGACACAAATACAAACCCAAACCTAATCCTTTGATTTTTCCAACGTTTTTCCCCCGTTTGTAGAGTTCAAAGAGTTCCTCGGCTTCTTCGGGTTTAACGCCCACTCCATTATCAGAAATGGTGTATTTTATCCATTGGGTATAAGTCTTGCTTTTTGCCTTCTTTTCCGATATAATTTCAGCAGACAGGGTTAACGTTAATCCGGGTGGATTGTATTTAATTGCATTGGAAATTAAGTTATCAAAGACTCGCCAAAGCTGAGTATAGTCGGCTTTAACTGCGGGTAAATTCGAGGGGATTTTATTGTTTAAGCAAACCCGATTTTTATTAAAAACAGGCTGCCATTCTGCGATGAGTTGTTGCGTGAAATTAACTAAGTCTAAAGGTTGACAATTGACAGAAATTCCCTGTAAACCCATATCGCTAGTTTCAACTAAAGAATTAATCAGGTTCAGTTGGCGATCGCAACTTTTCGCCATTTGTTCTAAAATATTGGTATTAACGGTGAGAGTTGAGGAAGATTCTGAGGATTTTTTGGCTAATAAATTATTCAGGATGATTAACATTCCGGTGACGGGATTTCTTAAGTCGTGAGAAACCGCATGAATATAAACCCGCAAAGCCGACTCAAGCTTTTTTCGTTCTTTGATTTCTTGTTGGAGTTTTTTATTTTGTTCTAGGAGTTGTTTTTGCTGTTCTCGCAGCGTAATTTGAGTTCTCACCCGCACTAAAACTTCCTGCACTTGAAAAGGTTTTGTGATGTAGTCAACTCCACCCACATCAAAAGCTAAAACTTTATCCATTATCTCATTGAGCGCACTCAAAAAAATAATCGGAATTTCGCGAGTCTGGGGTAAACTTTTCAGACGTTGGGCAATTTGATAGCCGTTCATTTCCGGCATCATAATATCGAGTAAAATCAAATCGGGAGCCTGGGCTTCTATCGCTTTTAACGCTTGTTTGCCATTGGTTGCTTTCCGAACTTTATAGCCCTGTTCTGCTAACATCGAAGAAAGCAGTCGTAAATTTTCAGGAGTATCATCCACAATTAAAATATCAGCTTGCTGCACCGAAGACTGAATCATATTTGTACTCCTAATTTTTGATGCTCGATCAATTCTGAAAATCTGAACCGAAGCAATGCTATCATTCAGGGATTGCCGATATTTTCCCCCAAAATCGGATTGAGGCGATCGCGAATCAATTTTTTTCAGACCCCATAAAAAACACCATTATTGAGATTCGTGTCAAAGTGTAACATTTTTTCCATCATTGGCTATTGTAGCGAGAATGAAGCGATGGGGAACAGATTTTTCTACAATAGTGAGAAAGTCCATTTATCTCGTAGAAATCTAATGTCAGGGCTATCTATATCCTCTTTCGCCCAGCCCCAATCCCTTGAACAGTCTCTCAAGCACTTTTTTGGCCACGACTCCTTCCGCCCCGGACAGCGAGAAATTATTGAACAAGCCCTCCAAAAGCGAGATTTGCTGATTGTCATGCCGACTGGGGGCGGAAAATCCTTGTGCTTTCAGTTACCTGCACTGTTGAAACCGGGGATAACGGTGGTGGTCTCGCCCCTGATTGCGTTGATGCAGGATCAAGTCATTGCCCTGGAGGATAATGGCATTGCGGCAACGTTTCTTAATAGTACACTGTTACCGGAGGAATTGCGATCGCGGGAAGGGGCGATTCTCAAGGGGAAAATTAAACTCGTTTATGTTGCCCCCGAGAGACTTTTGGGGGAGCGTTTTTTATCGTTTTTAGACTTGGTAAATACTCAAGTGGGGATCTCGGCGTTTGCCATTGATGAAGCCCACTGTGTTTCGGAATGGGGGCATGATTTTCGGCCGGAATATCGACAGTTACAACAGTTGCGACAGCGTTATCCTCAAATTCCAATGATGGCGTTAACCGCAACAGCAACTCCCCGAGTTCGAGAAGATATTATTGAACAGTTAGCCTTGAATCAACCGGGGATTCATATTGCTAGTTTTTTGCGTCCAAATCTCTCTTATGAAGTGATTCCCAAACATTCCCACAGCTTTAACGATTTATTGAAGATTATTCAGAAAGCGGAAGGGTCCGGAATTATTTATTGTTTAACCCGAAAACGAGTAGAATACTTGGCGTTTAAACTGCGAGAAAAGGGGATTCCTTGTTTGCCCTATCACGCCGGATTAGCAGACGAAGAACGGCGAGAAAATCAAATGAGTTTTATTCGAGATGATGTACAGGTGATCGTGGCGACGGTGGCGTTTGGGATGGGGATTAATAAGCCGGATGTTCGCTTTGTGGTTCATTATGATTTATCGCGGAGTTTAGAGAGTTATTATCAAGAGGCCGGACGGGCGGGGCGAGATAATGATCCGGCAAAATGTATGTTGTTTTGGTCGGGAAGTGATATTAAAACTATCGAATATTTAATCGCTCTAAAAGCCCAACCGGACGAACAGCGAATGAGTCGTCAGCAACTCCGACAGATGATTGATTATGCCGAGTCAACCGAATGTCGGAATCGAATTATTTTAAGTTATTTTGGGGAGCAATTTCCGGGAAATTGTGGTCAATGTGATAATTGCCGGGAAAGCAAGCCTATCGAAGATTGGACGGTAGAAGCGATGAAGTTTTTGTCTTGTGTGGCTCGCTGCAAGGAACGCTACGGAATCAGTTATATTATTGATGTTTTACGGGGTTCAAAAAGTCAAAAAATTCTTGAACGGGGACATGATAAACTTTCAACTTATGGGATTGGAAAAGATCGCACGGTAGAAGAGTGGAAAAGCTTGGGGCGATCGCTGATTCATCAAGGGTTACTTGACCGCAGCCTAGATGGTTATGGTATCTTAAAACTTAATGCTCGCAGTTGGGAAGTGATGCAGCGTCAGCGACGAGTTGAAATTGCGATTGCTCAAAAACGGAATATAGACATTCAAACCCGTTCTTTGGCGGCGGAAGTTGAGATGTTATTCGATCATTTACGTCAACTTCGCAAAACCATTGCCGATGAACAATTGATTCCCCCTTATATGGTTTTTCCCGATTCTACACTGCGAGCGATGGCACAACAACGTCCGGTCACGCTAGAGGCTTTTTTAGAGATTTCAGGTGTGGGAAATCATAAATTGAGTCGCTACGGAAAACGATTTGTGAATGCAATTCGCAACTATTGTGAAGAACAAGGTCTTTCTGAGGGAGCAACACCTCCCTAAAATTTATGATTCCAAATTTCGGTTCATCAACGGATAGTCAAATGTATACTCTACAATTGCACCAGCAAGGGTTGAGTATTGAGGAGATCGCCCATCACCGAAATTTGCAGAGAACTGTGGTGGTCGAGCATTTGATCAAGTTAATTGGTATGAGTCAAGCTGTTGATATTAATCGTTTGGTTTCATTACCTCGCCAACAAGTGATTATTCGGGCAATAGAAACGGTGGGAGATACAGGACTTGCGATGATTTATGACTATTTGGGCGAACAATATAGTTATGAAGAAATTCGTTTGGTGAGAGCGGCTTGGCGACACGATCGCATGGAGTTTTAACGCCCTTAATTTCACGGAAACGGTGAACAAAATGTCTCTCACTTTTTTGAGGGCTTGATTTGGCCTGCATTCCCCCATAGAATGATCGCATTAGGCTAGCATTCGGCAGAGGGGGCAAGATGAGCCATCGTCCGATTATTTTAGGTATTGTAGGGGATAGCGCCGCCGGAAAAACCACATTAACACGGGGCATTGCCCAGGTTGTGGGGCCAGAAAATGTGACGGTAATTTGTACAGATGACTACCATCGTTACGATCGCAAACAACGAAAGGCATTAGGAATTACAGCGCTGCATCCCGATGCGAACCATCTTGATATTATGCAGCAGCATCTGACCTTACTGCGAACCGGACAACCCATTCTCAAACCCATTTACAGTCATCATAGCGGTACCTTTGAACCGCCCGAGTATGTCAAGCCCAACCGCTTTGTGATTGTCGAAGGATTACTGGGCTATTCGACTCGCGGCGCCCGTGACTGCTATGATGTGCGGGTGTATCTCGCCCCACCCGAGTCTCTGCGGACTCAGTGGAAAATTAAGCGGGATACGATGAAGCGAGGCTACAGCGAAGAAGAAGTTCTCGCCGCCTTGCAACAACGGGAACCCGACTCGGAGGCGTTTATTCGTCCGCAACGCAAGTGGGCTGATGTGGTGGTGACGTTCTATCCACCGGACAATGGAAATACCGACAGTTCGAGTTTAAACGTGCGTTTGGTGTTGCGTCCGACGATTCCCCATCCCGATTTTACCGAGATTCTCGATCAAAATGATCACTATCGTCTGTCGGCGGTTCGTTTGGGATTGGATCGAGATATGGGTAAGCCTGTGGATGTTTTAGAAATTGATAGTCACGCGACTGTCGATCAGGTGAATATTTTGGAGATGCTCTTGTGTAATGAGTTTCCTCACTTAAAAGATTTTTGTAGTGTGGGAAATCAAGAACTGGGTAAACTGACTGGAACAACCGGAGAAATTCTGCAAAGTTATCCCTTGGCTCTTACCCAATTGTTGATTGCTTATCACATGATTAAGGCGACCAAAATGGTGCAGTAAATAACCAAAATTCCGTCTGAGGTGCAATCATTAAGGGGTCTTGAGGAGCCGGAACCATTTCACCTCTAAAGTCGAGCAGCGACACCAATAACAGGTAAGCGATCGCTAAAATGACAGAAATTGCACCGGTGATATAGGCTACCAGTTTGGATCGTTCCATCGGGATTGTTTACATTTAATTAAGTTTTATCTTTTTTAAATTAACAAATCCCTGACAATTTCTCAAGGGAGTCTAAGTGGCTCTGATTGATGCCCAACCTAGAAATCCGGTCCGTTTTGCAGGAGAACATACTGAAAGAGGGGGGTAACTCCCCCTCCCTGAAGATCTCCTCATCTGGGATATAATAGGAACACCTAGTATTCTAAGAAAAGGAGATGCGCCCTGATGGTAGAACACCCAAATTGATCGAATGGTTAAGCATATTATCCCTAAAATCGGGATCTGTGGACTACTTTGGACACTACGGACAAGTCACATTTAATGCTTTTGACCAATCAAGGTGTGCGAGTCTATATTGAGATTATTGCAGTTCGCTTTTGAGAAATTCAAGAGGTCTATTGCAATTACCCACTTTTTGATAAAAAGCATTGAAAATCTCAGTCAGCAATCGAGGGTTACACCCCCGAATTTCTGAGATTAAAATTTCTAGGCCGTTCCTGTCCAAGTTGTTAAGGATGATCTCGATTTTGATCGCAACCGCCATTAAGTGTTTTAATGGTATACCTTATCCCCTTGAACCCACATCGGATTGGTAGTCAGCCAACCGATGCACCAGTGCCGGATTGGAAAAATGCAGCCACCCGCCCATGAGGGTGAAGCTGTCACAAAATTTCCTCAAACCCTTGCAGATTCTGCGTATCTTACCCGGCATAAAGGTGTTGAAGTTCAAGGGATAGTTCTCAAGTACAGACCAGCGAGTAAGTCCAGATGACAGCAAGAAGACCAAGGAGAGCAACCAACACCCTCGTTCGACGCCAAGCCACCCCCAAAGAGCGACAGCTTATTCACCTGTTAGCCAACTTGGGTTGTTCCTTGGTGAGGTATGGAATGGAACACGCCAAGACCAAAGGCATTATTTCCGCATCCGAACGCAAACAACTAGCGGAATGGCATTACTTGCGACTCCAACAAATTCGTCGAATTGAACGGAGTTTAGAACCCTTAGCCACCCTCAAACGAGTCTATTTCCGAAGTGAATTGAGTCCGCGCAATCTTAAATCTTTGAAATTACTCTGGGTGGATGAAGAAGATAAAAGCCGCGTCAAACGGGTTGATCCTGAACTCGATGAGATCCTCAGTGAAACTTTAGATAAAGGGGATACTCTCAAACAAATCTTTCACACGGCCGAAGTGGGAGAACGACAATTTTCTCTGACGGTGGAGAAGGGAAAAGTTCCCCTCTGGGTGAAAGAATGGGAAGATTCCGAGTATGACATCGATTTCTTCCCGCCGGCATTCTCCGCTTGGGTCAATCTTGTTGATGATTAATCGGATGGGCATTGCCCATCCGACAATTTAACAACCTCTTTTCTGAAGATTATTTCTATTCAGATTTGGGTTTGTAGGTCGAGGCGACGTGCAGTTCTTTTAATTGTTTGTCGTCTACTTTAGAGGGCGCATTCGTTAACAAACAACGCGCCTGTTGCGTCTTCGGAAACGCAATCACATCCCGAATGGATTCTTCTCCGGCTAACAACATCACCAACCGATCCAAACCATAGGCAATTCCCCCGTGCGGAGGGGTGCCATATTCAAAAGCATCGAGTAAAAAGCCAAACTTATTATAAGCCTCCTCCATTGATAATCCAATCGTTTCAAAGACTTTTTCTTGAATATCTCGCTGATAAATCCGCAGACTTCCGCCCCCAATTTCATACCCATTTAAAACCAAATCATAAGCCAAAGCACGGGCAGTTTTTAAGTCTTTTAAATCATCGGGATGGGGTGCGGTAAAGGGGTGATGCAAGGCTTCATAACGCTTTTCGTCGGCGTTCCATTCAAACATCGGGAAATCCGTCACCCAAAGAAAATTCATTTTATCTTCAGGAATTAATCCCAATTCTTCCCCAACCACTAACCGCAAACGGTCTAAGGTTTTATTAACCGTGTTGGTATCTCCCGCCCCAAATAATAACAGATAACCGGGTTTTGCTTGAGTGCGGTTGAGAATTTCTTGCTTTTGATCTTCGTTCAAATTATCTTTAATCGCCCCAATTGTATCCAGTTTTCCGCCTTCTTTGACGCGAATATAAGCCAAACCTTTTGCACCCATTTCGCTGGCTTCTTTAAACAAATCGCCACCGGGTTTAATTCTCACATTAGAAAAGGCTTCATTTCCACCCGGAATCGGTAATATTTTCACAATTCCCCCCGACTGAACCGCCCCGGAAAACACCTTAAAACCGCAGTCTTTCACCAAATCGGAAACATCAACTAATTCCAAACCAAAGCGGGTATCGGGTTTATCACTTCCATAGCGATCTAGGGCTTGGCTATAGGTTAAACGGGGAAACGGAAGGGGTAATTCTGTTCCTTTAACCGCTTTAAAAATATAAGCAACTAACCTTTCATTTAAGGCGATAATTTCCTCTTGAGACATGAAACTCATTTCCATGTCCAATTGGGTAAATTCCGGTTGGCGATCGGCGCGATTATCTTCATCGCGAAAACAGCGAGCAATCTGATAATATCGATCCATTCCCGACACCATCAACAATTGCTTAAAGAGTTGCGGGGATTGCGGTAAAGCAAACCATTCTCCGGGGTTAACTCGACTGGGGAGAATATAATCTCTCGCCCCTTCTGGGGTGGAACGAGTTAAAATAGGGGTTTCAATCTCGATAAAATGTTCTTCGTCTTCGAGGAAACGACGCATCGCTTTGACCACCGTATGACGCAGTTGCAGGTTGCGAGTCATGCGATCGCGCCTGATATCAAGATAGCGATATTTTAAGCGCAATTCTTCTTTAACCGATTCCGGTTCAGCGGTGGAAATTTGAAACGGAAGTTGTTTTCTCAGGGCGTTGAGAAGTTCAATTTTCTCGGCGTAGATTTCCACTTCTCCGGTGGCGAGTTTGGGGTTTAGCGACTCCTCAGGACGTTGAGAGACTCGACCCGTAATTTTAACCACATATTCATTTCGTATCGTTTCGGCGATGTGGTAGGAGTCCGGAGTGCGTTGAGGATCGCTGACAATTTGAACTAAACCCGTGCGATCGCGCAAATCCAGAAAGATCACTCCGCCATGATCTCGACGACGATCTACCCATCCGCAGAGTGTGACCGTTTTTCCGATATGAGCGCTTCTCAGTTGTCCACAGTAATGGGTTCGCATGGCTGTCGATTTCTCGTTCTGGATTCACATATTAAGATTAACAAAATACCAGTATAAAATAAGTGAGTCAAATTAGTAAGCCAATTTGCCAACTGATTTTGGGTTGAATTTTTTGGGGTCTGTCCTCAAACCCTACACCCGACTGAAAATAATAATGTCGAGACTTGGTATACAACGTCTCTACAGGAAAAGCCGGGTTGGTGCTTGGGGTGAGGGATTTGCGGAAAAATTAGGATTGAGGGGGGTTGGAAATTTTCTTGAACTGAATCTTTCTGTTTTCTGAAAAAACTGTACACTGTACACGGTTAACTGTTATGACTCACTATCAACAATTAATTCGAGTTTCTACAACTCCCAAGTCTCTGGTTCGAGTCACCCATCACGTTGAGGATGTCGTGGCTAAATCCGGTGTGAAAACCGGTCTATGTACCGTTTTTTTGCGCCATACTTCTGCCAGTTTAATTATACAAGAAAATGCCGATCCGGATGTATTAGTTGATTTAGAAAATTTCCTGTCTAAATTAGTTCCCGAGGGTAATCATTATATTCACGATGCCGAAGGACCGGACGATATGCCCGCCCATATTCGCAGTGTTTTGACCCATACTTCTGAACAAATTCCCGTTTCTCAAGGACGGTTAGTGTTAGGAACTTGGCAGGGAATTTATATTTGGGAACACCGCAACCATCGACATAACCGGGAACTCATGGTTCATATTTCGGGAGATAATTATTAATTGAATATCTGTAGGGTGGGTGACAACAGTTAACGGGTTGCAAAGATAACACAACATTTGTGAAGTCACCCACCAACAGAAGTTATTGTAGGCTGGGTGACAACATTGAACCCATTGCAAACATCAAATAACATTTGTGAAGTCACCCACCCTACTTTTTGTTGTTAAGATTCTCGGCCAGAAGCCCATCGATCTCGCCATTTTACAATCCCTTCACTGGCAATCACCCAACGACGAGCCAGTAAATTTTCTCGCAGGGGGGATTGTCCTTCTCGCAGCATTGCGTACTTATAATTAATCAATTTTCCGGCACTTTCATTGAAGGGAATTTCACCAAACCAAGTGTTACTATTAATATATTCTAGAGGATGGGCTTTGGCAATATCCCAGTTTCCCAGTTCAGGACAATCTCCAATCACAACAATACTTTCACCGGGAAGGGTTTGTACTCCATTCAATTGCGCCCGAATAATGGTTTGGGCTTTCAGTCGTTCTCCGAGATGAGAAAGGACAATAATTTGTTTAGAATCGAGCTGAAGGTTGTGAATTTTTCCCTCTACAACTTCATATTTATTCGGCGACATGACATCGGTATGTTCTCCATCGGGTAAACCGGTTTCTACCGCTTCTAATGTTACATTTTCTCCCCGGTTCATGGCAACAAAAACTCTCGAATCTCGATAACGACGAGTGTAGCAATAAATATCGGGTGTAATATATTTTTGCCATTGACCTCCCATCGAAATCGCGGGATTAAATCGTCGGACTCCAGAAAGCAGTCGAATTGCACGATAAACGGGGCTATCTTTATCCCATTTTTCCATCATCGGACGGTTGTAGGGATCGTTATTTCCGTAGGGATTTTGATCGCCATTTGTATCATTATGAAGCTCTTGTTCGGTGCCGTAATAAATGCAAGGAATTCCCCGTGATGTCATAATTAATGCGACGGCCATTCGCAAGTCATCTGGGTTAGGATTTAAGGTTTGAAAACGGTGCATATCATGGTTATCAATGAAGGTAATTAATTCGGTTGCACCGTCGTAGTAATGGTCTTTATCGAGTACATCTTTGATTAAATAAAAACCACCTTCTTCACAGTTTCCTAAAGCCCGTCGAATGGCAATACACAATCCAAAGTCTAAAATAGACATTCCCGAATTATTGGCAAATTCCACAGAACGTCCGTCATCGGGGCTAGAATAAATCCACTCCCCAAAGATAAAAATATCGGGTCGATAGGTGGTGATATCCGCGATAAATTCCTGCCAAAACCAAATCGGCATATGTTTAACGGTATCAATTCTTAACGCATCTACCCCTCGATCTAACCATTGTTTAATCGCTGATTTGATATAGGTTCGATAGTCAATATTATTTTCATTAAATGAAGCTAGTCCTGCTAATTCACAGTTGAGAACTTGCCATTCATCTTCCCAATTTCTAACCTCGCCGTAGTGATGATACCAGTGATTAACATCTTCGTGGAAATCAGCTATTTTTACCCCATCATCATAAAGGGCGCCTTTTTCTCCGGCGACATCGGGGCTACTGTGGTTGCAAACAATATCGAGAATTAGCTTCATATTTCGTTTGTCTAATTCTTCGATCAATCGATCAAAAACGGTATCTCGGCTTTCTTGGGTTTGGTTGAGTGAGGGGTTTTCATTGACTCCAATAAAGCGAGGGTTAATCCGTTTAAAGTCTTTTGTCCAGTAACCATGAACCGCTGCACTTTCAAAGAATAATCCTTCGACTTGTTCAAATAATGGCGTTAACCAGAGGGCGGTAACACCTAAATTTTTGAGATAATCTAACTTGTCAATTACGCCTTGTAAATCTCCTCCCCAATATTTTCCCCATTCTTGTTTTTCTGCATCGTAAAGTTCGGGGTTGGGGCCTTCGTTATTCTCGGGATCGCCATCAAAAAATCGATCAACAACAATAAAATAAATGGTTTCTTGACGAAATTCAATATCCCTTGTATATAGAAACTCTAAATCAATATCTTGTTCGCTAGGGGCTTCAACGGTTTCTTCTATTTTTTCAAAGGCTTCTTTTTCGCTCAGTTGGTCGGGGACTGAAGATTTTTTGACAGGAAGTTGAGAGGTCATAGGGTGAACAATATTTAGAGTTAAATCAGCAAGACTTTTTAAAGGTTTAACTTTGAACACTCAAGCCGAGTAGACCTTTTCAGGTACTCTTCTCCTAAATTGACATAGTGGTTTGAGGTTGAGCATAAGATTAGCATTTTGATCGACTTCAAAAATCTATCTGAAGACAGATGTATATTTTTTGGGATTAACTGCTTAATATTCTGACTGTTTTTGAATTGGAATTTGGACTTCACTATATTTTAGAGATTCCGGTGTCATCGGTGAATTGTAAAACAACCGTCGGGGTGAACCTATAACTTGATATTCTGGATGTTGCTGTAACCAATTCTGAAGTTTATCCAGATGAGTTTCATAACTTTCCCAAGTATAAGCCCCTTGAATTCCAATACTTACAACCATCATTTCTTGAGTATCAACAACTTGAACATCGGGTTGAATTTGTTGTGGGGAAATCTGGGGACTTTCATACAGAAATGAAACATCCGCCCGAGAAGCATCTTGATAACGGGCTTCTACAGGTGTTGTCATGGCAATATTATTGCTGCTAATATGCTGAAATAACGGATTAAATGCAGCTTTTGTGGCTTGAGTTAAATCTCCGCTATGAGAATAAGTGACTCCCCGATAAGCAGGATAATGTTTAATTTCAATTACCCCGGCTTGAGTCGGTTCAGGAAATCCTTCCGGTAAAAAAGTCGGCATGGCTTACACTCTCTTTTTAAGAATCATACTAATAGTTTAACAGCTTTAATGATGTTTTGATCGCCATTGGCAAGCCTCTCATTTTAAGGGGGAAAAGTTGGACAAAAATCGGAGATTTGTTTGAGATCCGTTAAGGTAATTTCGGGTTTGTCGCGATACATCACCGCTTTTCCACTCACATAAACATAGCCCCGTCCTAAACCTGAATATCGTTTTTGAATGAGTTGAACAATCGGTGCATTTTTATCATTTTTAGCTTCGGGAATCCACAATTTTAAAATATGATCTTTTGAACCCGTATGAATTAACGCCCCACTTCCAATCCATTTCGTAACACCATCTTGTAAATCACAAAAGATAGTAATCCATTCTTCTTCTGCTGCTGCGGCGAGAATTTTTGGATAATCTAAACGCACCGAAAGCACTCCCGCCCTTATTCCATTCTGTCGATAATCTTGAATAATGGAGTCTCGCAACGTCCACCAAGACATTAATAATTCGTAGTTGCGAAAGGCACCACTTTGGTTCGTGTGCGGGTCCCAAATAATCCGATGATAGGCTTGGGCTTCGGCTTCGGCTTCCATCATTTGTTGATGATAAAAAATCGAACGACCATATTTAATAAAGTAAGGACTCCAACCTTCTCGAATCAGCCAAGTATTATAGTTTTCACCATCTTTATAAACATAACAAATAATCCTGCCATGAGTATCTCGATATTTTTCTAAACACACTTCCAGGGGTTCATCGCCATCAAATTCTACATCGACTTGAGTGAGTTCTCCGTCTGAATTTGTAAAATATTTAATTGCCATTTCTGAAGCCGCAATTCCCGCATTTGTAACGGGTTTGGTTCCACAAGGAAAAGATTCTTCGGTGTCAACACAATGCAGCCTCAAAAATTCCCGTTGACCATTCAACACCACTTTCAGGGTATCTCCATCAACAACCCTTGTTACTTGTAAGTTTTTAATCCAAGTTCCCACTTTGCTTTCAAGACAAAAATTCAAGGTATAAGTGATGGATATGATATCATAATTATAATCAGAATCCCGTTATAGAAATGCAAAGTTTTGTCACTTTGAGGAAAACTGGCTCATATTGGGAATTTGAGAGTGAGGAAGCCTTAGAAGATTTTCTCTTTTCTCATCTCGATCTCATACTGGGTTGGACGGTTATCCAACGTCAATATATTGTTAATGGTCAACGTTGTGATCTTTTGGCTACAGACAAAACCGGACGGTTGGTGGTAATCGAGTTGAAAAATGTTGAAGATAGAGGCATTGTTCAACAGCTTACTCGATATTACCATGCTTTGCTCGAAGAACAACCCTTCGGCGATCGCATTGATTATGACAAACCTGTGTATTTAGTCGCCATTTCACCCAGTTTTCACCGAGATAGTTTAATAGATCGCAAGTATCATCAACTTGAATTTGAGTTTTTTCAGTTTTCTATTGTTCAAGAGGATAACAAGTTTTATCTGATTTTGAAAGATATTGATACCGAGAAAACTTCACAACTGCAAATTTTTTATGAGGATGCGAGAGAGAGTAATCTTCCGAGTCCACCTCAAAAGCTTCTAAAGTTTATTGCTGATTTTGAACCGAGTCAAAAAGAGACGATTTTAAGAATAAGAGAGAAGATTCTTAGTTTTGATTCTAGTATACAAGAATTTTCAAGTGCGGGAAGTATCAAATACGGAAATGGTACTGCAAAAAATAGTAAATATTGTGCCGAGTTTATTTTAGATAAAAAGTATTCTCTGGTGTTGTTTTTGTGGATACCGTTTAAAGGCGGTGAAAGTAGCCGTATTGGACGGGCGAGAATTTGGACGGATTGGAATGATCAAGCGTTAATTGAGGGTTATGTTTCGAGTGGAATAGGAACGGAGATTAATAAACAGAAAAGAATGACTAAAAATTTAATTGAAGCAGCAACTTTAGGTCAAGAAGGACAATTAAGCTGTTTCTATCACAATTATAGTAATGGTTCTCAATATTCAGTTTGTCTAAAAATCAGTAAAAATATGATCGGTAAATATGTAAAACTCGTTAATCAAGTATCCAGAGATATTGAAGATCATAAATTAGTAATCAGAGAAAATATTGAATTGCTTGAGTTTCATATAAAATTATTAAAAGAACAGATCAATATAGAACGTCAATTAGAAAATTTACCTTATAAAAATCTAGACTCCTTAATTGACTTAGCCTTAGAAAAATGGCTAGAACGGGTTTAAATTCAATGTGCGATCGCCGAATTTTTTCAAGGTTTTTCTGATAAAAATTATGGGTTTTGATAACAAGAAGAGAGGGCGCATTGCCATGCGCCCCTACATAG
>JAYKHV010000015.1:0-27250 GCA_035285085.1 Lyngbya sp. | reverse complement strand
CGCATAATTTATTCAACATTTTTCTGGTCTAATTTATGGGTTTTGATAACAAGAAGAGAGGGCGCATTGCCATGCGCCCCTACATAGAAAAATGGCTAGAACGGGTTTAAATTCAATGTGCGATCGCATAATTTATTTAACGTGTTTCTGGTCTAATTTATGGGTTTTGATAACAAGAAGAGAGGGCGCATGGCTATGCGCCCCTACATAGGAAAATGGCGGGAACGGGTTTAAATAAATGTGCGATCGCCGTGTTTTTTCTAAGTATAGCAATACAGGGGTTTGACACTCATGTGAACAGCTACGGTTTGCCTATATTTCCCCTTTTGAAACCGAACTTTTTGCTTCATTTTCGATAATATCAGTCTTGTTTAATTTCCAGACTAACATTTGACCTCGTGTTTCTACATGGTGCATACCAATTTTTTCTAACACCCGCTGGGAAGCAATATTATCTGCATCGCATCCGGCTGTCATTGTTCGCACATTAGGTTGACAAAATGCCCAATTCAGCATAGCTTTAGCCGCTTCAGAAGCATATCCTTGTCGTTGATAGGATGAAACGATGAGATAACCAAGTTCCAATAAACCTGTGGGTGAACCTGTTTCATCTGGGATAATTTTCAGCATAACGTGACCGATAAGAGTATTGTCTGCTGTATGAATGATTAAACTTCCCCATCCCCATTCAGCTTGTAAGGGATTTTTGCTGAGAATATCTGCAATGGCGGGTAAGATTTGAACAAACTCTTCATCAGGCCAATTTGGGAGAACTGTAACTCCCAAAACTCTTGCTAACTCAGCATTTCCAAGAATAGCAGCTTGTACAATTTCCGGCTTAAAAGGGACTAAAAATAATCGTGGGGTGATCAGTTTTTCCATATTAGTAGGGTTGAAGAGGTGAAACAATTTACATTTGACTAAATCCTGACTTGAGGCTTTCCTGACTTTCGTTAACATCCTCTAAAAGTTCGGATTTTCTAAAGTATTAAAAGCCGCTAATCTGTTATCCATTTTCGCACTTTTGGATCTTTATTATAGCGGTAAGTTAAGCCATCTTTAGTCGTCAGGGATTTCCCTTGCTTTGCTCTGTTTCTGATCGTGCTAATGGAATAGTTAGTTAAGGGTGTTATTTCTTGGTGAGAAAGGGCTTGAATGGGGGTTGTTTCTGCTGACTCATTTGACTGTGTTTCTGATTCCTTTTCCTCAGAAATATCGATTGTTGTTTGTTCTTGTTCTTCAGGAATATTAACTCCATTTGCTTTTTGGAGTCGGTAATCTTCTATGGGTACAAGTTGCCAACTGGACTCTTCTAAAAGTTCGAGAACCCATTGATGATAATTAAACAGGCTTTCCCGGTGTCCCACACTGATAAAAGTTGTTTTCGTTTGCTGTAATTGTTGATATAAATTTTCTTCATTGGTTAAATCCAAAGCGCTCGTTGCTTCATCTAATATGGTAAAACTAGGACGGGTAACTAATATTCGTGCAAAAGCAAGGCGTTGTTGTTCTCCTAAGGATAATATATTCTCCCAAGGCAATTCTGTATCAAAGTTCTTGACGCGGGTTAGCAAGTGTTCGAGGTTAACTTGTTTTAAAATTTCTTCGAGTTCTTCATCGCTGATTTGGCGATTTGTGTTAGGATAAACTAACTGTTCGCGCAAAGTTCCTAAAATGATATAAGGACGTTGTGGCAAGAATAACAATTCGGTCAGGGGAGGACGCAACAGGCGACCCGTCCCCGCATTCCATAAACCCGCGATCGCACGCAGCAGAGAACTTTTACCTCGACCACTCGGGCCAACAATCAATAATCCTTCTTGGGGAGGTACAGAGAGTGATAAATTTTCGACAATTATCTTATCATAATTCGGCGTTTCTAAGGTGAGATTCTCAAAAGCCAGACGGTTTTCTTCTATTGTTGTAATCAGATTCACATTGTCGGGTTGTTTGCCGATCGCTTTCAATGTATTTGAAAACTTAGCTAAACGTTCAATGTAACTCGATAATCGTCCGGAAGCGCCCCATTCTCCGATTAATTGTCCCAAAGCATTAGAAAACATTAAGCAAGCCATACTCGCTTGGTTAATTTCTCCATAATCAATTTGATCTTGAATAAATAAAGGTGTCAGGATGAACATCGAAAATACACTGATAGCAGACTGATAGGCTCGATTAAAAATATCCTGACCTTTCTCCCAATTAATCTTGCGTTCGGAACTGTCTAAATATTTACAAAATCGGCGCTCAATGAGATTTGATTCTTGATTTTCTCCGCGAAAAAAAGCAATAGATTCAGCATGATTGCGAACATGAGTCAGAGCATAATTGTAGTTGGCTTTAAATTCGAGTTCTTCTTTACTAATCTTATTCAGTTCTTGAGTCAAATAAACGGCGATCAAGTTCCCTACAATGGTATAAATAATCAGATAAATGGCAATCGGCTGGGAAATTGTCCAAAGAATGATTATAAAAGTAATCATTTGTAGGACTTTTTCGAGGAAAGTCGCAAAAAATCTCAGCCCGCTGCTGGTAATCGGTTCAATTTCTTGGGCTAAACGCTGATCGGGGTTATCAAAATCAGATTTAAAGTTTATTTTATAATAAGCACGATTGCTTAAATATTTTCCTAAAATGTAATTACTTAACCATTTATACCAATCAAGAGCTATTTTTTTTCTGACAAATTTAGAAAATCCTACTAACAGAGTGATGACAACAATCAGCAAGCAAGAAACCCATAACGTACTCAGATACTTAGAAAGATCTCTTTCTTCAATAATAATATCAAGTACATACCGATTCCAGAAGCTCCCCAAGCCATCTACCGCTACAAGGGCGACTATTAATAAAATCAGGAGAACGAGCATTCCCCAGGAACGAATCACTTGTGAAAAGGCTCTTCCCTTCAGCTCTGTTGGATACCAGTAAGGTTGAGCAACTACTTTAAAATCCTCCCAAAATTGAGTTAAAGGCGAAGGAAGATCCGTTGGAGTTTGATTACGAGCAACTTGAGTCGGCATATTCTAAAAATCTTGGAGGTTTATATTGTAACAAAACTCGGGCAAATTCAGTTACTTTATTTCTCCAGATCTTGACTTTCCTGTACTGATATTTTTGGTCTTCAGCATAAACTCTAGGACTTTAAATGAAGGACTTTGAGTAGGGAATCTGTTGAAACTAAACTCATCAGCCCTTCATTTTATCCTCTTCTGCAATTTGGCACAATCCCTTAACAATCGGGGGATTGAATGTACAACAAAACAATTGTTACCTGGAAATTATTCCTCAATGATTTCAATTGTCTTTGGTTCTTGAGGAACTTCGTTTTCTTCAACAACTTCAGCTTCCTGATTGTTTTTTTTGCTCAGGTGTTCTTTAAGTTTAAGTTTTAGATCATCTGTAATCGGTAAATCTTTAATTTCTTTGAGCAGATATCTGGTCGATTCAGTTTTGCTACGTTCGCTGTAGATATTTTTAATCAGGGTTTCCAGTCCATATCCGGTAACGATCTCCCCGACAGAACCGACCAGACCCAGTAAGCCCAAACCTCCAATGATACCCAACGGGCCTCCGAAACTGGCGATTAAAGCCATAGCGCCTGCGCTACTCCCCGCTGTTCCTATGGCAATCACTAAGAGTATACCAGAAAGACCCAAACCTGCAACTTTTTTAACGATTTCGTCCATTTTTTTGACCTCAAATTTTTACACGATTGGTTAACACATGACCAAGGAACAGTCAAACCCCTATTCAAGTTTGTCGTTCTCTATCTCATCGAGTGTCTTCCCTGCCTGTTGAACCGCTTTTCTTTATTTTACACACTCGTTTACCCGAAACAAATCGGATTTAGGAGGACAATAGATTACACAATTCATCAATTTTTTGAGTGTTTTCTGTAATCATTCTCCGAGCTATGGCTTTGAGTTGACGAATATTGTCCGGCTTGGCATTATCTATAGCTTCCAGTTCACTCGTTAGGAAGGTTTGAAAGCGATAATAAACACTGTTATTTTCCGGACTATCAGACTCAAACAACCGTTCTAATTCTCCAGCGATGACTTCACTCCCCCCATCCAAGATAATATCTAACAGAGGTCTTGACCATTGCAACAGGCCCCAATTTTTAACTTGA
Organism: Lyngbya sp.; assembly: GCA_035285085.1. Lineage (GTDB taxonomy): Bacteria > Cyanobacteriota > Cyanobacteriia > Cyanobacteriales > Microcoleaceae > Capilliphycus. The sequence goes on along the minus strand of JAYKHV010000015.1, from coordinate 23,115 downwards.
TCATAAGGGTAAATCGTCGTTAGAGAACCCGTACCCAAGGAAACCAGCAAAACGTCCTTATTCTCAAGAAGTTGCTGCGGAGACCCGGTACTCAATTTCGCCTCTGCCATCGCCAGATAGGCTGGATTATTAGCAATTACACCCCCATCGACTAAAGTATAAAACCCGTTGGGATTATGCAAAGTAGGAACCCGATAGGGAGAAAAAAAAGTCGGAGTTGCAGTTGTTGCCATTGCCGCATCTTTGAGGGTAAAGCCAAAACATAACTTCCGAAACTTTTTCGATTCTATCTCTTGTTTTTCCACTTTATTCGTAAAGAATATGGGAATTCGCTGCTCGATATCATAACTGGTTACAAAAACTTCTTTGAGATTTTTTTCCAGAGGAGCGTCACCGAAATATTCTTTGAGAATTTCCTCTCTTCCCTCGGAACTATATTTGGGTTGGGCAAACATATCCTCTAAAGGGCCTAAAAATTGTTCAAAGAAGGGTTCATAAAAGATTTCAGCACCATGTTCAGCATAGATTTGAGCGAGATCTTCGGCACTGTATTGAGCCGTCGGGCTGTCATTACAAGCTTTAGTTGTTAATTTGGGTTTAGTGAGTCCAAGCGCCAGAATTCCGCCCGTTGAAGTCCCGGCAATTAAATCAAATAAGCTAAATATAGGCTTTTGAGTCCGCTTTTCTATTTCTGCTAGCAGGAGTGCTGGAATAATGGTGCGAATGCCACCCCCATCAATAGCCAGTATTCTATATTGGCGTTTGCCTGTGGTATTGATGGATTTTTGAGGCTGTTCTTGGGTTGAGATTGGTGATAATTCTTGGGGGGAAATATTTTCGGGGATGGAAATATTTTCGGGGATGGAAATATTTTCGGGAATGGAAATATTTTCGGGAATGGAAATATTTTCTGGCATGGCAGTATTTTCTGGAGTTGAAGTATTTTCTGGAGTTGAAGTATTTTCTAGGGCTGGGATATCTTCTTGAGCGGGGATAGGGAAAGGAACTTCAGCGACTTCCCAGGTGGGATTCCCTTGCAAAGTTCCCAGATGGCCGTTGGTAGTCCGATCTTGAACCGTTAAACCTTGTCCTTCGTCTAAAGGCCAATAAGCGACTAACCCCCGCTCATTGCCCTCTAAGGGCTGATCTCGATACTTTTGGATTTCTTTTGAGGGACAGCAGTGTTTCCAGACGCTGATGTTGGCAATTTGACCCTGAAAATAGATATCGCTGTGTAACGTTGCGCCCATCGTGACAGGGGAACCCTGAGAATTATCTAAGGAAGACCCGGCAAAGGAACCGGAATAGCGATTATCGTCAAGATATACTGTAATTTTACCTTTATTAAAAACCAGGGAAAAGAAGTGCCATTGTCCAACGGTTAATTCTCCATTGCCAAAACTTTTGGTAATGTCGTCCTTATTTTCATCAATGTAAACGTCTAGATTACCATCCGGGCTAATTCCCAATTCTAAGTTATCATTACTACCGTCTGATGCCCGAGCAAAAAAGACATTTCTTGTTCCGTGATTGCTGGCTTTATCGTTAATAACATGAGGTTTAACCCATCCAGAAATGGTAAAGGTGGAACTTCCTTGGCTCAAAACTCCACCGATATCCGTGTCACCGAAATTGATACAATCATCCAGACCATCAAAGGTCAAAATAGAGCGCGAACCGAGTTGTTTATTCATCCTATTTTTAACTCCAAATCAAATTATAACCTTTATTTATTGAACTTTAAAACACTCCAATTTTAACGGTTTTAGGGTTAGATCTATCCAGTCTAAGCGTGAATTTGCTCTCATCCCAATCACCGATAGTCCCTAATTTTTAGTCGTGAGTAGAAGGTCAGCAATGGCTTGGGAAATGGGGAAGTTCGGTGAATAGACCTCCATCCAGAAAAACTCTCCAACCGGGTTAACCTCCAGGAAGATATGCCGACCATCGGGAGTCACAATAATATCAATTGCCCCATAGTTTAACCCCAAATAAGCCATCAGTTTGAGCAGCTTTTTCTCAATATCTTCCGGCAATTTGTAGGGTTGCCAATCTTTAACTAAAGCTTTCCCCTCCTTGCGCCAATCAAAAGCAGATCCCTGCAACTTTTGGGAGTCTACTGCGGCGGTAAATACCTGATGTCCGACAATGGTTGTCCGCAATTCTAGCGCTTTGGGTATGTTTTCCTGAAAGGTCATCGGACAGAAACACAGCCCTTCAAGATTGTCTAGATCTTCATCGGTGACTGGATTGGTGAAAACAACGTTTTCTTCCCCCTTTTCTCCATAGATGGCGAAGGAAGAAAGCATCTTACTAACGATACCCTGCTCCTGACATTCTTGAGCAAATTGTTTGACGGCTTGGGGATGATTGGAAGTTAGAGTGCGCGGTGTGATCAGACCTAATTCTCGTGCAACTTGCAACTGAAGCTGCTTATTATTCGCCCGATCCACATTCACCATTTTATCCAAATGAAATCCCGGTAGACTGGCAATCATTCCCCTTACCGTTGCTCGACATTCCTTAATAGAGGCTTCTCTAAATTGCTTGTCCATAGCCTCAGGAAGTTTCTGTCCGTATCTCATCCGCCGATACCAAACAGAGGACACTTCTGTTAAATCTAGCTGGTTTTCCCCATCAGTAATTAATCCTCCTTCACAAGTGCCCGAGTAGATATCTAATTTCACTTCGGTGGGATATCTGTCTGTATCAAACCGAAAGGCTTTTCCTCCTTTGGCTTCAATGGCTTCGATGACTAGAGGAATACTTTCATTGTCATTGCTAAAAGTTACGATTAATACTGTCATAATAATTTTTGAATTTAAGCCTAAGCCTTGGCGAACACTAGGAATTTCAGAACAAGTAAAATTTACTTATACACTAACTCGAATTTCTATCCGACGTCTTACTTCCCCAGAAGGGCATCTGCGATCGCATTAGAAATGGGCAAGTCTAACTCTTTCTCCAGCATTCCCCATTCTCCCATCGGATTCACTTCTAAAAAGACATATTCTCCTGATGGGGTGAGAATAAAATCTAAAGCACCATACAATAGCCCAAATTTCCCCATAAATGTGTCGATACGACTGACTAATTCTTCGGGAAGTTGATGATGTTCCCATGCACCCACTTCTACACCAGGGCGACGCCAATCAACGGTTGATTCCCCATAAACCGAGGCATTTAACGCCCCCACAAATACATTGCCATTGACATAAACGACCCGTAATTCTTGCTGCTTAGAAATTTGCTCTTGAAACACCATCGGACAGTAGCGCAATGACTCCGCATCTTGTAAGTCTTCTGCTTTGACCCGGTTCGTATAAACGAAGAAAGACGTGTATTCCATACTGCGGGAAAGGGCTGTCAGTAGCTTACTGACCATTTTTCCCTCTACTTGTTGGAAAAACTCCCGTGCTGAGGAGGCTTTGTTAGTGACAAGGGTTCGGGGGATGGCAAACCCGACTTCCGATGCGACCCGTAGTTGGCGCAACTTGTTGTGTGCTGCATTCACCCGCTCTAAATCATCTACCCAACGGGCCTGTTTCAAACTATCCCAAAACCCCTCTAAAGTCGCCATTGATTCTTGAGCGCAGGCTTGTTGGTACTGAGGATCTAATTCTTGATTGAATTCGGGTTGCCATACCCGTCGCATCCAAACCGCTTGCACCTGCTCTGTAGTAATAGATTGTCCATTATATTCGAGCTGATGATAACTTTTGGATTGGTCAAACTGTGCTGTTAACTGCACCCTTAGGGGAAATTTATCGGTGTCGAGGCGAAAGGGTTGCGCTCCTTTTTTGGATAATGCTTCTGCCACTCTATCTATTGTGAAGAAATCACCACTGTGGGTGATTAATAAAACTAGGTCTTTTGATAGAGGCATAAAACATTTTCTCCTTTATACAATCAAGAATCCCTTGAGGTTGGATTTCCCTCTTGCTGAACCCAACAAAATCCAAGTCTGATGTTGGACTCGTTGCTGTTTTTCACCGACTTGAATTGGCGAAGAAGTTTGCCCTTCATTCATTAACGTTCTTCCCAATCTGAAGGAAACTTCAGCGTAAAAATAAAAGGAGGTTCCTCTGGGGGTAGAGTTTCTGTTCCTTCATCCCCACTAGCCCCTGTTTCTGTGGCTTGGGCTTCTAAGAAACGAGCAAAAAAAGGCACTGCTTTGATTTCGGTCGCTTTGATCTTGTTAGACATGAAAACTTCCTCTTGAGGGTGGATTGTCTGTCAATTGGGTTAAAGGATGAGAAAATAGAAGATCACCTGAATCTGATGTTGAATTTCTTTGCCTTACTCTTTCCGAGTTCCTTTGTTAAGCATCTTCCTCATCGGAAGGATATTTGAGGGTGGGGAAAGGAGCGTTATCTGCCTGTTCCGCTTGGGCTTCTAAGAAACGAGCAAAGAAAGGAACCGCTTTGATTTTGGTAGTTTTGACTGTGTTTTTGGACATGATAATCTAATCTCCTATTGACAAGAGTGGATGTTCGATGGGTGGGGCAGATCAACCGACAAACCTAACACAACCGGAATGTGATGTTGTTGGATTTGATGCTTCTACTCCACCCCATCGACTTCTAGAATCGAGCCGATTAGCTCTTAGGGATTAATAGTCTTCAAAATCGGAAGGATATTTGAGGGTTTGTATCGGGGCTTTCTCGGCTTGGGGAGCTTGGGCTTCTAAGAAACGAGCAAAGAAAGGAACCGCTTTGATTTCGGTGGCTTTGACTGTGTTTTTGGACATAATCATCTCCTTCTTAAGATCAAAAAAATTGATTTGATCACTTCGTAATATATCACCGGCGATATAGATCGTCAATAGAATTTAAAATCTAGATTAGAGCCATTTCAATGGCCAGAAATACACCCGAGCAAATTTACTTACCTTACCGTCAAGATGATTAAGTAGGCCACTGCAAGTTCCACGACGACAGTACATTATTGATGTTAATTACATGAAAAAGTAAATAAAATTTTAATAATCCTCTGGAACTTGCATCCATTTGAGAATAGCCTAATTCTTTGGAAATGTTGGTTGATTTCCCCTCAAAAAATGGCAACGAGTTTAAATTAAATGTGCGATCGCCGAATTTTTTCAAGATTTTTATAATATAAATAATCCGTTTTGAGAACACGAAGATAGGGCGCATTGCCATGCGCCCCTACGTTTTTTGTGTTTTACGTTATTATAGGATAAAGGATTAGGAGTTGAAAATATGGATTGGCAGGAATTACGGAAAGAAGCTGATAATTTACCTGTGTATGAACGCCTGTTATTGGTTGAAGCCATTATTCGTTCACTTTCTAATGAACTTCGACCTAAAGAACCCATACCAGAAGGAGTCGTCGAACGTTTGAGAGGGGTATTAAAAACGGATAAACCTTCACCAACAGATGAAGATATAGAAGCAATGAAGTACGAAAGACTCTCGGAGAAATATCTAAAATGAGAGTCTTGCTAGATACAAATATTATACTGGATCACTTGTTAGAGCGGGAACCTTTTGTTCACGATGCTAAAGCACTTTTGGAAAAAATTGAATCTAAACAGATAGAAGGCTTTGTAACGGCGACTACTGTAACAGACATTTTTTATATTGCCAAAAAATCAAAAGGTGCTGCTTTGTCTAAACAATATATTCGTGAACTTCTCACGTTAGTTGAAGTCTGTGCTGTTAATCGTGGTATTCTAGAAGCTGCTATTGCATCAAATTCAGATGATTTTGAGGATGCGGTGCAGTTAGCCTGTGCGGTTTCGGAAGGTTTGGATGCTATTGTAACTCGGAATATGCAGGGATTTTTAGATGCTTCTGTTGAGATTTTAACCGCAGGTGAACTGTTAACTCATTTATCTTCTCAAACAGATCAATAGACATTTTTCGGCGCAACGCTGACCCGCCTACAAGTTCTGTTAAAATGATAGATGAGCAAGAACAATAGCAATTCTTTCATCTGGGTCCGACAAAAGTTCCATCGGGGTTACAAGAAGGATCGGCAACTAACGGAGCATAAATATATCCTACCGTACCGCTACCATCTTCTAAACGAACTTTTAACCATTGGTTTCTGTTTCCTTCTATAAAAGTCAAAGGAGTTCCATTGCGAACTTGACGAATAACAGATCCATTGGGAGACTCTCGCAAATTAACGTAAGTATCTTCTAAGTCCATCGCATAAAGTCTTGTACTTCGCCACAATAACTCTTTTTTCATAAACCCGGTGATACTATTAAAGCGATCATCAAAACTAACTTGATACCAGCCATTTTGTTCGCCCGTTACAGAGGTTTTAGACCCGTTGGGAATTCCTCGGATAACATTACCATTCGGTGCAGTTCTCACATTAACAAAAGTATCATTCGGATCGTAAATCACATAAATATTACATTGTTGTTGACCGAAAGCCGGAGTTGCCGTTAAATTCGCCATCAAAGCAAGGGGAATAAATTTAAAAAGTTTCATGGTATTTTTTAGAAATCAAGTTATTTTGACCTCTCCCTAACCCTCTCACCTCTCCCTAACCCTCCCCTACGAGGAGAGGGAATTTGAACTAGAAATTTCTTGTCTGTAAGGAGAACTTGGTGGGGATTGACCTCTCCCTAACCCTCTCCTACGAGGAGAGGGAATTTGAACTAGAAATTTCTTGTCTGTAAGGAGAACTTGGTGGGGGTTGACCTCTCCCTAACCCTCTCCTACGAGGAGAGGGAATTTGAACTAGAAATTTCTTGTCTGTAAGGGGAACTTGGTGGGGGTTAACAGGAAAAAGCCTCCTCCTTTTAGGGGGAACTTGGTGGGGGTAAAACTCTATGCACCGCCTCGCAACTTTTCTAACACGCTGCGATCTTGTAAAGTAGAAGTATCGCCGCTAATTTCTTGACCTGCGGCTAAATTTCGCAACAGACGCCGCATAATTTTACCCGATCGCGTTTTCGGTAAATCATCAGTAAACCGAATTTCACCGGGACGGGCGATCGCCCCAATTTCCTTAACAACGTGTTGCTTCAATTCCTTTTCTAACGCTTCACTGGGTTCGTTTTCCCCTTCTAAGGTCACAAAAGCAACAATTTCTTCGCCCTTGACCTCATCCGGCTTACCCACAACTGCGGCTTCGGCGACCATCGGATGAGAAACCAAGGCCGACTCAATTTCCATCGTACCCAAACGGTGGCCGGAAACATTAATCACATCGTCAACCCGACCCATCACCCAAAAATAGCCATCCTCATCTTTGTGGGCGCCATCTCCGGCAAAATAGATATATTCGCCGTTTGCGGGTCGTAGATGTTCCCAATAGGTCCGTCGGAAGCGATCGGGATCTTTATACACCGTCCGCATCATTCCCGGCCAGGGATGCTTAACGACCAAATAACCCCCGCTTTGGTTGGTTACAGGTTCGCCGTCCGCATCGACCACATCGGCTATAATTCCAGGAAAGGGTAAGGTTGCCGAACCCGGTTTGGTTGGAGTCGCCCCCGGTAACGGCGTGATCATAAACCCACCCGTCTCGGTTTGCCACCAGGTATCGACGATCGGACAACGATTACCGCCAATTACCCGATGATACCAGATCCAAGCTTCCGGGTTAATCGGTTCGCCAACGGTTCCCAACAGTCGCAAGGATGACAAGTCGCGGGCGTTGGGGTGGTGTTCGCCCATTTTCATCAAAGCGCGAATGGCGGTTGGGGCGGTGTAGAATATATTCACGCCGTATTTTTCCACCACATCCCACAAACAGCCAGGGTTGGACGGACGGGGAACGCCTTCATACATTAATGTTGTTGCCCCGTTGGATAACGGCCCGTAAACAATATAACTGTGTCCGGTGATCCAGCCCACATCTGCGGTACACCAATAGACATCGGTTTCTTGCAAATCAAACGCCCATTTTAAGGTAACATGACTGTAGAGGTTATAACCGCCTGTGGTGTGAACGACGCCTTTGGGTTTGCCAGTGGTGCCGCTGGTGTAGAGGATGAACAGCATATCTTCGCTATCCATCGGTTCTGCGGGACATTTGCCGGAAGCGCCTTGTTGGAGGTCGTGCCACCAGTGATCTCGTCCGGGTTCCATGTGGATATCTTGGGCGGTGCGTTTGACGACTAAAACGTTATCAACGCTGGATGCACCGGCTTGTAAGGCTTTATCGACCTGTTCTTTTAAGGGAACAATGGCATCTTTTCGCCATCCCCCGTCTGCGGTAATCACGAGTTTGGCTTCGGCATCTTCTAAACGATCTTTTAAGGCTTCTGCACTAAACCCACCAAAAACTACGGTATGGGGGGCGCCAATTCTCGCGCAAGCCAACATCGCGATCGCCGCTTCCGGTATCATGGGCATATAGATTCCCACGCGATCACCTTTTTGAACCCCCAACTGTTTGATCACGTTCGCCATCTGACAGACTTCTCGATGCAGTTCCGCATAAGTCAAAGTTCGAGAGTCTCCCGGTTCGCCTTCCCAAATTAAAGCGGCTTTGTTGCGACGCGGTGTGGTTAAATGGCGATCGAGGCAGTTGTAGGATATGTTAATTTTACCGCCGACGAACCATTTTGCAAAGGGGGGCTGCCAATCTAGGACTTGATCCCATTTTTCAAACCAGTGTAGCTCTTTTTCGGCGAGTTCCGCCCAAAATCCTTCGGGATCGGCTTGGGCTTTTTCGTAGAGTTGTTTATACTCGTCTAAGCTTTTAATGTGGGCATTTTGGGAAAATTCCGCCGAGGGATGAAAGAGGCGTTTTTCCTGTAAGATCGATTCAATCGTGGGTTGTGACATTTTAAATAACTGTAACTCTGGTTACGGTTCCTATTCTATTGTCTGCCCAGAGGGGTACAAATTACGCGATCGCTTTACAATTTTCTAAAGATCGGGTGTCAGAAACTGGGTTTGTTGCTATAGCAATGTTACCTGATTTGTAAAAAATCTATCCAGAGCAGCCCCCAGAATTGGGGGTTTGGGGGCAATGTCGTTGACAAATGATTTCTTATTGCTATAGTGCTATCAGTTTTAGCCGATATTTTTCGTTATCGAAATCGGTTTCTCAGGTCTTGTTGAATTTTATCGTAAACTAAGAACAGAATCGGTTATGGGGGTGAGTGTGTCAGAATCGAGATATTTTCCACGATGCGGTTCGGATAGCTTTAGAAAAGGATAAATGGACAATTACTCACGATCCTTTATCCCTAAAAATTGATGACATTGAATTAAAAATCGATTGGGGTGCAGAAAGAGTTTTAGCCGCACAAAAATAGGGTCAAAAGATCGCCGTAGAAATTAAGTCCTTTTTGGGAATATCACCTGTGACTGAATTTCATTTAGCTCTTGGACAAACGTTAAATTATCGGTCAGCTTTACGAAAAAAACAGCCTGATCGAGTTTTGTATTTGGCAATTTCCGAGGATATTTATCAAAAATTTTTTCTCAGAAAGTTTATTCAAGAGATCATTGTCGAACATCGGCTTAAGCTTTTGATTTTTGACCCCATCAACAAAAAGGTTGTCTTATGGAAAGAATGAATTACTCTAAATTAGTGCAAGAAATTTGAAAAAGTCATATTAGAAATGATGAAACAAGAGACACGGAGTTACAGTTTGTTTGTGATCCTGAAAATCATCACTATATGGTTGTTCATTTGGGTTGGATAGAAGACGGAATGAGACGAGTTTATGGTTGTATCATTCATGTTGATATCAAAAATGATAAAATTTGGATTCAACGAGATGGAACAGAAATCGGTGTCGCCAACGAACTGTTAGAAGCGGGTGTTCCGAAACAAGATATTGTTTTGGGGTTTCATGCTCCTTACAAACGAAAATATACCGATTTTGCGGTAGAATAAGTAGAGGGGCATAATTATCGTTCAAGTTAAAAAAGCTTGTGGTTTGTTCCAGTCCTTGTTTTTTGTGCGCGTGCATCGCAATAACGGATAACATATGAACAATTCAATGCTGGTCATTTATCCCTATCGCTATCAACAAACCTGGGTGTTTGATGATGAGACAGTCGGACTGGTACGGGAACCTTTTGTCAGTGGAGTACCGGAAATGATTGATAAATTGGTTGAAAATATTCCCAATGCCGAATTTGGTTTTCGATTATTATTTTCGGCTAACCCCTTTCCCGGATATCAAGCAGAATTGTTGTGGTTGCGAGAAGAATAGGTTGGAAATTGGTATTGTTGGCCGCAAACTCATCAAGAAGGATGGTTATGTCCGGCATTGTTTCAATATTTTAGTGTAGCACCCGAGAAGATTTATTGTAAAGTAGAAGGGTTCAATCGTTGAGAATGAAAGAAGAGTCCTAGCAATTTTTTTACAGAAATTGGGTTTTTGAAATGAATCTAGATGACGAACTTAACAATACAATTTTGAACTTCACCGACATTCAAGCGGAATTAAATCTGCGAGACGCTCAAAAAACAATGCGCGAAATTGTTGGACATCTGGATTTAACCCCCGAGGAACGAGCCGGACTGGAACCGGAAATTGAGGGGTTAGAGACGATGATGGATAAACTTGAACAAACTCGCGTACAAATAGCAGTATTTGGGATGGTTGGACGGGGTAAATCTTCAATTTTAAATGCACTTTTGGGTCAAAATATCTTTGAAACGGGTCCCATTCATGGCGTCACCCAAGCCACTCAAGCCCAAAGTTGGCAAGTTTCCGAAAACTCTCCCGAAACCTCTCATATGGGAAATGATGTGGTTTCCTATCGCATTTCTCAAGTTGAATTAATCGACACTCCCGGAATTGATGAAGTTGACGGAAAAACCCGAGAACAAATTGCGCGTCAAGTTGCACAAAAAGCCGATTTACTATTATTTGTGATCGCTGGAGATATCACCCAAGTTGAATATGAGGCGTTATCTCAACTGCGGGAAGCGGGAAAACCGATGCTGTTAGTTTTTAACAAAGTTGACCAATATCCCGAAGCCGACCGCATGGCAATTTATCAAAAAATTCGCGATGAACGAGTCAAAGAATTGCTCTCTCCCGATGAAATTGTTATGGCTGCGGCGTCTCCTTTAATTGCTACCGCAGTTCGTCGCGCCGATGGAAGTATTCAAGCTCAATTAACTCGTTCTCAGCCCCAAGTTGAACAATTAAAACTTAAAATACTTGAAATTTTAGACCGGGAAGGAAAATCGTTAGTCGCCCTCAATACCATGCTTTACGCCGGAGATATTAACGAACAGTTAATCCGGCGAAAAATGGAGATTCGCGAACAAAGCGCCAACCGGGTAATCTGGAATGGAGTAATGACAAAAGCCGTCGCCATTGCACTCAATCCGATGACGGTTGTAGACTTATTGAGTGGTGCGGTAATAGATGTTAGCATGATTCTGACTTTATCTAAATTATACGGAATTTCGATGACCCAACAAGGGGCGATTGATTTATTACAAAAAATCGCTCTGGGAATGGGGGGAATTACGGCGAGTGAATTGGTGACAAATTTTGGTTTAAGTTCATTAAAAGGACTGTTGGGAGTTACCGCACCGATGACGGGAGGCGCCACATTAATTCCTTATTTGTCGGTGGCGATAACTCAAGCGGGTGTCGCCGGCGTTTCTTCCTACGCCATTGGACAGGTGACAAAAACTTACCTCGCTAACGGCGCGTCTTGGGGTGATGAAGGACCAAAAGCTGTTGTTAAACGTATTCTCGCCTCGTTAGATGAAACGTCGATTTTAAACCGAATTAAAGCCGAATTACAGGCTAAATTGGATTTAACTCGCAATTCTACTCCACAAAAAGAACAATTTGAACAGATGTAAAAATTAAAAACCCGGTAACTTTCGGGAATTAAAAACCCGGTTTCTTAAAGAAACCGGGTTTTTGGAATGTTTTTAGGGTTTTTGTAGGTTTTTGGAATGTTTTCAGGTTTGATTCAACAAATAAGCGATAAAATAAATCAAACACTGTTCAAACTTATCGACAAACAAAATAAATGGTTGCTAACTACGAAGTTGAATCAATTGTTTTAGACCGCTACAAACAAGGCGCGAAAGAAGTACAACCTTCCCTGTGTTGTCCGACCAGCTACGATAAACAATATCTGGCAAAAATTCCGCAAGAAATTATCGAGAAAGACTATGGTTGTGGCGACCCAACCCGCTATGTAAAAGCCGGAGAAACCGTCGTTGATTTGGGTTCCGGTGCGGGGAAACACTGTTATATTTTAGCCCAAATTGTCGGCGAACAGGGTAACGTGATTGGCGTTGACTTTAACGATGAAATGCTGTCCCTAGCCCGGAAATATCAAGAGGAAATGGCGGCAAAATTGGGATACCAAAACACCAAATTTGTCAAGGGTAAAATTCAAGATTTAGCCCTGGATTTAGACAAAGTACAACGGTGGTTAACCCAAAATCCTGTACAATCGATAGAAGGGATTTCTGCCTTAGAAACCGAATGCGATCGCCTGCGACAAACAGAACCGTTAATCGCGGATAATAGCGTTGATGTGGTAATTTCCAACTGCGTTTTAAACTTGGTTCGACCCCAAGACAAAAAACAGCTATTTCAAGAAATTTATCGAGTTCTAAAAAAAGGCGGTCGGGCGGTTATTTCTGATATTGTCTGCGATGAAAATCCCACCGAAGAAATGATAAATGATCCCGAACTTTGGAGTGGTTGTATTTCCGGTGCGTTTCGAGAAGACGAGTTTTTAGAAATGTTTGAACAGGCGGGTTTCTACGGAATTGAAATTTTAGTTCGTCAACCAGAACCTTGGCAAGTTGTGGAGGGGATCGAATTTCGTTCCGTAACCGTTCAAGCCTTTAAAGGAAAAGAAGGACCTTGTTTGGAACGGAAACAAGCGGTCATTTATAAAGGTCCTTGGAAACAAGTGGTTGATGATGATGGACACACCCTTTGTCGGGGTCAACGGATGGCTGTTTGTGACAAAACATTCCACATTTATACGAATCCAAACGGGCCTTATTCTCAGGATATTGTCGGGGTTCCTCCCTACACAGAAATCCCCCTCGAAGAAGCCACAAACTTTAGCTGCAAAGGCAAAGCAACCCGCAACCCCAAAGAAACCAAAGGAAGCGATTATCGGGTGACGATAGAAGCAGAAAGTAGTTCCTGTTGCGATCCGACAGAATGCTGTTAGATCGGGGTTAATTCTCACCGGGGAGATATATTTTACCCACAGAATGATCGGCGTTAATTTCAACAACCAAATCGGCAAATTCGGGATTTTTCACTAACGGCGAGATAAACAATTCGGGATGCAGAGATTTCCAAAAATAGTCTACAAACTGTTCGATTTCTGCATCCGTCATTCCCGATTTTCCCGTTGCGATCATTTCTTGTTCGGCTTGTTTTCGCCACTGTTTGGATAGGCGATAATCAACCGGGTTGAGAACCATTAACCGATCCAAACGTTCCCACAACGGCACATAATCTTTTAACTTTTGATTGATATCCCGAGCAAATTGGCGATCGCTTTCTGTTATAATGGGTTGGGGAGGATGATTGAATTGACTCTCATTAACCGGACGACAACCGACAAACCAACCCTCAAACAAAACCACATTAATCCCGGTCACAATTTCCGGTTCAATGCGATCGCCCGATCCCTGATGCAACGATTTATCAAAGCGAGGAACCGCCACAGAAGTCCGACCTTGACGCAAGTCATCTAACACCTTTAACCCGATTTCAACATCGTGGGTTCCGGGTGGACCCCGCCAAATTAACCGGGGATCAACTTGTCGCAATGCTTCGCGATCAATATAACTTTTATAAATATCATCAATTGATAAACTGAGAGTACGATATCCTTGAAAATTTAAGATTTCGCTTAGTGCTTTACCCAGAGTCGTTTTACCCGTTCCCTGTCCGCCAAGAACCCCTTGAATAATCGGCCGATTTAAGGTTTGATAGTGTTGGGTGAGTTGGGTTGCTAGAGGAAGCCACAATTTCCATAACAGTTCCAAACTCCCCTGTATTTGAGGTAAATTACAGTTATGTTGGAGTAGGGAGCAAAATAACTGCGATCGCTGCTCAATGACAATTTCAACATTGTCTGCTGTAATTTCAAAAGCAGTTGATCGTTGGCGATCGTTGAGTTCTAATGTTGCTAACTGTTTGAGTTCATCGGGTGAGGGTTGATTTCCCTCCGCGATCGCCTCTAAAATCTCAATCATAATCAAAGTGATTTTGGAAAATGTAGGTCAAGAGACTTTTCCTTTTACTTTCTACCCTTAGTATTGTCAGGAACCGAGTAAAAACGCGAGTAAAAACAAACTGTAAACCACACCAATTTTATAGGCGTTCAGGTTTTCAATCCATAGCGGTTGGCGAATCCGGGGTTTGCTGCGATAAGTTAGCCAGTTAATGACTTCAGTAACCAATAATAAAAGAAAAGCTGCTGTTACATCCCACTCAGCCTCCTGTCCGGCGATTGTAGAAATTACAATCCCAGAAAATGAGCCTAATAACAGGCTAATGGTTAGCAGCGATATCCGTCGCCAAGGATTGCGTAACCATCGCCCCAGTCGCTCACTAAGAACATTTGTTAATCGGTTTAGACGAGTGTTCTGCATAGAACAACTTGTGATATTAATCGAAAATTGAACTGTTAACGGACAAGATGATGAAATTTAAACTACACCCTGCAATTTGGGTTGCTGGGGCCATTTTACTTTCGAGTTTAGGCTTGAGGCAACTTTGGTTAAACACTTGTATTAGTTCGGCGGAATTTGAGCGATCGCTTGATCCCGATAGTGTACCTGTTTTTATTCCGTCTACAATTGATGATTCTACACCGAATTTGACGCCGAATTTAACCGAAAATCAAACAACTCAAAATTCACTCAGCTTAACTTCTGACCCGGTATCCCAAGGTAAACAAGCCGAAGTTCGCGTCAGCAACCAAACTAACCATCCCGTTAGGGTAGCATGGCGCGAGCGATCCCCAACTTCCGAACCGGTCCACTGGGATTTTGCAGCCCAAGAAGGAAGGGTCAACGGACTGATGTTATCGCTACCAGAAGCCGAGTTAAAGTTGCAACCGGGAGATATCTTGGTCGTCTTCGCACAGGACGGTTCTCGGCGTTACTGGGGGCCTTATATCGTCGGGGAAACCAACTCACCCGCCTGGAATTCTCAAGGTGAAGAATGGCTGTTGACCGTGACCAGTGAATAGTGAACAGTTAGCAGTGACCAGTGAACAGTGACCAGTTAAGAGGTTACAGTGAACAGTTTCTCCCCACCTCCCCACCTCCCCATCTCCCCACCCTCCCTAACTGATAACTGTAAACTGTTTTCACTGGTCACTGGTAACTGTAAACTGTAAACTGATCAAGGTTGTGCCGAATTCATCAACTTACGACGGGATGAAACTGAAGTCTAAGCGTTTGTTTTACTCTGAATTCAAATCTCAATTTCTATCTCAATTTCCGCCTTTTTTAATTCGGGGTTTGCTGGTTATTATTGGTTTGGCTTTAATCGGTTGGCTGGCCTTTTTTTGGAATTTGGGGAAAACCGGCTTGGTTGATGAAACAGAACCTCTATTTGCCGAAGCCGCCCGTCAGATGTTGGTTACTGGAGATTGGATCACGCCTTATTTTAATGAAGTTCCTCGCTTTGATAAGCCGCCTTTGATTTATTGGTTGATGGCGATCGCTTATCGGATTGTTGGCGTGAATGAATGGGGGGTTCGTCTCCCGTCTGCGATCGCGGCGTTTTTCCTGACTGTCTTTTGTTTCTATATTTTACACTTTTACGTCAAAAATATCAAGGGAAATTCCCAAAATAGTCCTCAAAATTATCCCCCAAAAATAGAACTTCATCCTTTACCTTGGATCGGGGCGGTTTTAATCGCTTTTAACCCCGAAACGATTGCTTGGGCGAGAATTGGGGTTTCCGATCTGCTGTTAAATGCCTGTATGGGTTCGGCTTTATTTGCTTTTTTTCGCGGCTACGCTGAACCGCAAATCAACAAATCCAATCACCCGATCTCACCTTGGTATTTTGCCTTTTATATTTTTCTGGCTTTGGCGGTTTTAACGAAAGGGCCGATTGGCTGTGTTTTACCGCTTTTAATTATCGGATTATTTACAGTTTATCTCGGCAATACTCAGAAGGTTTTACGAGAAATTAAACCCGTTTTAGGAAGTATTATTTTTTTAGTTTTGGTTTTGCCCTGGTATATTTTAATTACCGCAAAACACGGAATGACCTATCTCAATACTTTCTTTGGTTATCACAATTTTCAACGGTTTACCCAAGTGGTTAATCACCATGCTGCACCCTGGTATTTCTATTTTATTGTGGTTTTAGTTGGATTTGCACCTTGGTCTATTTATTTGCCTTTTGCGATTTATAAAACCAACTTCTGGCGGCGAACCTATTGGCAAAATCGCCCAACAATCGAACATTTACCTTTATTTTCTCTCTTTTGGTTTGGATGTGTTTTCTTGTTTTTTACCATTTCTGTTACCAAACTTCCCAGTTATATTTTACCGTTAATTCCTGCTGCTGCACTGCTAGTTTCTTGCTTTTGGAATGAACTTTTACAAGCTCAAAAATATCTTAAAAAAGACAATATTAATCCCCAACCCATTCGTTGTTTAAATGCTGCGTTTTGTTTAAATTTTGCCTTTTTAACCACAATTTCTCTGCTCATTTTTTCCAGTTATCTTTTTATGGAAAAAGATCCGGATATGCCGAAATTTCGCGAAGAACTTCACGCTTCAGGATTCCTCGAATTGAGTGCATTAATTTGGATGATGACGGCGATATTAATTTTGTTTTTTTGGTGGAAACGAAAGCCAGATAAAATTTTAATGGTTAATTTAATCGGGTTTATCGCTTTTTTGATTTTTGCGGTGACTCCCGCTAACCAAATTTTTGATTTTCACCGTCAGCAACCCCTGCGACACCTCGCGGAAACCGTTAAAAAAGAAAGAATCTTTCAAGAAGAATTGGTAATGATTGGCTTTCAAAAACCCAGTTTAGTTTTTTATACCCAAAATCCTGTAGAATATTTTCAGTATCCGAGGGATGCTGTTAATTATTTTCGCAGTCCCAACCTACAAAAAACCCAACCCAACAGCCTGTTAATTTTAGCCACTCCCGAAGAAATACTAGAAACCGGTTTACAGACTTCTCAATATCATAAACTCGATGAAGCGGGTATTTATGAACTGATTCGAGTCTCCAAAGACAATCTGTTAAACCGCGATAGAAATTAACGCGATCGCAACGAATTGACTGATGAATTAAGTTTGGACGATTTGGGGAACTTAAAATCAGTATAACATCCTTCAGGGCTAGATGGAATACCCAAAGCTAAATCAATCATAAAAAGTGACAAATCATTCGGATTGTGAAATAATTCTCCTGTAATATCCAACGATACGGTATCAGGAGTGAACATTTCTGTAAGATGATAAACTGGTTGGAAAAGTATCTACCTCTCAAGTTTTCTGTCCTTGTCAAAAACAAAATCATCTGTTTTTCGTTGATGTTTGTGTTGGGTTTAAGTCTTTCTGGCGCCACAAAATCAGCAACAACGCCATCCATTCGGGTTCCGATATTTGGTTTTCATAATATTATTGACTTTGAGAAAGCAGCCCAGACGAATATTAAACCTTTATCTTTCGATCACGACTACGGTAAACGAGAAATCTATACGTTATTAAACTACTTAGTTGAAAACAACTATTGGTTTTTAACAACTCAAGACTTGTTTACTTACTTTATCCAAAAATCCAAACCCATTCCCCCGGAATATCTAAACCGCCAACCGGTAATGATCACCTTTGATGATGGTTACTCCGGAGTACATGAAAACGTTTTACCGATTTTAAAAGATCTGGAAAAAAACTACGGGGAAAAAGTTAAAATCGTTCTTTTTATTAACCCCGGCTACATGGGAGTTAATATTAAAGATTTTGTTCCTCACCTGAGTTGTGACGATCTCCGAGATGGCTTAAAACGGGGATTTTATGATATTCAATCTCACGGTTTTGCCCATCAAAATCTCAGCAAACTCGACCTCAAAAACCTAGAACTAGAGTTGGAAAAAGGGAAAACAAAACTTCGAGAATGTACGGCAGATTTAGACCCGAATAAATGGGTCGCAGCTCATATTGCCTACCCTTACGGTTCTGTTAGCTACAAAGTGGAAAAATATTTACCCAAATATCACTTAACCGGATATTTATATGATGGAATTATTTCTCGACCCAACCGGCTCAGAAATCCCTTTCAAATTTCCCGAGTTCCCGTTAACCGTTATACCACACCCCATCAATTAATTAACATTGCCAACCGAGCCACTCCGATTAAACAATTAAATCTGAAAAACAGCTAAAGGTAATCAGTTAATCGGAATAGACCTAGAAAACCATTGCTTCGGAGGTACATCCCCAAAACCCGGTTTATCAATAGAAACCGGGTTTTTAATCTCACAGTGCCTCATGCAATTGAAAAGCACTATAATTGACGAAGATTATGTTTTAAAGAGGACAGTAATCGATTAGAATTGAACATTAATCACCGTTAACGGTTCACTCAAATGATGCAATTGTTTTGGATTATTGTCACTCTTTTTGTTTTCAGCCTTCAAACCCTAGCCGGTTCAAACCCCGCCCTGGCGGCTTCTGAGACTTTAGCAGCATCAACCCCCGTCGTTCAAGATGTCGAAACGCTTCTCAACCAAGCCTTTGACGCCACCAACGCGGGAAAATTTGCCGAAGCCGAAACCTACTGGACTGAGATTATTAAACAATACCCCGATAACGCCGCCATGTGGAGCAACCGGGGTAATGTTCGCGTCAGTCAAAATAAAATAGAAGATGCCCTTTCTGACTACAATAAAGCCATAGAACTCGCTCCCAACGCCCCCGATCCCTATTTAAACCGGGGTGTGGCTTATGAGCGATTAAAACGTTGGGCTTCCGCGATCGCCGATTACAATCATGTCTTAGAATTATCCGGCGAAGATCCCCTAGCCTACAACAACAGAGGCAACGCCGAAGCCGGTTTAGGAGATTGGAAAGCGGCAATTATCGATTATGAAACTGCCGCCGAACTCGACCCCAATTATGCCTTTGCCCGGGCAAATTATGCCCTAGCCCTTTATCAAGACGGACAAACTGAAAAAGCCATTCGCACGATGAAAAATCTGGTTCGCAAATATCCGAATTTTGCCGATATGCGAGCCGCTTTAAGTGCTTGTTTGTGGGAAAAAGGCAAACGCGGGGAAGCCGAAAGTAATTGGGTGGCGGCCGTGGGACTGGATCGACGGTACAGAGATCTTGAATGGGTCACTCAAGTCCGTCGTTGGCCGCCTGCGGTGGTCAGTGCCTTGGATAAGTTTCTCAACTTGCAATAAGCACCTGTTCGAGGGCTGAGGCGGCCAATTGTTCAACGTTAGCCAGAACTGTGATCGCACCTGCGGCTTGGAGGGTTTCACGGTAGGCTTGAGCGCGTTCTGAGTTGTCTTGAACATGAGGCGGTAACACCCCCACACCCACCCAAGACCGCTCCGGTTGTTGTTCTGATGCTCGTTGGACGGTGTACATATCGGCAACGGTATCACCCACATAGATAACGGTCGTCGAGTTTTCCGGGTTTAACTGTTCGACGGCCATCAACAGTCCCGTCGGATCGGGTTTTCCCGGTGCGTCCTCCATCGCCACCAACACCGGTGAAACCAAGCCTAACTTCCCGGTGAGAACATATAACGCCTCATCCCGCATCGCTCCGCTAAAAAATCCCCAACCGATACCCGCTTGGGTTAACTGTTCAAAATAACTCGGTTCACACAGCAACCGTTCAGAGCAGATATAACCCGTCCAGTTATCGGGATCAAGGCCACGATAGCGGGATTGAAAAAATGCAATTAAATCATCATAGTTGAGATCAATCGGGTTGCCAGATTTATCCACACTCACCGCAGAGGGGGTTGGGGGCTGACGTTCAAAATACCGATAGATCAGTTCCCGAGACGCTTCCCAGTCGTTATTCCAGATGCCCTCAGACTTGAGACTGTCGATGTCTTCGAGAGTGGGACGGTAAGCCTGATGGGTAAAATGTTCGACGGTATCGGCGATCGCCCGTCGATAAGAACTGCCCACATCCCGAATTACCCCGTCAATATCGAAAATTGCAATCGCTTTCATCGGGTTTCCCCTGAAAATCTCAACGATCAATTCAATAGCACAGAAGTCGAATTGTGTGATAGAGTTGTAGGTTGTAATATTTTTTAAATATGCCTATGGAAACTGAAGTAACGCAGGCGAGATTTGTATTAAAGGTTCTGTGGCTCGACGACAACGTAGCGTTGGCGGTAGACCAAATTGTGGGCAAAGGCTCTAGTCCTTTAACGTCTTACTTTTTCTGGCCGAGAAATGATGCCTGGGAACAGCTCAAAACCGAAATGGAATCCAAGCGTTGGATTTCTGACCTTGAGCGGGTTCAGTTGCTCAACAAAGCAACCGAAGTGATCAACTATTGGCAAGAAGAAGGTAGAGGTCGTCCGCTAGCAGAAGCTCAGACGAAGTTTCCAGAAGTCATCTTCACCGGAAGTAGCTGAACATTTAGTCGGTTCTCTTTCGATTCAGTGAACTTCCCCCTTTAACTAGAGCCTACACAGCCGGTAGGCTTTTGCTTTTTTTGCAGTCTTGAATCCTCAGCAAAAATTCTACTCAAAACCCCATGAGTCGGGAGATGGCAGCGAGTGGACAGACCAAAAAAGTCCGCAATCGGGTTATCTTTGTCAATAGTCGTCATCAATAGCTGATAATATCAGTAAAATTCCGATGACTTTTTTATCCCCACAACCGCGATTAATTTGAGTACGTGAGTATGAGATTACAAGACTTTCTCGGTACAGATATCAAGTATGATGTCAAGAAAATAGATGCCGACCCCGATTTGAGTCGTCAGATTCAGATTCGCCTGATTGATTTGGGACTGCTTGACCCCCCGGCTGATGGGATATTTGGCCCCAAGTCAACGGCCGCCCTGCATCGGTTTCAAAAATTAATGAATTGTGGTGAACCGGGATATTTGGGCGCTATAACTGCTAAGAAATTAATCGAAACCAAGCTTGGGGATATTCCGATTCCAACTCCGATTCTCAAAACAGTCAAAAGTACGGTTTTCAAGGTTAAACCGATTGCTTCTTCTCAGTTAAATGATTCAGAAAAATTTCCCATTGATGGCGGTCAAGAGTTTGAAGTTTTGGCTTATGATCCGATTCGAGGACATTTGAGAATTGCACTTCGCAATCAAAGCTTTGGCGGATATTCGATGTTATATATTTGGGGGGCTCACGCGGAAATTTATGAAGAAGATAAGTTAGTTTATCCGAAGCTTTTACCCAAAAGTTATCGAATTAATAATTTTCCTTATCGTTATCAACTCGATAATTGGTTTAATCCAACGGGCGCCTGTAATGTCACTTCGATTGCCATGTGTTTGGAGTATTTAAAAGCACCCCGACGTCTAAGTTACGGACAGTTTGAAGATGAACTGTATGAGTATGCACTGAACCAAGGTTATAGCCGACATAATCCCTATGATTTAGCCCGAATTGTTAGAGATTATGGATGTCAAGATTATTTTACAGAATACGCCATTATTGAAGATGTTCAAGATTGGGTGGCGGCGGGAAATCCTTCTGTTATTCACGGTTATTTTACCTCCTTTGGTCACATCGTTGTTGTCGTGGGGTATGATGAATACGGGTTGCTCGTTCACGATCCCTATGGAGAATGGTTTGCAACGGGATATCGCACCGATTTAAGTGGTGCTTATCTACATTATTCTTATGGATTAATTCGGCGACTTTGTATCCCCGATGGGAATTTTTGGGTTCACTTTATCTCTAAGTAAACTTGGGAAAATCGGGTAAGTTGTCAATGATAACCGTTAATTGATCAGCAATTTATAACTTTAAACGGTTCGGATAAACTGAGAATTGATTCCCCAATCTCCCCGACCCAATCTCATACTTAAATCCAGCCACGTTGAACGGGTAATTGGGGCGCTGGTTGAGATATAATCAACACCAGTTTCTGCAACGTTCCGAATGGTTTCTAAAGTAATATTCCCAGAAGCTTCGATTTTAATTCGATCATTAAAACCCCGAATTTTTTCCACCGCTTCCGACATCATTTCTAACGGCATATTATCCAGCATAATAATATCAGCTTGATTTTCTAACGCCGTCTGAACTTGTTCGAGGGTTTCGGTTTCTACTTCTATGGTTAGAGGATAGGGAATGTTTTCTCGAACTTTCGCGATCGCCTCTTGTATTCCTCCGGCCGCTGCGATATGATTATCTTTAATCATCACCGCATCATCGAGGCCTAAGCGGTGATTTTTCGCCCCTCCAACCTGCGTCGCGTACTTTTCTAACAGTCGCAGTCCCGGCGTGGTTTTGCGGGTATCTACCAGTTGGGTGGGAAACTCAGCTATGGCTTCGGCGTATCGGCTGGTCAGAGTGGCAATTCCACTTAACCGCATTGCCAAGTTCAACGCCACCCGTTCCCCCGTTAACAAGGCTTCCAATGGCCCTTTGAGTTGGGCGATCGGTTCTCCGGCATCACACCATTGTCCCTCAGATGCGATCGGCGTAAACTGCACTTCTCGATCTAACAGATAAAACACTCGCGCCGCCACCGTCAACCCCGCAACCATTCCCGACTCTTTCACCACCCAATACCCACATCCGAGGGGATGATTTTGCAAAAATAAACTCGCCGTTGTGCGATCGCCCCGACCAATATCTTCACACAGCCATTGTTGGAGGAGCGGATCTAAAACAATCGTTGGTGGTAAAATTGCGTTCATGGTTAATTATCAATTAACATCTACTTATCAAAAACTATAGCCTCCCTCCGTTTATCACTGGAAGAAGGCTAAGTTTTATCGATGTCTTTTCGCAGTTAGGGGCGGGTTGATTCATCTGATCTGTCAGAAATCTAAATTTCTGAGCAATCCGCCCCTAAAATATTATCCTGGCATCGAGCTATTTTCCCAGGCAGCTACCCACCAAGTATCTTCGCCGTGTCAACGTTTCACATCCGAGTTCGGGATGGATCGGTGTGGTTCCATTGAGCCATAGACACCAGGAAAGC
>JAYKHV010000014.1:0-2577 GCA_035285085.1 Lyngbya sp. | reverse complement strand
ATTGTCGAGAAGCTCTCGAAAACTTTTCACCCTTAAATTTAGAAGAAATTAGTTTAGAAAATCTGCAAGATTTTAACCAAAAGCTGGATTATTCTGCCCATTTAAAGTTAACCTTTGCGGAACTTTTAATTCAACGCTTAGGCGGGACTTTTCTTCAACAAGATGAACCACCCTATACGCTTTTTCAAATTACCTTACCCATTGCTGAGTAAAGCTTGATTGCAGGAAAATTAACCTACAGACACCAGCGATCATGCCACTTGACAATTCCCTGATTGGCTAAGACCCAACGCCTTCCTGTCGTGTTTTCATAGATTGGCGTATTACCCTCTCGTCGTACCGCGTATTTATAGGCGATCGCCCCTCCCCATCATCAAAAAGCGATCACCTAGCGTGATTTTAGACCGAGATTTAGTCAAGATGAAAAATAGTGATATAAAAATGTTCCTATAAAGATTGTTTTCGCCTATAATACAGGGAATTTAAGCAGGAAGTAACACCATGTTCGGCAAGTTTTTCAAAAAACAACCTGATCAATCCCAAAGTATGAGCGGAGTGACAGTTAATGGCGGTGTCGTACAACAAGGTCAAGCTGGGCGTGATCTTCAGCAGGGGCAATCGGGAAATTTAGAAACGGAACAGCACATCACCCAAACGGAAGTGGTTAAGCAGTTAGAAAATTTAGAAACAGCAGTGAAGGCTTCAGCTTTATCTCAAGAGCAGAAGGATGAATTGTTAGATTATTTACGGCCAGCGAAACGAGAAAGTAGTAAAGCAAATGCGAACAAGGATTTAATCGGGCAAAATTTGAAGTCCTTTAATGAAATTTTAAAAACCGTTAAGGAGACAACGGAAACAGGCAAAACGCTATGGACTACGGCTCAGGATGTCTTGAAAACGATTGGCCCCTGGTTAGGTGTTGCGGCACATTTCTGGGGACTGTAGGGGCTTGGTCTCCAAGTCCGATGCTGAATAGATTGGGGAACCAAACCTCTACAAATATTAAATCGTCATTAGACTTCCTGTACAATAGCATTTGATCCCCCTAAATCCTCCTAAAAAAAGGGGACTTTCTTCAATTTGCAAGAGGTCTATTGATTACGGGTTTGCTGTTATGACTTCACAAAATCAAAATATTGATCATAGCAAGATTACAAAGAGTAACGTTCAACAAGTTCAAGCAGGACGAGATGCGGTTAGTTTTAACAATAGCCGTGATAATCAGGTTGTTATTGAAAATACATTTTTGCGGTTGTTTGGTCGCTCTGAGTCGAATCAGATAGATTGGGATTGGGCAAAATTATTATTAGAAAAAAAGCAATTACCTGAAATTCGTAAACGTTTGACAGATACGTTGGGTAGAGAGCGAATTTTGATGGATGTATCCATTGCAGAACAGCAACAATGGGTGAATCGGTTACAAGCGGATCGTCAGTTACAGGTTAATGGTAAAAATAGCGGTTTACTTGATCCCAATAAATTGTTAATTGAAACCTTTGGACGGGATGATATTGCAGGAAAATTATTGATTTTAGGTGCGCCTGGTTCAGGGAAAACAACGGCGTTATTGAGTTTAGCGGAACAGTTAGTCATGGGAGCCATTGAGCAACCCAAAACAGTGATTCCCGTGATTTTGGAGCTTTCCACCTGGCGCGAGGATAGTCAAAGTATTGAGGCTTGGATCGTTGAGCAGTTGTATGATTTGCACGGGGGAAATCGTAAACGAAAAATTTATGAGCAATGGTTAGAGCGACAGGTTTTATTGCCGTTATTAGATGGGTTAGATGAGTTGGGTTTGGAACGACAAAAAAAGTGTACAGAGAAGTTAAATGAATTTGCGCGAACCTATCCGCAAGTAGTGGTTTGTTGTCGGGTTAGGGAATTTGAAACGGCGAATATTAAGTTGAGTAATTTGCATGGAGCGATCTGTCTTCAGGAATTATCAGATAGACAAATTGAGGCTTATTTTCAGAGTATTAATGGGGCTGAATTAGGGTCAGAGATGAAAAGTAATTCGGCGTTACAAGGGTTATTGCAAGCAACAGCAGAAGGTGAACCTGGTTTATTGCGAGTGCCTTTATTTATTAAGCTTTTTGCTGATGTTTATGATCCACAAGAGCCGATTAAGAATAAGGCTGATTTGTTGGAAAAATACATTGAACGTCAGTTATCTTTTGATCAACGGGAACGCGATCATCGAAAAGGGTTACAAAATCATCATTGGGCTTATAAAACAGTAGAAAATGAACCTGAATTAAAACAGATTCAGCATATTTTGATTTGGATCGCTCAGCAATTGCGGAATAATAATTTAGTTGATTTTTTAATTGAAGAACTACAACCTCAATCGATAGAAGAGTGTTTTATAAATCGCTATAGATTTGTTCTTAAGTGTTTTTTGTTTTTGACACTCATGATTATCTTTATTTTTTTGTTAAATGATTTAGTGCTCTGGACAGTGCGAAGTTTTAGATACCAGATAAGTTAATGACTATGCGTCCAAAGTAAGCATATTAGGGCTTGGGGAAGAGGCAAGTTTAGCGGCAAGGAATTTAGGCAAAAGCAGACTGGGTGGAC
>JAYKHV010000013.1:0-33390 GCA_035285085.1 Lyngbya sp. | reverse complement strand
TCACCGAGGACCGAGGACCGAGTCAGGAGGGAAAATTGCATGGGGATTCGCGCCCCCAAACAATTTTGATCACCGCGGGTGACGGTGGGGTATTAAACCCATAAGAGAAATGATAAATAGCTCTATCTTTAGAACGATTAACAGGTGCTAAAACCTTTGTCTATTGCATGATTGCCTACCTTTTGGCACATGAACTTTTACCTAACCAGATAGACAACTTTAATGGTGTCCCCCGACTGAGCTGTATTTTAACGAGATGAACGATTATCTTGAGTTGAGAGAGCAGCAAATAATTTTGTAAAAATTTTTACAAGTTATACGGTGATCAAACTTTTGTATATACTTCATCTCAAACCTCTATCTGTTAGGCTAAATATCGTTAAAAAATGCAATCCAAACTGAAAACATCAGGGGATTTATGAACACACCGGAAAACTTCAAAATAAAGGCTCGTCAAATCAAGAATAAACCCTCAAAACTCCCGGGGTTTTTGCCCAACTCAAAACGAAAAACTGAAAGCGGAGAAAAAACCGATCAAATTCTCAAGAATTTTTGCCTCACCGAACTTGAGTTAGACCTAGATGTTATTACGGAGACTGAAGAATTTTTTACCTCTTATTTGGAAAAAATGGGATTGGCTTGCTGGATAGAAGTAATTACCCAATCTCCAAAATGTATTTACTATTTTGGGCCATTTGCGAGCGGTAGTGATGCTCAACGTTCGGTTGAGGGGTATTTGGAAGATTTGCGAGCAGAAAAAGCTAAAATTATGGGTCTGGAGATCAGACGGGGAATTCCCAGAAATCTAACAATTCTTGAGGAGGAGATGGAAAATTATTTTCTCAATTCAGAGTTTTCTAGTTTTGTTCCTGCTTGGTTTGGCATTTAATATGAGCTGTTCCCTATTCCCTGTCTCCTGTCTCCTGTCTCCTGTCTCCTGTCTCCTGTCTCCTGTAAACCCTGTTCTGTACTGATTAGATTTCGGTAAAATTAGCATTGGTTCTGTCAGTAGTGCTATGTCTAACTTACCGATTACCGTCACACTCAAATTATTTGCTGCTTTTCAAGAAGCCTATGGAGTGCCTGAACTGGTTTTAACTCTGCCTTCTCAAGCACCTGTTTCTGAGGTTCTCGAACACTGCATCAAAGAACACCCGGAACTCGAAAAGTGGCGTCCTGTAACTCATTTTGGAGTTAACTTGCAGTTTGTCCCACCTGAGACTCCTCTCAATGATGGCGATGAAGTGGTTATGATTCCCCCGGTTAGCGGTGGTTAAATCCAGATGAAAAATTTTTCATCCGGAACTCATGGGAATTTAACTGGAGATCAAATAGAGTAGTAAATATAAACCTAACTCGGTCATGGAAACCATGAAGCGCTTAAACCCTATTGGAGTCGGTGTATCTGCTGCTGTAGCTCTTAGCATTGTTACCGCCAGCTCAGTTTCCTGCTCGTTTAAACAATCCGTAGAGCCAACTGACTCTTCTTCTATAGCAATTTATCGTTCTCAGGTGATTGATCCGGAGACAGGCTCTATTATATATGTATCCAGCCTAAAACGCAACTAATTTTTGATAATTCTTGAAAATCGTCCAATCGGTGATTCTCCGACGATTGAGGCTGTTTGACATCCACCTTCACAACCAGTCATATCAGTCGGTAACACCGAACAGAAAAGGGTTTGAGCCTTGTTCATTGTTCAGAGTCGGGTGAGTCAAATTCCCTTGCTGTAGATGATTTGACCCACCCTACTTTTAAGATTAAACTATAGCACAGGTTCCAAGGCAGCAGCCACAACTCGATGGTCTTCATCTTTTTTAAGATAGTTGAGTGCAGCTTGGGCTTGAGGATCGTCAAATCTTCTTAAAGCCAGTGCAACCCGCGAACGAATCCGCCAGCAGTCTGCACTGACAAGGGCGAGAAGCTGCTGCAACGCCTCTGGTTGTTTAGAAGTTCCCGAGAGCATTCCTAAGCCATCGATCGCCGCTTCTTCGACGGTTTGATCCTCTCCGGCTAAACCATAGCTACAGATCTCATAGAGTGCTTCTGGGTCAGACATCTCCATCAAGGGTGCGAGGATACTCCGACGCACTAACCAACTCTCATCGAGACGAAAGGCTTCGACCAGATGGGGAATAGCCTGTTCACCGTACTTCGACAAAGCGTTAGCCGCCTCTGCTCTAACATTATGATCGCGATCGTCTTTGAGCAACTCCAGCAACGCCTCAAACGACTCTGGTGAACGCTTATTCCCCAAACCCATCGCCACAAAAGAGCGAACTAAAAATTCCGGATCGGCCAACTTACTCATTAACAGGGGAACTGCAACTGCACTATCATAGTGTCTGAGTTCCGTTAACGCTTTTAACCGCTCTTGAGAATCACTGCTGTTGAGATAGGTCTGGATCTGCTCAATTTCCATGATTAACGCTCCTGAGTCTGCAAACGAGAGCCGACAGACTTCTGAATTTTACATTTACATTTGTTTACATTTATAATTTTTTTAACTGGACTTGACAAGCTGATGCTCTAAATAGGACCCGGTGATAGATTGTCGAATCGGATGAATTGGGTGTATTATTTATCACTCCTATCAGTCCTATCGGTTTTTGATTTTTTGTTCTGTTTGCTATGTATCTCAAAACGCTACACCTTCAACAATTTCGGAACTATAGCGATCAAAAAGTAGCGTTTGATGCTTCTAAAACGATCTTAGTCGGTGATAACGCTCAAGGAAAATCTAATCTTTTAGAAGCGGTGGAGTTGCTTTCTACCCTAAAAAGTCATCGAGTGAGTCGCGATCGCGATCTGATTTTAGATACTCAAGACAATGGAGAAATTACGGGGAACTTAGAACGAGAAACGGGAGGGGTAGAACTGGGGATTATTTTGCGAAGTCAAGGACGGCGTACTGTGATGTGTAATGGTCAATCTCTCCGTCGTCAACTGGATTTTTTAAGTATTCTCAATGTGGTGCAGTTTTCGAGTTTAGATTTAGAATTGGTTCGAGGGAGTCCCGAACGGCGTCGGAGTTGGTTAGATCGGTTATTAGTACAGCTTGAACCGGTTTATGCTTATATTCTACAACAATATTATCAAGTTTTGCGCCAACGAAATGCTTTGCTCAAAAAAGTCCGCTCTCAGTCTCATTCTTTGGGAGAAAATCAACAACAACCGCCCATTTCTGACTCGGAATTAGCGGTTTGGGATGCTCAACTGGCGGTGACGGGTGCGCGTGTTATCCGACGGCGAGATCGGGTTTTAGAACGGTTGGCACCTTTAGCTCAAACCTGGCATCATTTAATTAGTGGGAGTACGGAAAATTTAGAACTCACCTATCAACCCAATGTGAAAGTGATGTCTGCGGAAAATACTCGCTTATCGGCTTTATCTCCCCAAGAAGTTCAGCAAGCTTTTCTGCAAAAAATTTCTACTCGTATTGTCGCGGAACAACAACAAGGAACCTCTCTGGTTGGTCCCCATCGGGATGATATTGTCTTTAGTATTAACCAAACTCCAGCCCGTCAATATGGGTCTTCGGGTCAACAGAGAACGCTGGTTTTAGCCTTAAAATTAGCCGAATTACAGTTAATTGAAGCGGTGGTGGGAGAACCGCCTTTATTGCTGTTAGATGATGTTTTAGCCGAACTCGATCTCAACCGTCAAAATCAACTTTTAGAAGCTATTGGCGAGCGCTTTCAAACGTTAATTACAACCACTCATCTGGGTGCATTTGATTCTCAGTGGTTGAAACACACTCAAATTTTATCGGTTCAAGGGGGAAAAATTAGTCAATATTTTTGAAGAAGGAGACACCGAGACAGGAGTCAGGAGGACCGAGTCAGGAGACAGGAGATAGGAGATAGGAGACACCGAGGACCGAGTCATATCAAGTCCGGTTGAATACCCATCAGAAAAGTGTGGGGAGATCAGGAGATTTTTACTAACGGATGACCGTGACTTCATTGAGGGTTTCAATCCAAACCCTGGCACCACAAGGGAGAGGTTTATTGGGACGATAGACGACACGACATCCTCCCGGTATTTCTATAGTATCCCCATAAGTATTGGTCTGACCTTTTTTGACCGTAATTACTGGAAGTTGTTGCTGTTGTTTTTGATTTTGTCGAATTCTATGAGAATTAACGTGAACAATCGTTTTTGGAAGCTTTCTCAGATTGCACCAACGGGGAGCCGGACCTCTTGTGCCTCGCTCAATAGTGGGTTCGCCGTCAACCAGGGGAATGAGCCACATTTTCCCGGTCTTATAGGCACCTTGGACTCGGCCTGCGCTCAGGAGAACTCGCAGTCGAGCGGTGGAGATTTTTAATATACGGGCTGCTTCTGTAGTACCGACAATCATTGGACTATTTGGGTGTCGTAATAGTTTTGAGAACTGTATAAATAGATTATAAATGATCTGCGGATCAATAATCAATGATCTGGCTATTCGGTGTTCGGAGTAGTGCGGTTGAACCGAAACCTGTTCACTGGTCAGGTGATAACTGGTTCGCGACTCGCGGTCTTGGGGTCACGCCTGCGAGTTCGCGCTTGCCTTCGCGACGAGCGCGGAATGGTCGCGAAGGCAAGTTCGCGCATAGAGCGACAGGCTTTCCCGTAAGGGTCAGGTGTCTGTTATTCGTTGATAATACAACCGGATTTGATATCAGGAGTCGGGAGGACCGGAGGTGGGGAGGACCGGAGGTGGGGAGAAAGAAGTCAGAAGTTTAGAATTGCCTCTTGCATGGTTGCCTATCGAGAAACTTGACAATATTTCCTTTTTTTATGTTCGTACATAAGTTTATCGGCTTTGGCGAGTAACTGTTCTAGGGAAAAAGCATTTCTAAAATCACAAGGCTGTAAACCCATACTCATTGAAAGTTTATAGGTTCGATTTTGCCGTGAATTGAAGTCATCAATATTAGTTTCTAGCCGGAAAGAAAAGTCATTATAATTCCCCGATTCTCCCGGAATAAAAAGGGCAAATTCATCGCCACCCAGTCGGGCTAAAATATCCGTATCTCGAAAGGTTTGCTTGAGAATTTCAGCCGCATCAACGAGCATTTGATCTCCGATTTTATGACCGAGACTATCGTTTACTTTTTTCAACCCATCTAAATCCGCAAATAACAGCCAGCAGGAGGTTTGAGTGCGTCGAGAAATTTTCAGTTGTTGTCCGGCTAATAAAAAGAAACCCCGTCGGTTATAAAGTCCGGTTAATTCATCGGTTAGGGATAACTGTCTAACTTCGGCTTCAGCTTTCAAACGCTCTTTAATTTCCTGTTCTAAACGCTGATTTTGTTCGAGGAGTTGTTGGTGTTGTTGTTGAATCAGTAATTGATGTTTAACCCGCATCAACACTTCTTGTTCTTGAAAGGGTTTGGTAATATAATCGACACCTCCTAATTCAAACGCCTTTACCTTGTCTTCGATGCGTTCCAAGGCGCTGATAAAAATCACAGGAATATGAGCGGTTTCTTCCGAGAGTTTTAACTGTTGACAGACTTCATAACCATTCATTCCGGGCATATTAATATCCAGTAAAATCAGATCGGGAGGATCGCGATAAATCCCTTGAAGTGCCATCCGACCGTTTAGAGATTTACGGACAATAAAGCTTTGGGATTCGAGGATTTTAGCTAATAATCGGACATTATCTGGATTATCATCGACAATCAGAATAGGGGTTTTTGAATGGGGTTTAAGCAATGTTTTCATCTTTCATGCTCCCGAAATTTCAATGGAAGTCGCGATCGCCTGTCGCTGAAAATTATCAAATTCCCGTTGTTCAATTGTCTGATAATCGGCCCGGAATCAGATTAAGAATTTGCTCAAATTGATACTGGTTTGCAAGTTCCCTCAGATGAGTTCCCAGTTGAGCGAACTCCGGAGAAAGTTCCTCGACCAATTCGGCGATCGCCAAATCATTTCCACAGATAGCCGCATCTTCTAATTTTGCCAACCAGGATTCGGGTAAGGTTGCCAAAAGTGTTGGATTAAAATCAGGTTTTGGGTTCAAGAAATCATCGGTTAACGATTCTTTCCCAACCCCAGATCCCGCATTTTCCTGTTCTTGATAAATATACTGTAAACCCAAGTATTCTGCCATCTTCAGAAATAGAGTTTGTTCGCGGAAAGGCTTGCTAATGTAGTCGTTACAACCGGCAGCGAGGGCGAGGGTGCGATCGCTTTGGGAAGCCTGGGCGGTGAGTGCAATAATGATGCTCGTTTGACCCCTTTCCATTGCCCGAATTTGCTTGGTCGCTTCATAGCCGTCTAATATGGGCATCCGAATATCCATCCAGGTGAGATCGGGAAGCCATTCTTTCCAAAGCTGAACCGCTTCTTGTCCATTACTGGCTTCACGGACTTCTAACCCCAATTGGGTCAGCAATCTGACGATCAGTAAACGATTTTCACGGCGATCATCAACCACTAAAATCCGACGATGAGGTTGACCGGGTGCCAAAGCAATCACCTGCCGATCGCTTTGTTCCGGGGTGATATCAACTCCGTTTGTCGGACGAACCGGAAGGGTAAAGCTGAATGTACTCCCTTGTCCTATTGTACTCCTAAGGTCAATTTTTCCGCCCATCACTTCCAACAATTTGCGGCTAATGGTTAATCCTAACCCGGTTCCACTGACAGAACGTTTTCCGGCTTGGGCTTGAACAAAGGCATCAAAAATCGTTTCCAATTCTTCAGGAGAAATTCCAACTCCCGTATCTTCGACTTCAAAAATCAAGATGTTGGGTTCTATAAATTCTTGAGTTCTAACTCGCAGGGTAACAGTTCCTTTTTGGGTAAATTTAATGGCATTGCTGAGAAGATTAATCAAAATTTGACGGAGTTTTTGAGCATCGGCGACAATAAATTGAGGAACCTCTGGTGCTATCTCAAAACAAAGGTCAAGCCCTTTTGAACTCGCCCGTTCTGCAAACATATTTCGCAGAGAATGGAGCAAGGCAATTAAATCAAAACCCGTTTCTTCTAGGGTGCAATGTCCGGCTTCAATTTTAGACAGATCTAAAACATCATTAATCAAACTCAAGAGATGATCGCCACTGCGTTGAATGGTTTGCAAATCTTGTTGTTGGGTCGGAGTCAGGGTCGGATCGTGTGCCATCACCTGAGCAAACCCGAGAATCACATTCAGAGGGGTACGGAGTTCGTGACTCATATTCGCCAGAAACAGACTTTTCGCCAAGTTTGCGGCTTCTGCGGCTTCCATTGCTTGTCGGAGTACCAGTTCGGTTTGTTTGCGTTCGGTGATATCTCGGTGGGTTCCGATCATCCGTAAAGGCTTACCGTGGCGATCGCGGACAACAACTTTACCGAAGTCTGCGATCCACTTCCACTCCCCAGACTTGCAACGCACGCGATAGTCAAAATTATAGTTAACTGAGGGATCTTGGAAGTGAGCATTGAGGCGTTCGAGTACCCAGATTTTATCATCGGGATGAATCATTTCTTCCCAAACTTTCAAATCCATGATCAACTCTCCAGGCTGATAGCCCAGCATCTCTTGATAGTAGGAATTGAAGTAAATTTGTTCGGTTGTCAGATCCCAATCCCAGAGTCCATCTCCAGAGGCTTCGAGGGCGAGTTGTAGGCGTTCTTCGCTCAGTTGTAAAGCGGTTTCAGCTTGATGTTGTTGCGTGACATCGATAGCGACTCCGCCAATTAATATATCTCCAGATAAGTCAGGAATGGGAAATTTATAAACTAAAAAATGACCCAGGCTTTGATCTCGACGCGGCCCGACTTCGATGGTTTTGAGTACCTGCAAATTTTCAGCCACAGTTTGGATATTATCAAGATATTGTTGAGCCAGAGAAGCGGGATAAAGTTCAAAAAGCGATTTGCCAATCAGATCATCGGTCGGTAACTCGAAGGTACGGAAATAGGTCTGACTGGCATACAACATGACACCATTGGCATCGGTGATCCAAGCGGCAGTAGGGCTATTATTCATAAAAGCTTGAAAACGGGCTTCGCTTTCTCGCAGGGCGTTTTCGATCAGTTGTCGGGTGCTAATATCTCGCAAAAAGGTGGTAAAAATTACTTCACCATTGTTGAGATTAAGCTTAGAAATAGAGGCTTCGGCGGGAAACTCTGAGCCATCTTTGCGCCGTCCAAAAATCTGGCTTCGCTCTGCCATTGGTCGCGCATGGCTTTCGGTTTGAGCATATTGGCTAACGTGCTGACGATGAAGATCGGCAAAGCGTTCTGGTAGTAACAGGCTGAGGGGTTTTCCTAATACTTCTTCTGCGGTGTAACCAAAAATTTGTTCTGCTCCTTTATTATATAGAGTAATTTGTTGCTGGCTATTGATGGAAATAATCGCATCGCTAGCAATGTCTAAAATTCCGGCAAACCGCGCTTGAGAAATTTGCAGGTTAATTTCGGCTTGTTTGCGTTCGGTAATATCCTGACCAATTCCCAAACAATACCCATTCGATAGCCGCACATTTGCCCAAGATGTCTCAATTTTTTCTCCGGTTGCGGTCAGTGTGGTCATATCTTTCCACTGTCCAGTCGCCGCCAACATAAATTCTAAAACACTTTGACAATAAACGGGGTCAGGATAACATTTTGATAAGATATCTTTTTGCTGCCAACTTTCTAACGGCCACCCTAAAACTCGTTCTAATTCGGGGTTAATGAGTTCGATTTGCCCCTGCGGATTAAACAAGGTAATCATCACCGGAATATTATCAACAATCGTTTGAAACATTTCCTTTTGATACCGCAAAGCTTCCTCGGTTTGTTTGCGATCGCTGATATCCCGACAGACACAGAAGTTCATCATTTCACCGTTTAATTCTACTCGGTTCCAGCTAATTTCCACATCATATTCTGAACCGTCTTTACGGCGATGTCGGGTTTCAAATAAAGGAATCACTTCTTCAAGCGCGAGCATGATTTCTAGTTCTTCTTTTGTCCACTGAGCATCCCAATCTGCAACATTTAAACTTAAAGTTTCTTCTAAAGTGTAACCGAGCATTTCAGCAAAACTGGTGCTGGCTTGTACGACATCTCCTTGATGATTCATTATAACAATACCATCCATTGAGGTATTGAACAGGGTTTGAGTTCGCAGCAGTTCTTGTGCCAAATTAATTTCGGCTTCTTTGCGTTCGCTAATATCCTTCATAAAGCAATAATGCCCTTGAAGTTGCTGCTGTTCATCAAAACAGGCAATCATCACCAATTGTTTATAAAAAATCGAACCATCTTGGCGAATTCCTTTGGTTTCTACTTCAACTCGACCTTCTTTTAGCATTTGCTCATAAGCGGCAACCATTTTTTCCAACTCGTCGGGATGTACGGTTTTTTCCCAAAACATCCCAATCATTTCTTGGGGTTGGTAGCCGGCGATATTCGCATAGTTTTTATTCACATAAAGGTAACGTCCTTGGGTATCGAGTTTAGAAATACCCGATAAGGCATTTTCCATCACCTCAATCATTTCTCGCCGCTCGATTTCCGCCTGTTTGCGTTCGGTAATATCTTCGGAAAAACACAGTAAATAATCGGGCTGATCCTGCCGATTATAAACGGGAACCTTCATGGTATGCAGCCAACGCTTTCCCAAGCTATGACTATCAACAATTTCTTCAGAAATCTTCTCAAGACTTCCTTTTTCAACGGCTTCTCTATCCTTTTGATTAAAAAAGTTTGCCTGTTCGAGGGGGAAAAAGTCATAATCGGTTTTACCGATAGCCTGTGCTGCTGAGATTCCAAATAATTGTTCACAGGTTTTATTCCAAAACTGAAAAACTCCAAAATTCTCCGGGTGTGCGTCTTTCACAAAAACCGCAACAGGTAAATGATCTAATAAAGCCTGTAAAAAATTGCGAGTGTATTGAACTTCTTCTTCGGCTTGCTTGCGTTTGGTAACATTAATAAACGTAGTAACAACTTGCTTAATTTCACCGTTTGCCTCAAATTCTGGGTAGGCATTCACCAAAGCCCAACTTGGGTTTTCAGTCCCTTGATTGATTCCTACAACATAATTTTTCAGGGGAATTCTAGTCGCTAAAACCCGATTTACCGGATAGTCTTCGGGTGGCATTATACTTCGATCTTCCCGGATAAAATTCCACGTCGGATCGATGGCTGTTTTCCCCATCATTTGTTCCATCGATAGCCCGAGTAATTCACAGGCGGTTAAATTGCACAGTAAAATCCGGGTATCAGGAGCATGAATTACAAGACCCGCACTTAAATTATTAATCAATTGTCGATATCGAGTTTCACTTTGACGTAAGGCAACTTCAGCTTGTTTGCGTTCGGCAATATTTCGAGCTATTTTTGAAGCCCCAATAATATTACCCGTCTCATCTTTAATCGGAGAAACACTAATCGAAACATCAATTAAACTTCCCTCTTTTCTCAGTCGCTTGGTATCGTAATGTTCGATGCGTTCTCCTTGTTGAATTCGCTGGAGAATTTCCTGTTCTTCCTGTTGATAATCTGGAGAAATCAGTCGTTTTCCCGATTTCCCAATCATCTCCCGTGCAGTGTAGCCAAAAATTTTCTCTGCTCCTGCATTCCAGCTTGTAATAATATCGTCTAAATTTTTGCTGAAAATTGCATCTTCTGAAGATTCAACAATCGCCGCCAGTCGCGCCTTCTCAATTTCTGCCCGTTGTCGCTGATGAATTTCCGATTGTAACTGACGATTAACTTTCCGAACTTGATGAATTTTGCGCTGACTCAGTTGTGCTAAATGCACCACTAATACAAATAGCCAAACTAAAACTAAACCTCCGATTAGTACAATGCTCGGTAAAGAAGTTTTGGTTTCTGATATAAATGCTTTCGTTGGCAAAACTTCGACTCGCCAATCTGCACCATAAGCCCGAACAACAACTGTTTTCTGAAGTGAAGATTGAGCGGGAAATCCGGGTTGACGATAGATTAATTTCGTACCATCATAAATCGCCACTTTGTATCCCTCTGGCGCTCTTAAAATGTTGTCGAGTAGGGTTTCAAACCGAAAAACTCCGACAATAAATCCATCAAAACGATTATCTACATATAAAGGCACTGTCGCCAAAAATCCTTCACCGCCTTGAACTAAGGAGATATGACGAGTTAGAATAATTTGACGCAAATCACGAGCCACTCGCAACGTAATCCGGCGACGTCGTTCTTGAGTTAAATCGAGGTTCTGGGCGGCTTCATTTCCCGCTTGTGGCACCACCCACCGCACTTGAAAGGAGGGATCAACCCATTCAATCGCCTGATAGTCAGGAAAGTCTTCTAGAACAGCCCTGGCGTCCGCCTCCCAAATGGCCTGGGTCTTTCCCCCCCTCGCCTGCCAACGCTTGGCCATGCGCTCCAACGTCTGCATCCGGCTGGTCAGTTCTTGGCTCAGTTGTAACTCAATGGCATTGGCCTCTTGCTGAATTAACTGTTCAATATGAACTTGTTCGTTAATAGTGAGTTGTTCCCACAGAAAAAAAACCGCAATAGAAGCTAGCACACCGATGAACAGAGGGAGTAGTTTTTTAATAGTTATTTTGCATAAAGTTTGAATCGGGTTGAGTTGATCCATAGAGCCATAAACAAATTGCTGAATTATTATATCCAAGATATCTCCTATTTTAGATCGGGATTTGGGGACTTAATAATTTGAGATATCGTAGAGACGCACCCGTAACATCTGTATAGAGAGAAAGGATTTGGAAAAAAGCAGTCACTCCATAGGGGTCAAAATTCTAGGTTAATCATCTAATTTTGACCCCTAAATTTAAGAGTTAAGCGAACACAGGTAAGGGCTGTTTTTAAATTTTTACTTTGGCAATTTTTAAGATTTATTTTCTCCTGACTCGGTGACTCGGTGACTCGGTGACTCCTTCTTCAATCCAACCCAACATCTGGGAAATTTGAACCGGAAGCTGAGATAAATCGAAGGGATTGACAACAACGATTGAAACTTGATTTTGTTGAAAAAGTTGCAAATCTAACCATTTGGCTGTGAGGGTCAGTAGTAGAACAGGAATCTTCTCGGTTGACTGTTGCATTCTCAGTTTTTGAGCAAACCAAAATACATCATCTTCCCTTACCGAAAAATCAAAAACAACGGCATCGGGTTGATAGAGTTTTGCTTGTTGTAGTCCTTCTGAAAGCGAACTTTCTAAGAGTACGTTCCAAGCTGCAAAATCAGTCAAACAGATCTGAAGAATCTCCCTTGTATTCGTTTGATTGTCAATGATTAAAATTGTTTTTTTACCCTGATAAACCACTACCATAACCTGATTTTTATTCATCCTTAAAAATTGTGTATCTTGTCAGAAGGTTGAGGGTTTCTCAAGATTTGAGGATTGATGAAATTTGCAGTTAAAGCTTCAATGCGAACTCTCGGTTGTTGAACTCCCAACTGCTTTGTCAATTCAATTGTTAAACCCTCTGGATGTACCTCAACCCGACAGGTTTCAGGTTGTACAGAATAAGGTAACGGAACAAGACTTTCAAAGCCACTCGGACGGAAATAACCTTCAACTATACTTGATTCTGTCGGTTCACCTTCAATCAAAACCGTTTCCGGAGTAATTTCTACATTCAGCTTGACAAGATGAATATCACAAATATAAACTTTAACAATAGCTCTAGCACCCATGTCGTGCATTGTAATTGCTGCGATCGCTGTTTGATCACCACCTATCCACAACATGGACTGTTGATACCCCTGGAGTGAACTGGAAAAAGAATCTTCAAGAGGTTCGGTAAAAATATCATTCAATCCCGGAAAAAAATTCATTTTAACCGCCTTATTGGTAAAAAACGTTCAGTTACACAACAGAAGAGTAGATAGCAACGGTAAAAAATTGGTAAAGATTCTGTTTTGGTTACAAAACTTTATTTCTTATAAAGGGGTTTTAACAACCGGACTTAGTATGACTCGGTGACTCGGTGAGGCAGTGCGGTGAGAGAGCGCGCGGTCTTGGGGTCTCCCCAAGTAGAGCGACTGGCGAACCCGAAGGGACTTGGCGGTTTCCGTCGAGGAGAAACGGACGTTCCCGAAGGGTGACTCGGTGACTCCTTCTTCAATTGGAGTTAACAATTTTTTCTGTCGCCAGTGAGTGCAACTCAGGGTCATGGAGATGCTTCACTGGCGTTCAGCATGACAATTAAACTGTGTTCACTGGTCACTGATAACTGTCAAACTGTAAACTGTCTAAAGCCAACCTAAAATATCGGCGACTTCTTCAGTTAAAGTCGTGGCTTCAATGGGTTTGGTAATCACTCCCGTAACGCCCATCCGGTCAAATTTAGCGCGATCGCTGGGTAAAACTTTTGCTGTTAACAAAATTACCGGAATTGATCGGGTTTTGGGATTAGATTGAAGCTGTTCATACACCGCAAACCCATCCATTTCCGGCATCGATACATCCAACAAAATCGCATCGGGTTTTTCTGTTTGTAGGATTTTTAAACATTCTTCTCCCGATGCTGCGGTTAGGGTTTGCCATCCCGCCAGATCTTCTAAACACAACTGTACCAATTCCCGAAGATGTTCTTCATCATCAACGATCAGAATTTGTCTGTCTTTCATAACACATTCTCCAAGGGTAAGGGTAAAGTAAAGAAAAATGTACTACCGACTCCTAAACGGCTTTCAACCCAGATTTTTCCGCCATGTCCTTCTACAATACTCTGACAAATTGCTAACCCTAACCCAGTTCCTCCTTTTTCACGGGAGTCCGACGCATCTACTTGTTGAAATCGGCCAAAAATGCTTTCTAACTTATCAGCAGGAATACCTCGTCCCTGATCGCTAACTTTGAATAAAACACAGTCCGTTTGAGATTCCACACTGAGATGAATCGTAGAATGGGATGGGGAGAATTTTACCGCATTACTCAGTAAGTTTGTCAAGGTTTGAATAATGGCATCGGACGCCGCCCAAACTTCGATATCATTGGGGGTAAACGACAACGTAATCTGCTGTTGAGTCGCGATCGCCTGGATTCCATCTATCGCTTGTTGAATCAAATCTGCTGCCTTACAAACCGTTTTCTCCAAAACAGCCCGACCGGACTCTAAGCGCTCTAAATCTAGGATATCATTAACGAGATTCACTAGGCGATTGGTATCGAGTAAAGCAATCTCTATCATCCGTCGAGACTTTTCAGGTTTTTGGTCATAAATTCCGGTATTTAACAATCCCAGTGACATTTGAATTGCGGTTAATGGGGTGCGAAGTTCATGGCTGACAATCCCAATAAATTCATTTTTCATTTGTTCTATCTTTTGTCGTTCGGTGATATCTTCCCCAATGCTAATTAAGCCGATCACTTCACCTCCTGAATCTTGCAGCCTGGTATTATTCCAAGCAATAAATTTTTCCTCCCCCGATTTGGTCAAAATATGATTCTGATAATAGGGATAAGCATTCTCCGCTAAAACTTCTGAGAAAACTGTGTTGATTTCTGGTTGTTCAGAAGGAAGTAAAAAGTTCTCAAACCAATTTTTTCCTAAAACTTCCGATTCTGTGTATCCAGTCAGATGCAAGAAAAAAGGATTGACATAGTTAACCTTCCCCTCCAAATCCAGCCCAACCACAATTAACTGTACATTATCCAACAGCGATCGCCAACGTCGTTCGGCTTCTCGTAAGACGGCTTCGGTTTGTTGGCGTTCATGGAGTTCGATCTGAAGCTGAGTATAAAGTTCGGATTGTTGAATCGCGATCGCCAGTTGTTCGGTAATTTGTTCGAGAATTTCGACTTCCCAAGATTCCCAATTCCGAAATTTAGAATTTTGAAAAACTACGAATAAACCCCAAACCTTTTCCCCGGAAAAAATAGGAATCTCGATAAAACTTTTAGCTTTAAAATGCTCTAATACTTTGATACAATAGAGCGGTAGTAAGGATTTGGAAATATCCGAAATCACATTTTTTTGAAACTTAAAATTATGATAGATGCGAAGTATTTGAACAAACAAATTAATCCATTTTTTTTTAAGTTTAAACAGAGAAATTGGTAGATTATCTGTCCAATTGTTATCAATTGATTCGACAATACAATCATCATTAAAATCACAATTGAATCGATAAATCACCACCCAATCCGCTTTTAAGGTTTTTCTGACTTCAGTGACCGCAGTATTGAGAATAACATCAAGATTCAAAGATTGACGAATCGCTTGAGTAACGCTAAAAAGTAACTGTTCTTGTTGAGCTTGCTGTTGTAGCATTATTTCCGCTTGTTTGCGATCGCTAATATCGCGAACCATTCCATAGGCAACAATATTCCCATTCTCTTGGCGATGGGGTACTGCACGAGCCTGAAGCCATTTTAACTGACCGGATGGAGTCATAATCCGCCATTCATAATCAAATATTTCAAAAGTTTTCAGACAGTGATTCACCCATGCTTTTAAAGCCGGAATATCCTCTCGAACAAATAGGTCAAAAACCAAAGAGATATTGTTTAAAATTTCCTGCGGTTGCCACTCAAAAATTCCTTGAAAAGCGGGGCTAACATAATCAAACCAAGCAACACCATCGGGCGAGTAAACTAGGGTATAAATTCCTCCGGGGACGTTGGTAACGAGAGATTGAAATTGGGCTTCTCGCTGTCGCAAAGCCTCTTCAATGCGTTTGCGTTCGGTGATATCGAGTACAATTGCACCGACAGCAATCACTTGTTGAGTTTCTGCAAAAATCGGAAAATAGGAAACCAGAAAATAATGCAACAATTCAGGTTGATCGGGAGTTGTACCCGATACATCCAAACGACGAATGGCTTCTCCGGTATCAATCACCCTTTGTAATAAGGGAGTCACAATTGTTGCCATATCGGAGGATAAAATCTCCTCGACTGTTTTTCCGATATGGTCTTCAATGGAAATGCCGTTAATGTCAGCCAGAGCTTGATTAACTTTGAGATATCG
The DNA here is from genome assembly GCA_035285085.1 of Lyngbya sp. Lineage (GTDB taxonomy): Bacteria > Cyanobacteriota > Cyanobacteriia > Cyanobacteriales > Microcoleaceae > Capilliphycus. The sequence goes on along the minus strand of JAYKHV010000013.1, from coordinate 17,477 downwards.
CAAGTTTTGATCGCGAATTGATAATCCAATATTAGCCGACGATGCCGCATTAAAAAAAGCATCTAACAGTTGTTCTCGTTGCAGCAATTCTTGTTGTAATTTCAAGCGAAAGGAAAGTTCCTCTCGTAGGCGCTCGTTGGTTTCTTCGAGTTCTGCTGTACGTTCTTTTACCCGTTGATCAAGTTCGGCATTGAATTGTTTGAGGGCAATTTCTGCTTGTTTACGTTCGGTAATTTCTTCGCAAACCGTACTAATTCCAATCACGCGATCGCCATCTTTTAAGGGTAAAAAACTCTCCAACCAAGTTCGCTTGACTCCCGGTTGGGCGGGTGTTTCCCCGGTAATTTCTACATTGAAAAGCGGTTCTCCCGTTTCTAGGATAGAGCGTAACAGTTGTTCGGCATCATCGGCCAGTTCGGGAAGCAATTCGCGGACGGTGCGACCAATATGATCTTCTACAGAAATACCATTGATTTCGGCTAGGCGTTCGTTAATTCGCACAAAACGGAGTTGGGTATCTAAAATATTCAAACCAATGGGAGCCGAACGGTAGATACTTTCAATTTCAGCTAGTTGTCGCTGAAGTTGGTTTTGACTTTCCCGCAGGGCGGCTTCCACTCGCCGACGTTCGTTTAATTCGGTTTGTATTTGTTCAAATAAATTCGCTTGTTGAATGGCAATTCCCACTTGCAAACCAAGCTGTCGCATCAGAGAAATTTCTGAATCTTTCCACTGACGAGGTTCGGCGCAGTGATGAGCAATTAATAATCCCCAGAGTTCCTCTCCGTTAATAATCGGAACCGCCAGATTTGCTCGAACTTGAAAACTTTCTAACAGTTGCAGATGACAGTCTTGAATTCCGGGTTCATAAATATCAGATTTTGCGGTAACTAAACCTTGTTTAAAGGGTTCAACATATTCTTCTCCAAAGCAAGGATCGTAGATCTCCGTCGATAAAATTGCCGTCCATTCTGAGCCAACCGATTCTACTACAACGGTTCCGCTCCAGTTGGGGTTAAATTGAAAAATAATCACCCGATCCGTTTGCAAAAGTTGACGGATTTCTTCTACTGTTGTTTGCAGAATTTCCGATAAATTGAGCGATTGACGAATGCGGTGGGTAATTTCCTGGACGAGGCGTTGTTGTTCAAATTGCTGACCCAGCAAAGCTTCTGTTTGTTTGCGTTCATCGATCGCCATGATCGTTCCTATCATCCGCATCGGTTGACCTTCAGCATCATAAACCGTCTGTCCCCGTCCTTCTACCCAGTGAATGCTGCCATCGGACCAAACAATTCGATATTCGTGATAATAAGGTATTTTGTTGTTTAGCGATCGCTCTACCGCTTGATTTAATCCTTGGCGATCCTCGGGATGAATACAAGCATTAAACGTCTCATATTTGCCATCAAAACTCCCCGGAGTTAACCCAAATAATTGTTCATGTTCGGGGGACCATTGTATCTCTCCCGTAACCAGATTCCAGTCCCACATTCCCATCTCGGCTGCGGATAATGCCATCCGCAATTGTTGGGCGTTTTCTTGGGCTAATTGTTCTTTAAGTCGTTCAAGTTTTTTTTGGCTATCTTGAAGATTGCTAATGGCCAGGTTAATCATAATCCCGACTATCAGAAAAAGACCTAACTCTAATAAATCCTCGGGTTGATTCAGCAAGAATTGATTGCGGGGAGGAATAAAAAAATAACCAATTCCGAGCATTGACAGCACAACCCCAACCATTCCCGCTCGAAAACCGCCAGACCAACTACTAATAATAATGGCAATATAAAAAAGCGGAGTAATAATTGGTGAGATGATCGGTTCTAACCAAAGCGTCAGTAGAAAAGCGATCGCCGTTAAGCAAAGGGCGACTCCGTAGGGTAAAAATAGCTGATTGAGTCTCATATTTGTTGTTGCGCTTGAGTGCCAAAAAGACCAAGAAGAAAAACCCCAAAAAAAACACCTATTCGTTGTTGTGCGACCGCACCAAAAAAGCTAGAAGAAAAACCGGAAACACACAAAAACCAAAACCAAGAAAACTTGATAAGTAGGGTGTCATTGGCGCGAAATGTCCAATCAAAAAAAGTCCATCCCAAGCTTTGATAATGTTATAATATAATTGTTCTGCAATCAAAATGTAACTTTTAAACTTTATTAATCTACTGTTTGGATTTCTAACACCCGACTTCCAACTCCCCCTACACTTTACGATCGCGTTCAATGCGACTGAGTACCCGTGCAACCAGTTCCGGGCCTAATACGGGTTTGGTAATAAAATCATCGGCACCCGCGCTAAAAGCTTGTTGTAGGGAGTCAGCATCGGTGCAAGCCGTCACCACCAAAATTGGCAAATCTCCCCACTGAGTATCCTGTCGCACCACCTGACACAATTCTAGTCCACTCACTTCAGGCATTTCCAAATCTAATAGGATTAAATGGGGCGAAGTTGTTAATAGCATTTCCCAAAAACGTTGGGGTTCATTTAAGGTCATTACTTCCAAACCCCAAGGCGTTAATATTGTTGATAAATGAGTTAAAATCACTGGATCATCATCAATAATTAAGACTTTAGCTTCTAGGGGTTTAGTTTTATTTAAAACCCGAGTAATCGCTTGAAAAATTTGTTCGGGGGTGGCAGGTTTATGTAAAAATTGTTTGGCGCCCAAACGAGAAACAGCCAATCGATCCGCGAGGCTATCTCGTCCGGTAAAGACAATTACAGGAATATCCGGCGATTCTTCAGTTAGTTCTCGCAGTAAAATTAATCCATCTTCTTCTGTGGTTGGGAAACTTAAATCGAGTAAAATAACATCGGGTGTTGATACAGCCAAACGGGAGCGAGCGCTGGTACAATTAGAAGCTATTTTCAGAACAAATCCCCAAGCTTTAGATTCGCTTTGCAGTCGATCAGTTAAGGCTGTATCCTCATCAATAACTAAGACTTGAGCGTTAGAAATCGCCGCAACCGGAGAAGCATTTGAGGGAACGGGAGGTTTAGCGAACTCTTGCTGTAAGGCAGTTACAAGCCGATCAACTTCGGTAATTTGTTCAGGAGTCAAGGGGCGATTATTGCCGAATAAATATTCAAGTTTTCGGGCAATTTTTGAAGCTTCGGGATAGCCAAAGGAAGCCATTGAACCCGCCAACTTATGGGCTTCGCTTTCGGCAGTTTGTTGTAACTCGGTTTCTATATTTCCGGTTAATAATGCGATTTTAGCCTGTTCTAATACAGCAACTCGTTCGTTAAAGACACCCCGAAAGCGTTCGAGTATATTGTTAAAAGCAGATTGATCGATTTTGCCAGATTGTGGGATTTTAGGAGAATTTTTTTCAGAAGTATTCCCCTCAGATAATTTAGATTTTGGGCAAGGTTTGAGACGATATCCCATCCCATAAACCGTTTCGATAATTTCTTCGGTTAAACCACCAGCTTTGAGTTTCTTTCGGAGATCTTTGATATGGGTAATAATGGCGCGATCGGTCGGAGCATTATCAAATCCCCAAAGCCGATCTAAAATAGCATTACGACTATAAATCCGTTCGGGGTTTTTCAAAAACAATTTCAGCAAATTGTATTCCGTTGCCGTCAGGGTAATCACCTGATCGTTAACAGTAACTCGACCCGAATAGAAGTCTAAACAAAGCTTTCCCCATGTTAAGATCGTCGAAGGATTTTGAGTCGAACTTCCCCTCAAAACAGCGCCACTACGCCGCAATAATGTCCGCATTCTCGCCAGTAAAACTTGGGGTTGGTAGGGTTTGGTAATATAGTCATCGGCGCCGGCATCAAATCCGGCTATAACATCTGCATCGGAATTTTTAGCCGTTAGGAGTAGAATTGGTTTGGGGTAGCCTTGCGATCGCAATTGTCGCACGACGCTAATTCCGTCTCGTTTGGGAAGATCGACATCGAGTAAAATCAGGTCATATTCGACAGTAGTTGCCAGAATGAGTCCGGCTTCTCCATTGGTTGCCAACTCGACAATATAGTGATTCTTTTCTAACACCATTGTCAAACCAGCACCCAGTAGCGTATCATCCTCTATCAATAGAATTTTTATCTGAGGCTTTTTCATCGGACTCAATCGCCAAACCCGTTACTGTTTCATATATACCAGAAGGCAGAAGTCGGGAGTCGGGAGATGGGGAGAGACCGGAGGTGGGGAGGATCGGAGGTGGGGTGCAGGGGGAGAGTGACCAAGTACCGTGCAGTGAAGAGTACACACTGATAACTGATAACTGTAAACTGTAAACTGTAAACTGCCTATTGACTATTGCCTCTTGCCTGCTTCCTGCTCAATTTGCGAATAACGCGATAAACATCAACCATTTGCTGTTTGCCTTTTAAAGGCATCAAACCCCAAGCTTCTACTTCAAATTTATCCTGAATATATTGTAAAGTTTGATAAGCAATCAAAATCCGACAAACACTAGATTGACGTTCTTTTTGACAACTTTCCAGGCGAGAGGCAATATTAACACTATCTCCGAGCAAACCATATTCTAAGCGATCGCGACCGCCCAAACTGCCGGCAACCAGGGGTCCGGTGAAAATACCGACCCGCATTTGAATCACAGGTAAACCTCTCGGTTGCCACTCTTGATTTAACCGTTGCAGTTGTTCACCCATCTCCAAGGCGCAGGAAACCGCCGCATAAGCATCTCTGGCAATTTGGTTTTCATTCACCCGCGCCATCGGTACACCAAAAGCGGCCATGATGCCATCTCCGGTAAATTTATTAATAATGCCGTGATAGTTGTGAATGGTTTGGGTAAGCATTGCCAAATATTCGTTCAGCCACTCTAATAAATTCTCTGGTGGCATTTGTTCAGAAATCGTACTAAAGTTACGAATATCGGTAAATAGAATGGTAGCCGTTAACTTTTGACCGGGTAACTTGCCATCAGCCAGTAAGCGATCGCGACTTCTCCACAACGCTTGTGCCACTTCCGGAGAAGCATTTTGACCGAGTAGACGCATGACAACCTGTTGTTGGCGTTGGGCTTGGAAAGCGCGATAGGAAATCAGGATAGCGCTGGTGAGTATAAAAGCCAAACCCGGACTCACCACCGGCACCCAGTAGCTATTGAGAAACAGCATCAACGACAAGCCAAATAAAATCCCCAGTAATAGGGGACTTCCCAAGACTAAAATCAACGGATGACGACTCAACCAAGCCAAAGTGGCGCCGATAATTGCCCAACTGCCGATCCAGAGGATTTCTATCCATTGCGGCCAAAATTGAAATAAGGGTCGCTCTCCTGTCGCCGCATCCAAAATTTGGCTGACCATATGGGCGTGAATTAAGACACCGGGCGTTTTTGGCGTGGTTTTTTTTCCGGGACTAAAAGGGGTGAAGAACAGATCTTTCCCACTGGGGGCGGTGGTGCCAATTAAAACAATTTTGTCTTTCACCCAGTCCGGTTCAATTAATCCATTTAACACCTCAGAAACGCTGACGAGACGGGCGACATCTGTTCCTGAACGGTAGTTTAATAGAATTTGATAACCTTGGGCATCGATGGTTTGATATCCGCCGGAGTCGCTGTGTAGCGGTAGAAAGACTGCCTTTCCCAAACGAATTCGATCAGGATCGGCGGGATTATTTTGGGGGAAAATGCCTTCAGCCGTTAAATAGCTGAGAGCCAACTTCAGGGAAAAGGAAAAGGAAGTTCCTTCGGGAGTATCGGCAAAAATCAAGTTACGGCGAATGACGTTATCGGGATCTAAAACTAAGTCGTTAAACCCGACTCGCGGGGGAGGAACAACAGAAGGGGCGGGAGTTCCTTTGATGTCTGTGTAGCCCAAGTTTTTGATGGCGATGATCTTGGGGGAACCGAGTTGCTCAACCAGTTGCAGATGTCCGGGTTCGTAGCGAATATCCCGGTAGAGGTCGAGACCGATAACACGGGGTTGAAGTGCTAATAACTTTTCCAGGAGTTGGGCGATCAGTTCGTCGGACAGGGGTAAGCGGTTATAAGTTTGAATATCTTCTTCGCTAATGCCAACGATTAAAATTCGCGGATCGGGCGGGAAACTCCCTCGCAACCGCATCATCTGATCGTAGACGACCAGTTCGAGAGGTTGCAAGCCACCGAGATCGTTGACTGCCAGTAGCACAACAGTCAAGACAAAAGTGGCAGTCGCGACAATGGAGAACTCCGTCGCATCTGGCCACCTGCGTTTGAGTTTTCTTAGAAGCTTCTTGATCACAGCAACCCCTTAAGTGCAGTGGAAGGGGTGGGAAGATGCCAGACTGCTGGCTCGAACTGACTCGAATGGGAGCGATTCAGCTTGAGGACGACTGTGAACAGGTGGTACTTCTCAGCCCTGGTCAAGCAAATAACTCAGTGATCGAGATTATGTTTCCCGAGTTACAGGCTAGCATATCAGATGGGACAGCATAAACGCAAGCATCCGGTCTGCAACTGCGATCAATTGATCGAGTTAGCGCTTTGATCCCTTCAACGCCTTGGTAAAGTTTTGCCGATAAGGGCGGCTAGCTGTATATAACACAGGCCACAGCAACGACAGGTAGACACGATTCTCGAAGCTTTTGGCAAAGTTAGTTTGCTCAAATCCACTCCAGAACTTCCAAACTCCACCCGCGTAGAGAGCCAGTAAAGCAATTGTGATCAGCGAACCCATAATGATCGTTATTCTCTAGATATTGTTGTCAATCAAGGTGAATATTTGCACCGCAACCCGCTGCACAAGTTACCTTTATTTTAGCAATTTTAGAACATCGTGGACCAGATTTTTTTGGGGATGCCCCGGCGAGTCGGGTGGACGGCGACAGTCGTGCAATTGTACACCAACATCAGGGATGCACGAGGGGAATGATAAAATGAACGCTAGGCAAGAGGTGGATTGATGCGAGCCGAGCCAGAGGGCTTCTCGACCCCAGCACCTTGAAAACGCGGCGGGTGCAGTCGATGGCTCAATATGCGAGCTTCCCTCGGTGCGTTGTTGGCTCAAGGCACAGTCAGTCCTTAGGTTTTAGGTCTCAACAAGCGCCGGGTCAACGTCGAACTTCTACCGTTTCCGGAATATCGGGATGCTTTCAGGAGTCTTCACCTCAGGATCTCACTTCAGTTCGACGAAAGTGAGCCAAGCCCAATTCTCACAACACCCACACAACTTTTGGAGGATCTATGCGAGCAGTGCTGATGGCTGGTGGATCGGGAACGCGACTGAGACCGTTAACCTGCGACCTGCCCAAACCGATGGTGCCTATTCTCAACCGCCCCATTGCCGAACATATTATCAATTTACTCAAACGACATCAAATTTATGAAGTCATTGCCACCTTGCATTACCTCCCCGATGTCATGCGCGAATATTTTCACGATGGTACGGACTTTGGAGTGCAGATGACCTATGCGGTTGAAGAAGATCAACCCTTGGGAACCGCAGGTTGTGTCAAAAATATTGCCGAACTTCTCGATGATACCTTTTTGGTGATCAGCGGTGACTGTATTACCGATTTTGATCTCGGTGCGGCGATTGATTTTCATCTCCAACAAAACTCCAAAGCCACATTGGTGTTAACTCGGGTTCCCAACCCCTTAGAGTTTGGTGTGGTAATTACCGATGACAAATATCGCATTCGCCGATTCCTAGAAAAACCCTCCACCAGTGAAATTTTCTCCGATACCGTCAATACCGGAACTTATATTCTCGAACCGGAAGTCTTAGACTATCTTCCCCCCAATCAAGAGTCTGATTTTTCTAAAGACTTGTTCCCATTACTTCTGGAAAAAGACATTCCCATGTACGGTTATATTGCCGAGGGCTATTGGTGCGATGTCGGTCATTTGGATGCCTATCGAGAAGCCCAATATGATGCCCTGCGCGGTAAAGTTAAACTCGATGTTGCCTATGAGGAGCGATCGCCGGGTTTGTGGTTGGGAGAAAATACTTATATCGATGATAGCGCGATTGTAGAAACTCCCGTTTTAATTGGTCGCAATTGTCGGATCGGGCCGAGAGCAGAAATAGCAGCCGGATCGGTCATAGGAGATAATATTACCATTGGTGCCGATGCTAATATTAAACGCCCGATTATTTGGAATGGGGCAATTGTCGGCGATGATGTGCATCTGCGGGCCTGTGTGATTGCCCGAGGAACAAGGGTCGATCGACGCGCTCATGTGTTGGAAGGGGCGGTTGTCGGTTCTTTGTCTACGGTGGGGGAAGAAGCTCAAATTAGTCCGGCGGTGCGGGTCTGGCCGAGCAAAAAAATTGAATCCGGTGCCACCCTCAACATTAACCTGATTTGGGGCAATACCGCCAAGCGAAATTTATTCGGACAGCGGGGAGTGCAGGGGTTAGCCAATGTCGATATTACTCCCGAATTTGCCGTGAAATTAGGTGCCGCCTACGGTTCGACGCTCAAACATGGCGCAACGGTGGCGGTTTCTCGCGATCAACGCCGCATTTCTCGCATGGTGACGCGATCGCTGATTTCGGGTTTAATGTCGGTGGGCGTGAATGTGTTTAACCTCGAAGCTACAGCCATCCCCGTTGCTCGGGCGGTGATTCCGACGTTAAATGTTGCCGGAGGGTTGCACGTTCGTCTGTCTCCCGATCGCGCCGATCAAATTTTAATCGAAATTATGGATAACAAGGGGATTAATATCACCAAAGCCAAAGAGAAAAAAATTGAGGGCGCGTATTTTAAGGAAGATTTACGACGGGCGCAAATTCCTGAAATTGGGAATATGGTTTATCCAGCGGAGGTGGTTGATAACTACAGTATCAGTTTTGAGAAACATCTCAATGTCGAAGCTTTGCGCCACAGCAACGCCAAAGTTGTGATTGATTATGTCTATGCGGTTTCCGGTGCGATTTTACCCCGTTTGCTGTCGAAATTTGGCTGTGATGCGGTGGTTTTGAATGCGAGTTTGAGTCAGAATTCGGTTTCTAACCGAGAACGAGAAAATCTCCTCGATCAACTCAGCCGGGTGGTGGAAGCGTTACGGGCGCATTTTGGAGTGCAGGTTTATGCCAATGGCGAACAGTTTATCCTGGTTGATGAAACCGGAAGCCCCATTCGTGGAGAAATTCTCACCGCTTTGATGGTGAATATGGTTTTAACGGCTAATCCCAGAAGTTCGGTGGTGGTGCCGGTGCAGGCGTCTTCGGCGATCGAACAGATTGCCCGTCGTCACGATGCCCGGGTGATTCGTACTAAAGCTAATCCTACCGCTTTGATGGAAGCTTGTCACACCAATCCCAATGTGGTGATGGGGGGTAGTGGCGATATGGGTTTTATTTTTCCCCAATTTCATCCGGGGTTTGATGCGATGTTTGCGATCGCCAAGATGGTGGAAATGTTAACGACTCAAGAGCGATCAATTGCACAAATTCGGGCTGATTTACCTTATGTCATTCACCGTCGTTATACGGTACGCTGTCCCTGGACGGTTAAGGGGGCTTTGATGCGTCATTTGGTGGAAACTCACGCCACCGAGAATTTAGAATTGATCGATGGGGTGAAGCTGTTGAATTTTCAAGATGATAACTGGATTTTGGTTTTACCCGATGCGGGTGAACCATTGGTTCATCTCTATGCAAACAGTCACGATCGCGATTGGGTCGATACGACACTCAGAGAATATCGGAATCTGGTACAAGATTTTGTCAACCAATCTCAAGGCATGAATCGAGATGATGAAGATTATCATTTGAGTCAGATCGAGTAAAATAAGTGTTGACTCAGAAATCATTCTGAACTTTTGTAGAGACTTTGTGTGCAACGTCTCTACCTGTACTTCCCGATTTCAATTGGGAATGACCCCGAACAGACCACTACTGAATCAAAGCTATGAATAATTGCATTTTAATGGTCGAAATTGTACAAGCTCCTCAACTGCGCTACACGGCGGATAATCAGATTCCAATTGCGGAAATGTTGGTGAAGTTTCCCAACTTGCGGGATAATAGCTTTGCAGTGTTAAAGGTTGTGGGATGGGGAAATTTGGCTCAAGAAATTAATGAAAAATATCATCAAGGCGATCATGTGATTGTTGAAGGTCGTTTGAGTATGAATACGATAGATCGACCGGAAGGATTTAAGGAAAAACGAGCCGAACTAACCGCCCAAAAAATCTATATGCTTGATCTTCCGACCAGCGATTCTTCTTCTAATAATGAGGAAATGTCAGAAATGGTTTCGACTCCGAGTAATGTGGTTCAATTAAGTTCTCGGAACCGCAGTTCATCGGCGCCGACGAATTCTTCGCCGTCTGAACCGATGCAACCCACGCCTTCTCAAATGGAGGAGTCCGAACCCGATTTTGAGCCTCCCACTGACCCAGAAAACCCCGACTATGACCCCATTCCTTTTTAGGGGTTGATTAATTCTGTTATGAGGATGGGGCGGGTTTAAACAGTTTACAGTGAATAGGTGTCAGGTTTCAGGTGACAGGTGACAGGTGAGATGATAACTGATAATTCGTGAGGTGATAACTGTAAACTGTAAACTGTAAACTGTAATCAACCCACCCCATAACACGCATTAATTAAGCGGATATCATATCAATCAATTGCTGGATAAGATTGACTTTCCTGGACTAGCACAGTTTTTTTGCGAATTCGAGTTGGACGATCGCGCTTGTTTAATGTAAAATAAATTCATCCCTTAGATAGATGCGATCGCCGCACAGTTTGATCGGCTTATCCCTTGATACAAATAAATAGTGGGGAACAGGCAACAGCGGAGCGCTGGAATAGTGAGAAAAACACTTCACCGTCGAGGATTGAGAATCAGTCAATATCAACGCCACCCCTTCAACGGCGATAACTGATAAGTTTTCGTAAACCAAGCCATCATCGATATTTCTCAGTTTTATGTTCACTGGGGGACGAACTATAGATTAAAATCTATATCAAACTGTGATATCTTTTTGTAAAGTCTATGTCAATTTTCTGATCGGTTTTCCGACCAACTCGGTTAATCCAGTACAGATCAAGTCTTTCGGGTCCCCAAACAGACAAACCCATAAAACTTTAGAGGTTGATGGACTCAACACTCTTGTTTCGTGTAGCGAATTTGCTCATTTACTCAATAGTTAACGACTTAAACAGGACGTTGAGGAAACATTGATGTCAGAATTTTTTGTAAAAACCATTTGGTTAATCCCCTGTTATCCTTTGTTGGGGGCAATCATATCTGTTCCTTGGTCGCCGGGAATCATCCGCAGAACCGGGCCAAGACCCTCGGGTTATCTGAATATATTGATGACCTTGATTGCGTTTCTGCACGGCTTATTAGCCCTAAACGCCGTTTGGGGTGAACCGGCGCAAAAACTAATTATTCCTTACTTACAAGTTGCCGAGTTGGATTTTTCCATTCCCTTAGATATTTCTGTTGTCACCCTGGCGGCGACATTGGTGATTACAGGGTTAAACTTACTCGCCCAAATTTACGCCGTTGGTTACATGGAAATGGATTGGGGATGGGCGAGATTTTATTGTCTTCTCGGCTTGTTTGAAGCGGGACTCTCGGCGTTGGTGCTGTGCGATTCCCTATTCTACAGCTACATTATCCTCGAAATTCTGACACTTGGAACCTATTTGTTAGTCGGTTTCTGGTTTAACCAGTCGTTAGTTGTCACAGGCGCCAGAGATGCGTTTCTCACCAAACGGGTAGGGGATTTATTCTTATTAATGGGAGTTGTGGCGCTGTATCCTTTGGCGGGAACCTGGAACTTTCCCGAATTAGCTCAATGGGCGCAAACGGCTAATATTGACCCCAAAGTTGCCACATTATTGGGTTTAACCTTGTTAGCCGGACCGATGGGTAAATGCGCTCAATTTCCTTTGCATTTGTGGTTAGATGAAGCGATGGAAGGCCCCATTCCCAGTACCATTTTGCGGAATGCGGTGGTTGTTGGGTCCGGCGCTTGGGTATTGGTGAAGTTGCAACCGGTTTTAGCCCTCTCGCCTGTGGTGATGTCAACGGCGATATTTGTCGGGTTAGCAACCGCTTTGGGTGCGAGTTTAATTGCCATCGCTCAAATTGACATTAAACGGGGGATTTCTTACTCGGTGAGTTCCTACATGGGGATAGCATTTGTTGCGGTAGGAACCGGACACCCGGAAACGGCTTTACTGTTGTTATTGACCTACTCGTTATCGATGGCGTTGTTGGTGATGAGTACGGGGGGAATTATCCTCAATAATATTACCCAAGATTTAACCCAATATGGGGGTTTGTGGTCGCGCCGTCCGATTTCGGGATTGTGTTTTATTGTCGGGGTTTTTGCTTTTATTGCGATGCCACCTTTGGGCGGGTTTTGGACGCTACAGCAATTAATTGAAAATCTCTGGACTACAAAGCCGGCTGTGGCTTGGACGGTGTTGATTGTTAATGGTTTGACGGCGTTTAGTTTTACCCGAGAATTTGGCTTGATTTTTGCTGGAAAACCCAAACAAATGACGGTCAGATCTCCCGAAGGTCTTTGGGCTTTGGTTCTGCCGATGACGTTTTTGGCGGGATTGTGTTTGCACGTTCCTTTGTTGTTAGCAACCTGGGATTTATTACCCGGATTTGACACGATTAATAAAACCGTTGCGGTGGCACTACTGTTGTCAACTTTGGCGGGTTTTGGACTGGGTTGTTGGATTTATGTTAATGACAATTGGCAAAAACCGGTTAAACTGAGCGTGCCGGCGATTCAAGACTTTTTTGCTTACGATTTTTACACCGCAAAACTCTATCGGTTGACGATTATTGCGGTGGTGGGTTCGGTTTCTAAGGTAATGTCTTGGGTTGATCGGTATCTGGTCGATGGTTTTGTCAATTTGGTCGGTTTTGCGACGATTTTTGGCGGTCAGAGTTTGCGCTATAACGTTACGGGACAAACTCAATTTTATGCCCTAACAATTGTTGTGGGAGTTACGGTGATCTTAGGACTCCTCGCCTTCAATCTTTTTTAGAGAGGAGAAAATTTGGGTTGCATCATCGGGAATCCAAAAAATTAGAGCAGTCAAACCCATGAAAAACACCTATCAATTTCAGGACTTTTCTCGCCGTAAATTATTAAAGTTTGGTGCGGTTGCATTGGGAACAGCAACTTTAATAGCAGGAGTGGGTTGTGATTCAGAACAACCGAAATCTGCTGTTGAAAATCAAAACATGACTCCTGATGAAGCCTTGCAAAACTTGATGGAGGGGAATCAGCGTTTTGTGACGAACAAACGTCAAAACCCGAATCAAAGTACAGTTCGACTCACAGAAGTTGCTCAAGGTCAAAATCCCTTTGCTGCGGTTCTCAGTTGTGCAGATTCACGAGTACCGGTTGAGATTATTTTTGATCAGGGATTCGGAGATATTTTTGTCGTTCGAGATGCTGGAAACATTGCAACTCCTGAAGAAATTGGTAGCTTAGAATTTGGGACTTTAGTTTTAGGAGCAAAAGTTTTAATGGTCATCGGACATCAAAACTGTGGAGCCGTTAAAGCGACCATTGATGGCAACGCTGTTCCGGGTAAGATTGGCAGCATTATCGATGCAATTAAACCCGCAATTCAAGCAAATCAAACCCTAGAAACAGCAGTAAAAGCGAATGTAAAACTACAAATTGAAAAATTGAAAACTTCTCCCGTTCTCACAAAATTAGTTCAAGAAGGAAATCTGAAAATAGTTGGCGGATACTATAATCTAGAGACGGGCCAAATCGAGTTAGTTGCCTAATCAATTGTACTGAATTCAGCTTGAATAATTTGGGCTAAGACTCATCTTTTTTTCAACCACATAAACAGTCTGAAATCAACGAATTATGCTCAGTTTATTCATTTTAATTCCGGTGGTCGGGGCGCTGATTGTGGGGATACTCCCCGCCAATTTAATCAGCCGTCAAATTCGTTCTGTTGCTTTAATTATTGCGCTCATCATTGCGGGATTTACCCTAAAATTAGCCGCAGATTTTGACTTGAGCGACCCCAATTTTCAGTTTTCCGAATATATTGCTTGGATTCCCCAATTGGGTTTATCCTACAGTTTGGGAATGGATGGGTTATCGTTACCCTTGATGGGGTTGAATGCCGTTTTAACGATTATTGCGATCGCCAGCACCCGCCCGGAACTTCAACGCCCCCGCCTCTATTATTCGATGATTCTGTTGGTCAATGCGGGAATTGCGGGCGCATTTTTGGCACAAAATTTATTGCTGTTCGTTCTGTTTTACGAGTTAGAACTGATTCCCCTTTATCTATTAATTGCCATTTGGGGAAGCGAAAAACGGGGTTATGCGGCGACCAAATTTTTGATTTATACGGCGTTATCGGGAATCCTAATTTTAGCGGGATTCTTGGGAATGACTTGGTTGGGCGGTTCGACAAATTTTGATTACACTGCCATCAATACTGAAATCTTATCTCAGACCACCCAACTGATTCTGTTAAGCGTTTTACTAATCGGATTTGGCATTAAAATTCCGTTGGTACCGCTACACACTTGGCTCCCCGACGCCTACGTTGAATCTTCCGCTCCCATCACCATTTTGTTGGGGGGAATTCTAGCAAAATTGGGAACTTATGGGTTAATCAGATTTGGCTTGCAACTGTTCCCCGAAACTTGGGAATTAATCGCCCCCGGATTGTCAATTATCGGGGTTTTTAGCGTCATGTACGGAGCGTTAACGGCGATCGCCCAACAGGATATTAAGCGTATGGTTGCCTATAGCTCAATTGGTCACATGGGCTATATCATAGTAGCAGCAGCAGCAGGAACCACCATTAGTTTAATTGGCGCGATTTCTCAAATGGTGGCTCACGGTTTAATTCTGGCGATTCTGTTTCATTTGGTTGGTGTGGTGGAAGCCAAAGTTGGGACTCGTGACTTACAAGTTCTCAACGGTTTGATGAATCCCATTCGCGGTTTACCGGTTGTTAGTGCATTGTTAATTATGTCGGGAATGGCGAGCGCCGGAATTCCGGGGTTAGTCGGTTTTGTGGCTGAATTTCTGGTTTTTCAAGGCACATTTTCGGTTTTCCCCATCCAAAGTTTACTCTGCATTATTGCTTCCGGTTTAACGGCTGTTTACTTCGTAATTCTGCTCAACCGCACTTGTTTTGGTAAGCTGAATAATGACTTAGCTTATTATCCCAAAGTAAAATTTTCTGAACAGGCGCCCGCTTTTGTTTTAGCGGTTTTAATTTTCTTCTTTGGCGTGCAACCGAGTTGGTTATTACGTTGGAGTGAACCGACAGCAGAAGCGATGGAAATTGCTTTAAGAAATCACACTCCGACTCAAGTCTCAATGCAGTTAAAACCTTAATAATCCGAATTTTAACACCCAAGTTGTCTACAATATTAACGGCTTATGACTGTCACAACCGAAATGCAAACTGAAACTAAACCCGCAAAATTACCCCCTTCGACTCACCAATTTTCGGAGATCATTCATCGCCTAGAAGCGGGTGGGGCGATGCTTCCCGATACCCCAGAAAATTTAATGCAAATTATCGGCATTTATAAAGCCTATGCGGTGCCGATGGATTTCTACTGGCGGGATTTATTGTACATCGCCGAACGGGTATTTTTAAACCCCTTACCCTTTTTTAAATACTTCCTTCCCAAAGAGTATTTAGACCTGCACAATCATTATGCCGGAGATGATGCAGATTTAAGAATTTGGCGGGGAGAAGCCACCGCACACCCGGAATTATTGGCTTTTATCGAAAAGGGAGAAACCACCAAACTTCCGAAATTACTCCATCATTTGTGGCATGACCGGATTAATATGGAGTTTGCAGAAGCCTGTATGCAGGCGATGTTTTGGCACCGAGAAATGGGCGGTCAATTTGACCCCTACCTCGATACCGATGAATACAAAGCCAATGCGGACCGGGCGATTAAAGCCTACTTCAAAAATAATCCGGTAATGTTAGGCTTGTATAAGCTATTTCCGGATATGTTTCTCGAACAAGTTCGCCAGCTTTCATATTACAGCAATTTGGGGCTATTTTGGGAAGTAATGGCGCCGGTTTTCTTTGAAATGAGCGACTTGTACGACGAAGGGAAAATTACCACCGTTCCCGAGGCGATGAACTTCTTAGTTAACGGAATTTTTGCCATTGCGGGGCGACCCATTTATCATCACGTTTATATCGATGGGGAATGCTACGAAATCATTCCCAAGTCGAAGGGATTTATGTGGTTATATGAAGCCGCACTTCCCTATGTAGAAGCGGTATTTTATCGCACCGCACCCTTCCGAGGTACGAAGTCTTACAACGCCCAAGCCCAAGAAGTTCCCCAAGATCAAAAAGACTTCCATTATGGCATTTTGTACGCTGATATTTTCCCGGTGGGAACTGCGGGAATTCCGCCGACTTTGTTAATGCAAGATATGCTGCATTTCTTACCGCCCTATTTGGTGGAATATTACCAAAAACACTGTCGGGGCGAGGACGATATGTTGATTCAGTTGGCGAATAGTTTTCAACGTTCAATGTATTGCGTAACTTCTGCGGTTATTCAAGCCTTACGGACGGCGTTGTTATATCCGTTAGACGATCAAAATCCCCGGCATTTACAAGCCAATCGCGACTTTTTTGAGATGCAATTGGATCGGTTTAAACGTCCTGAAGCGCGTTTGAGAAATATCCAAACTCAAAATTATCGTTAGAGCGTTTAAATCCGGTTTGATTCATCAATAATAACTCTGTAGGGGCGGGTTCCGAATTTATGTATTTTTTCCCACAAACAAACTACATAAACCCGCCCCATCAAAGCCAAAAACCCGGTTTCTGTGAGAAATCGGGTTTTTTAGTTTTTATATGATCATGGGGAGTAAAGGCGATAATTTATAGAGGCATTATGAACGTTAAATTAGTTGAATCTTTAGCCCAAATCGTTCTATCTCTAACACCGGAAGAACGGGCGCTGTTAGAGGAAAAATTGCAAACAAACCCGAATAAACCCTCACAAGCAGGGGAAAACCGTCCTTTTACCACTCCAGAAGAAAGGGCCAAAGCATTTCGGGAGTGGGCGGAAAGCCACCCCCGCAACAGCCCCCGTTTATCGGATGAAGCGGTTAGTCGGGAAAGCATTTATGGAGAACGAGGTTAATGTTATTTGTTAAATACAGTAGGGTGGGTGACGGAAAAAACTGAAGAATTTCAGCGTTAAGTTATCGGCTGTCACCCACCCTACACGCAACTGATATAACCTAAACTTGATGGATCTATAAAAAAAACTGACAATGATTAATTAATCAATTTTATGTCATCTACCTGTCATTTTTCCTGTTTAAAGTGACAGTATCGAGTTCAAGAAGGCAGAACAAGAGATGACTAATCCCACACCAGGAACAACAGTAACAGGAGTTGTAACAGGTTTTGCTGATGATGGCGATGATTTTCGATTGAATTGGTCGGGGGGTTCAACGATTGTCGATCCCGATCCTCGAGATGCGGATGAATTGGGTTTAACGATTGGGGAAACTGTCAATGTTTTTGTCAA
>JAYKHV010000012.1:0-13196 GCA_035285085.1 Lyngbya sp. | reverse complement strand
AGTACAATACCAGCGAAAAAGGAAGAGCTAAAAGCAAGGAAATTGCCAATCGGATTTACACTTGCGAAACCTGCGGCACCGAGGTTAAAAGTCCCATTGGATTACACAACCATCGGCGAAAAGAACAAGGGTACAACCACAAAGTTGTTGAGGTAATTTTCCTATCAGAAAAACAAGACGTTTACTGTTTAACAGTACCGGAATATCACAACTTTGCTCTAACCGCTGGTGTTTTCGTTCATAACTGCGGAATGTGTGCCGTAAAAACGCCGTTTTCGGCCGACCAATTAGACGGAAAACTGAAGAAAATTCGTCAAGAAATCGAAGCAATTATTCCCGTCGGTTTTAACGAAAATAAAGATATCGAAAAATCGGTTACAAATTGGCAAGGTTGGCGACAGTTTAAAGACCTACATCCGAAAGTTCAAAACCTCGAATCAAAAGCCTTAAAACAACTCGGTTCATTGGGTGGTGGAAATCACTTTATAGAACTCTGTGTTGATAGTGAAAATGCGGTTTGGTTGATGCTGCATTCCGGTTCTCGCAATATCGGAAATATGCTCGCCCAACGCCATATCGACAGCGCTAAAGCGTTGGCAAAATTGGCAGAAATGAAGCTTCCCGACCCAGATTTAGCTTATTTTATTGCGGGAACTCCTGAATTTGCAGCCTATTGGCGAGATTTACAATGGGCGCAAAATTACGCCCGTTATAACCGGGATGTAATGATGTCTCGTTTTAAACGAATTGTTGAACAGGCTATTGCGGGAGGAAAGCCCACAAAACCCCTTTTAGAAGTGAATTGTCATCACAATTATGCTGAAAAAGAAGTGCATTTTGGTGAAGATGTTTATGTGACTCGCAAAGGTGCGGTGAGGGCGCAAGAAAACGATTATGGAATTATTCCCGGTTCAATGGGTGCAAAATCTTTCATTGTGAAAGGGAAAGGAAATGCGGAAAGTTATTGTAGTTGTTTTGCGGCTGGAACTAAGGTTTTAACTGAGTTTGGTTTGATGAACATAGAAGATGTATTCAATTCATCTCTACCGATAAAGTTAATCTCCTATAACGAGAAACTCCAAAAGTTTGAGGCTAAAAATATTTTGGACAAAAGTGAACGGATAGCCTCCGCAAACAAATATTCTTTTTCTCAAACGAGACGCCGATTAGAAAACACAATTACCTGTACTCCCAATCATCCTTTTGCAACCTACCAACAAGGTATATTATCCTATCTTCCCATAGAAGATATTACTTCATTCCCCGGAGGAGCCATCGTACCCACAAATATAAACATTCCCTCTAGTTTGTCAGCAGAAGAACAAGATTTCAATTTTTATTACTTACTTGGTGTTATCTTGTCTGACGGTACAATATACAGAAAAGAACGGAAAAATGCACCCCAGATAGAGGATAGAATCCGCAATGGTAAATACTTAAATTCCTATATTCGGATTTACCAGTCCTCAGAACCATCCAAACAACCTTTCATACAGCATTTAGAGGAACTATTTAAGTCCTACACTGCAAAGGTTTCTTCCCGAATACAAGCGCCAAGAACTTCTCATTTACGAGGACG
Source organism: Lyngbya sp. (assembly GCA_035285085.1). GTDB lineage: Bacteria > Cyanobacteriota > Cyanobacteriia > Cyanobacteriales > Microcoleaceae > Capilliphycus. The sequence goes on along the minus strand of JAYKHV010000012.1, from coordinate 11,617 downwards.
AGCAATAACAGGTGTGGGACTGGTTGAGTTAACCGTGAGTGAACTGTCTTTCGTCGATAAAGTTCAACAGATTTTACCAGATTTACCTAATATTCTGATGGGGAATCCATTTTTAGCCCTCTATTTTTTAGCAGGCTATTTGGATGGTGATGGAAGTTATCACAAGGGAATTGTGTCTATCAGTGTCGGGAAAAATGAGATGTTTTCTACTCTGGTTTGTACCCTTTTGTCTCTGGGTGTGGCTTACAAAGTTTACCGTAACCGGACTAACTATGTTGTAGAATTTCGTGATAATATTGTCTTGAGCAAATTGTCTTCTATTTGTCGCCGACTTGTGATTGATGAACCCCCATCTAGAATCTATTCCGATAAACTACTATTGGCGAATTCAGTAGTAGGAGGAACATTGCAGTGTAAGAATCTCGCGACTATGGCTAGGTGGGGAAAGATGGTAGATATCTCGAAGTTTAAAGGGGAATCTCTTGATAGAAGTTTGGTAATGAATAGAGTATTTAAAGTTGAATCAGACTTGAAAAAAGCGGTCTACAACTTTACCGTAGAAGACAACCACAATTATATTGTATTCACTGAATATTACACTCCATTGCTTGTACATAACTGTTCGCACGGTGCCGGACGTCTAATGTCTCGAAGTAAAGCCAAAAAACAGTTTACTGTTGATGATTTAGTTCGGCAAACTGCTGGAATTGAATGTCGAAAAGATAACGGGGTTTTAGATGAAATTCCCGGTGCTTATAAACCTATTGATGAGGTGATGAAGCAACAATCGGATTTGGTGGAAATTGTGGCGACGTTGAGACAGGTTGTTTGTGTGAAAGGGTAAGTTATAACCGATAAAAATCTGGTGTTTTGAAGAAACTGGATTTTTTTTATCAAGGGGATTTTAGCCATTTTCTTAAATCTTCTATCCCCTCAAACTCTAATAAAGCCTCTCCCAACCGTTCAATTTCTTCAAAAGAAAACTGTTGAATTTTTTCTCGCAGGGGTTCATCAATGTTCCCCACTTTTCGCACTAACAAACGCATTACTAAATCTCTTTCTCGCTGTAAACCCATTTCCAACCCTTCTTGTCTTAACTTGCGTTGATCTTCGAGAAAGAATTCTCGCTTTTCAATTTCATCAAGTTCATCACGAGTTAAATTTGCACGGTTTGCAAGAGTTAATGCTTGTTGAATTTCGGGTACAATTTCTAAGGGTTCGGGAATCATTTCTAAGCTCGGTGTATTTTTGAGGAAAAAAATCCATTTTTCAGTTAAGGTATATAATTGATGCAGGGGCTTGTTAAATTTGGGTAACTCCACAAATACAAGTTCTAATTCTTGACGAGGATAACTGTAGAGTTCTTCTTCCTCTTTGAAAAAAAATCTAGAAATGTATTTTTCAGGATTTGGAAATAGGGTAAAATCCATAATGGTTAATCCAATGACGGGATTCAGTTGGGTATAACCCGCACCAATATCTAGCTGTTCGACGTAGGCTTTAGCAGCGTTGTAAACAATTCGCTTTTCAAAACCCGCAACATTTAAAATTTGCATTTCAATAATAACAATTTTACCGCTATCCAAAACCGCTTTAACATCTAAGTAAGATTCTTTTAATCCACTAACTAAACCCGCTTGATAGGGATTGAGGATTTGTAAACTTTGAATCGTCGGATTTCCTTGATAAATCAGCGCATTTAAAAAACTGATTAAAATCAATTTACTGGTTTCAGAAGCAAAGATTTTTTTAAAGGCGAAGTCGGTTTTAGGATTGATAAATCGCACGGGAGTTGACCTCTCAATGAAATTTCTATAGCAATCCTATCATTTTTAACGGTAAATTGACCCTTCATTGCACTCAGCTATGACAAGTTTAGCGATCGCATTGAATCCGAATTTCCTAATTTTCGGGTTTGTTTTAGATGTAGGGTGCATCACATCAAGAATCTTATGAAACTTAGCAACAACTTCTCTAATGTGATGCACCAGAGCGGCTTGATGGGGTAGAATAATAGTAGGGTGCATCACATCAAGAATCTTATAAAACTTAGCAACAACTTCTGTAATGTGATGCACCAGAGCGGCTTGATGGCGTAAAATAATAGATTAGTTCAACGTAAAAGTATGAGTTGAGAGAACAACACCCGTGACCACAGAGCAAGAAATTAGTCAACAAGAGTTTGAACAACTCAAGTCGGAACTCCACGACACCCGCGAGGAACTCGAACGCATTCAGTCGCAGTTTGATGAGGTATTGGGAGAGTTGGAACAAACCCATTTTCAGCTACACCAAATCAAACAACAAGAACAGTCTTCCTCGGAGTCGGTTCAACAGGAGTTACAAAAAACCAAAGAGGAGTTAGAACAAAAACAAACGCAGTTACAACAAACAGAAGAAGTCTTAGAACAGTCTCATACTCAACTCAAAGAGACGATGGAAGTCTTAGAACAATGTCACGCAGAGTTACAGGAAACTCGCCAAGCGTTAGCAGAAAAGCAAGAACAGTTAAAACAGTCTCAGTCAAAATTTGAACGGGTTTCCCAAGAGTTAGAAAAAAGTAAATCTGAATTAGATAAAATTCAACAAGAGTATGATAAAATTAAAGCAGAGTCGCAACAAAAGCCGGAACAATTAGAACCAACTCAACAAAATTCATCCCAACAACCTGAAGAACAGATTTCTGTCAGTTCGTTATCTTTAAAGGTGTCTGAATGGGAGTTATTTTGATTGGGGTTGTTTGTCAGTCTGGTTTCTATTTTCTGGGCTTCGCGATACGTGCTACGCACACGCTGCGCGAACGCTTTTTTTGAGGGAAGGGAAACTTTTGGCTGACGGTGTGCGTCTGGGTGGGGGTGCTGAAATTAGGTTTTGAGTCGGCGGTGAATTGTGGCGTCGGAACGTGGTACTATTTTCAGCGGTAGAGATTTCCCCCAGGTCTAGGAACGGTTGAGTAATGGTGAGTAAGTTTCAGGAAGCAAACCTATTGCTGCGGACGGGCAAGCTGGAAGAGGCGGCGATCGCCTATCGCGCCGCAACGGAGGAAAATTCGGGCTTTTATGCGGCCTATCAGAATTTGGGGGAAACGCTCTGGAAGTTGGAACGCTTGGATGAGGCGGTTGAGGCGTTGCGTCGGGCGGTGGCGTTGAACCCCCGGGCGGTTTGGGGCTTGTATAAGTTGGGGGAGTTGTTGCGCCTGCGGGGAGAGTTTGAGGAGGCGGCGGGTTATTTGCGTCGGGCGGTGGAGTTGAAGTCCGATGTGGCCGAATTTCATCTGGGTTTGGGGGCGGCGTTGGTGAAGTTGGGGGAATTGAAAGAGGGAGAGGGTTGTCTTCGTCGGGTGATGCAGTTTCCCACTTCTTCTATCCCAACTTCCTCTCTCGCCGAGGCTTATTATTATTTGGGTGTGGCGAAGTCGCAGCAACAGCAGTGGTCGGAGGCGGTGGAGTGGTATCGTCGGGGATTGGAGTTGAATCCGGCTGCGGTTGACTGTTGTTTGGCTTTGGCGAGGGCGTTGGGTCAGTTGGGGCGGTGGTCGGAGGCGGTGGACTGTTATCGACAAGTTGTGGCTTTGTCGGAGTCGGGCGAGGTTTTGTTTGCTTTGGGTAAGGCTTTGGCGGAGTTGCGGCGCTTCGAGGAGGCGATCGCGGAGTACCAAAGGGCGATCGCGTTGGGGTTTGCCGATGCGGAGGTGCGGCACCATTTGGGTTATGCGTTCAGTCAGTTGGGGCGCTACGAGGAGGCGGTGGTTGAGTTGCGTCAGGTGTTGGAGGTAAATCCGAAGTCGGCTCAGGTTCGCCACCAGTTGGGTTATGCGTTGATGCGGTTGCAACGGTGGCGGGAGGCTGCGGTTGAGTTGCGGAAGGTGGTTGAGTTGAATCCGGGGTCTGCTGTTGTTTGGCAGCAGTTGGATTTTGCTTTGAGCAGTTTAAATACAGAGAAAGGAACGAATAATATAATAGATGTTGAAGTCGAGCATAAGTTGAGGGAGGCACAGAATGAATTTAGTTTCAATGAAGAAAGTGGCGGAGAGTATAAAAAATTAAGAGTTTTGTTACTTAACACTAACAACGAAACGCGAAACGCTTATTTGACAATCAGCATTTATCGAGCATTAAAGCGAAATCCAGCCGTTAAACAAGTTACTTTTGTAGGCTACCACAATGCTGTTTCTACTGCTCAAAGTCGGACTTATGATATTTTTTTAGCCATTGATGGTCAAAGGTTGAACAGAGAAATTTGTAGCCGAGTGGCAACTTACATTAAACTTGCTGCCTTGTGGACATTTGAAGATCCTTATGGCTTCGAGACAAATGTTAAAAATGCTGATATTTTTGATTTGGTTTTTTCAAATGACCAAGCCAGCAGTGGCAAGTATCCTGTCACGTCAGTTCACCTTCCTCTTGCTGGATCGAAAGACGATATAGGCATTGATAAAAATAAAGAATTTAGATACGATATATTCTTCTGTGGAACGGCATGGCCGAATCGGGTAGAAATTCTCGATAATCTATTGCGCGACAGACCCAATCTGAAAAGTAAAATAGTGCTTCAGTATTCCCAATATATTCCACAACGAGAGCTTTTCCTTCCTTCTAGTTCTTATAAGGGTTCACTCACTCACAAAACATTTCTTTGCTTTGCTCAACATAGCCGCATTGTCATTGGTCTTCCTAGAAAGTATGGTGGCAGCAAAGATGGCTTTGACAACCTAGAATCCAATACACCCGCACCAAGAATATTTGAATGTGCAGCAGTTGGTGCTTTTCAGCTTGTGAATGAACAAAACAGCAATATAAGTCAGTTTTTCGATGTGGGCAGAGAGATAGATACTTATACTGATTACACAAGCCTTGTTGAAAAGATAGACTATTGGCTTGCCAATCCAGAAAAAAGGTTGAAAATTGCTGAAGAAAGCTACAAGCGTGCTTGCAAAGAACATCTATACAACCACCGAATCCAAATTTTATTGGATCAATGCCGTCAACTATTGAGAAAGTTAGCAAGCCAATTATCGATCCAGGAAAGAAGCACCGTTAAGAATAAGAGACCAAGGCTGCTTTTTATTTGCCATAATACTTTAATATCTTCATCATTCGGTGGTTTGGAAATTCATCAGAACGTGCTCTGTCAAAATTTGCTTGATGCCTTTGATATATTTTTTTTCTACAAGCATAAAGATCAGGGAAAACGAGTTACTTATAGGATTACTGATGCTAACTATAATCCTATAGAAGAATTTATCCTTGGCAAAATTGAGGTTAAGTTTAACCTTTCTAATGAAACTTACGAGAAAAAATTTGCCGATATTCTTATACGATATCGTATAGATTTAGTTCACTTTTTTCACTTCATCAACCATCTTCCAAGTTACGCTTTAGTAGCAAAGGCTTTGGGAGTTCCATACACAATATCTGTACATGACTATTATTTGGCGTGCATTAAATTTAATTTATTAGACTACACAAATCGTTACTGTGAAAATAGTGGGCAAGCAATAACCCAATGTGATGTTTGCTTATCAGCGACTGATAACATAGCGGCAGGAAGTCAGGCGACTAGAAGAGCGTTTTACGGGAGAGTTTTAGATGGGGCTTTTCGGATAATCACGGTCTCAAAATCAACGGCTGATATTTTAACTAGAATCTATCCGCAATTAGAAGGCAGTGGAAAGGTATTTCCACACGGGGCTCCCCTACCATCTCGCATTTCAGTAATGGATCAGAGAATAAGGACACCAGATCAAGTATCGGAAAAATTAAAAATTGTTGTTTTTGGTAACTTAGCCCCTCATAAAGGTAGTGATGCCATAGTTCGAGCCATGAATTTTTTACGAAATGATCCTGTTAGCTTTGATATTTTTGGTATTATTGATGGTACAGTAGAGAAGCAAATATCCAATTTGAATTTGTGTAATGCAACTATCCACGGAGCGTATGTACCTGGTTCCCTTAATCTTGCCAATTACGATGTATCTTTGCATCTCTCAATCTGGCCGGAAACCCACTGTCAAACTTTGTCCGAAGCGTGGATGGGTGGACTGGTACCCATTGTTACTGATATTGGTGCATTGGGGGAACGAGTAATTGATGGTGTAACGGGTTACAAGATTCCAGTGAATAGCCCTTCCTCTTTGATAAGTATTATTCGCAGGCTGATCAAAGAACCCTATCAGCTTGATGATATTCGTTCAAACGTTACGGATGATTTAGTGTTTACTCAATCTCGGCATCAACAGTTATTTCGAGAAACATACCTCGAAGCTATAGAGAGCAAAAAAGTGAATCACAGCCACGATAAAACAAAGGTTGCAGTGAACGTAAATCTTAAACTGTACGGAATTGAGCTTCGTCACGATCGGTGGGATCAGAAATAGCAAGCCTTCTGTACAGTTTCAAAAATAACACTCGATAACTCTAGTGAAAATAATTTTTAATGATGACAATTATGGTTTCTGGGGCATTTCCTAATAGTCTGAATCGGAATGCAGGAATAGTTGATTTTATTGTTCGTGGTTTTCAAGAAGAACTGTCGGATGAAAACCAGGTATTCAAATCGTTTTATGAAGTTTTAGCGGCAGACGTAGAACGCTTGAAACCTGATTTGGTGGTTATGGTTGGTTCTGCTATGCCAGATTTTATAGACTACGCAATTATTAGAAAAATGTGTGATAAAGTCGGCTCAGTTTTAGCTTTTTGGGCGTTAGACGATCCCTACGAATTTGACATGAACTACAAATTTTTCGATTTGGCAGATGTAATTTTTTCAAACGATAAGACAGCAGTTGACTATTACTTTTTGGATAATGTATTTCATTTGCCCACCGCCGCCGATAAAAAAGCACACTATAGAGATCTAGGAAGGGGGGAGCAGAAAGATTTAGATATCTTTTTCTGCGGGGTAGCTTTTTCAAACAGGCAACAGTTAATCGAGGATATTGAACCAACGCTGATTAAACATAATTGTCTTATTTGTGGAGAAGATTGGGACACTGATAGCTGCCGGATCGCAATTAATCGTAGAATTGAAACTAAAGAAATTGCAGATTGGTATAATCGCTCATGGATTACTTTAAACATTGGCCGAAGATTGGACAAGGCAAATAAAAGGTTTAAACTTATACCCTCAACACCGGGACCCCGCACCTTTGAGGCTGCCCTTGCTGGCACTGTCCAGTTATTTTTTCTAGAGGATTTGGAAATTGAAGAATATTTTGAGCTTGGCCAAGAAATATTAGTGTTTGAAACCCCCGCTGAATTTTCCCAAATAGTATCTGAATTGCTAGAAAACTCGGAAAGGATGTTGAACATAGCCCGAGCTTGCCAAGAAAAGGCACTTCGACAGCACACATATACCCATCGAGCAGCAGCAATTTTAAGTATTTTATACAGAAATAACTTTATTAAGAATGGCTAATTGCAAACCAAATATATTTTCAAACTTCAATATTTTCATAAATTAACTTTTAAATTCTTTAAAAATTAATTCACTTTTCTTTAAAAATGATAGTTTATTAAAAGAGGAATGGAGGAAAAATAGCATGAAACATATAGAAATAACTGATAATTGGGTGGATTTAGACAGAATAGGGCATCGGGATAGGTTGGCTCAAAAATACTTGAAAGGCTCGGGTATTGAAATAGGAGCTCTTCACAAGCCTACAATGGTCTCATTAGGTACTCAGGTTCAATATGTGGACTGTAAAACAAGGGAGGAGAATCTAGCACAATATCCGGAGCTAAAAAACAAGCATATTGTTAAAACTGATATTATAGATGAAGCATTTGTTTTATTGAAAGTAGACGGTGAATCTCAAGATTTTATTATTGCAAATCAGGTTCTTGAACATTCACCCAATCCAATAGGTACTTTAAAAGCTTGGCTTTCCAAAACTCGCCATAATGGGCATTTACTCTTATCAGTGCCAATTGCAGAGCGATGCTTTGACAAGGGAAGACCTATTACCTCGCTCGAACATTTAATCCATGACTGCAAGTTATTTTCTGAGTGCAATGCAGATGAAATAATTAAAATTACTAGATCTCACATTAAGGAGTTCATAGAAATTAGTGGCTTAAACATTCGTAAAAAAGCAGGACTACCACCAGCAACGCCAGACGAGCAAAGAGAGTTTTTGGAAAAAATTATGTTCAATTTTCAGAAGCAAGTATATAATTCTACAACATACGATTCAATTGTTGAAGCTCATGTTAAGTGCATCAATTTAAAATATGATGTTCATTACCATACTTTTTCCGCAACTTCTTTTCTAAGTTTTAGCAAACATTTTGCGGAAGGAAATGGTTGTTCTGTAGAAGAAATTACAAAAAGTGGGGGGGGTGAAGTAATCGTGGTTTTGAAAAAAAATAGATGATTTTAGCAAATGAAAAGCAAACTGGCAAGGCTACGATAAAAAAAATTATTTATCGAAATTAACCATATTAACTTTAAAACGAAGAAAAATGAAATTTTTTAACGAAAATCAGCACACACAAATCATTAAAGGACGTTACGGCTATTATATACTGAACATCCATTCTCCCATTGGACGGGCATTGCAATTCTACGGAGAGCATGGCGAGAACGAACTGAATTTAATGAGGGAGTTTATTCCAAAAGGAACAACGGTGTTTGATGTAGGAGCTCACCAAGGAACTCACACACTAGCGTTTGCAAGATTTGTGGGAGAAAGCGGCAACGTTGTTTCTTTTGAGCCTCAACGGGCTATGTATCAGATAGCTGCCGGCACAATTGCACTAAATGAACTTTACAATGTTCGATTGTTTAACTGGGCAATAGGGGACAAGCACGACATTGTTGAGATTCCTATCTTCGATTATAAACAGCCTGGACACTTTAGTGGAATGTCAATAAAACCAGGCATTTCTGGAGAAAAAGTTATTCAAGAAACAATAGACAATTTGGCTTACGAATTAGGGCTTACCCAGAACGTTTCTCTTGTTAAAATCGATGTAGAAGGCATGGAGTATCAGGTACTTGTTGGCGCGGAAAATTTAATATCCGAAGCACGCCCTACTATATACTTTGAGCTTCACAAAAGCAATAGGTACTATTCCCAAATTATTCAGCTACTTAAAAAACACAAATATAAAGTCTATGAAAGCATTACCAGAGGTTTCAATGAAGATAACTTCTTTGGCTACAAACAAGATAGATTTAAGGGCGGTGTCGATCACAATGCTTTGGCTATACCTATAAATCTAAATTACGTGCCAAAACTTGTTCGAGATTTGAAAGAAATTTCTTAATATGGCAATTCTAAATGTTTGCAATCAATCAAAAACAAGTAAAAACCCTGACAACTCCTTTTTTAGACGATGATTGGAAAGCTAATATTAAGTTCCTAATGGTTTACTTTGTGGACTAGAGTAATTGCTTAGTCCTTTAATTCCAAAATATCGAAACTATTCAAAGGTTTGGAACCGACGAGTTTTTATAAGAAAACATTAGGATAAACACAATGGGGTAACGTAAAAAATGCTTAAAAAAGTTATAGAATTATTTGTGTCCGGTGGCGAATTTTAATCTATTTTTAATATTTAGCCAATTGTTATTAACTACTGAAAGCATTTCGTACCGTGATTCTAGATTATCCACCCAATTTAGGTTAAGATACTTACTAACAATTTCGTCGTAATTTTTAGACAAAATTTTGGAGTTAGGATCGAGATTAGTAACTATTGTCAAGCCAGTGGGCTTGGTTGCAACTGTAAATACTTTTAGATCTGGTCTATATTCTTTTAGGATAGGAATTATTTTCCAAACATCCCCAGTCCAAAACCTAGTTGAACGCCTACGTCTAGATGTTACCTCGTCCAGTGGCAAAGTGTCATGGAAACATACCACCGCATTTTTTGAGCTATATTTCTCCAGGTTGACAAAATCTTTAAGCACTTGCTCGAATAAATGAAGTCCGTCTATAAATGCAAAATCTACTGTTTGACCTTTGAACTCTGCTAAAATATCGGGGCTTTGAAAAAACTCATCGCTAGTCATAGTAAAAACTTTAGAATTGGAAGATAGTTTATAAGTTAGCTGTGGCTTTGGATCTATACCAATTGAAATAGTGGACGAACTTGCTAACTGAAAAGTTCTTCCAGTTTCTATACCAATTTCAATATAGGTATTGGGCTTCAAGAAAAGGTGCAAATTTTTGAGCATACTTATGTAATCCCCTCCCTCTAAAACAATGTCAGTAATTCTAAAATGGAATTCGTGTAGTTCAGGAATCATCAAGTCTTTTTGAAGGGCTAATTCTTCATAAGTTTTAACCAGTTTTAAAATTTTTCTAAACTTGCGACAACACTTTTCCTTGGGTGTTTCATGGGGAGACAAGTTATCAATTAAGCTTTGAATGTCTGTTTGAAACTCAGACTTTATCCGGGCAGCTAGCCCATCCATAATTGTAAAAAAGTTAGCATAAAGCTTTACTTTAGCATTTTTAGGATCTAACTTAAAGGCAGATATAAAATACTCTTTAGCTTTAGTTAAATTTCCTAAACACAGATATACATAACAGCATCCCAAGTAAGATGAAGCATTTTTTGAGTTTAGCTCTATTGCACGACGATAATTAGTTATCGCTCTATACAAATTTCCCTGCTGAGTCAAAAGTTGACCCAAGCTATTATAAAACTTATAAAAATTAGGTTTGATTTCAATCGCTTTTCGCAAATATCGAACCGCATTTTCTAAGTCTCCTTGTTTTGATAAAGCTTCTCCCCAAAAATAAAAAAGCAAAGATGAATTCGGATTAATTTTTAAACTGTTTGAATAACAATCAATCGCCTGTTCTAAATTCCCCTGCTTAACAAAAACCTCGCCCAAATTAGAATAAGCCCAAGCAAAATTAGGATTCAACTCAATAACACGATAATACTCAGCGATCGCCTCATCCAACTTCCCTTCCCGTTTCAGTCGGTTAGCACTTCTAATCAACTCGCCCACATTCATAGCTCTAACACTCATAGAAAAAACCCAAGAAAAGAGAAGATCGCCCGACCACACCCCTACAATCCCATAATTCCGCCAACATTATCCCACAATCGGGCATCGCACCCAACTCCGAAACCGTTCGCCCGGACGTGCAACGCCCCTTCTAAACCCCCAATTATACCACAAAGCGATCGCGAAGCATCTCAGAAATGGCGATCGCATTTGAACACCTGCAAGCCAACACCAGCGATCATCGCACGGGGCGCACTAGCCAAGCCAATCGCACTCACAATTTTTCTAATTCTGATTCAAACATCCGAATCAATTGCGAACCGAGACGAATACCATTTTGGAGCAAATCCGACACCGACTCCTGAGCTTCCATCTTCGTCATTAAACCCGCACCAACAGCAACCAACAAAACTCCTAAAGTTCCCTTCACAGGTAAACCCAAGCTCAAAGCAACCCGCCTACCCAAACGCTCGTCAATCAAGACCCAATCCGCTTGCAGTTCCCGACCCAACAAAATCACCCTTCCGGCGGGTTGGAGGCTCGCACCATAATCTACGATTTGGTGTCGAGAGGAAAATCCGCACAGGGACTCTCAATCTGCTAACATATCATTATGTGAGTTTTTAGATGTCGTGAAACAAGTTCTGAC
>JAYKHV010000011.1:0-12747 GCA_035285085.1 Lyngbya sp. | reverse complement strand
TGTTCTTTTCGCCGATGGTTGTGTAATCCAATGGGACTTTTAACCTCGGTGCCGCAGGTTTCGCAAGTGTAAATCCGATTGGCAATTTCCTTGCTTTTAGCTCTTCCTTTTTCGCTGGTATTGTACTCAACAAGATATTGTTTTCCCCGCTCCCCGTTCTCCGCGACAGATGCTTGGAAATGTTCGGGGCGCTCTTCCATATACCGCAGAATATTTTTTGTTCCCCTTTCAGAAAAGTATTGATGTCCCTCGGCTGTGCGAGCTTTTCTAGCTAGAGCTTGCTTTCTATTCTCTTCAAATTCTGGAGATTGCCAATGAGTATTTTTCTCAACCCATGAGCGATGGTAGGTGGAATGTTCGTTATTTCCCATAAATTCCAAATTTTCTGGCCTGTTATCAACCGGGTCAAAATTCTTGTGATGAATCACAGTTTTTTGACCGGGAAATTTAGGAATTTTACCTAACAAACCCGAACGTGCAATCATCCAGTGGGCTTTTTGGTATCGACCGGAATAATTCTGCTGAATTAAGGTATAGCCATCCTTATCCTTTTTGGAGTAAAAAGGCATTAAAGACGTACCATTTTTTAAGTCTTTTGCTTCTCGATAACTGCCATCGCGCAACATGAATTGATGGTCGGGAGTGCATTTAATTTCCGCACCGTTGTCGAGAACTACTTTTACTAATGAAGCATGGCGACGAGTCAAGCGAGCCATCGCTTTAGCTGCTACAATTCGACCCGTGTCGGTGCAGGAGTAAACCACAAACTCTCGCCGCCAGGAAGCTAACTCGACCAAGGGATAAGATTTTCCGTCTGATAGAGGAACTAATGTATCTCCGGTGAAGCAACCAATATCCACCCCAACGGCTGCGGGAATTATCGCGTCTTTGGTGGCAATTACAGACCCAACTAACGCGCCTTTTCCTAAGTGTACATCCGGCATTAATGCGACGTGTTTAAATACAAAAGGTAGGGAGGCGACGTTTTTAGCCATTTGGGTTTCTTGGGATGCTAACGGATGATTTGCCCAAGATAATACGGGTTTTGGTGTTGATATTTCTAAGGGTTCGTAGGGCATGGTTGTAATAGTTTCTTTCTATAACGAGCTTTGTATAGTTTTATTGTACTATAATTGTAGTATAACCGTCAAGTGGGGGCGATATTTGGGTGTAATATTTGGGTTACGGGTTTTAGAGGATAATTAAACTGTCTAGGGGTTCTTCTAAAGAGGGGGGAACGTCGCTTAACTGGCGGTGCATTTTGAGGATAATTTCTTCCGGGACTTGACGGGGGCGGTTTTGGTTGCGTTGCAGACATATTTCTAAGGGGATATTCACCCAAACGGCAAAAATGGGATGAAAACCGATTTCTCGTGCTATAGTAATTACATCTTTACGTTGGCGGCGTTGGGTGTTTGTGGCGTCATAAATTGCATCGCTGCCTTCTTCAACGGCCTGTTTAAATTGCTGTTGGACTTGACTCCAAACTCTTAACCAAGGCCCTTGAATTGCCTCATCTCCAAACAGTTGCGCCCGAATACTATCGGTAGAAATTAGTTTGTATTGGGGATGTTTGGCGCTGAGTTGACGTGCGAAAAAAGACTTCCCACTCCCAGGAAGTCCTATCATTAAAATTAGTTTACTCATTTACAACACAGTAGGGTGCATCAAATTTAATCTATCTTTCTTCTAATTACGAGAGATAAAGGTTTGATGCACCATAACCAGACCTAAATTACCGTACCATCGGGAATGATAGCATTTTTCAAGATGGTAACAATTCCACTGCGGATATAGAAGCCGAGTTCCTCGCGGTCCGCCTGTTCGACATCTTCTTTATTCGTGATGCTAACATTGGTACCAATGCGAGCATTTTTATCAACAATAGCCCGACGAATGGTCGTATCTGCACCAATTCCCATCGGAATTTTACCTTGTTGCAGACTGGATTGACGTTCGGCGAAAGGTTCGTAATAATCCGAACCCATAACCAAAGTATCTTCGATGACACAACCGGCTTCAATGCGAGACCGCAGGCCTAATACACTGTGGTCGATGCGGCATTTTTTGAGAATGGAACCTTCAGAAATAATCGATTCTGTGATTTGACAATCGAGAATTTTAGACGGAGGTAAATACCGAGAACGGGTGTAAATGGGGGCTTTTTCGTCGTAGAAACTAAAGGGAGGTTGGGGTTGCTGCGTTAACGCCAAGTTAGCATTATAAAACGCTTCAATAGTTCCGATATCTTCCCAATAGTCGTTAAACAGATAAGCCTGAACGTTGTGGTCTGCTGCCGCACTCGGAAGGATTTCTTTACCGAAATCGGTTTGTTCGGTATTTTCTGTCAGTAACTTAATCAAGACCTCTCGGTTAAAGACATAAATCCCCATCGATGCAATATAGGGGCTTTCCTTGGCTTCTTCGGGGGAGAGTCCTAAGGTTGTGGTGTCAACCGCCATTTTCTTGAGGGCTTCACCTTTGGGCTTTTCGCTAAAATCAATAATCCGACCCGAATCATCAATTTTCATCAATCCAAAATCAGACGCCCGTTTCTCATCGATAGGGAGTACCGAGAGGGTAATATCTGCCTTGGTATCAATATGACGCTGGACAAACTCCCGGTAGTCCATACGATAGAGATGGTCGCCGGACAGGATTAAGAAATAATCAACATCCCACTCCGCAAACAGCCAGATATATTGACGAACCGCATCCGCTGTCCCCTGGAACCAGTTAGGGTTACTCGCGGTTTGTTGGGCGGCGAGAACCTCTGTAAACCCATCGGTAAAGCCCGAAAAGTTGTAAGCCCGAGAAATGTGGCGGTTCAGAGACGCCGAGTTAAACTGAGTCAGAACATAAATTTTAAGAATTTCGGAATTGATACAATTACTGATAGGAATGTCAATCAGTCGATATTTACCCGCTAAAGGAACGGCAGGCTTGGCCCGCAGCTTAGTTAGGGGATAAAGACGGGTACCAGCACCGCCACCGAGAATAATCGATAAAACTTTTTTCACAAAAACCACCTCTTATCTGCCAATGTTTTCTCAAGTTTAGTGTCCGACTCTTAGCTCAAATTGACAAGGGGGGAAAGGAAAAAAGGTCGGTTAAAATTGGGTTATGATTTGATCGAGAGTCGGGCGATCCGGAAATGGATCAACAAAATTCGGCTATAAGTTCCCTGTTCCTTTCCCCAATTTCCCATCAAGCTAAAAGCAGAAACACTCACCTTAACCCTGATCGCCAAAAATGTTTAAACGATAAACATCTAGTCCCACAACCCGCTAACAGTTCACGCGATCGGTGATTTAACCGATTCATTTTTTCGGGTTAAGTTTAGCACTCCGTCCCCAAATTATTCCTCTATCATCAGACAGAGCAAGATCGCCCCATTGTGACAAATGGACATCAATCACGAGTCCTTCGATCCCGAGCGCGGCCATCTGCTTCTAAAACGCCGAAGTGCGTAGTAGAAGAAATCCCTCATGCAATGGGGATGACTGCGTTGTTTGTCTGCCTATCATACCATTTAGCAGGGCTGTTTCATTCTCAGTTAAAAATTGCCGGGGGTTCGGGGGGTTCGGGGGGTGATGGGGAGGTGGGTGAAGTGCGTTTCTAATTAAAAATACCTTTTTGTTAATAAAAATCCTCTTGATCTCCCTACCTCCCTACCTCCGGTCCTCCCCACCAATCAAGTTTTAGGGCTAGAATGAAACGGCCCTGTACCATTTAGGGGGTACACTGCTCGGAACGGTTAGCAAACTGGGGTAACAAAACGTTTTTTAACAAAATCTCCTCTCAAACCGGATTGAGCGCAAATCAAATGAAGAAAACATTGGTTGACAACCCCAGCGGTTGAAAATCTGCTCGAAGATATCCCCCGTTAAAACTGCATATTCTTCTCAAATCAAACGTATTGAAGAATACCGAGAGCGGTTATACCGTAAACATCGCGCTTGATTCCATCAGACTTCCCCATTCAATTTTCTCAGAGGAGATGTTTCGATGACGTTCTTACTTGCTGAAGCAACTCAATTAAGGTTGGAAATCTCCCCAACCCTCTCAGACCAGGCGTGGCAGCAAAGTCAGCCCTACTCAACCCCCAGTCGTCGTTGGAGTGCTTATCTCAATCAACTCTGTCTCGACACTCTGGTTCCCTGGCTACAGGAAGAGTATGACTCGGTGGTTCAATCTGAGACTCTACTTCCCAATCTTTGGGAACTGGTTGAGGGTGCGGTCATTACCCTGGCCGATCAAACCCGACTGATTTTAATCCCCAGCGAAACCATTGACACCGATGAATTTCGGGTGCCTCAAGAATGGGTTGATATTCCCAGTTGGATTGGAGATTATTACTTGGCCGTCCAAGTCAATCCCGATGAACAGTCCGTGAAAGTATGGGGGTACACCACCCATGCTCATCTGAAAACCGAAGGTCGCTACAATTGGAGAGATCGCACCTACAGTTTAGACGGATCGGAACTGATCGGGGATCTCAACGTTCTCTGGGTTGCCCGTCAATTCTGTCCGACTGAACAAACTCGCAGCCCCATTGCCCCCTTATCGAGGTTAACCCCGGTGGAAGCGGAAAACTTGGTTCAACGTTTAAGCCGTCCCGATGTTTTAGTTCCTCGACTGGCCATTCCCTTTGAACGCTGGGCCGCCCTCCTCGAATACAATCAAGGACAACCCCTCTCTCAGCAACGGCAAGGTCAAGGGGCGATCGATTTAAGCCGTTGGTTAGAGAATCTGTTTGAAACCGGTTGGCAGTCCATCGAAGCGTTATTTCCCCAGCGCGAATCTAATGCTGTCATTTTCCGTCGCACCGCCCAACGGGAAGTTCAACGGATTAAACAAATTTCTATCGGAAACCTAGAAACCTCTAATCTCGTCGTCCTGTTGGTGGGATTGAGTCCAGAAACCGATGGCCGTCTGGGAGTCCGGATACAACTTCACCCGCAACCGAACAATTTATATCTTCCGGCTTATACCCGCTTGACCTTACGCTCAGAATCCGGTGAGGTGTTGCGCGAAGTGGTGGCCCGTACTCAAGACAACTATATTCAAATCCCTCGATTTAAGTGTCCACCTGGATATCGCTTTAGTATCGAGATCGCCTGGGAAGATACCAGCGTCACCGAATATTTCCAAGTTTAAATCAATTTTTACTCTAGAACTGGGATTAACCGAGAGTAGAAAAATTTTAAGCGGAGCATCAATACAGAATTTGGAAATTGTTATCAATGTCTCATGCCTAGTCTAACGTCCTCAACCTTTGGCCGCCGAAAATCCGTCAAATCGGAAAGTCTGTCTGTTGTCTTAAACTTCGGTAACGGCAACACTAAACAAGGCTGTCCCCTGATCGTGGCTAATTTGTGGACTTCCGGAAGTAATCCCCCGATTCGACTCACGGGTAGTTTGCCTCCCGCTTTAGAATTAGCTCAACTTTACCAGCGTTGGCGATCGCTCTACGAAGCTTTAAACCATCGTTTGAGTTGGCGGCGGGGAGTGGTAGATGTAGCCATTGAGTTTGACGAGGAAGAGATTGCTCAAGTTTCTCAAGCCGAGTTTTTTGATTTATCCAGACAGTTAAAGACCAGTCTCAATCGTTGGTTAGATTCGGGATCATTTGGTCGGATTGAACGCAAGTTACGCACTCAATTGTCGCCCCAAGACGAAATTCGAGTCATTATTGAAACAGACGACCCTTTACTGCGGCGACTTCCTTGGCATCTGTGGAATTTTTTTGAAGACTACCCGGCATCAGAAGTCGGTCTCAGCAGTACCTTAGAAGCTGAACGGATCGAACCGATGCACCGCTCTCCGGGTGGTGCCGTGAGAATTTTAGCAATTCTGGGTAACTCTCACGGTATTGATATCGAACACGATCGCACGGTGTTGGAACGCTTACCCGGTGCGAAAACAGTCTTTTTAGTTGAACCCCAACGCAGCGAACTCAACCGCCTTCTCTGGGACGAACAGGGATGGGATATTCTCTTTTTTGCCGGACATAGTTCCAGTCATATCAGCGGGGCAACCGGATTTATAAATATTAATCAACATGACGCGATTACCGTTACCGAGTTAAAATATGCTCTGCGAGCCGCGATCGCCCGAGGTTTACAACTGGCGGTTTTTAACTCTTGTGATGGTTTGGGACTGGCCCGACAACTGGCCGATGTGCAGATTCCCCAACTGGTGATCATGCGCGAACCGGTACCGGATCAAGTCGCCCAAGCTTTTTTGAAACACTGGTTAAGTGCCTTTTCTACAGGAACCTCTTTCTATCAATCGGTTCGAGAGGCCCGAGAAAAATTACAAGATTTAGAGCCAGAATATCCCTGTGCTTGTTGGCTGCCGGTAATTTGTCAAAATCCTACCGTTGTTCCTCCCAGTTGGCAAGACCTGCGCGGCACTCAACAGCCTTCGCCGTCCCGAATTATCGGTTTGGGGACAATTGCCACCGTTTTGGTGATTGCAGCGCGATCGCTGGGTTTATTGCAAGGATGGGAACTGATCGCCTATGACCATCTGTTACGACTGCGACCTCCTGAAACCGTTGATTCTCGGGTGTTAGTGGTAGAAGCCACCGAAGAAGATCTTCAAAAATACGGCGGTTTTCCCCTACCCGATGAGACTTTAGCCAAACTAATTGACAAACTCAAATCCTATCAACCCCGAGTCATGGGCATCGATATTTATCGGGACGTTCCCCGAGAACCCGGTAATCGCCAATTAATCAAACAATTTCTAGAAACTTCTAATTTAATCGCGGTTTGCAGTGCATCACAGATCAACGATCCCAATAAACCCGGCGTCAGTCCTCCCCCCGATGTCGGCGAAAACCGACTCGGATTTACCGATGTGGTGGTAGACTCCGATGATATTCTGCGGCGGCATTTATTATTTATGTCTCCCGATAGCAGTTCTCCCTGTCAAACTCAATTTTCTTTAAGTTTTCAACTAGCCCAGCATTTCCTCAAACAAGAAGGAATTACACCCCAATTGACAGCCAATGAATCGATACAATTGGGTGAAGTGGTCTTAAAACCCTTAGCCAAACCCTCGGGAGGCTATCAAAACTTCGACCATCGCGGATTTCAACTGTTACTCAATTATCGCGCCGCCGGGAGTCAACTTCGACGAGTCACCTTTTCTCAAATCTTTGCAGGTGAAATTGATCCCAACTGGATCAAAGATCGTTTAGTTTTAATTGGTATCAGTGCGCCCATTTCCACCGATTACTTTTCTACGCCTTATAGTTCGAGTTCGACTCAACATCAAAAAATGGCCGGAGTGATGCTACAAGGGCAAATGATCAGTCAAATTCTCAGTGCGGTACTTGATGGTCGTCCTCTAATTTGGGTTTGGAGTCAATGGGGGGATTGGGTCTGGATAGGAAGTTGGTCTATAGTAGGAGGTATTATTGCTTGGAATTTTCGGACATTATCCAATTTGGGATCTGCGGTGACAGTAGCCGTTGTTGTTTTATCTGGAGTTTGCTACATCTTCTTCCTTTGGGGAGGATGGGTTCCGTTAGTCCCGTCTGGTTTCACGTTGGTGATCACCGCCGTTTGTCCTTTTTTATTGAGAAATCAGTAAAATAATGCGGTTGAGAGAACCTTTAAAAATTGTTCTATAGATTGCTAGTGCATCAAATTGTTGTCGTTCAAAGTTAAGCAGCTAAATCGGTGAGTTTTCACCTGCCTCTGTTCAATTTCAACTCAACTGAATGGAGGAAATCTTAACAAAGCATTTTACGATTCAACCGGGGAGTAGAAATAATGATGCAGTCCTTGCTCCGTTTGTGCCTGCCGTTAAGCGTATCCTGTCAGTCCATCTCACTGATTGGCCTGTTGATTTTAGCCGGACTTGAGTGGGCTAGCCCTCAGTTGGCGCTGTCTCGTCCAATGGAAACTGATCTCAGTAAAACCCGTTCTCAAGAAAGGGTTGACAAGAATAACTCTGTTGTTGTACAAACTTTTAATTTTCAACCCCCCGATCGCGGAGCGCCCGGAACCCGAGCCGATGCGGGGAGTCGAGGCGGATGTTCTCAGTCGCCAAATCAGTCGCAAAAGTTGACGGCTTTAATTCCGACAACAAACTGGGGGGAAACAATAGCGGCTCATCCGACGTTCTGGTTGTATATTCCGACTCGACCGGCGGCAGTTGAATTTCTTTTGACAGAGGAAGACAGCGAAAAAGTGGTTTACGAGGGGAAATTTCCCATCACACAAGGGCCGGGTATTGTCAGTTTCCCTTTACCGGAAACCGCTCCTCCCCTCGAAGAAGGCAAAACCTATCGCTGGATATTTACATTTTCCTGTCCGTCTGAGCAGATGAGTACCTCTACTAACTCGAATATACCAATCCCCCCCACCGTTAGTGGAGTTATTGCTCGTATTGCACCCTCAGCAGAACTCAGCCAACAGTTAGAAAATGCCTCCCGGGGCGAGAAGATTCTCCTCTATGCCGAAAATGGTCTCTGGTATGAAACCCTGACTGAACTGGCGGAACTGCGCCGCACTCAACCGCAAAATCCCCAAGTTGCCGCTCAATGGCTCAATCTATTACAACATGAAGCGGTTAAGTTAAACAATATCGTCCAAGAACCGATATTATCCTGTTGTCAGGTTGAACAAACAAGTTCCCTCTCTGTTCGGTTTCAAGAAAAAGGAGCAAAATCACCTGACCAGTGAACAGTAACCAGTGAACAGTAACCAGTACCGTGCAGTTTTATAGTTATCAGTCAACAGTTCTAGCGCGAAGCGCTCTTGCAACAGATCCGGCTGGCAACAGTAAAGACTGTTCACTGAAAACTGATAACTGGTTACTGAACACTGTAAACTGACACCTGGTCACTGAAAACTGTTAACTGATCACTGTAAAAGCCAGGGGCGACTGACTTGTTCGAGTTGAGCGAGTTCGGCTTGGGTCATTTCCCAACCCAAAGCCCCGGCATCATCTTTAACTTGAGCGGCGTTTTTAGCGCCGGCGATCGCAATCACTCCGGTTTGAGCATTAATCCAGTTTAACGCCACTTGAGCGGGTGTACGCTGATATTTTTCAGCAATTTGACGAATAACAGACATCACGGGTTCAATTTTTTCTAACCCCGCTTTTGAGAAACGAGAGTCCATCCGACGCCCACCCACTGGCGGGTTACTGGGGGTATATTTTCCGGTGAGGAGTCCTTGGGCGAGTGGACTATAAGCCAGTAAGGTCACGCCCAACTGACGCGCCCGATCTAAAATTCCTTTTTGTTCAATTTTGCGGTTGAGTAAGGAATATTTTACTTGATTGGTCGCTAACGGAATACCCCGTCGCCCTAAAATCTCGTGGGCTTTTTGCATTTCATCGGCTGAATAATTGCTGACTCCTACCGCTAATATTCTCCCTTGTTTGACTTCATCCGCGAGGGCGTTCATTAACGTTTCTTGGGTCATCAAAAAGGTAAACGGCCAATGAACCTGGTACAATGCCACTTGAGGCACCTGTAACCGTTTGAGGCTGGCTGTTAACGCATCGGCGACACAGTTTCCCCAAATTCGCCAGGGTAACGGGCCGTATTTGGTCGCCATGATCACGGGTTTATCGGTTTTTTGCATGAATTTTCCGAGTAATTCCTCAGATAACCCTTGTCCGTAGACTTCGGCGGTATCAAAAAAGTTGATCCCCAATTCTAGGGCGGTGTTAAATGCGGCTTCAACATCGCCTTCTCCGAAGCTTTTACCATAGTCCCAAAAGAAGTTATCCCCCCAAGACCAGGTGCCGATACAGAGTGAGGGAACTGTGATTCCGGTTTGTCCGAGTGTTGTGGTTGTGATTGTCGATGTCACGATAAAATACTCCTAACAGCTTTCTTCACATTTCTTTATATTGTGACGCCATCGCAGCATAAACAGTCACCAGTCACCAGTCACCAGTCAGAGCGTGATAACAGTTTACAGTAAACAGTTTCTCGGTGACTCCCACCTCCGGTCCTCCCCACCTCACCACCTCCCCACCTCCGGTCCTCCCCACCTCCCCACCGATAACCCATCCGTTTCCATGCATCATTAACCCAAAAAACCCAGCAACAACCCATCCGTTACCCACCTCCCCACCGATAACCCATCCGTTTCCATACATCATTAACCCAAAAAACCCAGCAACAACCCATCCGTTACCCACCTCCCCATCTCTTTCTCGCATTCTTTACCAAATCTTTATTTTTTACTTTTAAACTGAGATTGCTCTTGGTTCAATGGAGGTAACAACACTTTAGAACCGCCATAAACTACAGCTTTTTTAATCAACAACGTTGCGTATAACTTAATGATTGAATTGTTTGATTTTTCCAATTCAAACACAGTGAAACACTCTCAACGATTTGGTCAAAGCGGAAAATAACAGCAGTTCCAAACGGAACAATGCTTTTTGATAGAAAATTTAAACAAAAAGCCCCAAAACATTCTATTACTTTTTTCAATGACAAGCATCTATCAAAAGGTATAAAATAAGTTATCTAATCATCTAGACCAATTTGGAAAATGCGCCAAGTGTTGTGCTAATGATAAAATCCCTATTTGAGAGGACATGGCTATGTCAATAACCAAACGCTCACTCAAGGCTTCCTCTACGGGAATCCAACAAGCGAAAAAAGCATTTGCTCGTAAAGGCTGGACCCAAGAAAACTTAGCGTCGGAAGTCAATCTCAAAACTCGTCAGCCCATTTGGAGATTTTTTACTGGTCGTCCCATCGAACGCCACACCTTTGTTGAAATTTGTTCCTTACTGGATCTCAATTGGGTAGAAATTGCCCAAGATCCGCCTGTCGAAATCTTAGAAAAAATCAGTGACAGTGTTGAAAAAACAGGCAATATAGATATTAATGTTCTCATCCAACAGGTGCGTTCAAAACGGTACGACAAAATTCAACACAGGTGCAGCTATTTAACCCTGTTAGATCTTCACAACCCTGTCAACATTAATGACATTTACATTGATGTTGATATTTTAGAACAGATCGGCAGCCAGCCGGGGATAAATATTGCTCAACTTCAAAATTGGACTCCCGAAGAATTTGAGCGCTTTAGCCCGAACAATATTTACCCGAAAAAAATGTCGGGAATAGAAGCTGCGGAAACCTACTCTAAACTGAGAATATTAGGCTCTGTTGGTGCGGGTAAAACCGTCTTTTTACAACATCTTGCTCTGCTGTGTAATCAAGGTCAATTTGCACCCAACCGAGTTCCTGTTTTTATCAACTTGAGAGATTTTGCTGATGAGTCCAGAACGGCGGGAAATTTCAGCTTATTCAACTCGATTTATGCCGAATTTATCACCTCTGAAATTAACAACCCAACTGCACTAACAAGCCTGCTGCATAACGGGCGGATCTTGTTATTGTTGGATGGACTCGATCAGGTTTCCTCTCAAGACTTTCCCAGCGTCGTCCAAGAAATTCGCCGATTTTCCGAGAAATATTACAATAACCTGTTTATTGTAAGCTGTCGCACGGCTGCAAAAGAATTCAAAATCAAAGGGTTCACCGATGTTGAAATCGCTCCATTAACGGAGGAAAAAATCACCCAGTTTGCTGAGAAATGGTTGGCGATATTCAATCCGACTGATGATGTTGAGGAGGGTCTGCAACAAGCAGTTGAATTTACCAAGAGTCTAAACTTACCGGAAAAATTTCAGTTCCGTCAACTGGTTGTCAGACCTTTGTTTTTGTATATTGCTTGCTTGATGTTCAGTCGCTCTGAAGATTTTTTCTTCAAATTTAGTGACTTTTCTAAGCTTTGTCTGGACTCGCTTTTGGGTAAATGGGATCAAAGCAAAAGTATTAAACGGGATGAGGTTTATTCGGGATTTTCCTTAGCCCAAAAGCTGAAATTATTCCGTCAGCTTGCTATGGATAGTTTTGAAGAGGGAAAATATTTTTTTCACAAAAAACAGATTCAGCAATATATTAATGGTTATTTGCTGGATTTAGCTAATGATGGGATCGACCCAGAACAATTGCAAGTTGATAGTGAAGCGGTGCTGAAAGCTATCGAACTGCAACACGGAATATTAGTAGAACGAGTCCCAGATATTTTTTCTTTCTCTTTCTCGGGGTTTCAAGACTATTTCACGGCTCAACAAATTGCCGATCACTATAATCTACAGAAATCAGAGCAGAGTTTAAAAAATTTAGTTTCTAACCTGGGCGAACCCCGATGGCACAAGATCTTTTTGTTAACGGGTTCTCTGTTAGAAAGTGGAGATGTTTTAATCAAGTTAATTCAGGAAAAAATTGAGGAGATGGTTGCTCAAAATCCCGAGATGCAAGAGTATTTAACTGGGGTTAGCCAACATTACCAAAGGGGTAAACAATCGAGGAGAGAGAGCAGAGAATGGCTATTTATTCAGCAGAATTTGAATTTGAACCATGAACAACAGCAGATTTTAGAATATTATTACAAAGCGAATCAATTGTTGCTTGATTGTCTCCAGAGTGACTGTGCAGTAACCGAGGCTGTACGCCAGGAAATTGAAGCTTCTTTGTTTTTAGCTACCAATAAATTTGAACAGAAGGAGTTGGCGTAGGATTTAATCAGTTAAGTGGCGGGACATTATTGAAGAAGGAGTCACCGAGGACCGAGGACCGAGTCAGGAGGGAAAATTGCATGGGGATTCGCGCCCCCAAACAATTTTGATCACCGCGGGTGACGGTGGGGTATTAAACCCATAAGAGAAATGATAAATAGCTCTATC
>JAYKHV010000010.1:0-35773 GCA_035285085.1 Lyngbya sp. | reverse complement strand
TAAACCAGCCTGGAATCTCGGTCTATGCTTGTCAGTTAGAGGGACAACTTACGTTGTTTCCAGACACATAGATTAGGGATAAAGCCCACGCCATAAGCTTTGCGTTGGCGATGGGTAGTTTACATTCTACATCATTCATCAGGAGCTTATAAAATCTGCCATCGCACGGTGGTAGATTTTATAAGCCCCGTCCCCAGCTCAATCAAATTGATTTTTGGCTGTAGAGACTTTAGCTGTGGACTTCTGCCAACATTTTGATGGACTAAATTAATGGCATTCCTCTAAAGCGCAATGACTTTTAAAGAAGGTTTCTCAACCGTATTCAAGTACATTTTCTCTTTTTTACCTTCCTGCTCTAGTTCAAGGACAAATCTGTACTTATAAACACCAGGAGGTAAGGTACTTAAGACTGCTCCAGCCCAATAATAATATACGGGACAATAAGGATCTCGCATCATATCAGGCCCACCATAAATCTTGAGTTCGGTCATGACCTTGCTTTCAGCAAACTCTTCAGCGTCCCCTTCTTGGTCGTCAAGGAAGACAAGATTATTGATTTTGGGCATTGGCGGCCAGGTACCGTCGGGTCTTTTTTCGATTTCCATCGGATAGATAATCCAGTTGATCACCTGTCCTGGCTTACAGACGGTTTGTAAATGACCTGTTCCTTGACCTGAACCCCCAACGCTATTGTCCATCATGTAGATGGTATCTTTAACCGTTCCCCTTTCTACAGCTTTATGAATATCAATGACTGAGACGATATTAAGCTGTACTGAGTTAAGCTGTCCTGGATTTTGCTTTTTTAGAGTTGTTCCGTTATCTGCCATGGTTTTACTCGCTGTTAGTTGAACAAATTCTGATTCAGTCCGGATTTCGTGGCCACTC
This sequence comes from Lyngbya sp., assembly GCA_035285085.1. GTDB lineage: Bacteria > Cyanobacteriota > Cyanobacteriia > Cyanobacteriales > Microcoleaceae > Capilliphycus. The sequence continues at coordinate 34,885 of JAYKHV010000010.1, read as the reverse complement.
AATAGGGCCACCAACCAGTCCATCGTTAAGGCTTATACCGGCTGACCAACAAGACACAAAGATGAACTGGTTTCAATTGGCTCTGCTCGAGTGCCTACTTTAAACTTGACGCTATAGCGAGTCATTGTGACATCTTTTTTAACAGTGCCAATCCAATAAGAAACATCTGTTCCTTCATAAAACTCTTTTTTGGGTTCGCAGTAGTCCTTGTCAATGATGATGTCGTCAATGGCTGCATAAGCTTCACATTCTAAAAAGATCACAGTCCAAACTAATCGATCGCCTTTTTGAACCACGGTTTTCAAATTTTCAGTTCCTTGCTCCGTGGAGCCATTGGCTTTATTGGTATCCATAAAATAGACTTGTCCATTCAAGGAATCGGTTGCCAATGCTCCGACGACATCAATGACAGATGCAATAGTGATGGTTTTCCCTGTGGTTTTTGTTGCCATGATTTATCCTCCAATAGTTTTTGTCTTAAGATTGACTACATAATGGGAAGCATTCCCACCCCTGCACCCGTGAACCCGTTGACTTTGGGATCGCTAGAAATCTTGAGATAAGCATCACAAGTCATATCCACCGGAACCCAAGTCCATTGCCCTTCTTTTAAAGCAAGTTTATAGAGTTGAACGTGCATGGTGTAAGCATAGACGCCAGGTTTAGAGGTATCTACAGAGGCTGCCCAGTACCAACCGTCAGTCACCAGATCAGGAGAACCATAGGCAGCAGGATAAATGATTTTTTTGTCTACTGCTTCCCCAGTGATATTGGTAATAATGGGATTAATAGAATTGATCTCAGGGAGTTCATATTCCTCAGAAGCATAAACCAGCTTTCCAGTCACATCCATCAGCATTTGACCAGTCGTCTCCAGATCAGACTTTTGTGTTCTACGTTTACTTGTGACTTGAGTTTTCTGGCCTTTGCTACCTGCGATTCTTTTGAGTTCATTCACGATAGCTGCAACATTGCTAAAACTGCCTTTGTCGCTTGTCTCGATTCTCTCAACAAGTTGTTCAAACTCATTGAGTGCTTGACGATCACTATTTTTTAATTTATCGGTTAAAAAGGATTTGGGAATTGTTGGAGGTAGAGAACCCACTCCGTAGGGTAGCCAGTTTAAGACCTGCTCATTTGCCTGAGATCCATCGCACCAATAGCTTCCATTGACAGCAGATACTAAGCTATCGGTTCCTTGACCTTCAGACCCTTGCAATTTCATGTTGTCGAACAGGTAAGTATTCCCTTTTAATGTGTTGGCTTTTATGGCAGCCTCTACATCAACCATCAATATGATTCCTAATTGTTGGCTCATAACTTTTCTTCCTGAGTTAAAGTTGATTTGTCCTAGAGAACAATGGAGGGTAAACTGCCCTAACGTACCGCTCCTGTTTATGTTTCTTGTTGAGCTAGCCTGCAACACATTTTAGAGACGGTGTATCAACATACATAATGCTGTTCTTGCCTTCATACATTTGCAGTTCAAATCGGTATCGGTACTCCACACCAGGAATCATCCAATAGGGAACAACTCCTTCCCAAACGTTTAAGTGAAGTTTGTCACTTTCGGCATTCATTGGGTCGCTTGGTGGTTTTGCGCCACTACCGTCAAGACCGAAAAACGAGATGTTTCTGATGGCAACGGGAGTCTGTAAATCAAGGGCTAACATATGCCAATAAATGGTTTGTCCTGGGTAACATAAGGTACACAGGTTGGGGGTTCCTTGATTAAGACTGTCCAGGGGACTATTGTCCATCATGCAGAGGTTGCCATTGCCGAGGGTTCCCCCTGACAGGGATTCAATGACATCGACGACACAAAATATGGTGATTTTGGATTCCACAATTTTCCTCCTATTCGTTTGCTGCAAAAAATGTCCCAGAGAAAAGGAAGTTTGCTTAACTCAGTTCTCTTGGTTTTCTGTGTGGTACAAAGGGCAAGCTTGGTCAACTGGAAAACAATTCTTGGCCCGATCATTGGGCTATTTAGAATCGTTTCTTCAGCTTAACTCTATCACAAAAATTGTTCAAAAATTCACGATTTTTTGTAAAATTTATTGAACTTTTAAAAAGTCCAAAGACAGTGAATTTTTGCGGCCAATCTTTGGCCAGATTGGGTCAACTGGAAAACAATTCTTAGCCTGTCTTTGGGCCATATAAAATTGCTTTTCAGCTTAACTCTATCACAAAAATTGTTCAATGATTCACGATTTTTTCGGAAGTATTACTGACTCTAAAAAACGCAGCAATCTGGTGGAAATAATAACCCATTATCTCCACACAAATAACTCAAAAACAGCAGTTTAGATGAGAAAGTTACCCAAAAGTAAACTCTCAAATAAAGTTTTATCTACCACTAAAAAAATAGCCAACATAAGTCAACCATAATCCAGTGATTATTAGCTGAATAATGAGTTAAAGTAATCACCCGTTTAAACAATATCCCTAATTACAGGAACCTTACTTAAAGGCGTTCGATAAATTTCCTCAGACCAGCGTTTAACTAATTTCACTTCAAAGCGATATCCCGTCTTTTCAACGTAAGAAGGATTCGCTTCTCCCTTGTTAAATATAGACAGAGAACTACTTAAAGCTTCGATAAACAAACGTTTTACCCCTTCAGAACCAAGGGTGTTTTCTATTTTGATAAACAAATCTTTAGGCTCATCTACCGCAGCAATTAAAGATAGAGTTTTGTGAGTGCGATGATTAACAAACTGAGTTTCATGAGCCAAGGCTTCCAAATCAAAAACTCCAGCTTCTTTTAATTGATGACAGAGCGTCTGATAAACTGGAGGTGCTGGAAATTGTGTGTCTCCCAGATGAATAACATCCCCACTACGTCCTAAAAACTCAAATTGTTGAGTCTTCAGACCTGGCCCGTCCAAATTAGGTCTACGAATCACCTTATCCCCTGATTTAAACCTGAGAAACGGTGTTTCATGGGCATGAAGTCGAGTGACGACCAATTCTCCTTCTTCTCCCTCAGCAACCCAACGCCCCTCTTCATCAACAATTTCAATGAGATGTAACCCAGGAACTGCCGCTAAATAAGGAGAGTCTTCTTTGAATTGTAAACCGATCGCCTCGTTTTGAACCGTTGCAAAATAGCTTAAAATCGCTACATTAGGATACATTTGCTTGAGTTCAATTTGTTTGCGGTGCGGTAAAACTCCACTACCGTACATAGCCACACGAAAACTTTTTCTGGCTTCTTCATTCAAACCAACTCCAAGATCGCTAAGTATGGCAATACCTGCTGAAATCGCCATAATCGCCTTAGGCCCTTTGTAAGACATCATATGTTGATAGACTTCTTTCATCATCGGACCAGCACCAATATAATTGATGCCTGGTATACTTTGTAAAACCCCGCCAACCATTGTCCCGCTACTCCACATTTGGAAATCAGCCAAGGTTGTCGCCACCCACTTGGGGTCATCTCCTGCCAGGTAATCTTTGAGCATATAATTGCCAATGAAATCACCCGCAATTTTGTAGGTATCCTGTAACTCCCGCAAAGAATAAACCATCTCTGCGGGAACCCCACTACTGGTTCCCCCGCTAGCGACAATTTCAAAGCCACCATAGTTTAACGGGACGACTAACCCGGGTCTATCTCCCATAAAAAAGTCACTCATCACCGTCTTATCAGAAATCGGTAATTGCTGCCATTCTTCAAAATTACGGGGAACTTCATTCACCCCTGATTTTTCAATCCTTTCTTTCCACAAGGGATTGAGGTTTAAAGTATGGATCATTTGTTGCAAACGCCGCATGACCAAAGCATTTTGAATGGAATGGTCAATTTCGCTGTAAGGTTGCTCACAGAGCTTGGCACATTCGTTCATTTTCTCGGCGAATGAGGGCAGTTTTACCACTTCATCAATTGATTTGGGTTGCAACTCTTCTGGTGTAATCAACTGATTAACCATTTGCTCGATAGAAGAATCGACAACTACGGGGGTTTGAGTCATAGTTATTCCTTATTTTTTTAATTGAAAATCTGATGCTTGAGAAGCATCTTTAGGGCATTTAGGCTGAACTAATTCACCCGGTTAAATTTTTGAGGATTTGTCAATGATTTCTTGTCCGATTTTCCGAATTTCACGAAGCAATAATTGGAAATGAGCCGTCTCGATTTTGTGATTCATAAAAACAACACGCAGACAGGGTTTTTCATCAACGTTAACTTTAGAGATGAAAAAATTCCCCCCTTCTTTGAGGCTGTTTCTGATGGTAACTTGAAAATCAGGCAATGCTTTTTCGTCTAAATTGGAGGGAAGATAACGAAAGCAGAGGATATTCATTTCTGGGTCATGGATGGTCTGGAAATCTGCTTCTTCTTCAAGTATCTGATAAGCGTCTTGGGTCAACTGACACAAATATTCCAGTTTATCGGCAAATAATTTTCTGCCATAAATGCTCCAGGTTACCCACAAATTCATAATTAGGGGTCGTTTGGTACATTCAAAGTTCTGTTGCGCTCTATCAAATTGGGTGTAAATGTCGGGTTGTTTTTCAAAGACATAACTGGCATTTTGCTGGAAGGCTCCATAACTCTTTTCTTTATTTTTGTAGAAAAGAAGGGTACACACCCCAGGCAAAAACATCGTCTTGTGAGTATCCCACACAAAAGAATCGACTTTTTCAATGCCTTTTAATTTGTGGCGTAATTGATCGCAAACCAGTAAACTTCCCCCGTGACAGCCATCAACATGAAGCCAGATGTTTTCTTCTTGGGCAATATCAGCTAATTGGTCAAGGGAGTCAAACGCACCCAGGGTTGTGGTTCCTGCTGAGGCAACCATCGCAAAAATATTTAACCCTCTTTGGGCCGCTGCTTCTAGGGTTGGTCTTACCTTTTCGAGACAAATTTGTTTTTTCTCATTCAACGGTAACCGAACTATCTGCTCTTCTCCAATGCCTAAAATACCCACAGCCCGCGAAATACTATAATGAGCATCCCCAACGGCGATCGCCGGACGACCTTGCCCCTTTAAAGCAGAAACTCCCTCAGACCAGATCTGAGGGAATTTATCATTTCTGGCGGCTAAGAGGGCGGTTAAACTGCCTAATGAGCCTCCTGAGGTGGTTACCATAGCAAACTGTCCGGGTTCCCAACCAATGAACTGGTTCAATTCATTGGCCATAATTTCTTCAACGACGTTGGGTAACTGAGCCGCTTCGTAAAATGAGGATGGCTGATTAATCGTAGAGTTCACTAAATCCATAATACCCGCCAGGGGAATGACACCAGAAAATTGCCGTCCCATATAGCCAGGGGAGTGAACTGCGATCCCTGTTTTTAAATATAGGTCAATGATGGCTTCTAGCTTTTCTTGCTCTTTTAACCCTAGTCCGTTACTTGAAGTTGCCATCAAGTCTTTTGCTTGGTGTAAAAGCTCATAGGGGTTGGTTAGTTCAATGCCCCGAATGGAAGAGTCAGCTAAATATTGTTCTAGCTTCGAGATCACAACGTCTAGATTTTTACGGAATAATTGAGGGTTGAAAGCGTCCAGTTGTAGTCCTGTGGGTCGGTCATTTCGTAGAGTTCCCTCAACCCAGTCTGACAAGACTTCTAGGGAATTAGATTGATTATTCAAATTCATAGGAAAATTCAGACTCTTTTGGGTAGTTTTGTATCGCTAAAATACAAGGCTCGATTTTAGCAATTTGAAGATTAAATTTCAGCTTGACCACTTTTCAGGGTCATAAACTCAGGTAAACTCAGGACTTGTGCAGTTGAAAGCGTCCAGTTGTAGTCCTGTGGGTCGGTCATTTCGTAGAGTTCCCTCAACCCAGTCTGACAAGACTTCTAGGGAATTAGATTGTTCATTCAAATTCATAGGAAAATTCAGACTCTTTTGGGTAGTTTTGTATCGCTAAAATACAAGGCTCGATTTTAGCAATTTGAAGATTAAATTTCAGCTTGACCACTTTTCAGGGTCATAAACTCACGTAAACTCAGGACTTGTGCATAGGCAGTTTCTAAGGCACTCAAGATCGCGCAATGCACTTCTCTGGCGAGAATTAAGTGATTACGAAAGTAAATGTCTCTGGTGGCACAGGCATCATGGATAACGATACATTTGAAGCCTAAGTCTGTAGCAGCACGGGTGGTGGAGTCAATGCACATATGCGTCATGCCTCCGCAAATCACTAATTCTTCAACTTCTGCTTTTTTAAGTTCATAGAGTAAATTGGTATCCCTAAAGCTATTGGGATAATGTTTTGATATTACTAATTCATCTTGAAGGGGTTTAACACTGTCGTGAATTTCTGCACCTGGAGTCCCTTCAACGAAAGGAGCAGTACCAGGCTCCGCTTTCATAAGGTGTTGTATATAGAAAAGCGGTAAGTGATTTTTCCGAAAGTAATTTAGCAAGTGCTGCGCGTTTTGGGCCGCCCAGTCGATGCCAAATAATTCCATGAAACCACCTGGAAAATAATCGTTTTGCAGATCAATAAGAAGTAATGCCGATTTCAATTTCTTTTCCTCACTAACAACTGCAACTCACTTTGACACTCCCAGAGGATAAATCCACCGGGTGAGCTTACATTAGTTAACGGATGTTATTAATCCTGTTATCTAAATTCTTTCTACATATTACAGATTGACCTTTCTGAATAGTTAAGGAACCTGAAAAGTTGATGAGTTAATCAATTTTCTTTGATTAATACGGATAATATAACATTCGGTAATATTGCAGTCAATAGATAGTCGGACAAAATTAAAGTAAACTTTGATCGGGCCAAAACTGATGGGGCCAAATAATTCATCTGGGTAAGAGAATCAAAGGTTTCTACATTTCTCTTGTCCAGTTGACATCCTCCCTCGCCGGAGACGGCAGACAATCTGTAATGTTTATATTATTCTTGAAGAAGGCGTTTCCTCCCATCGGTAAAACCGAGGGTTTCCACGCCAAATTTAGATGAAACTCAAGTCAGATTTCCCCCATCTCCGAATTCTTAAGGTTAACTAACGAGGGGTTTGGGGAGCGATAAGTCCCGCACCATAGACGAAGTTTTGGTGTCGGGATACATGGACTCCCCAGGTATTTTTGAACCCCTCATGGGGTGATGAAATACATCTACCAATCTCAGCTACTTGTGGTAAACTATTGTGTATGCTGATAATGAATTACCGATACCGAATTTATCCAAGTGCTGACCAGCAAGCCAAGATGCTTGACTGGTTGGAGACTTGCAGGGGAGTCTATAACTACGCTTTGCGGGAGTTGAAAGACTGGATTGCGAGTCGAAAATGTGATGTGGATAGATGCTCGCTATCGAAGGAGTATATTATTCCGGCTGAGGTGCCATTTCCCAGTTATCATCTTCAGCAAAACAACCTACCTAAAGCCAAAAAAATTAACCCAAAACTCAAAGAGGTACATTCGCAAGTATTACAAACAACTATAAGAAAGTTGCATGATACGAGGGTGCGCTTTTCGCTCTCGTGGTTTTGGGTTTCCTCGTTTCAAGAAGTTTGGTCAATTCAATTCCTTTTTGTATCCTCAGTTCAAAGAGAATCCATTAAAAAATGGATGTATCAAACTTCCGAAAATAGGCGAGGTGACAATCAATCTGCACAGACCAATTCCAGATGGATTTACGATCAAGCAGGTCAGGGTTTTATCAAGGGCTAGACACACTCAATGGTATGCGGTTATCACAATTGCCCTTGATGTAGAAATTCCTGAAAATCCGCCAATTGGTCGTGCAATCGGGATAGATCTAGGTCTAGAAAAGTTTGTCACAACATCTGACAATTTCACGGTCGAACGTCCGAAGTTTTTTAGAAGACTTAAAAGCGAGCTTAAATTGCTGCTGCATAGGGCTTCTAAAAAACAGAAGGGTTCTAAAAACTGGGAAAAAGCGACTGTCAAAGTGGCAAGACTTCATCTAAAAATAGCCAATACCCGTAAAGATTTCCACCTGAAAACTGCACATCTTCTCTGTGATCAGGCAGAAACCATTTTCGCAGAAGATCTCAATACAGTCGGACTCAACAGAGGAATGCTCCGAAGAGAGTGTATTGATGCTTCGTTTGGTCAGTTTCTCGACTTGCTCAAGTGGGTCTGTTGGAAGCGAGGAAACTACTTTCAAAAAGTAGACCCTCGCGGAACCAGTCAAACCTGTCCAGAGTGTGGTGCAACTGTACAGAAACCTCTTCAAGAAAGAGAGCATATCTGTCCAGAATGTGGCTACAAAACGCACAGAGATCATGCGGCGGCTCAGGTAGTCAGATTACGAGGGTTAGAATTAGTACGCTGCGGACTTTGGGGAACGGAAACCGCCTGTCAATTAGTCGATCTGTCGGGGGAGAAATCCTAGATAAAAGGCTCTGGGCAGGAATGCTTATCGGAAGGTGGGGATTGGGGAGCTATAAAACCCCGCTATTGATGGCGGGGATACATGGACTCCCCAAGGTAAAAAGAAGCGTTCAATACGGTTCCTTTTTACAATTCTATGCTACAATGACTAGCATAGATATCAAGGTAGGTGTCTAAGTTGATAGTCTTTGAGTTTAAAGCAAAAGGTAAAAATAGCCAGCATCAAGCGATAGATGAGGCAATACGCTCCTATCAGTTCGTCCGTAACTCTTGTTTGAGATATTGGATGGACAATAAAAAGGTAGGTAAGTACGACCTCAACAAATATTGCAGGATACTGGCTAAGGAGTATCCATTTGCAAACAAACTCAACTCTCAAGCAAGACAGTCTGCGGCAGAATGTACGTGGAGCGCGTAAGCCGGGTTCTACGAGAACTGTAAGCGTAAAGTCCCTGGCAAGAAGGGGTTTCCTAAATTCAAAAAAAATACTCGTTCTGTTGAGTACAAGACTTGTGGATGGAAGCTTTCAGAAAACCGGAAAGCAATCACCTTTACCGACAAAAACAATATCGGTAAGTTGAAATTAAAAGGAACCTACGACCTTCATTTCTACCAACTCAAAGATATCAAGCGAGTTCGGATAGTCAGGAGAGCGGATGGGTATTACGTGCAGTTTATTCTTTCAGTTGATGTAAAGGTAGAAACTGAACCTACAGGCAAAGCGGTAGGCTTAGATGTCGGGATTAAATATTTCTTGGCTGACAGTTCAGGGAATACCATCGAAAATCCTCAGTTCTATCGAAAATCCGAAAAACAGTTGAACCGCGCTAATCGCAAGAAATCCAAGAAGTACATAAAAGGGGCTAAACCGCAGTCTAAAAACTACCACAAAGCTAGATGTAGATATGCTCGAAAGCATTTAAAAATAAGTCGGCAGCGTAAAGAGTATTGCAAGCGAGTTGCATACTGCGTCATTCACTCTAACGATGTGATTGCCTACGAAGATTTAAATGTGAAAGGCATGGTAAAAAATCGACGTTTAGCAAAATCAATTTCAGATGTTGCCTGGTCTACTTTTCGTCATTGGTTGGAGTATTTCGGCAAAAAATATGGGAAGCTAACCATTCCGGTTGCTCCCCATAACACTTCGCAAGATTGTTCTAACTGTGGCAAAAAAGTAACAAAGTCGCTATCAACAAGGACTCATGTTTGTTCCTGTGGATATGTAGCAGATCGCGACCATAATGCAGCCAGAAACATTCTGAAAAAAGCCCTCAGTACGGTCGGGCAGACCGGATCTTTAAAGCTTGGGGAGTTTGCCTCTCTACTCGGGTTGGAGCAATCCTGCCTGAGCAAGGATGAACTGTGAACCAAGAATCCCCGCCTTTTAAGGCGCGGGAGTGTCAATCGTGAGAATAGGAAGCCCACACTGTACCCCTGGGTCAGTGATGGGAGTAGTCACTTTGACTGAAATTGTGCCTCAAAGTTTTTGCGGGTTGCGGGTTGAGGAACTTCTAACCCTTCGCCTCCGAGTATTTCCAAAGGTTCACCCGCCACAGAGATCCAAACCTTCGCATCGGGGTTAAGACTGGTTGCGGTATAAATCACCTGTCCCAAACGTCCAATCATCGAAGCACTGCCGCCCCCTGTGGTAAACTCCGGTGAGAGATTCACGTAGACCTCATTAGAATCAGCCTGAACGCTCAAAACTTGCGTTTGGGGTGGAATCTCACTAAATCGATTTTCATCGGTGGGTTGAGCCAATAAACGCCGGAACGCAGCTTCTAAGACTACCCCCGGATCATCTTCGCTCACCTCAACGGTAACAGGCGTAGGGACCCAGGCAATTTCACCGTTTTGATCTTGAACCCGGTATATTTCAACGGTTTTTTCAACGGTTCCCGGTTGTTCGGCACCCGGTGGGGGAACTGGTGTTGGTGGTGAGGTTTCCCCCGGAGTTGGAGAGGGAACGGGTGAAACCACATCCGGTTGTTCCGTTTGACGGGTACTCAGCGTCCACCAGGTTATTCCTCCCCCCACTGCGATCAATAATGCCGCGATCGCAGCGATCAGACCAACAGGTTTAGTATTCTCTTGCATCGGATCTCTCATCTCTATTTTTTAATTGAAATCAGCACTCGTTTTCGGGCAACAATCCTAAAAATATCTACAGTCTGTTACCCGACGGGTTCCGACATTTTTATCAAGAACTTGAGTTGAGAAGGCGAATTAAGACGGGTTTGGAGTTAACAAAATAAGCTGTCGCGATCGCAGTGAACGTATCCCTTCCAAATCAAGTTTGACTTCAGACAAAATCTCTTTAACGGTTTTTTGAGGACGCGGGAAGCTTTGAGATTGTTCCGACTGCATTAAATCGGTATTCACCTCACAGGCTCGCATAAACTCAAACTCCTCCTCAGATAACTTTACCAGTTGGTAGTCGTAATCAAACAACGCTTGACTCGGCCAGCCATTGAGACAGGGACTTAATTCGGGAATAGCAGCCAATAAAGTCTCATCTTTTGACCAATGAGAGCGGGGTAAGGGAGGACGACCGAGGAAAAATTCATAGTGAGTAATTTGCGGATCGAGCAATTCAATTAAACGATAACGTTCGCGATCGCTCAATCCTTGAACTCGTTCCATTAATTCCGGGGATTGTCCTAATAAACGCTCAATTTCCCAATAACCGCGATTGGAGAATCCGACAAATTCTAACCCGGAAGCATCAATTAACTCAAATAATGTCTCAATATTGTAGTCAATTTCTTGGGGATGAACATACATATCCGCAAAACACTCATCCCGTTGATTTTCTAACGCCCAACGTTGAGCTTCATACTGCACCAAACGGTTATCTTGAGGGAGCGCTTCAAAAATCTGACGACCGATTTTGACTCCTTCTTGATAATTATTGCGGTTTTTACCTTGCATCAACGCGATCGCACGCTGCATCAGACGAATTTCCCAGCGTCCCAACTCAGCATACACAAAAATGTGCATTAAGCCACCGGGAGCCAACTTTAACGCCAAAGTTTGCAGTCCGCGAACTGGATCGGGGAGATGGTGCAGAACGCCAACACAGTTAATTAAATCAAATTGACCCGGAAGTTGACCGACATCATACAAACTCAAACAGCGAAATTCAGGTGTCGGGGTTCCGGGTGTAGAGATACCGGATCGTTGAGTTCGTTCCTTCGCCACTCGGATCGCCCCTTCACTGAGATCCATACCAATAACAGCCGCTTGAGGGTTAAGCCCAATTAAATATTCCGTACTCGAACCCGTTCCGCATCCGGCATCTAAGATGCGAATCTTTTCTTTGGGGGGAGTGCGACCCGTACAAAAATGATAAGCTGTTCGCCAACACCAACGCCAGTTATATCCGGGTGGGGGTTCGTCGAGTAAGGGATCGGGGGGAAACGGGTAAGTATCGTAAAGTCGTTGAACCGCAGTGCTAATTTCTTCCATAGTTTGTAAATTTGATCGGACGGCACGAGATCGATAATATCGGTTGCCAACTGAGAACTGTAGCAGGATAGTTGCCGCTTACCAAGAGCATCGCCGTGATGTTCGCAGACCCGGTTCTCGCCCCTAGTTCCGCCTCCTCGTCTGGCTGGGTTGACGACCGCTGTAATAAAACTTATTCTTTTTTCTCAGATAACTTCTCCTAAATCTATACAATAAGTTTCGATACGCTTTTTAACAAATACCGAGTAATCAACCCAAATCATTTTAATCTGAAAGAACGATTTGGCTCAAACTGATTGCAAAAGGGGAAAAGTCAGCCAGTATAAATGCTTACTCAACCGATTGCCAGTTTGGAAGCCATCAGATTGAAAACTGTCGCGATTCTATTGTAGGGAGCAGATTAGATTCAAATGAGTGTTAAAGCAAGTGGTGGCAGCTCTGTTGCACGTCCGCAACTCTATCAAACTCTACCGATAGCAACCATTTCTCAAGCCGAGCAGCAAGATCGCTTCTTGGCAAAAGGGGAACTGAGCGAACTGGCAACCTTCTTTAGCTCGGGGAAACTGCGTTTAGAAATTGCTCAAGTTCTGACCCAAAACTCAGAACTGATTGTATCCCGGGCGGCGAACCGGATTTTTACAGGCGGTTCTCCTTTAGCCTTCCTCGAAAGACCCCAAGAACCCGAAATGGCAATGGCCGGGGTGGGCGCTGGGGATATGAGCGTTGTCGAAGGGATGAAGTTGGGAACGATTTCCTACGTTGACAACAAGGGGGGTGGCCCCGGAATTTTCTCCGGTTTGCGATCGCTGTTTGCCGATGCAGGTGGTGCAGGTCCGGCGGTGTTTATTCCCCCCGGTTTCCAGCCCATTAACGTGTCTCGCTACGGCCCGGGTAACATGACCAAATCCCTGCGAGATTTAAGCTGGTTCCTGCGCTATTTAACCTATTCAATTGTTGCCGGTGATCCCAATATCATCGCCGTTAACGTGCGAGGACTGCGGGAAATCATCGAAAACGCCTGTTCGAGTGCGGCGACTTTGGTGGCGTTGCAGGAAATGCGACGGGCTTCTCTGGGTTACTTCAAGTCAAGTGCAGAAGGGCAAGAAATTGTCAAGCAATACTTTGAAGTGCTGATTTCTGAGTTTCAAGGGCCGACCCCTTCTAACAAACTACGTCAGCGTCCAAGTCGCGATCAGCAAGGCTTAGAGTTACCGCAAATTTACTTCAACGCGGCTGAACGTCGTCAGAAGTTTGTAATGAAGCCGGGTTTATCTCTGTTGGAAAAAGAAGAGGTAATCAAAGCCGCTTATCGCCAGGTGTTTGAGCGCGACATTACCCGCGCTTACAGCCAAGGCATTTCCGACTTGGAGTCCAAAGTCAGAAATGGCGAAATCTCCATGAAGGAGTTTATTCGTCGCTTGGGTAAATCTCCCCTGTATCGCAAACAGTTCTATGAACCGTTTGTCAATAGCCGGGTTGTGGAACTGGCGGCGCGTCACTTCTTAGGACGGGGTTTATCCTCTCCCGAAGAATTTAGCAAATATTTCTCGATTATTTCCTCGGGCGGTTTAGCGAAACTCGTCGATGCAATGGTAGACTCTCAGGAGTATTCCGACTACTTCGGCGAAGAAACCGTTCCCTATCTGCGAGGATTGGGTCAAGAGGCTCAAGAATGCCGCAACTGGGGGCCGCAAATCGATCTGTTTAACTACAGTGCGCCCTTCCGTAAGGTGCCTCAGTTTGTAACGCTCTTTGCAGCATACAATCAACCCTTACCCGATCAGCACGTTTACGGTCAAGGAAACGACCCCTTAGAAATTCAGTTTGGGGCAATTTTCCCGAAAGAAACTCGTAACCCCAAAAATAGTCCTGCACCCTTTAGCAAGGATACCCGCCGAATTTTAATCCGCAATGGGGCAGGAATTGATAACCAACTCAGCAACCCTGCGGCTCGTCCCAAAGATCCGGGTTCGTTGGGGCCGAAGGTGTTCAAGCTCGATCAGCTTCCGGGGGGTTACGTTCCCAGTCGGTTTAAGCGTTCAGGAGGCAGTAACGGTAGCAGCGTTAAGTTCTCTGAAAGCTCGACGCAAGCGGTGATTAAAGCGGCTTATTTACAGGTGTTTGGTCGGGAAGTTTACGAAGGTCAACGCCTCAAGGTTGCTGAAATTAAGCTCGAAAATGGTGACATCACGGTACGGGAGTTTATCAGAACGTTAGCGAAGTCGGATACTTTCCGTAAAATGTACTGGACCTCGCTCTATATTTGTAAAGCGGTTGAGTATATTCATCGCCGTCTGTTAGGGCGACCCACCTATGGGCGCGCTGAAATCAATTCTTACTTTGATATTTGCGCCAAGAAGGGCTTTTATGCTTTGGTGGATGCAATTATCGACTCCCTGGAATACAACGAATCTTTTGGGGAAGATACGGTTCCCTACGAACGTTATTTAACCCCAGGTGGTGTTTCCCTGCGAACCATGCGGGCGGGGACTTTACCGGAGAAAATGCCGCAGATTATCGTTCAGCAAGCGGCTGCTCCTCGGTTTGTCGAACTCGGTACTCCTGACAATATGAAGGGTCAACTCGAAGTGCAAAATCGGGTTTCTCAAGGGGTGAGTCAGCGACGTCAGCAAACCAAGGTGTTCAAGCTGACGAATACCGCAGATAAAGTGGCGCTGAAGATTTTAATTCAAGCGGCTTATCGTCAAATTTTTGAGCGGGATATTGATCCCTATGTGGCGAAAAATGAGTTTACCGCTCTCGAAAGTAAGCTCGGAAACGGAGAAATAACCGTTAAGGAGATGATTGAGGCGTTGGGTAGCACTTCTCTGTATATCCGGGAGTTCTATACGCCTTATCCCAATACTAAGGTGATTGAGTTGGGAACCAAGCATTTCTTGGGTCGGGCGCCTCAAAACCAAGCGGAAATTCGCAAGTATAACCAAATCTTGGCATCTCTTGGGTTGAAAGCGTTTATTGGGGCGATGGTTAATAGTATGGAATATTCTCAGGTCTTTGGAGAAGATACGGTTCCTTACCGTCGTTTCCCCACTTTACCTGCGGCGAATTTCCCCAATACCGAACGTTTGTACAATCAGCTTACCAAGCAAAATGATGACATTGTGATTCCCAGTTTTGAGCCTGTTGTCGCTAGCGATCGCAGTTAATCCCATCTGGGGTAACGTTAAGCGCTAATTTGTCTAAATTTTAGCTCAATATTGTTTTTCCCCGTTCAACTGAATGGGGATTTTTTTGTCGGTACGCTAAAATATAGCGTTTTTCAGATCTAGGTACATCCCAAAAACCCGGTTTCTAACAGAAACTGGGTTTTTAATCCCTACTGTCCCTCATCCAATTGAAAAAACCGCTATAATCAATACCATGTGAGGAGTCATTACAGAATCTCCTTTGAAGTTGACAGATAATAATCTGTTTTTAAACACAAAGTTGATGTTTTGATGTTAGTCAAAGAGGTGAGTTTCTATGGCAAATTCCCGATTTCCTTTTGCTAACCGATTACTCCCTTGGTCTGTTGTGATTGGTGTTTTATTGCTTTACTGGTTGGGAGTCAACCTGATGATGTAAAGCATCGGAAAACTTAAGATTAGGGGGCGTATGCCATACGCCCCTACATTTTTTGGTGTAGCATCGTTTTTGGTATCTTAAATCAAAAAAAGCGGTTTTCAATTTTTAGAAGCACAGTTGATTAAAAAACAGTTTGGGGTGGGGTTAATAGAAAACCCACCCTCTGTTTTATCGAGACAATTTAGACGGTTTAAGACGCAACTCTAGCCGCCGTCCGAGTCCGTCGCCGTCCCGTTGTTTGGGGTGCTGGGGGTTGGGATGATTCATCGGGACTGTTGTTAACATCAGGAGTATTCATCAGCAAGACCACTAACGGATTATTTCTGTTAAGTTCCCGCTTTAGGGTGCGCTCAATAGACCGTTCAACTTGAGTTTCTACCCCAACCCAGTCTATCTCTTTTTGACCATCAAAAGTCCGTACAAACTCTGACCAACGATCATTTAAAGTCAATTCAATCGCTTGAGTAATCGAATTATCCAGCACCGTTTGGTCTACCGATGTGACAACACCTCGGAAATGAATCTTCGGTTTAGCCATTAATTTACCATTCAAATCAACCGCCACCGCTACGGTAATTACCCCGTCTTCAGCCAGTTGACGCCGTTCCCGCATGACATCATCTTTAACAACCCCAGTCCGGGAAGAATCAACCGGTTCAATTCCAGCTTTGACTTTATCGATAACACCGATAGAATCTTTGGTGAGTTCGACAACATCCCCATTATCGATGATGATCATATTTTCTGCGGGAATTCCCATACTTTGAGCGGTCTGAGAATGTTTAACCAACATCCGATGTTCGCCGTGTACCGGAACAAAGAATTTTGGACGGGTTAACGCCAGCATTAATTTTTGATCTTCCTGACAGCCATGACCGGAAACGTGAATGCCTTTATCGCGACCATAAATCACGTTCGCACCCAACATCATCAATTTATCAATCGTATTGACAACGGCGATGGTATTACCGGGAATGGGGTTCGCAGAGAAGACAACCGTATCGCCTTTTTTAATGCTAATTTGTCGGTGAGCGCCGTGAGCAATGCGAGTCATAGCCGAAAGGGGTTCTCCTTGTGATCCGGTGGTGAGAATTAACACTTTATCATCCGGTGTATCTCGCAATGAATTCAACGGAATAAACAGATCATCGCGACATTTAATGTATCCTAAATTGCGGGCATGAGCAATCACATTCAGCATCGACCGACCGACAACCGCCACCGAACGTCCTTGTTTTTGGGCAATATTCAGAATAATATTCAGTCGATGTACCGAAGATGCGAAAGTCGTCACTAAAATCCGTCCAGGTGCCTGTGCAAAAATCCGATCTAAGTTGGGATAAACTGAACTTTCAGAGGGCGTAAATCCCGGAACTTCTGCGTTTGTGGAATCGCTTAATAGGCAGTGAACGCCTTTTTCGCCGTATTCTGCTAATCGTTGAAAATCAAAGAATTCTCCATCAACGGGAGTGTGATCCACTTTGAAGTCACCCGTATGAATGACGACACCAACCGGGGTACTGATAGCAACGGTGAAACTATCGGCAATTGAGTGAGTATTGCGGATATATTCGACTAAGAAATTCTTGCCAATTCTAACAATTTCTCGGGGACGAACGGATCTTAATTCGGTGCGATCGCAGACTCCGGCTTCTTCTAATTTACCCTGAAGTAATGCCATTGCCAGTCGCGGTCCGTAAATCACCGGAACATCAAATTGTTTGAGGTGAAAGGGAATACCACCAATATGATCTTCGTGACCGTGCGTGACGATCATGCCTTTAATTTTATGGCGATTTTCCCGCAAATAAGTCACATCGGGGAGGACGATATTAACGCCGTGCATTCCGTCTGTGGGAAAGGCGAGTCCCGCATCGAGGAGAATAATTTCATCCCCGTATTCAAAGACGCAGGTATTTTTTCCAATTTCGTGTAAGCCGCCTAAAGGAATAATTTTTAAGCCATTTCCATCACTTTTGCTAATGGGTTTCCGGACAGAAGCTTTAGTTTTAATGATGGGTGTTGTTCCGCTTTTAACCATGTTTTTCCTCTTGGTGTGAAGGTGAATTGTTTAACAATGAACTGCCATAGCTAAACGTTAATCTGAGTCTAAAACTCGAACAATATAACTTCGATCAACTAACGACTAAATGTTCATAGATATTCAGTTGTCTGAAACTTTGTTTTTCTTATTTTGCCTTTAAGATTTGAGCAGTTTGAGTTCACTTAACACTTGCTGTAATTGTTCGATAACTTCAACAGAAGGGTCACACAAGGGGGGGCGAGTATGACCGACTTTCCAGCCTTGCAGTTTGAGGGCTGCTTTCACTGGAATGGGATTTGTCATTAAAAAAAGTGCCTTAAATAGCCCGAAGAGTTGTAAATGAGTTTCGGTGGCGACTTGCACGTTTCCCGCTTCAAAAGCTTCAATCATGTGCTGCAATCGATTTCCCACCAAATGACTCGCAACGCTTACCACTCCGCTACCACCCACTGCCAATAGTGGCAATGTTAGAGAGTCATCTCCAGAGTAGATCTTAAATTCTGGAGGTGTCAAGCGTCGAATTTGACTAACTTGGTCTAAATTGCCGCTGGCTTCCTTAATCGCGACAATATTCGAGATTTCTGCTAAATGCGCTACCGTCTCCGGTTGTAGACCCACTCCGGTACGACCCGGAATGTTATAAAGCATCATCGGTAGATCGGGGGTTGCTTGTGCGATCGCCCTAAAATGTTGATACAACCCTTCTTGGGGAGGTTTATTGTAATAGGGAACCACTTGCAGTGATCCATCTAATCCAAGTTTAGCAGCTTTTTGGGTCGCTTCGATCGCCTCTTGTGTTGAATTTGATCCGGTTCCGGCCATAATCTTGGCCTGGGAAGAAACCGCCTTCTGCACAACTCGAAACAGTTCGTACTCCTCTGACCAACTGAGTGTAGGAGATTCCCCCGTTGTTCCACAAACGACCAGAGTATCGCTACCATTGTCAACCAAATGAGCCGCCAACTCTTCTGCCACTTCATAGTTGACGCTGCCATCGTCCTTAAACGGCGTAATCATCGCCGTCATCACCTTTCCAAAACTTACCACCATCTGCCTTCTATCAGTTGTGCTGTTTCCCTGGCTAATCTTTTCCAATTGCTTTGCGGTTTGATTGGGCTATGGACTCGCGTTCCCAAGCGTTTCACTGTCCGACTGCCAAACTCAATTAATGACTCGCAACTAGAGACGAACGACCTAAAAGATTCTTCGCCACTAATAACTCAGCAATTTGCACGGCGTTCAATGCGGCCCCTTTACGAACTTGATCGCCACTCAGCCACAGTTCTAACCCACAAGGGTGAGAAAGATCTTGACGGATACGACCTACCAACACCGGATCGCGACCTGTTGCATCGATGGGCATGGGGAAGTAATTGGCCTGCCAGTCTTCTCGCAGTTCTACCCCTGGCGCTTGAGAAAGAACCTCTCGCGCTTTTGCCACACTGAAGGGTTGATCAAACTCTAGATTAATCGCTTCGGAATGGGCGCGAAGTACGGGAACCCGCACACAGGTTGCGGAAATTCTCAAATCTTCCACCCCAAAGATTTTCCGAGTTTCATTAACCATTTTCATCTCTTCCTGGCAATATCCCGCCTCATTCAAGGGAGAATTGTGAGGGAATAAATTAAACGCCAAGGGATAGGGAAAAATTTCCGTTTGGGGTGTTTCTCCCTGTAAAATAGCTAGAGCTTGAGATTTCATTTCCTCCATTGCCCTGGCTCCGGCACCGCTGGCTGATTGATAGGTCGAAACCACAATTCGGCGGATCGGCTGCACTTGATACAATGGCCAAACGGCAACGGCCATTAAAATCGTCGTACAGTTGGGGTTGGCAATAATCCCCCGATGAGAAGCCGCCGCCTCCGGGTTCACTTCCGGGACAATTAACGGCACCTCAGCATCCATTCTAAAGGCGCTGGAGTTATCAATCACCACCGCCCCGGCTTCTACGGCTTTGGCGGCCCACTGTTTGGACGTCCCCGCCCCGGCTGAGGCCAGAACCAAATCGACTTGGTGAAAGCACCCTTCGTCAACGGCTTCTACGGGGAGTTTTTCCCCTTTAAACGCCAGTTGAGTTCCCGCCGACCGGGGCGAGGCCAACAGTTTCAAGTCTGCTAGGGGAAAGTTGCGACTTTCCAATAACTCTAGCAATTCCGTCCCGACTGCACCTGTCGCTCCTAAAATCGCAACTCGGTAAGACTTAGACAAAGTTCAGAACCCTCCCTCAAGTGACAATTGTAAAATAAACCTGAAATTTCAATAACAAAACTAATAACAAACAAAATTGGTAATCTACAATAGGAGTCCGTATCTAATAAAAATATCCTCTCACAGCCACAGGTCTCAATCTTAATTTGGGTAAGGCAAGGGATGAAACTCGCTCGGCCAATTGAGGCTCACCATCACAGCGTGCGATCGCGAGATAAGATACAATTGCACATCTAGTAATCGCCTAACTCAACCCAAATTATAGTTCCCCAGAGTCAAAATGTGTTGAGGGGTTATTGAATTCCAGAATACCACGATTATGAAAGTTACCCAGGAAAAACTTCCCGCTAGCCAAATTGGGCTAGATATCGAAATCTCTCCGGAAATGTCCAAGAACGCTTACGAGCAAGTGATTAGTCAGTATGCTCGTTCGGTCAATATTCCTGGGTTCCGGAAAGGGAAAGTCCCCCGTCATATTCTCGTCCAACGCTTGGGAGTCAGTCGCATTAAGGCGGCGGCCCTTGATGATTTGATGCAGCAGTGCTTACCGAAGGCGGTTGAACAAGAAAATATCCCGGCTATTGGCAGTTTTGAACTCCGGGGTGATGTGGAAGAATTGGTCGCCCAGTACGAACCGGGACAGCTTTTAACCATTAAAGCGGCGGTTGATGTCGCCCCGGAGGTCCAACTCGGCCAGTATAAAGGCTTAACCGTACAAGCCGAAGAAGTAAAATTCGATCCGGCTCGGGTCGATGAAGTGTTAGAACAGGAACGGGCGAAATTATCGACGTTAGTTCCGGTGGAAAACCGTCCCGCCCAAACGGGAGATGTGGCGTTTGTAGACTTCAAAGGCATCTTTGCCAATGAAACCACAGAAGAAGGCGAACCCCGAGAAATTCCGGGGGGAAGTGCGGAAAACTTCCAAGTTGAGTTAGTAGAGGGACAATTTATTCCCGGTTTTACCGAAGGAATGGTTGGCATGACCCCCGGGGAAACCAAGGAACTTGAGGTGGCTTTTCCCGAAGATTATGGGAATGAGGAATTGGCCGGACAGCCGGCGAAATTTACCATTACCTTAAACGAACTCAAGGAAAAAGAACTTCCCGAACTTGATGATGATTTCGCCCAAGAAGTCAGCGAGTTTGAAACCCTGGCCGAACTGCGGGAGTCGTTAGAAAAGCGCTTTACTGAAGAAGCCGAAGAACAAACTACCGCCAACAAAAATAAAGCGTTAATTGAGGCGATTGTAGCCGATCTGCAAGTTGAATTACCGGAAACGATGATTCGACAAGAAGTTGATCAAGTTCTGACTCAGCAAGCCATGCAGTTAAGTCAGATGGGGGTCGATATCAAGCGGCTGTTTACCCAAGAAATGATTCCCCAAATGCGGGAACGTTCTCGCCCCCAAGCCATTGAACAGCTTAAACAGTCTTTGGCTTTAGAAGAAATTGCCAAGCAAGAATCAATTACGGTTTCTGAGGAGGAAATTCAAGCCGAAGAAGCCAAAACAATGGCTCAATTGCAAGGCCAGGAGGTCGATCCGGATCGCCTGCGGGAAGTGGTCAGCGAGAACTTACTGCGGAAAAAGACCTACAGTTGGTTAGAGGAAAACTGTACGGTAGAATTGGTACCGTCCGGGTCTTTGAGTGAGTCCGAGGAGTCGGAAGAAGCCGAAACTTCTGAAGAATCCTCCGAGGTGGAAGTGGAAGTCTTGACCTCCGAAACTTCAACCGAGGAAGAATAAGTTTAAGGAAATAGGGGGCAGGGGACAGGGGATAGGCAGAAGGCAGAAGGCAGAAGGCAGAAGGCAAGATCTCCCCATCTCCCCACCTCCCCATCTCCCCACCTCCCCACCTCCCCATCTCCCCACCTCCCCACCTCCCCACCTCCCCACCTCCCCACCTCTCCCTCTCCCGTTTGAGTCGAATTAAGGCATAATAGATGATATAGAGTTCGACGAGTTCAAAAACAGCCCAATAGCCTCGAAGGTACTGGGTTTGAAAATCTAGAGGTTAATTAAAACATATCGTTGAGAACCGATTATCTATCCCATGATTACATCTGAGTCTTCTCCTCACCCCATGTTGAGTTATAACAATCGCGATGTCATTAGCGTCAGCCAAAAAGAGCGTTTTTCCACCCCTCCGGCGAACGTAATGATTCCTATGGTCGTCGAACAGTCGGGAATGGGAGAACGGGCGTTCGATCTTTACTCCCGTTTGCTCAGAGAAAGAATTATTTTTCTGGGAACCGCCATCGATGATGATATCGCCAACGCCGTCAGCGCCCAGATGTTATTTCTCGATGCGGAAGATCCGGAAAAAGATATCCAACTGTACATTAATTCTCCAGGCGGTTCTGTCACAGCAGGAATGGGCATTTACGACACCATGCAGCAGGTTCGCCCCGATGTGGTAACAATCTGTTATGGTTTGGCTGCCAGTATGGGAGCGTTCTTGCTGTCATCGGGCGCCAAAGGAAAACGGATGTCCCTTCCCAATGCTCGAATTATGATTCACCAACCGTTAGGGGGCGCTCAGGGACAAGCGGTAGATATTGAAATTCAAGCTAGAGAAATTCTGTATCACAAGCGTACCCTGAACCAAATTCTGGCCGATAATACGGGTCAACCCCTCGAACGCATTGAGGCGGACACCGAACGCGACTTCTTTATGTCTGCTGAAGAATCCAAAGAATATGGTCTAATAGATCAGGTGATTTCTAAACAGAATCGTCCTATCCCTGGAGAATCTGTCCCAGCAATCTAAGACGAGGCAACTATGTCTAAGTACGACTCCCATCTAAAATGTTCCTTTTGCGGAAAGTCCCAAGAGCAGGTTCGGAAGTTAATCGCCGGACCGGGAGTTTATATCTGCGATGAATGCGTGGAGTTATGCAATGAGATTTTAGATGAGGAGTTGTTTGACTCCAACCCGACAACCTCTGCTGCACCTCCACCCCGTCCGCAAGCCGCTCCTCCGCCCAAACGACGCCCTCGCCCGAGTCGGGTGACACTCAATCAAGTTCCCAAACCGGTAGAGATTAAAACCTATCTTGATAATCATGTCATTGGTCAAGATGAAGCCAAAAAGGTGCTTTCTGTAGCAGTTTACAATCACTACAAACGGTTAGGCTTTATTCAAGGGAAAACGCGCCAAGCCGCAGAAGATAATATTGAGTTGCAAAAGTCGAATATTTTGTTGATTGGCCCAACCGGAAGCGGCAAAACCCTGTTAGCGGAAACGCTAGCCAAGATGTTGGATGTTCCCTTTGCGGTGGCGGATGCAACCACCCTCACGGAAGCGGGTTATGTGGGCGAAGATGTCGAAAATATTCTGTTGCGATTGTTACAAGTTGCCGATTTTGATGTCGAAGAAGCCCAACGGGGAATTGTCTACATTGATGAAATTGACAAAATTGCCCGCAAGAGCGAAAATCCCTCCATTACCCGAGATGTCTCCGGAGAAGGCGTTCAACAAGCCTTGCTGAAAATGCTAGAAGGGACAGTCGCTAACGTTCCGCCCCAAGGTGGACGCAAACACCCCTACCAAGACTGCATTCAAATTGATACCAGTAATATTCTGTTTATCTGCGGGGGTGCTTTTGTCGGTCTAGACCGAATTATTGAGCAGAGAACGGGCAAAAAGTCAATGGGCTTTATTCAAGGTGAAAAAGAACAACCCGCTAAAGATAAGCAGTCGGCGGATACCTTGAAGAAAATGGAACCCGATGACTTGGTGAAGTTTGGGTTAATTCCCGAGTTAATTGGCCGGATTCCAATGGTGGCCGTGCTTGATCCGTTGGACGAAAAGGCGTTGATGGCGATTCTCACCGAACCTCGCAGCGCTTTAGTTAAACAATACCAGAAATTGCTGCGAATGGATAACGTGCAGCTAGAATTTGAAGAGGATGCCATTCAAGCGATCGCTAAAGAAGCCTATCGTCGGAAAACAGGCGCCAGGGCGTTGCGGGGAATTGTCGAGGAATTGATGCTTGATGTCATGTACGAGTTACCCTCCCGCAAGGATGTCAAACGATGTCAGGTGACGAAAGAAATGGTTGAGAAGCGATCAACTGCGGAGTTGTTGGTTCATCCCTCTTCCCTACCGAAACCGGAGTCGGCTTAAGCCAGTTTAGAGAGAAGCAAACACTTCCTCGGCTAAACCAAAAGAAAGAGTCATTCCCGCCCCGCTTAAAGCGTTAACCAGAGTAACGCCGGTTTCGGGTTGGGCGATGAATTCTGTTTTTCCGGGGATTTTCGCGTAGACTCCATTCCAAGTTTCTGCTATTTCTAGTGAGGGAACTTGTACAAAGGTTTGGAGATAGTCGAGAATATAGTGATTAATTTCCGCTTTGTTAAAGGGATCGGGAGTTAAGCCGTATTCGTGAGAATCTCCAATGGTTAATTCCCCTTGAGAATTTTGGGAAACCATCACATGAATTCCCCATTTTGGAAAATAGGGCGTTTCCGCTTGAATTCTATTTTTTAAAGCGGTGAGAGACTGACAGTGAGAAAAAGCCGAATAATGGGTTAACGTTAACCCTCCACACAGAGAAGTCTCAATTTTAAATTGATTCGGTTGGGGAGGGGTTCGCATCATTTGCAGTTTAACTTTTGTCATCCCACTTTTGGCATAAATTTCGGGATAAAGGGTTTCAAAATCTCTCCCGCTACAGACAAAAATTCGATCCGCTTTCCAGGTTTTTCCTCCCGCGATCAACTGAGGATAATTAATCTCAGTCACGACGGTTCCCCATCTAAATTTTACCCCATATTCGGCGGATAAAAACGCCGGAATTTTGGCGATCGCTTCTCGGGGGTCAACAATAACTTCGGTTGTACTCCACAACGTCGCGAGTAACCCTTCTGTTTTCAGGGCTAAACTTTTTTGACTTGCTTGTTTTGCGGTTAATAAAGCCACCGAATCAATTTGTTTTCCAGTTGTGGCGATAAATTCTTCTAAAACCGCTAATTCATCCCGACGATAAGCCGTATGAAGGGAACCGCAACTATTCGTATGAAAGCCGGCTTTTTTAGCAATTTCTAGCCAGATTTCTCTCGATTTTAACGCTCGATTAAATAGCAAACCTTGCGGTTGACCGATCGGCCAAATCATACCAAAATTGCGAATAGAAGCCCCGACTGCTTGTTGATTGCGTTCAAAAACGGTAACGTTTAATCCTCGTTTGGCTGCGGCTAAAGCATGGGCTAAACCGACGATTCCCGCCCCGACAATTGCCACTTCTGTTGATGGAATTTCTGCCATAATTTTAAAGTTTATATCAAGTCCGGTTAAACCCATCAGAAAAGTGTGGGGAGATCGGGAGATTTTTACTAAGAGATAATCCTGACTTCATGTAGAGTTTCAATCCAAACCCTGGCACCACAAGAGATAGGATCATCGGGACGATAGACAACACGACATCCTCCCTGTATTTCGACAGTATGCCCGTAAGTATTGGTGTTGCCCTCTCTGACCGTAATCACGGGAAGTCGTTCCTGGTGTTTTTGATTTTGCCGAATTCTGTGAGAATTAACGTGAACAATCTTTTTTGGAAGTTTTCTCGGATTGCACCAACGGGGAGCCGGTCCTCTTGTCCCTCGCTGAATGATGGGTTCGCCCTCAACCAGGGGAATGAGCCACATCTTCCCGGTCTTATAGGCACCTTCGACTCGGCCTGCGCTCAGGAGAACTCGCAGTCGAGCGGTGGAGATTTTTAAAATACGGGCTGCTTCTGTAGTACCGACTACCATAGAACTATAAGGGGAACGCAATAGTTTTGATAACTGTCTAACACAACTATAAATGATCTGCGGATCAATAGTCAAGGATCTGCTATTCGGTGTTGGGAGTAGGGCGGTTCACAGGAAACCTGTTCACTGGTCAGGTGATACTGGTCAGGTGTCTGTTATTCGTTGATTATAGAACCGGATTTGATATTGTATGAGAGTTTATAAATGAATGATGATGTTTTTCAGTTCGATTAAAGCGTTGAGTAAACCATCGTTGAGGTATTGTTGTAATTGTTCTCGGCTATGGCTACCATTGGTTACGGCTAGGGATAACAAACAATTGCCATTGATTCCGGCTTCTAAATCAACGGGTGTATCTCCAATATGTATGACTTTTTTTGAGTCTTTTAGTCCGAGTTTGTACATGGCTTTTTGTATCATGTAAGGGGCGGGACGACCTTCGTTATTATAAATTTCATCCGGTGTTACTGAAACTTGAATGAGAGAATTTTCTGAGCCAATATAGTTAGAGTTTAATCCTTTATCCCAACCCAATCGCTGTAAAATAATCTGGGTCACTTTTCGATAAAATCCTGTATTTAAAGCGATTTTTATTTGATTTTGTTTTAACCAGTTAAAGACTTCTAAACAGCCCTCGGTTGGTTCAACGGGCCGAGTTAAATAATGATTTTCTAAGATGTTTTTAAATTCCCGATAGGAACGTTCGACTTTTTCGGGATTGTGGGGATTTTCCGAGCCAATTTGTTCGGCCCATAGGGTTTGAAAGACTAATTTTTTTGACCATCCCATCATGGAATTGATACGTTCGGAGTCTGTATTTAAGCCAGTGCTTTTTGCGGCTTGAAAAAAACAGTCTTGAACTTCGTTTTGATCTTTAACGGTTGTTCCTGCCATGTCAAAAACAACCATTTGAATATTCGCCATTGAACAATCACAAATGAAAACCAAAGTACAGAATAAAACGTTTAATAAAATTAAAGTCGATTTTGTTCTCAAGTTACCGAATGCAAAGCTTTTTTTAACAATTGCTACTGCGATCGCCATAACTGTGATAGACTCAAGAGAAACCGGGTTTTTATATTGGTCTTGTGGGACGGATGTAATGTCAACCCCAAAAACCCGATTTCTGATAAGTATTGATAAGCGGGTTTAATCTCAACCCGAAAAACCCGGTTTCTGATTATGGGGTGAGTTTAGATAATATTTTGCCACAATGTTGATTAGCCGGAACCGCTTCCATCATTTTTTGGGGATAAGGAAGATTAAGTTCGGTCATTAGTTGAATAAATGCTTGGCGATCGCGTCCGACAAAACGAGAATTAAAACGCTTTTCTTCTCCAATAGTTGAAACGGTTTGTCCTTGATAATCGTGAGCGGGATAAACTAAAGTTTCGTCAGGTAAAATAAACAATCGTTGGGTAACACCATCATATAATAAACCGGGATCGCCGCCCTGTAAATCCGTGCGTCCGCATCCGCGAATAAACAACGCATCGCCAGTTAAAAGCCGTTGGTTATTAATCAAATAAGCGTGATGACTATTGGTATGACCGGGAGTTGCGATCGGTTCAAATTTAAGGCTTCCGACCGATAAAATCTCACCATCAGCCAAATAAAAATCCGCACAGTTAGCCAAACAACCTTGGGGAAGTCCACCCAAACAACCCGTCAACTCTCGCAGTTTACCCGTTCCGGTAATATGATCGGCGTGAATGTGAGTTTCCAAACAAAACTGTAAAGTTAAGTCCAATTCTTGTAATAATTTTAAATCTCGTTCAACCTGTTCAAAAACAGGATCGACCAAAACGGCTTGTTTAAGACTGAGATCGGCAATTAAATAAGTGTAGGTACTGGAATTGGGGTCAAAAAGTTGGCGAAAGAGCATTTTTTGTTAGAAGTAAGCTAGATAAAAGTGAATCTTTGGGAAAAAAATCCTTCCGTTGGGGGAAGTGATCTTCCGAAATATAGCTTATTCTAGAGGTAGAGAGATTTAAAGATTATCTCTCAATTTGGACAAAATCGGGAGGACATCCAAGATGAGTATCTTCTCCAAAGTTACACTCGTAGTCGCCAGTTCTGTTTTCTTCTCCGTCGGTTTATCGACTTCCGCCCAAGCCCAAAACCCGGCTCATGTTGAACAATTAATTCAAACGGGTGCTTGTCGTGGGTGCGATCTGCGGGGAGCAGACTTAAGCAAACGTCACCTGATCGGAGCGGACTTAAGAGAAGCCGATCTGGCGGGGGCAAATCTAGCATACACGAATTTAGAGGGAGCCGATCTCAAAGGCGCCAACCTTAAAGAAGCTAATTTGCGGGGAGCATTTTTAAATAGTGCGGAGTTAGACGATGCCAACCTGACTTTAGCAAATTTAACAGATGCGAACTTAGTTCAGGCTCAACTGGAGGGAACAAACCTGATCGGAGCCAATCTCAATGGAGCCAGCTTTTTGGTACAATCTCTCGAAGAAGCTCAGTTGTCACCAATGGGTTCAGCCGCAGAACTCGGAGAGCAGGAGCAGTTAAATATTGGTCGAGAAGATTCTCGTTTAACCTTTCCGATGGGAGGAGGAGCAGAACCGGAGGAATTTGAATATACTAAAGAATATCTCGATGAAGTTTTCGAGCCTCTAGAAGCAAATCCCAACCCCGATCCAGCAGTAGAAATTCCTTTCCCGCCTCGGATTGAGTTTTAGTAGAAACTTAGAATCTTCAAGGAAAGGAGAAGAGTTACACCCCCAGAAAAATTGCTGAATCTTTTAGCGTTATAAAAATTGTCGCAACTGGTATTCGGCAAGTTGTTTAGCCTGGACAATTGTCTCAGAAGGTTCCCAAGTTCCTTGAGCAATTAAGTTCCCGTCTGGCGAACGATATTGATAGCTAACACGATAGCGATGAATACCACGAAAGGGATGTTGAATTTCCTTTTTGATCTGAAGTTCAACCGTACCTAATTCGTCGGTATAAGTGGCTTGACAAGCATGATCTTGTTCTATCCAGTCTAATTTAGAAGAAGGATGAACCTCAGTTTTAGCCAAGGGAGTCCAGGTTGCAGATAACGCTGATTGGGTTTGAACAACATCAGCAAGTTGAGAGAAAAGATTCTGAGTCTTCATAGGTGAGTTCTTAGAATTTGGTAGATGTTGACCACTAATGAAATAGAGGATTCAGGTGGCGTGTGCTGCAACTGACTTCTAGTTGCGATTTGAGTGGGATTCCCCAATCAAAAACGAGAGATCCCTTGACAAAGGTTATTCTGTCAAGAACATCTATATCGGTTATATACAGCGTAGAAATGATGAATTCCTGAAGCTCGAACGACTCAGGCTCATCATTAAATTCAAATCCAAAGATATGCAACCCAGTTAAATAAGCAAATCGACTTAAACAAGTCCGACTTGATTAGAATTCTCTCATTATATTCCTGGGCTAACTACAATTTGCCCAGTCTTCCATGATTGTTTTTTGTTCAATTCAACGGAGTAGTAGGTGAAACTGAACACACAAGATACTAATACAAAAAATTCAGTAACAGCAACTCATCTCATCTCATCTTGACCAAATCTTTACAATAAAATTGTTACCTAGAAAACATTACTTCACATCAGAGGGCGTTATGTAAAGCTATTGAGTTTGATTTGTGCAATTTGTGGAGTCCAAGCTGTCACTGTTAATGTCCGATATATGGACTGTCATTTTGAGCTAAGATTTGTGCGTGTTGGTGATTAACATAGAGTTAGTCGAGGGGGATAATAACCGATCAAGATAGAGTTTGCAGTTAAATCCGCTACAGATGACAACTTTTTAACCCGGTGAGTATCCTGGAAAACACAAGTTTACCCCGGTCGGGGTACAGAGGTAAAACCCTATTCGACCGGGTAAAGACTAGCCCCGCAAGCGGGAATAAAAGTGCTAAGATACTGAAAAGCCTATGGTGTCGGCGTAGGTCGTTTACTGAATTTCAAATTGAGTTCCCCGATAGCATCCTTGAAAAGAGGTTAATTCGGTTCCCGTCAGTTGATTGAGTTGAGTGACTAAAGCCGAAGTACCTGTATTTTCTGCGGAAGTCCATTTATACAGAAAATCTCCTAAGTATTTTCCCGTCTCTTTGTAACTGTATTCTTCAATGGGAACTCCAGAAACACCGGTCACTTTTTGATCGTGGTATCCATTGACAATTATTTTCTCAATCTCAACACCCCGTTCTACTTCAATCTTCCAGTTTACCGGTTCATAGGATGACAACGCTAAAATGATCGGTTTACCTTGACGTGTCACCCTAACTTGTGCTTCTCCCATCGGATGATGATTGCCGCTATGATGAGGATGGGATTCATACACTCCCACCAAATGCAGTTCTTTATCCCCGGAAGCCGAAGTCACAAAAGCGGAAAAATCCTGCGAACCCCCCACCCCACAGGTTGCAGTCGGAGAAACGGGAGTTACAGGTATCGGTTTAATCGCTTGTTTTTGTTCGTTTGTCGGCGATAATAAAGAAGACCAAGTTGCCAGTCCAAAACCTGCAATTAAAGCCGCTCCTACCCCGACCGGAATCAGTTTCAGCCAACTGCGAAGGGGATTGAAACGACTCAGTTGTCCGATGGCGTAGCGAGTATCCCGGATGGGGTTATTGTTTCCATCCAAAGTCGCCAACAACCCTAAACCTTCTGGCTGTTCTAACAGACTTTGAACAATTTTACCCTCACCGACGTACAGATTGCGAGTTTTGCGATCGAGCAACAACCAGTAACGCTCTGATTCGGCTAACTGGTAATTGTGTACATCATAGCTGACTTGGGGATGTTCTAGGAAGACCTGCCAAGCTAAACTGTTAGACGTTCCGGCTGTTTGACCATCGGTATAGATCGCTTGTTCGATATCAGGTTCCCAATGCCAAGCAACCCAGCGATTTTCTGCATGATAACCTAAAGATTGCTCTAGGCGGGGATGTGCAGAAATGTCTAAGCGTTTGATTAATTTAGACATAGTGTTCAGGAGTGAAAGGTTAGAGATTGAATGAACGGGTTATGTATGGGATTTGTTGTACTGTAGAGACACACTTAGCTAGTATCTCATCTTGTCACATATTATTCAAGTTGCCAACCTTTTTCCTAAATTCAGATCGGTTCTACACAAATAACCAGATTTGATATAATTCTTGTGAACAGTTCAGAAGTTCAAAATTCCTGTAGGGGCGAGTTCATTACAGTTTACAGTTATCAGTTATGCAGTTACCCGTTTTTACAGTTATTAATTATCAGTGTTTCCAGCAATCGCTTGTAACCTATAACCTGTAACCTGTAACCTGTAACCTGTAACCTGTTTAAACTCGCCCCAAAGTCGATAGTTTTGAATTATTTTTTCCCTTTTGCCATCTTCATTCTACCCAATGTTAAAACCTCAAGTTATATTTCTCGATGCTGTTGGAACGTTATTTGGTGTACGGGATAGTGTCGGTGAAGTTTACGCAAAACTCGCCTCTCAGTTTGGAGTTGTAGCCGAACCCAATACATTAAATAAAGCTTTTTTTCAACAGTTTGTTAGCGCTTCTCCGATGGCATTTCCCGGAAAACAGCTAGAAGAAATTCCACTGTTAGAGTTTCAATGGTGGGAAATTATCGCCCAAAATACCTTTAAACAAGTAGAATTATTCGATCAATTTGAAGACTTTTCGCTATTTTTTAAAGCCCTTTACGCCCATTTTGAAACCGACAAACCCTGGTTTGTTTATCCCGACGTACAACCGGCGTTAAAACGCTGGAAAAATCAGGGAATTGAACTGGGAGTTTTGTCCAACTTTGATTCGAGATTGTATCCCGTTTTAGAAGCCTTAAACTTAGCCGAATATTTTACCTCTGTTACCATTTCTACTCAAGTTGGAGCAGCAAAACCAGACCCGAAAATCTTTGCTGTTGCGTTAGAAAAATATCAATGTTCCCCGGAAAAAGTTATTCATATTGGTGACAGTTTAAAAGCCGACTATCAGGGGGCAAAATCTGCCGGAATTCAAGCTATTTTAATTCATCGAAACGAACAAGGAAAAAGCGCTCCTTTTGAACAAAAATCAGAATTTATCGAATGTCACAGCTTGGAAGAATTGCCATTTTGAACTTAGAATTATGAATTAAAATTTTGAATTAAAATTACTCAATCTGAAATCATCGCTTCTACGGGAATTGTCACGTCTGGAAAAGCAACTGGGGAAATATTCCCCTCTTTTAAAGTCATTTTAGATCCGTACTCGCGCCCGCTAGGTTGACGGTAAACAATTAACTCCCCAGTTTGCAAATTTACCAACCAATATTCAGGAATTCCGGCTTCTGCATAAATGTGATATTTTACAGTAGAATCCTTCTCTAAACTGGTATTCGCATATTCAATCACCCAAAAGATATTTTCGGGATAGGGATGATGAGTTAAATATTCTCGCCCCAGAGGTTCAACGATCGCGATATCCGGTTCCGGTTCCGACTGGTTGGGTAGGGTAATGGGTTTAGCGGGACTCACGAGGGCGCGATCGCCTAAAACCCGAGTCAAATAATGTCCAGCTTGTGAACTAAAAAACGCATGAGGTTCGCCTTCTGGGGACATTTGAATAATGTCTCCCGATAACAACTCTACAGGGCGATCGTCAAGTAACCCCGTTTTAATCATGTGGTGGTAGTCTTCTAGGCTCCACTTGACCCTTGATAGTGTCATCTTTCACCTTTTATCAACCTTAACTTTAGTGTATTATTAAGATAACAGTTATTTTAGAATTTAGATCTTGAAAACGGCGTAGAATAAATTATTTTATAGAAAGGGTGGCAAGAGTAAACCGAAAACTAAGTCTGATTGTTGGGTAATTTAAAAGTGATAGCATATTGTAGATTGGTCGTTTGTCTGATTTTATTCGTGGCTCTGTTTGCAGTTTTGCCAGTGAAAGATGATGCCTATGCAGAAAATAGGATGATTGTTGCCGATGAACGAGGGTTAATTCTAACGCAGCCCGTTGTTACCCTTGAAACTCAAAAAAACGAGGCTATAGGCATCCTTAATAATCAGTTGAAAATTGCCCCTTCTGCAAAATATAATATCGCACAAAACGATTCTATCGCTTCCGAAGTCACTCTCAATTTTAATCAGGAAGAACAAGAATATCTTTCTCAAATCGATTTTATTCCAATTTGCGTTGACCCCGATTGGATGCCTTATGAAAAAGTAGATGAACAGGGAAAATATTTGGGTCTAGTTGCCGATTATATGAATATTATTTCCGAGCGCATCGGAAAAGAATTTCGCGTGGTAAAAACAAGTTCTTGGGATGAATCTTTGTCCCTTGCGCGACAACGGGGCTGTGATATTCTTCCGGGGGCTGTTCCCACACCATTGCGTAAGGAATATTTGAATTTTAGCGACCCTTACATCTTTTTACCGTTGGTTGTGGCTACAAATTTAGAAGAAATATTTATTCTTGATTTTGACCGAGTTTCAGATAAGAGTTTTGCCCTAATTAAAGGGTATGCAGCGATTGAATTACTACGCAAAAAACATCCTGAGATTACTATAAAAGAAGTTCCCGACGCCGGGACGGGATTGGCAATGGTGCGGAAAAATAAAGTGTACGGATATATCGATACTTTACCGACAATTAGCTATCAATTGAAAACGAATAGAATGCCCAATTTAAAAATTTCGGGCGACCTTGATTTGGATTATGATGTGTCGATTGCCGTAAGAAATGATAGACCGATATTGCTATCGATCATCAACAAAGCCATTGCTACTATTTCTTATGAAGATCGTCAAAAGATATTTTATCAATGGATATCTGTGCCTTATGATCAGGGGTTTGACTACGTGTTGTTTGGGGAAATTGTGGGTGTATCTCTTATTTTTGTGCTGTTGCTGTTTTATCGAAATTTGATTATTTCCCGCTATAACAAAAGACTGATTGAAGCGAATAAAAAGCTGGATATTCTCTATAAAACCGACAAGTTAACTGGCTTATTCAACAGACACATTATTGATGAAGAAATAGAAAAGGAAGTTCTTCGTGCAAACCGATACAATCTAACCTTTTCTGTTGTTCTGATGGATGTCGATCATTTTAAACAGATCAATGATACATACGGCCACCATGTCGGGGATTCTGTTCTGATGGAAGTTGGATTTATTCTGAAGAATAACTTGCGAAAGACAGATGTAGTCGGACGTTGGGGCGGAGAGGAGTTTATTGTTGTTTGTCCTGAGACTGGACTGTTCAACGCGACTCACCTGGCGGAGAAGTTGCGAAGTAAGATTGAACATCATCAATTTTCAGACGTTGAAAAGACAATTACTGCTAGTTTTGGTGTCTCCGCTTACAGAGTCGATGATACGGTGGAAAGTCTGATCAAAAGAGTCGATAGCGCTCTATACTTTTCTAAGCAGAATAACCGCAATTGTGTGACGGTTAGGGATTAGCAATTCTAACCGATCACTTCCCGCTTAAAATATTCGGTTTAGGTCTAAAATAGACGATAGAATCGGTCAAAGGAGTAGAATCGATGTCATCAGCAGCAATCAAAGATTTGGTGGAGATGGTAGAGGCTTTACCGAGTGAAGTTCAGAAACAAGTGGTAGAGCATTTGCGCGAGTATATCGCTGATTTACAGGATGAACAGCAGTGGGATGCGTCCTTTAGTCGAACCCAGTCAGCATTAATGGAAGCGGCGCGACTGGCGAAACAGGAAAAGGCGGAGGGAAAAGCAAAGGCGATGGATTATGATCAGTTATGAAATCTGAAGTTCTTCCCTCGTTTTGGGTTGAGTATCGGCAGCTTAGTGATGATGTTCGACAACGCACTCGCAAAGCATATCGGTTATGGGCTGAGAACCCGTTTCATCCTTCTCTCCATTTCAAGTGCATCAACCAACAAGAGGAAATTTGGTCAGTTCGAGTTACGCGGGGATATCGAGCATTAGGATTCAAAGAACAAGATACAATAACATGGTTTTGGATTGGTAGCCATGATGATTATGAGCGTTTTTTTGGCTGAACTGTACATTTTCACAGATCAACTCTTAAGCCATTACTTCTAGCTTACAATATTCGTTTCAAGTTTAAAATAAAACCGGGTAAAACATCCTCACCAGATAGATGAGTTGGATTAACTAAAACTTCGATATCGCGATCTTTTCGATAAATTTCGACCTGTTGATTTTGCGGATCAATTAACCATCCGAGTCTGGCTCCATTATCAATGGATAATTGACAATGGATAATTGATAATTAATTAATCAGGTTGAAGACCTCGACTTCTCAATGGATAATGGATAATGGATAATGGATAATTAATTAATCAGGTTGAAGACCTCGACTTCTCAATGGATAATGGATAATTAATTAATCAGGTTGAAGACCTCGACTTCTCAATGGATAATGGATAATGGATAATGGATAATTAATTAATCAGGTTGAAGACCTCGACTTCTCAATGGATAATGGATAATGGATAATGG
>JAYKHV010000009.1:0-63402 GCA_035285085.1 Lyngbya sp. | reverse complement strand
AATCTTCTAACCCGATAACTGCGTGGTTTTTGCATAGCCATGAGGTCAATTTATGAATTGTATCTTTTCGGATGTTAGCCACTCTTTGATGTGATGACGCCAGTTTCAGTAAGGCTTTATTCCTGTTATTTGAACTCTCGAGAAAACTCGAGAGTTCGCGCTGAAGTCTCGCCAGATTTTTTTGAGCTTTTTTATAGGCTCTGGGATTGGCAAAAACAGTACCATCTGAACAGGTCGCCAATGCCTTAACTCCAACATCAACACCCAGATAAACTCTTGATTTGATGGTGTGTTCAGGCTCAAATTCGTAAGCGACAGACAAATACCAAGAATCAGCTTTACGGCTTATTGTGACTCGTTTGGTTTGAATTTCAGGAAGGGGTTCGTAAGTGTTAACCCATCCTATAAAAGGAAGCTTCAATCTCCTCCCTGAAAACCTCATTACTTTGCCACAATTATCGAGAGTAAAGCTATCATTTCTGCCTTTTTTCTTGAACTTAGGATGTTCAGCAATGCCTTGAAAAAATCGGCTAAATGCTTCTCCCAAGTGCATGAAGGCAAATTGATAAACTCTAGAACTTAGGGTTGATTGCCAGGAGTATTGAAGTTTAATGTGATTGGTGTAGAACTTTTTAAGCTTGTTAGCAGAAGGTTTTAAACCCTGTTTGTAAGCTTCATTCCACATCGCCAAAGCCCAATTCCAGACCCACCTAGAATATCCGGCGTGGGTCGCCATTAAGGTTCTTTGACGGTTGTTAAGTTTGAGTTGGGTTTGAAAGGCTCGTTGCATGGATCTATTATCTGATCTTACAGATAGTACCGTTTTGTACCATAAATCGTCTACTAAGTTACTTCTCTCCTTTCTTTAATTTAGCAGGATTAGTTCGTGAACAAGTCGTGACAACTGAATTCAATTGAATTCGGAGTCCTCAGTTGACGACCCGGAAATGGAGTAGAGCGCTCCCTAAAGCGGTTTGACGCCCGATCGCGCTCTATTCCTTTATCCTTGCGGTCAACCCAAGACTCCGAACTCTAGATATATAAATTGATGAATGATTGCTGGTTTTTTTTGCTGGTTTTTTTAGCTGGCGAGATAATCTCCCATATCCTGTTTGCGTTTACGCAGTTTGGTAAGGGCTTCCCGTTCAATTTGTCGGACTCGTTCGCGACTGATATTTAAGCGATCGCCGATTTTAGCCAGCGTCATGGTTTGTCCATCCTCCAAACCAAATCTTAAGGCTAAGACTTGACGCTGTTGGTCGGTGAGATCGGCCATTAACAGTTCCAAGTCTGAACGCATGGAAGATTGCAAGGCGTAATCTTCCGGGGAAGCGTTGGTATCCTCTAAGAGATCTCCTAACTCCGTGTCTTGGTTGTCTCCCACTCGCAAATCAAGAGACAGAGGTAATCTGGCTCGTTCGAGATATTCGCGAATTTGTTTGGGAGTTAGTTCTAACTCCGAAGCGAGTTCACCAATGGTAGCTGATCGCCCTAGCTGTTGAGCTAAGGAGCGTTGAGCTTTCTTGATTTTGTTAAGTTTTTCTGTGATATGGATCGGTAAACGAATGGTTCGACCTTTTTCTGCGATCGCCCGGGTGATCGCCTGACGTATCCACCAATAGGCGTAGGTTGAGAAGCGATAGCCTTTTGTGGGATCGAATTTTTCGACTCCCCGCTGCATCCCAATTGTGCCTTCTTGGATCAGGTCTAAAAGATCGACATTGCGCTTGATATATTTTTTAGCCACAGATACGACTAATCGCAGATTCGCTTCGACCATCCTGCGCTTGGCATTTTGGCCATCTTCGAGAGCCTGTTTTAACTCTTTTACAGATAAACCTGCATTTTCTGCCCATTCTGCATAACTGGGTTCACGACCCAGACGTTTTGCGAGTTTTTCTTTGCTGTCTTGCAGAATGGTGGTCTGTTGCACCTGTTTACCGTAGAGAATTTCTTGCTCATGGGTAAGCAGGGGAACACGACCAATTTCCCGCAGGTAAGCGCGTACTGAATCTGTATCTGTGGGTTTAGCGATTTTCATGGCTCCTCTCCCGCTGGATACCTCGATCTAAGCTTGGTTTATAGTTAAGCCCCTCCCAGAATCTCGCTAAAAAGCGGGTTTGCTTTTGCGCTTTCGGTTGAGCCTTTGTGCTGAGTGTGTTACTTAGCGAAGGCTTAACCCCTGTGAGCGCGTATCGAACCCCTCTGATCTTTGGTTTGGGATGAGGACGTTAACATTACTCAATATTTTGATGTTAAGAATTTTAACATTTCTTAGAAGTTATGCCTATCCCCCCTAAGGTTGAGTCGGCCCGAGGTTCAAACTTAATCTGTAGACACTACCTGTAAATCAACTTCACAATTGCATCAAGTTAGACAAAATTGGTTAAATTTTTCTAAAGAATAGGGAATGGGGAGGTGGGGAGGTGGGTAACGGATGGGTTGTTGCTGGGTTTTTTGGGTTAATGATGCATGGAAACGGATGGGTTATCGGTGGGGAGGACCGGAGGTGGGGAGGTGGGGAGGACCGGAGGTGGGGAGGACCGGAGGTGGGGAGGTGGGGAGGACCGGAGGTGGGGAGGACCGGAGGTGGGGAGTCAGGAGTCAGGAGGAAAGAATTACCTATTACCTCTTGCATGGTTGCCTTCCCCCTTCCCCCTTCCCCCTTCCCCCTAATAACTGGTGACTGTAAAACTGTTGTACGATTGTCCCCATAACTCAAATTAAATTAAAAGGTGATATGACCTATTGTCTTGGCATCATCACAAACTTTGGTCTGGTGATGGCGGCTGACTCACGCACAAATGCAGGGGTTGATTATATTTCAACCTATCAAAAACTGTTTGATTTTTCCCACCCCGGAGAACGAGTTATCCTGCTGTGTTCGGCGGGAAATTTATCTGTAACTCAAGGGGTAATTAGTGAACTCGAAAAAGACTTGAAAGTGCAGGAAGAAACGAATCTGCACAATATTACCTGTATGTACGAAGTCGCCCGTTATATTGGAGGAAAACTGCGAAAAATTCAAGAGTATGATGAAGCTTGGCTGAAAAAAGATGGGATTGAGGCGCAATGTAGTCTGATATTAGGCGGTCAAATTCAAACCCAAAATCCCGAGTTATTTTTGATTTATAGTCAGGGAAACTTTATTCATGCCACGCCCGATACTCCGTTTTTACAAATTGGAGAAACCAAATATGGTAAGCCGATTTTAGATCGGGCTTTAACTTATAACACCAATTTAGAAAGTGCGGCTAAATGTGCTTTACTTTCGATTGATTCTACCATGAAATCTAATATTTCTGTCGGCCCCCCGATTAATTTGGTGATGTACGAAAGGGACAGTTTGGTAATTCAACATCGGTTGCGTTTGCGTTTGGGCGATCCCTATCTGGCTAAAATTCGTAAGCTTTGGGAAGAATCTCTCAAACAGGCTTTTGATTGTATTCCTCATATTAACTGGCAACATCGGGAAGATGACTCGCCGGAAAATATTTTGATTGATTGAATCATCAAATTTTAGTGCTTGAGACTATCCCCTTGTAATTATAACCGAATTCGAGAATTTATTCAATGCGCTTCCTTTCAGGGGGCGCAGTTCGTTTAAGAGATTATAATTGATGCTTAAAGGATGGCTAGCCAAACAATCGTTTTTTCATTACACCCCCCATGAAACATATCCTGATTTTTGACTTTGATGGAACATTAGCAGATACACTTGATGCTATTGCTCAAATTACGAATCGTCTTTCGGTTGAGTTTGGATATCCAGCCGCTAGTCCTGAAGACCTGGCTAAACTCAAAGATCTTAGCACTTGGGAAATTATTAGACGTTCTAGAATTTCTATCTTTAAATTACCCTTTTTATTGCGACGCATTCGTAAAGAACTGCAAAAAGATATCCAATATATTCATCTTTTTCCCGGAATTCAAGAAGTTCTAGAACAATTAAATCATCAGGGATATTCCCTTTATATTTTAACTTCAAATTCCCGAGAAAACGTTACTCAAGTTCTCCAGAAATATCAAATCTTGCATTTATTTGATCGGATTGATTCCGCTTCGACTTTGTTTGGAAAGTCTCGATATATAAAAACCATCCTCAAACAAGAAAATTTACAACCCGAACAAGCGTTTTACATCGGAGATGAAACCCGAGATATAGAAGCAGCAAAAAAAGCAAAAATTAACATCATTGCTGTGAGTTGGGGGTTTAACTCCTCAGAAATTTTATCTCGACATCATCCCGATGCTTTAATTGATTCTCCTCAGCAACTTGTCGAAGTCCTTAACACTCTAAATGGTTACTCCTCATCTTCCTTTACTGAGTCTCTTCATCCCGACTAAGCGCCATTAAAACGGCTCGTTGGCTAATATTTTTGTAAATAGTATCGAGATACTGCATGACGGTTTCACTGGCTGAAATTGAACGTCCTGGCGTTTGATTTGCAGCCGTTTCTAACGGAATTGAACCCAAAACATTCAACACATTATCCGAACTTGCTGGCGGTGTAATCACCACTAAAGACGGGTCTAACTGTTCGTTATATTGCCAAAATTCTTCGACTTTGGGCGGATAAGAATTAACGGTTTCAGTTTCCGGTAAAGCTTGCGGTTTGGTCTCGGTTTCTTCTTCAGTTTGACTTCTCAACTGACGCAAATTTGCGATAATTTTTTCTTGGGTACGACCCCGCAACAGAAACAAAACAAATGGATCTTCGCTAAAGCGATCGCCCAACAGATAATAAATTGCAGCGATATGTTTACAGGGGTTTGCTTTGTCGGGACAGCTACAATGAGCGTGAACATCATCGAGACTAAAGGGAAACAATCTTAAACCATTGGCTGCAAATACTTCCTCGATATTTTGAGGCATTTCCCCCGCTAATAGTTTAGCAGAAAAAATCGCCCGTTGAGACAGAGTTTCGATTACAAACCCCCATTCTTCATCACTAAATTGATCTAACCACAGCGAAACTTCATAGGGTTCGGGTTGGGTTCCTTGAACTTTGGCTTTAACTTTTTGGTCTTCAAAATTGATGCTTAATACATTTCCCTGTCTGGCGTAATTTCTCGCCCTTTCCAAGCGTTTTTTAAACCGATATTTATCGAGTAAATCTAACCATTGTTGTGACCACCATTCCCGATCTGTTTGGATGTCGTAGTTTGTCATAATTGTTAAATCCGTAGGTTTTCAAGTTTTGTAGGTTGGTGTCGAGTCAGCGAGACCCAACATTTTCCAAATCTACTGGTGTTGGGTTTCGTAGCCTCAACCCAACCTACTGGTGTTGGGTTTCGTAGGTTGGTGTCGAGTCAGCGAGACCCAACATTTTCCAAATCTTAAATTATTCTTCTTCATCAATCACCGAATTTCGGTCAAGAATCAATAAATTTCTTAACTGATCAGTATCCAATTCTGTTAACCAATTTTCTCCCGCTCCTACGACTTGTTCAGCCAAGGCTTTTTTACTTTCAATTAAATCATGGATTTTTTCTTCTAACGTTCCATAAGATACAAATTTATGAACCTGAACATTTCGGGTTTGACCGATTCTAAACACCCGATCTGTCGCCTGATTTTCCACCGCAGGATTCCACCAACGGTCAAAGTGAAAAACATGGTTGGCGCGAGTTAAATTTAATCCCACACCTCCCGCTTTTAATGATAATATAAAAATCGGCGGCCCTTGCGGATCTTGTTGAAAGCGATCAATCATTTCTTCCCGTTTGTTTTTCCGAGTTGCGCCGTATAAAAATAACACTTCTCGGTTTAATTGTTGTTCTAAATAGGGTTGTAATATTTTCCCCCATTCTGCAAACTGAGTAAACACGATAGCGCGATCGCCTTCGGAAAGCAATTCTTCCAGCATTTCTTTAAACCGTTGTAATTTACCCGAACTTTGAGCGCTTAAAGTCTGATTTTCTATTTTATTTTTTCCGGTTTTCGTAGACTTTCCATCTAATAAAATCGGATGGTTACAAACTTG
The DNA here is from genome assembly GCA_035285085.1 of Lyngbya sp. Classification (GTDB taxonomy): domain Bacteria; phylum Cyanobacteriota; class Cyanobacteriia; order Cyanobacteriales; family Microcoleaceae; genus Capilliphycus. The sequence goes on along the minus strand of JAYKHV010000009.1, from coordinate 57,415 downwards.
TTTTAACTTCACCAACAAGCCTAAAATCATCCCCCGACGCTGTATTCCTTCGGCTGAGTCTATGTCCGCTAACGACTGATCGACAATTTTTTGATATAGACTAGCTTGTTCGGTTGAGAGAGAACAAAAGACAGTATTTTCCTGTTTTTCGGGTAAATCTTGGATAATATCTTTATCGGTTTTTAGACGTCGTAAAATAAACGGTTGAACCAAGGAACGCAACGTTTGTAAGGAGTCTGTATCGCCGTATTTTTCAATGGGAATGGCAAATCTTCGCTGAAAAAATTGTTTCTGTCCCAAATAACCAGGATTGAGAAAATCCAGAATTGACCACAATTCCGACAGGCGATTTTCTACCGGAGTTCCTGTCAGAGCGATTTTAAAATTCGCCTCTAAATTTCTCACGGTTTTTGATTGTTTCGCATCGGGATTTTTAATATTTTGAGCCTCATCTAAAACCAATCCTTTCCACTTGACCGTTTTCAGTTCTTTCTCATCTCTAAACGTTAACGGGTAACTGGTAATTATTAAATCATATTTTTGGGCGAAGGATGTAAAGGATTTTCCTTTTTTGCGTTTATCGCCGTGATGAACCGTTACTTTTAACGTCGGACTAAACCGTTTAACTTCTCGTTCCCAATTTCCTAAAACCGAAGTCGGACAAACCAATAAAACGGGAGCGTCTAAGCTTTCTTTTTCCTGCAAATAAAGGAGAAATGCAATTAATTCGATGGTTTTTCCCAACCCCATATCATCCGCCAAACAAGCACCCAAACCCCATTCTTCTAAAAAGGCTAACCAACTCACTCCTCGGGCTTGATAGGGGCGCAATTCTCCTTTAAAATTAGTGGGAGTTTTAATTTCTGCTAGCGAACGATTATTGGTTAACGTATTGAGAAGTTCCTCTAATTTTCCTCCCGCTTCAAAGTTGACAACGGGTAATTTTTCCACCATTTGTGAGTCACCCGTTGATAAACGTAAAGCATCTTCAAGGGTGAGTGAAAGTTTATCTTTGCGACTCGAAAAGAAGGCTTGAGCGGCTTTAATATCCGATGGACGCAACTCCACCCATTCGCCATTGACCTCAACTAACGGACTTTCTTGGGCGACTAAGCGGTTAAATTCTGTTTGGGATAAGGTTTGACCTCCGATGGATAATTCCCATTTAAAATTCAACAGACTATTTAATCCTAAACCGCCCTTTTGTTTGGCGTTTGATGTCGCCGCTTGAATACTTAATCCTAAACGGTTCGCCCATCCATTTTGACTGGCTAAACTCGGGGGTAAAATCACTCCCAAACCGCTATCGGTAAACCGCCAAGCGACACTTTTAATAAATTCATAGGCTTGTAAGGGTGTTAATACACAAGAATGAGGGCGAGCTTCTTGTAAACTCGGTTCAATGAGAGGATAAAGTTTTGAGGCTAAACCCAAACCTTTGAGGAGGGTTTCTTGAGGGCGTTTAATGGTGCGTCTATTGTGAACAAAGGCTTCAACGGGATGGGTCCAAATGGTTTGGGCGTCTACTAAAAATTCGGGTTCGTCAATGGCTTGTAAGCAATAGTCGAGCGTCCAATTTTTCTCGTTGTTTTCGGGAGGAAGAAGGCGAAAACCGGTTCTAAAGAGGTTATGTTCGGCGAGGGTTTGTTGGAGGGGTTCTGTCCAATTTTTGAGGATTTTTTCTAGGGTTTGTGCTTCTGATTTTTCGGCTTTAACTTGATTGGATTCATCGGCTAAGGCGTGTAACCAACTTTGAACAATGGGTTGAATTGCGGTGAGGTTGGTGATGGCTTTTTTCTCGCTTTCTTCGGCAACTTTTCTAACTTGACTATCAATAATTTCGGTTAGAAAATCCTCGATTAAGGTTTGGGGATTGGGGGGTAAATCTAGGGCTAAATACTCGGGTTGATGGGGATGTTCTTTTAACGAGAGTTGATACATCCGACAGGCGGAGGGGATTTGTTTAGAAAAACGAATTAATCGCGCTTGATCTGTAGCACTATCGAGTAAGGGTTTCCATTGGGCAACGCTATCTTTTGAGGGGTTAGATGTGAGACTGGGTAAAAATTTACTGCGGGCGAGTAAATCCAAACTCCAGCGAGAAAGATGACTCCAAAACTGCAAATCTGCGCCAATAAATGAGTTTTCTGTCGTCAGATTTCCGAGGGGAAGGGATTGTAAAAACTCAAAGGCTTCTGTACTGTAGAGACAAATTCCTTCAATTTTCCAGGGATAAAGACAAACCGATTCTAAATGTTTTTCTGAGTCAATTTGAGGGTTGGACTGAAGGGGATTTAATCCGGTTTTTTTGGAGAATTCAGTGGGAAGGGCGAGAATTTCGCTAACAACTCGATCGCTTTCTACCGATAACTGTTGTTCCTTTAACCACTTCTTAAGTTCAGTCGCACTTAAAGCAAAGGGATAATCCTGAATTCCATCAGCAGTATTAAATTCATTGGGTGTAATGCGACGCCAGTTTTCAGCCCAAATCAATAAATAACTTGTAGATTGCTGGAGCCAACTTCCGTGTAAAATTGCCATTTAAAATTAATCCTCAGACTTCCAACTTCAATCAATCAACTAATCTTGGTTTAAATAACCACTTCATCGATCAATTCATTATTTGATTATTGAGTAAACTTGAGCAACAGATTGTCATCCATTGGTTCGGTTCCGGCGTTCGGGCTGTTACCCAAAAGCTTCTATATACTGTATTTAAGCATTCTGTAGGGACAGATTAACCAACGGGTCTGTGATCGAGTATAATGTGCAACTATATTCAACAAACTAGCTCAGAATCTCTGAATTAGCTAACCCAAAACAAGGAAGAGTCGAGCATGATCTAGAACCCAAACATCAGACAAATATCCCTATTCGGAGAATGGATGGCAAGAATACAACTGAGTAGATTATGCCAATCTAGCCCCTTTGGGCAACTCCATGCCAAAAAATCAGTCCACCAAGCTTTCGACTGACAGATAAAACGGGTGCGACGCCTCTTACTCGGTATTATACTGATCTCAGGCATTCATTGGCTGTTTTTTCTAGAATGAGAGAGAGGAAATTCTAAGATCCTCTCGATCGGCTCTATCCTCTGTGCTTCGGTGAGAAGCTTACAGCCATTAGAGTATAGAGCAGTACCAGACAGAAAAGCAAAGGTTGTCGAGAATACCAAACTTTTTCTGTTCGTGACCGCAATAGAATAGTGAAAAGAGAAGGAAATAGCATACATGGAAGAAATTGACAAGTCAATATCCTTTGATGGACGGGATATTCGACTGAAAATTGGATTACTGGCGCCTCAGGCAGGTGGAGCGGTATTAATCGAGTCGGGAGATACATCAGTTTTAGTCACTGCAACTCGTGCTGAAGGAAGACCCGGAGTAGATTTTTTGCCCCTTTTAGTAGACTATGAAGAACGCCTCTATGCAGGGGGTAGAATTCCGGGGGGTTTCCTGCGTCGGGAAGGACGTCCACCCGATCGCGTCACCCTGACCAGCCGCTTGATTGACCGTCCTCTACGTCCTCTGATTCCCGAATGGATTCGGGATGATATTCAAATCGTCGCCACCACCCTCTCAATGGACGAACAAGTGCCGCCGGACGTGCTGGCGGTGACGGGAGCTTCGGTGGCGGTTGTCCTGGCTCAAATCCCCTTTTACGGGCCGATGGCAGCCGTGCGAGTCGGACTGTTGGGAGATGATTTTATTATCAATCCGACATACCGAGAAGTCAGAAACGGAGACCTCGATCTGGTGGTTGCGGGTTCTCCCGAAGGCGTGGTGATGGTAGAAGCCGGGGCGAACCAACTCCCGGAACAAGATATTATCGAAGCGATAGATTTTGGCTATGAAGCCGTCTCTGACCTGATTAGGGCGCAACAAGAGATTGCCAAAGAACTCAATATCAACATCGCACCGGGAGAACCGCCCCAAGAAGATCAAACCCTACTAGAGTTGATTCGCGATCGCACCACTGAACCGATTAAAGAGGTTCTCAGGCAGTATCATTTTACCAAAAGTGAACGGGATGCGGCCCTAGACGAAATCAAACTCACCCAAATTGAAGAACCCATCGCCGAAAAACCGGAAGATGATCCGTTACAGGTCTTAATCGCCGAAGATCCAAAAGCGATCAGCCGGATTTTCAAAGACATGACTCGGCAATTGATGCGACAACAGATCATCCAAGAAGGAGTCCGGGTGGATGGTCGAACCCTCGATCAAGTGCGTCCAGTTACCTGTCGGGTTGGGTTTTTGCCGAAACGGGTTCACGGAAGCGGTTTGTTTAACCGGGGGTTGACCCAAGTGTTATCAATTGCGACTCTGGGAACACCCGGAGACGCCCAAGACTTGGACGACCTGCACCCCCAAGACGAAAAACGCTATATGCACCATTACAACTTCCCGCCCTATTCCGTCGGCGAAACCAAACCGATGCGGGCGCCGGGAAGACGGGAAATCGGTCACGGTGCTCTGGCGGAACGGGCGTTATTACCGGTGTTACCCGTTAAGGATCAGTTTCCCTACGTGATTCGGGTGGTTTCGGAAGTGTTATCTTCTAACGGTTCCACCTCGATGGGTTCGGTCTGCGGTTCGACGCTTTCGTTGATGGATGCGGGTGTACCCATTTCTAAACCCGTCAGTGGGGCGGCGATGGGTTTAATTAAAGAAGGGTCGGAAGTTCGCATTCTCACCGATATTCAAGGAATTGAAGACTTTTTGGGCGATATGGACTTCAAAGTCGCGGGAACCGATAGCGGAATTACCGCCCTGCAAATGGATATGAAGATCACCGGCTTGTCTATTAAGACGATTGCCGAAGCGATCCATCAAGCCAAACCCGCCCGTCTGCATATTTTAGAAAGTATGCTGGAGGCGATTCAAAAACCCCGTTCCGATCTGTCTCCGTTCGCGCCTCGTCTGTTAACCATGAAGATCGATCCGGATCTGATCGGTTTGGTGATCGGGCCGGGTGGAAAAACCATTAAAGGGATTACCGAGGAAACGGGCGTTAAAATTGACATCGATGACGATGGGACTGTTACGATTGCTTCGACCGATAGCGATAAAGCAGCCCGGGCTTGTCAGATTATTCAAGGGATGACCCGCAAACTCAACGAAGGCGATGTTTATGTGGGTCGCGTGACTCGGATTATTCCCATTGGGGCGTTTGTGGAGGTGCTTCCCGGTAAGGAAGGGATGATTCACATTTCCCAATTGGCCGATTATCGGGTGCCTCGGGTGGAAGATGAAGTCGCTATTGGCGATGAGGTGATTGTTAAAGTTCGCGAAATTGACAGCAAAGGACGGATTAACCTGACGCGCTTGAATATTCACCCCGATGAAGCGGCGGCGGCGAAAGCGGCGGCGGGAGGTGTCGTTAAGTAAGGTTTAAAACCTCTCCTGTGATTCCCTCTCCAATCCCCCCTGCCTTTAGATCCCCCCTAAAAAAGGGAGGTGGGGAGGTGGGGAGGTGGGGAGGTGGGGAGGTGGGGAGGTAGGGAAATAGTTCCTAGACCCCAAAAACCCGGTTTCTTCGAGAAACCGGGTTTTTGATCGCTTAAACCTGGAATTCAAACGCCCCAATATCAATCGCCAGGTCTGCACCTTCAATTCCTACACCCGCAATATCAACAATACGAGTAAAGGGTTCAACCTGACGCTGATCCAACGCTCCGGGATTAGTAAACGCTCCCGCAAAGTTGGTATTTCCCGCATCGATCGCCGGACTTCCTTGTAACAATGCGATCGTCGGAGTCAATCCCCCGTTATCCTGCAACGGGCCGATTAATAAAGCGTTGGGATCGACACCAACAATATCACCATTTTGTCCGTTTGTCAACCCATTAACCCCGGCCGCATCTCCAATTAAGTTATTTCCACCCGTACTGGCCGGAAAATCAGTAGAAGTCGATAAATCCGGTTCGCTCGCCGTTGGGTTGGTGGCATTTATGGTGTTACCCGCAACCAAAGTATTCTTTAAACTAACGCTCCCCCCAATATTACGAATTCCCCCGCCTCGGCTATTAGCATTGTTGAGAGCAACGGTGCTATTTGTTAGGGTTAACGAAGCAATGGAGTTGAAAATTCCTCCCCCCAAATCGGCCGTATTTTCAGCAATCGTGCTATTGGTAACATTCACCAAACCATCAATAACAACAATACCGCCACCATTAACCCCGATATTATTGCTAATCGTGCTATTGTTAATATTTAATCGGCCCGAATTGGCAATTGCACCGCCATTATTCGCTTGACTTCCGGTGACAACACTATTATTAATATTGACCGTGCTGCTACTGGAAGTCACATTAATTGCACCGCCTCGGCTACCGGTTTGAACGTTACCAGAATCATCAAAATTCGTTCCGGGTGCAATTCCATTGGCAATCGTTAAACCTTCAAAGGTAACATTTCCGCCATTAATTGTAAAAATGCGGAAATTAGAAGTCGCCGTGTCACTGCGTTGAACGGTGAGTAAATTCGCACCGGGGCCATCAAAAGTAATATTGCTGTTAATATTGGGTAAGGCGGCAACCAAATTAATGGTATTATTCGCGCCGGGAGCTTGAGGAGCAAAGGTAATCGTATTATCACCCGCAAAGGCTTCCGCATTAATTAACGCCTGTCGCAACGAACCTTCAACGGCATTAAAATAAGCCTCTTCATTGTTAATTTGATCGCTATCGGTCAAACGGGTAACTTGCGTATCATTTGCCAAAATCGTCACCGTTGCCCGATTATTTTCCGAATCAATTACATATTCTGAATCGTCGATTTCTGCGATTTCTAACGTCAGAGATTCATCGGCTTCGGCTTGCAGATCATCAACCGGAACTAACGCCACATCGACAAAAAGTTGATCGACCGGAATCGTTACCGTTGCGGTTCTGATATTTGTTTCCGGAGCGACCTCCACCGGAACGGTTTCCTCGCCAATTTGTAGGGCGTAATCGTTCCCATCCAACGGCAGTTTATTCCCAGAAACCTCTAAAGTAACCGTTAAGGGATTGGCTGCTTCTGGCGATCGCTGAATCCGAAATATACCATTTTGAGCCTCTTGTTCTCGGCTAGAATCGGCTTCAATCGCATCAGTTTGAGTCGCTGTAATTGAAACCTCCGCCACATCATCATTTTCGATTGTTAAAACCGACTCGGGTTGTAACGTTCCGGCTCGTCCGATTTCTAGTTCTTGACCATTATCACCAATCACAATAAAATTGTCAAAACCCAACTCTAGGGTTTCATCATTTTCGACGCGATCATCCCCTAAAATCTCAATCGGTACGGTAGTGGTGTCTTGATTGGGCGCAAAATTAATTGTAATCGGGCCGTTTGTATAATCGCTACCCGCAGCAGCAGTTCCTTGAGTGAGAACCACATCCACCCGAGAAGCGTTGCTGGTTTCCCCCGAACGTTGAACGACAACGACATTGGTTGTATTGGTACTGTCGCCTTCAACAGTGGTAAAAGTGGGCTGAACAAAATTATAAACCGGAGGCGAATCATTATCTAAAATGACCAAATTTGCAGTCGGAAAAGTCGTACCCCTTTGTCCTTGGGGGGCGAAGTTTTCCAAAGTCAAATTCACCGTTTCGGCTTCTTCTTCGATGGTATCATCTAGGATATCTAAAGAAATCGTTTGAGTTGTTTCACCGGGAGCAAAATTCACGGTAATTCGTTCGGGTGTAACATCTTCTCCGGGTGTAGCGCCGTTAGAAGCTGCCGTTGTGAGAACCACATCCACCGAAGAAGCTTCTGTCGAATTTCCACTGCGAAGAACCGTTACAACTTCTGTTGTGCCATCATCCTCGCTCGCCGTGTATTGATTAGTGGTAAAATCGTAGGTGGGAATGTCATCATCATCAAGGATAATTAAATCAGCGACGGGGTTCTCAGTGCCGATATTTTGTCCGGGAGCGGCAGCCAGAGACAACCTCACCGTTTTGTTTGGTCCGGGAGCAACATTTCCGATAATTTCAATGGGAACCGTAGCAACGCTTTGATCGGCCTCAAAATTCACCGTAATCGAGCCATCGGCAAAGTCTACATCGGGTATGGCATTATTGACTCCCTCTAAGTTTACCGTGACTGTAGAAGGGTCAGCAAGCCGTCCTGTACGAATCACCTCAACGACGTTAACGGTATTTAAACCATTCCCTTCGGAAGTGATAAATGAGGAGTCCGTAAACTCGTAGGTAATCGGGCCATCGTCGTCATTAATTCTGAGGGTGGCGGTTGGGTTGTTGACGCCGGCTTGTCCCCCCATAATCGGATTACCATTTTCGTTGATAATCTGGAAGTTCCCAAAGCTGAGATTGAGGCTTCTGGCGGCTTGTTCCTCGGTGTTGGGAATCAGATCGACAAAAACGGTTTTTTCGGCTTCTCCCGGTAAAAAGACGACCGGAGTCGGTTGAGGGGGAGCCTGATAATCGGTTCCTTCGACTGCGGTGCCATCGGTTAATATTACATCAACCTGGGACTGTAAATCCAGATCTGCTGCTCGCCGAACGATAATTTCTGCGCGTTGAGGATTGTCTGGATCGCCTTCAATGCCGATAAACTGAGCTTCAGTAAAGTCATAAACAGGCGGATCGGGAGGATTATCATCATTAGTTATTGTACCTGTTGCTGATGGATTAATCGGATCGGCTTCGTATAACGTTCCTGACTCGGCGACGGTTAATTCAACCGTTTTATCGGCTTCAAAGATATCATTGGCAACGGGAGTTAAAGTAATTTGAGTGGTCGAAGAATTGGGTGCAAAAACAACACGTCCCGATTCTTGTGAAAAATCCAAAGCTCCGGTTACAGTATAATCTGTTCCCAACTCGGCATTTCCTGCCACTGAAAAATCAACGATAATCCCCGTACTCAGAGAACCACTCGAACGAGTAAAGGTATAAACTAATCCCTGACCTTGATCTTCTGGAACTACCGTCGGGGAAACCGAAACCGATACCGTTGACGGACCAATAGCCGGAGGTGGGGGTAGGATAGGTGTATCGTCGTCGGGTGTCGGTGTCGGGGTGGGCGTTGGTGGCGGGGGTGTGGGGGGTTGCTCGTCGTCTTCGATATTAACAATAAATTCACTTTGTCCGCCAATGGTTGCGCCGCCAATGGGGTCAGTTAACCGCAAACTAATCGATTCATTTCCCTCAAATTCTTCGTCGTTGTTAATCGGAATCGTGACTCGTTTAAAGGTTTCAAAAGGCGCGAAAACCACCTCAATTCCTTCCGGTGGCAAGTTGAAATCATTCGATGAAGCGCTGGCTTCTGAGAACAACAATTTGGCGCCCACTGTATTTAAAGGAGAACCGTTCCGTTCAATTCCAATTTCGATAACAGCAGAATTTTGAGCTTCTTCTATATCAATAGACTGTTCGCTAAACTCAACAACTGAAGTAATTGTTGTGATGGATTTTGTAAAGTTTGAGCGAATGAAACTATTGCCTTGGGTCGCTTCTAAAATCGCCAGTTCTTCCCGAGTTTCGCGATCAATAATTGTCGTGTTATTTCCCGTTTGAACGAATTCTAAATCCTCAAATTCTAAGTCGTCTGTTAAGGCGATTAAATCAAATCCGGGTCGGAAATCGGTAATAATATCGGTTAAACCGCCATTGAGTTGGCGACCAATTACAAATAAATCCGCTCCCCCGCCTCCCGTGAGGAGATTTAAGCCTAAACCTGTATAGAGGATATCATTATCGCGATCGCCAAACAGTTGGTCATCGCCCTCTAAATTGAGAATTGTATCATTTCCTTGACCGCCATAGAAAAGATCATTTCCGCCAATATCAGTGACGAAATCATCCCCTTCGTTACCGAATAATAAATCATTTCCTTCATCGCCTGCAACGGTATCATTACCCAACTCTCCAAATACCGAGTCATCTCCCTGACCCCCTTCTAAGAAATCATCATCTCGACTTCCGAGAATGGAATCATTATCTGAGTTCCCTTGTAGAGTATCATTACCCTGGAAACCAATCAGGGTATCATCGCCTTCTAGTCCTTCAATGAGGTCAGCCTCAACTGTTCCTTCGAGTAGATCGGGGTTAGCAGTACCAATAAGATTAGCCATAAAAATCGTGTCAGTAAACAGGTAAACGCTTCAAATGTCAATACTGTGAAACTCGTTGTAAAAATTAACACAATTGGTAGCCAGTCGGATATCGGAGAAGCCATAAGTCTCGACTTCCCGTCTGACTCAACTCTTGCGTTTTTTTGGGAAATCACATCGGCTTGTCTAAAATTGTTTTCAGCATACCCACAATTGGCGATCGCTGTTAACATTTTTTGACTGCGAATAATTTCCCGGTCTCCCAGTCCTGGCCTTTCGTCTGTTTTGGCTTGCTAAAATGTAACAGAGTATAAACGACTTTGATACTTAGGATTACAGATCGTTAAGCGTTTGACGAGAAAGCCAGTTCTGCATGATACTGTCTATGAGTGTTTACCGATTGCAGTTGACCGTTCACGAGGAGAACCCTTTGAATCCACAGATGACACAATATCCATCCTGTTCACTGCGTCACGATGTCAGCGAGTACGTGGCTGACCTTCAACTTCACATGACGTTGCAGGCTCGTAACTTAGTTCCCGCATTGACTCAAGAGGGTAAAGATAGCCGCGAGCAAATGTTACAACAAACTCAGGCTTATTTTGAGAAAATGGCTTCTCGACAAGCCAGTTCGATGTCTGCTTCAATAATTGATAATTAATAATGGATAATGGATAATTACCTCGATCCTTTATGAAGGGGATTGATAGAGAGGAAATAATTTTTCTTTTTTCTCCTTGAAAGTCGAGGTCTTAAACCTCATTAATTAATGATCAATTGTCAATTGTCAATTATCCATTGATAAATTAATCCTTAAAAATTATCTCAAAACCCAAAAGCCGACTAGAAACCTACAGGCTTCTCAAACTTTAGAGGGCTGATTTTTCAAGAAATAGGTTTCTGGTCTGTTTTTAGATTGTTGGATTAATTCTTGAAATTCTATGAAATCCAAACAAAAATTCTACAGATCATTTCCTCCCCCGCTTCCCCCGCTTCCCCCGCCTCCTCCGCGCATCATAGTCACGCAAATCTTTAAGGATTTCTATTACAGCGTGGGAATTTCTAGGCTTTGATAGTTTTGAACGGACTCGGAACTAAGCTGATTTCGGATAGCAATTAAATCACAGTAGTCGAATTCGTCTGTTCCCAAAGTTTGGAGAGTAATAGTTTTTAACGTATCTCCCGGTTTAACAGTATAAGAAACCCAACGATAGGACTTTCCATTTAATGTAAATTCGGGTGAAGATTGCAGCCATTTTTGATATTTTTCATCCCGCCCTTTCGTTAACCGAGATTCGCTTTGATTCAGTGCAAATTGCCAAACCTGATAACCCGCAGGAGTCAAATGTAAGCCGTCGGTTGTCAATTCTGAACGCAAATTCCCCGAGTTATCGCTAAAACGAGGATTCAAATCTAAATAGCTTACATTCGATTGTTCTGCTAATAATTTCAAGTCTTGATTGAGTTGTAAAATTTGAGCGTTGGGAATGGTAAACGATAAAATTGGACTGGGTAGCGATGTCGGAAATAAAGATTGAATGACAATCCGAGAATTGGGATGTTTTTGTTGTAATTCTTGCAAAATGCGTTGATAGTTTGTTAGAATAACATTCGGGGGAGTTTTCAGTTTTAAATCGTTAACGCCAGCCAAGATATAAATCGCATCCGGTTCAACCCCGTCCAACGCAAACAACCGTTTTAAAATTCCTCCGGTTGTATCTCCAGAAATTCCTTGATTTAGCCAAAATCTCCCTTCAGGAAGCAAAGCAGTCGGAAACCACATACTCAAAGAGTCCCCCAACAAAACCGCCAACCGGGTAGAATAATCTTGAGAAGCCATCACCTCTTTTACCAGTTGGGCTTCATCTTGAAAAACCCGTATCCAGTCTTTAGAAAGGGGAGTAAAAGCATTAGAAGGTAAACGGGTGTATAATTGTTGGTTGTAGAGGGCGATAACCCGTTGTTGATACATTTCCAAACCCGTTTTTGGGACAGACATAAAAATAAAACATAAAAAAATTTAAGCCAATCTTAACACTGCACTGGCTTAAATCCTCCCAAAACTTAAAATTTTTAAAAACCTTAAACTGTTTCTGTCCAAGTGTCAACTGTTCAGGAGAGGAAAACACCTAAACCGAGTTGCATCGTTGTGTTGTAGAGAAATTAGGCTTACCGCAGCGCCGTCTTACCCCAGTTTTTGACCTCAATATGCCTTTTAGGTGGGTACCTTTGTTGAGCTTGAAGTTTCCGGATACTAAGTCCGGTCTACTGCCACTCAAAGTTTCTCTGGTTCCCGTATATTGAGATTTACAGATCAAAAAAACATATAGGCAGTCACCAACGCCGCAGTGGAACCTGTTTCCTATTATAGCGATTCTTTTTAAACTGTGGAGAGGTAAATCTACTCATTCAGAAATTGGGTGTTGGGAGACAGTTTACAGTGACCAGTGACCCTTCGGGTTCGGCAGTTGCTTCTCGACGGAAACCGCCAAGTCAGCACTGCCTCACCAGTTTACAGTGACCAGTTTTCAGTTTCTCCCCTATTCCCTAATAACTGGTGACTGCTGAACCCGCATATGGTGACTGTAAGGAGTTGGGTGTTGGTGAAATTACCGAATCTAGAATCACTCTGCGATGAACAGAAATCCGTAAATGTCCTGATGCGGCTAGAGAGTAGGTAGCAGTAGACTCGAACTTATAAATCCCGTTTGGTAAGACCAATGTTGAAATTAAGGCCAGTGTTTGGGTTAGCCTTAGTGATGGGTTTGTTCGCTACGCAAGCTGAAGCCGAAACCGAAAGTGTAAGCTTTACCTTAGTTAATCGTACCAGTCGCAACTTAGAAGAATTCTACGCCTCACCTCCCGAAGCTGAGGACTGGGAAGAAGATGTTCTAGGCGGTGAAGTTCTCGCACCGGGAGAATCTATAACCATTGTAATTGATGATGGTCGCGAAGATTGTCAATATGACTTCATGGGCGTTTTAGGACCGGATGCAGAAGGAACAGTAGGACGGGGGGCGTTAATTCAGTCCGGTGTGAGTGTATGCAATGGCGACAGTTACGAATACTTTGAAGAATAATCGGATTTTTGACTACTGAGAAACCGAACGTACAAAAGTAGCCGTATTGGTAACATCACTCGGAATATAAATCGTTTTGTAGTCATCAATCACAATTTCAACCGATTTTTCAACCGTTCCTAAGGAACGTAAAATATCTTGAGGATTATTAAAACAAAACCACATAAACCGTTCATCTCCCTTTAAGCGAGGGAGTTTGTTTTCTGTGCGTTCATCAACAAAAAAACAAGGACTCCCCTGTTGACTTTCACCGATTAAAGTATTCGGGTTGTAAGTCCCGCTAACCGTTACTTCGCCGTCAAACGTTACCTCACCAACCCAACGATTTTCACCAAAAGGATGAAGATCAACCTTAACCACATCCAGCCCGATAAATCGTTTTTTCTGGTAAATTTCCACCGGATCAAAAATATTAGAATCGGTTTGGTTTTGAGAGTTTGCTTTTTGAATCGCAACAACTCCAAGACTAACAGCTAAACCCACAGCAACAAGCGGAAAAAGTGATAATCTTTTAAACATATTAACCCAGACTAAAAAATCATCTGAACATCTCCATCCTCTACAACAGTCAGTAGAAATTTCCGTAAAACTTGAAAAATTCAAGATAAAGTCTCTAGGTTTTCTGGCTTTGTGGCAAAATGTTAAGAGCAATTCAAAACGTTAACATTGTCTGCGATTATCGCCCATGACCTCAACTATCCCCAACCTCCCAAGCAAATACGACCCGTTCACCACCGAAGCCAAATGGCAAAGTTACTGGGAAGACAAACAAACCTTCAAAGCTGACCCCAACCATCCCGGTGAACCCTATTGTATTATGATTCCGCCTCCCAACGTTACGGGAAGCCTTCACATGGGTCACGCTTTCAATAATTCCTTGATTGATACCCTGATTCGCTATCATCGCATGAAGGGCTACAATACCCTCTATCTTCCCGGAACCGATCATGCTAGTATTGCGGTTCATAGCGTTATCGAACGACAGCTAAAAGAAGAAGGAAAAACCCGTTTTGACTTAGGACGAGATAAATTTTTAGAACGGGCTTGGGAATGGAAAGAACAATCAAGCGGTACAATTACAGGACAACTGCGACGTTTGGGAATTTCAGCCGACTGGACTCGAGAACGTTTTACCCTCGATGAAGGTCTGGCGAATGCGGTGATTGAAGCCTTTGTTCGGTTGTACGAAGACGGGCTAATTTATCGCGGTCAATATATGGTAAATTGGTGTCCGGCGAGTGAATCTGCGGTGTCGGATGTTGAGGTCGAAAATAAAGAAGTTAACGGTAATTTGTGGCATTTTCGTTATCCGTTAACCGAAGGGAATGGTTATGTTGAAGTCGCAACAACTCGCCCGGAAACGATGTTGGGAGATACCGCAGTTGCAGTTAATCCTAACGATGAACGCTACAAAAAGTTAATCGGAAAAACGGTCACTTTACCGATTATGAACCGAGAAATTCCGATTATCGCCGACGAATTTGTTGACCCCGAATTTGGGACGGGTTGCGTGAAAGTTACACCCGCCCACGACCCGAACGATTTTCAAATGGGTCAGCGTCATCAACTGCCGATGATTAATATTTTAAATAAAAATGGTTCGTTGAATGAAAACGCCGGAATGTTTGAGGGACAAGATCGATTTGTCGCCCGAAAAAATGTGGTTAAAGAGTTGGAAAAAGCGGGATTTTTAGTTAAAATAGAAGATTATAAACACAGCGTTCCCTACAGCGATCGCGGAAAAGTTCCCATCGAACCGCTATTATCAACTCAGTGGTTTGTTAAGATTCGCCCCCTCGCGGATAAGGCGTTAAATTGTCTCGATAATGATGATAATCCCGGTTTTGTACCCGAACGTTGGATGAAGGTTTATCGGGATTGGTTGGTAAAATTAGAAGATTGGTGTATTTCCCGTCAATTGTGGTGGGGACATCAAATTCCGGCTTGGTATGCGGTTAGCGAAACCGAGGGAGAAATTACCGATAACACGCCGTTTGTTGTCGCCAAAACCGAAGCAGAAGCCGTTAAAAAAGCCACTGAAAAATTTGGCAAAGACGTTAAACTGCAACAGGAACCCGATGTATTAGATACTTGGTTTTCATCCGGTTTGTGGCCGTTTTCAACGTTAGGATGGCCGGAAGAAACGGCAGATTTAGCAACCTATTTCCCGACAAATACGTTATCAACGGGTTTTGATATTATCTTCTTTTGGGTCGCCCGAATGACAATGATGGCGGGATATTTTATGGATAAAATGCCGTTTAAAACCGTTTATATTCACGGGTTAATCCTGGATGAAAACGGCAAGAAAATGTCAAAAACTGCCGGAAATGGGATCGATCCGTTATTGCTGATTAATAAATATGGAACGGATGCGGTTCGTTATACTCTGATTAAAGAAGTTATCGGGGCGGGTCAGGATATTCGCCTGGAATATGACCGCGAAAAAGATGAATCTGCTTCCGTTGAAGCGTCGCGGAACTTTACCAATAAAATTTGGAATGCTTCCCGGTTTGTAATGATGAATTTGGAGGGAAAAACACCCCAAGCGTTAGGAAAACCGGATAGCGAAAAGTTGGAATTGTGCGATAAATGGATATTGTCTCGCTTCCATAAAACCGTTAAACAAACCTGTGATTATCTGGAAAGTTACGGGTTGGGAGAAGCGGCGAGAGAACAATATGAGTTCATCTGGGGCGATTTTTGCGACTGGTATATTGAACTGGTTAAACCCCGTTTGCAGGGCGAAAATAGCGAATCAAAACTTGTCGCCCAACAAACTTTAGCCTACGTTTTGGAAGGAATTCTGAAGCTGTTGCATCCGTTTATGCCCCATATTACCGAGGAAATTTGGCATACATTAACTCAAACGGGGGAAGAAGATTGTTTGGCGGTTCAGTCCTATCCGCAGTTAGAAACGGGTTTGATTAATGATGAACTAGAAACCGAATTTGAGTTAATTTTCGGAACCATTCGGACGTTAAGAAACCTGCGGGCGGATGCGGATATTAAACCCAAAGTAAAAGTTACCGCAATTCTGCAAAGCGAGAATGCCAAAGAACGGGAGATTTTGACAAAAGGTGAAGATTATCTCAATGATTTGGTGAAGATTGAAACGTTGAATATTACCGAGACTTTACCGGAAGATTTGGGTCAAACCATCGCGGGTGTTATCGGTACAATTCAAGCGTTAATTCCGTTGGCGGGTGTGGTTGATATTGCCAGTTTACAACAACGAACTGAGAAGAAATTGGCGAAAGTTGAAAAAGAAATTGAGTCGATTTCTAAGCGGTTAAGCAATAAAAATTTCGTTGATAAAGCTGACCCGGAAGTTGTTCAAGCGGCGAGAGATTCGTTAGCTGAAGCGGAAAAACAAGCTGAAATTTTACGCGAACGTTTACAACAACTTCAGTCCAATTCCTAACCCTAATTGTAGGATGGGTCAAACAAAACAGTTAATTGTCTAATTCAATAACTGATGAAAATTGACCCATCATCCCGCAATTCTTGTAGGGGCGGGTTCTCCAAGATCTATAATACTAATCACAGATTGAACTAAACCCGCCCCCACCCCAATATTTTACGCGAACGTTTACAACAACTTCAGTCCAATTCCTAACCCCAAAAACCCGGTTTCTCGAAGAAACCGGGTTTTTATAAACCGTTGAAAAATATAAGGTTTAAGATTATGTCTTCCGAGGGTAGATAATATCTTAACAATAGTGTAAAAAACGAATAACAGTCGGTAAATTAAGTTATTATGAGTTTTGAAAATAAAGTTGCTATTGTTACCGGTGGCGGTCGGGGAATAGGAAAAGCGATCGCCGAACATCTTCTCAAAGTTGGGGTAAACGTTGTTATTGCAGAAATTGATTCGGAAGCGGGAAACGCCACAGAAACAGAATTGAGTGAGTTGGGAGAAATTCAGTTTATTCAAACCGATATTGCTAACGAAGAATCCGTTCAAACTGCCATCCATCAAACGATAGAATTGTTTGGACGTTTGGATATTTTAGTGAATAATGCGGCAATTTCTAATCCTGAAAACGAACCGATTGAACAGTTAAGTTTAGACAGTTGGCATCAAGTGTTAACCGTTAATTTAACGGGTGCTTTTCTCTGTACAAAATATGCGGTTCCCCATTTGCGAAAACATCAAGGTACAATTATCAATATTGCTTCAACTCGGGCTTTAATGTCCGAACCGAATACGGAAATTTATTCAACGGCAAAAGGCGGTTTAGTGGCTTTAACCCACGCTTTAGCCAACAGTTTAGGGCCGGATATTCGGGTTAATTGCGTGAGTCCGGGTTGGATTGTTACCTCAGAAGATGAACAGTCTAAACTCACCCCAGAAGATCATCAACAGCATCCGGTTGGACGAGTCGGACAGCCGAAAGATATTGCAGCAATGGTGGTGTATTTAGCTTCAGAAGAAGCAACTTTTATCACGGGTATAAACGTTGTCGTTGATGGCGGAATGACCCACAAAATGATTTATATCTAAAATCAATTCAAGCTACTCCAAAAACTGTTTCCTGTTCTCTGTTCCCTGAAAACACTGGTGACTGATAACTGTTCCCTATTCACTGGTGACTGGTGACTGGTGACTGGTGACTGTAAAAGACCTCTCCCACAAGCGCCACTTCTGTGGCAACCTAATCAGTAGGAGAAAAAATATTTTGAAATCTCTGCTACAGCAAACGACAACTCAACTATGCAAACTCTACCCCGTCCCACTGAAGATTCAACCCCTTCTCAACCTGCTGTTGATACGATGATTCATCGTCGCCAAACCCGTCCCGTGAAAGTCGGAAATGTCACCATTGGCGGCGGTCATCCGGTCGTCGTGCAATCGATGATTAACGAAGATACAATGGATATAGACGGTTCTGTGGCGGCAATTCGTCGTTTACATGAAATCGGCTGCGAAATTGTCCGGGTAACGGTGCCGAGTGTGGGTCACGCCAAAGCGGTCGGAGAAATTAAACAAAAACTCGCCCAAACTTATCAACCGGTTCCGTTGGTGGCGGATGTTCATCATAATGGCATGAAAATCGCCCTGGAAGTTGCCAAACACGTTGATAAAGTTCGCATCAATCCCGGGTTATATGTATTTGAAAAACCCAAATCTGACCGCAACGAATATACTCAAGCCGAATTTGATGAAATTGGGGATAAAATTCGGGAAACCTTAGAACCGTTGGTGGTTTCACTGCGGGATCAGGGGAAAGCGATGCGGATTGGAGTGAATCACGGTTCTTTAGCGGAACGAATGCTGTTTACTTACGGCGATACTCCCGAAGGAATGGTCGAATCGGCGTTAGAATTTATCCGGATTTGTGAATCTTTGGATTTTCAAAATTTGGTGATTTCTTTAAAAGCATCTCGGGTTCCGGTGATGTTAGCAGCCTATCGATTAATGGCGAAACGGATGGATGAATTGGGAATGGATTATCCCTTACATTTGGGCGTCACCGAAGCGGGAGATGGCGAATATGGTCGCATAAAATCTACCGCCGGTATTGGTACGTTATTAGCCGAAGGAATTGGCGACACAATTCGTGTTTCTTTAACCGAAGCGCCGGAAAAAGAAATCCCGGTTTGTTATAGTATATTGCAAGCGTTGGGACTGCGAAAAACGATGGTGGAATACGTCGCCTGTCCCTCTTGCGGTCGAACGTTGTTTAACCTCGAAGATGTTTTGCATAACGTTCGAGAAGCGACTAAACATTTAACCGGTTTGGATATTGCAGTCATGGGTTGTATTGTTAATGGTCCCGGCGAAATGGCAGATGCGGACTACGGTTATGTGGGCAAACAACCGGGTCAAATCTCGTTATATCGCGGACGAGAAGAAGTCAAAAAAGTTCCAGAAGACAAAGGAGTTGAAGAATTAATTAATTTAATCAAAGCAGATGGACGTTGGATCGATCCCTAGTTAAATTAATCAAGAGACAGGACAAAGTGATAACCGATCCAATTCGATTCCAGTGATCCGTTATACAGATTGCCCTTAGACAAGCGGTAAACTGTAGCATATAACGAGAGGGGTGTAGAGATTGGTATTACTGTTGGCTTGTCTCTTTCTTTGCTATCTGTGATATCCCCTCGCGGTTGTAGATATGTGTACTGACAGTACATGAGATAGCATTGCCTGTGCTAAATTGGGCATAATAAAATTGCAGTCCTTTCCTCCGGTTCAGAAGACAAATGGTTGTATCAAAAAGTGGGCTTGTTGTCAGTGCAACGGCAGTCATGCTAACAGCAGTTGCGGTTGCCGGTGCGGGAATACATCTTTCCAGTCAAGCGTCGTTTCGAGAAAGTCCGAAAGAACTGATTGACGAAGTTTGGCAAATTATTGAAAAAAATTATGTTGATGGAACATTTAATCAAGTTGATTGGACAGCCGTTCGGACTGAGTATCTGAACCGGAACTATACCAGCGACGAACAGGCTTATGAAGCCATCCGGGAGATGCTGGAGAAGCTTGATGATCCCTATACCCGGTTCATGGACCCAGAAGAATTCAAGAATATGCAGATTGATACTTCTGGAGAACTTACCGGCGTTGGGATTCAACTGACTCAGGATGAGGAGTCGAAAAAGCTGATTGTCATCTCTCCCATTGAAGATTCTCCGGCGTTTGAAGCGGGGGTTCAGGCGCAGGATATTATTCTGAAAATTGATGGCCAAAGCACCAAAGATATGGACATCAACGAGGCGGTGAAACTGATTCGCGGTCCGGTGGGAACTCAGGTGACGCTGACCATTCAACGGGGAAATGAAGAAATGGTTGTCCCCATTAACCGGGCGAAAATCGAAATTCATCCCGTGCGTTATTCGAGTCAAAATGGTTCGATGGGAACGGTGGGTTATATTCGCTTAAATACGTTTAGCGCCAATGCAGCCGATGAAATGCGAGAAGCGATCACCGAGTTGGAAAAGCAAAATGTAACCGGTTATATTTTAGATCTGCGTTCTAATCCTGGCGGTTTGCTTTATGCGAGTATTGAAATTGCTCGGATGTGGATGAATGAAGGCGATATTGTTTCGACCGTAGACCGTCGCGGGGAACTGGACCGTCAAAAGGCGAATAATCGCGCTTTGACCGATAAACCGTTGGTTGTGTTGATTGATGGCGGTTCGGCGAGTGCGAGTGAAATTCTCTCGGGCGCCTTACAGGACAATGAACGCGCTGTGTTAGTCGGAAGCAAGAGTTTTGGTAAAGGCTTGGTGCAGTCGGTTCGGGGTGTGGGTAATGGTTCGGGACTGGCTGTGACGATTGCTAAATATTTTACCCCAGACGGCCGAGATATTAACCACGAAGGCATCCAACCCGATGTTAAAGTTGAACTGACCGAAGAACAACGGGAAGAACTCCGCAAAGAACGGGCGAAAATCGGAACACCCGATGATCCCCAATTTGCGAGAGCCCTCGAAGTTCTCAATCAAGAAATTGCAGCCGCTCAAAAAACTCAAGCTAAAACGAAGTAAGTTTTTATTGACTAAAATACTGACGGATTAAGTCTTGATAGGCTGCAATCAGTTCTCGCTGTTCTGGCCAAAATAAGCTTTGAAATTGATCAAAGGGAAGCCAAAACAGTTTGTAGGCCTTGTGAGGATCGGTTGGGTTTCCGTCTATTTGTTCGGTGGTAAATAGGAAGTAGTGGGTTTTTTTCCACATGGTTTTAGAATAGCTCAGTCGCTCCTTACTTCCCAGTTCCGCAATTTTATCTAAGTCCGTTAAACCTGCTTCTTCCTCAATTTCCCGACGGGCGGCTTGTTCGAGGGTTTCTCCGGGTTCAATGCGACCTTTGGGGAGAACATATCCGGGTCGGTTCGGTCTTTCTTGGACAACGGCAATGTAAAATTGCTCGTTTTGCTGGCTGATAACCACTCCTCCGGCTGAAATCGAGGTTTTTAGCCCCGGAAGCGGTTGATACCAGCTTTCATCAATCACAATTAGATCCACTTACACCTCATTTGATGCTATTGGGGTTGACATTTTCCCGCCCGAATTAAACCGACCCGACGGGCAAGAGCTTCATCGGGGGACTCAAAAGGCCCCCACTGTTCGACAATTTGGCCCTCTTCGGAATTGGGAACAGGCTCACCCGAAACAATGTCACAATTTCCCGCCGGACGCTTGACAATATAAAACTTTTGTGCATCAGCCATCACGAGAACCTCAGTATTCAGTTTAGGGTAAAGGTTGTCCGTTAAATGGAACCGCCGGCCGATTAAATTCGGTGTAGAGGGGTTGGGTCAAAATCGAGGTATTGTAGGGATTGGGGAGATCGATCACCCGAATCACCGGATCGCTGGCATATTGGTTCAGGAAAGCCTCACGGTACAGTAAAATAAAATTTCGGGCATCTGCGCGTGCTGCTTGTTCGGGAAACGCCCCAATGGAACCATTCGGCCAGGGGAAACTGACCCCAAAAATAAACTGAACTTGTCCTAAAAGAGATTGCGCTCTAAAAATATCTCCCGCACTGCGGGAAGCCGCCCTGTTAAATTGATCAGCAACCGGGTTAAATGTCGTTCTGGGAGGAACTGGAACTTCGGGTTGAGCGTGTGTTTGAGTCGCCCAAACTGTTGACATTGCCGATACTGCCATCACACCACTGAGGAACTTGGAAGTTAGACCCATTATGCTTATCCTCGATAATCTTGTTCAAATTTTAACTCGATTTTCGATTAGGATATAGATCGGCTAATCATTTTTCAAGACTCTCCCGGTGAGTCTTGCCCAAAAAAATTATAGATGATCTGCGTGTCTTAGATATTTTAATTTTCTTATGGATCGATCTCAACTGCAATTTTTATCTGATGATCTGACAACGGCTTCTGTTGATGTAGTCCGCGATCGCCTGCTGGATCTCTTTTGTCAGCTTGCTTATCAAGAAGGAGATTTTGTACTCTCATCGGGACAGAAAAGTTCCTATTATATTAACGGCAAACAGGTGACTTTGCATCCTTTTGGGGCTTTGGCGATCGGTCGGCTTCTCTGTGGGATGTTAGCTTCCGATACTTCTGCGGTTGCGGGGTTAACGTTGGGTGCCGATCCGATTGTATCAGCCGTGAGCGTGGTTTCTGCTTATGAAAACAAACCTGTTTATGCTTTGATTATCCGCAAAGAAGCCAAAGGACATGGCACAAGGGCTTATATTGAAGGGCCACAATTGGAGAATGGGGCGAAGGTGGTGGTGTTAGAAGATGTGGTCACAACCGGACAGTCGGCTTTAAAAGCCGTTACGCGACTCCAAGACGCAGGTTATCACGTTGAGGAGATTATCTCATTGGTTGATCGCCAACAGGGGGGTGCCGAACTTTACGCCGAAAAGGGGTTAAAATTTCAAGCCTTGTTTACCATTGAAGATTTGAAAACTCGCACGTCTCAATTGAAAAAAGGGAACGGGGAATAGGGAACAGGGAACAGGTGATAGAAGTTTATCAAATAGGAACCCGTTTACGACCGAAAATAGGAGGATAAAAGGCATTATCCACAAACAGATTATGCCTTTGATGAGTAAGAAATATCAACATAGATAATAGATAAAAAAACGAAAACTCTTATCCCTGTTCCCTGTTCCCTCTATTATCGAATATCTTATAGATAATAGATAAAAAACCGAAAACTCTTACCTCTGTTCCCTGATCCGTCGTTCCCTGTTCCCTCTATTATCGAATATCTTGATAAAATTTTTGCAAATAGTTCGCGGAAACACCCATTCCCCAAAGTAAACCAATATAGAGATAAATTAAAGTGGCTTTGAACGAACCCCAACGGGCAACACGGCGATCGCTACTTTGCACAATGCGGTTAACCAAACGAATTCGCCCAATATAAACCAGTTTACGACATAAATCGGCATCTTCCATAATCGGTAAATTTTCATCAAACCCGTCACAGTCCCAAAACGCCTGACTCCGACAAAAAATCACCTGATCTCCAAAGAGTAACCGCAGTCCGCGAAAAAATAAATGGGGACGAAACAATAATGGAGCATAATAGGTTTTCAGGAAGTTGTGGAGGGAAATACCCCAACGAGTTGTTTGAGAACCCGCCATCAGCGAAATAAAGCCGCCTGCAACAATATTTTTATCGGACAAAGTTTGTGCGATAATAGTCACGAGGTCATCTGGGACAAAAGTATCTGCGTGTAGAAAACAGAGAACTTCTCCCGTTGCCAGTTTCGCGCCTTGGTTCATTTGGGTTGAACGTCCGCGAGTCGGGGAAGAAATAACCTGAACTCCCGCAGACTGAGCGATAGAAACGGTTTCATCTTTGCTTTGACCATCTACGACAATAATTTCCCAAGCAGGTGGACTCAGTAAACGCAAAGCATTCAGGGTGCGGTTGAGTTGACTCGCCTCATTCAAGGTCGGAATAATAATGGAAACACGCAACATTAGTGCTGATAGTAGGGTGGGTGACATCTATAATTTTATTGTTAATGGTAGGGTGGGTGACATCTATAATTTGACTGTTAAGTGGAGAAAATTTTGGGCGCTCACCCACCGAACTATAATTTTATTAATGGTAGGGTGGGTGACATCTATAATTTTATTGTTAAGTTGATAAATTTTTGGGTTGTCACCCACCCTACTGGGAATAGAAACTTGTGGCTTTCACCTACCACATTTATCTCTAGAAACAAATATCCTCAACTTTCGTCCTGTCTTGCGAGTAAACATCCCCACGCCATGAAACGTCTGAACACCTGGAAACGCTTTGGAATTTTCGCTTTAGTTGGTTTATTGCTGAGTTTTGTCGTGAGTTGTGCGACTGTTAGCCCCGATAATAATCAAAATGATAATCGTCAGGAAATTGAATTCTGGACGATGCAACTTCAACCGCAGTTTACCGATTATTTTAATCAATTAATTGCCAATTTTGAAGCGGAAAATCCCGATTTAAAAGTTCGGTGGGTGGATGTGCCTTGGTCGGCGATGGAGAGTAAAATATTGGCGGCAGTTTCGGCAAAAAATGCGCCGGATGTGGTTAATTTGAACCCGGATTTTGCAGCTTTATTAGCCGGACGAAATGCTTGGTTAAATTTGGATGAACAAGTTCCGAAAGAGGTGCGATCGCAATATTTAGAAAATATTTGGAAAGCCAACAGTGTTGAAAGCTGCGAGGGCGATAATTGCAGTTTAAAAACATTTGGAATTCCCTGGTATTTAACGACGCAAATCACGATTTATAATGAAGAGTTGTTCAAAAAAGCGGGAATAAAAACCTCTCCAAAAACCTATACAGAATTAGCGCAAGTCGCCCAAACGATTAAAGAAAAAACGGGTAAATATGCCTTTTTTGTTTCGTTTGTTGCCGAAGATTCTTCCCAAGTTTTGCAGTCTTTGGTTCAAATGGGAGTACAGTTAGTTGATGACAAAGGTAAAGCCGCATTCAACAGTCCCGAAGGAATAGCAGCCTTTCAGTATTGGGTTGATTTATATCAGCAAAACTTACTTCCCCAAGAAGTATTAACTCAAGGACATCGACGGGCTGTAGAATTATATCAGGCTGGAGAAATTGCAATTTTAACATCGGGGCCACAGTTTTTTAAAGCCATTGCAGAAAACGCTCCAACTATTGCTAAAGTTTCAACTCCCGCCCCGCAAATTACCGGAGAAACGGGTAAAAAAAGCGTTGCGGTGATGAATTTAGTGATTCCTCGGGAAACGCCTTATCCTGAAAATGCGCTAAAATTTGCCTTGTTTGTGACTAATTCTACTAATCAATTAGCCTTTGCTAAAAATGCCAATGTTTTACCTTCGACGGTTGAAGCGTTAAAAGATGGTTATTTTCGACCCGTTCAAGGGCGAAATACCCAGGAAGATGAAGCCAGAATTATCAGTGCAAAACAGATGGATGAAACGGAAATTTTGCTTCCCCCGTTGAAAGATATCAAAAAATTGCAGAAGATTATTTATGATAATTTACAAGCGGCAATGTTGAATCAAAAAACGGTCGATCAGGCGATTTTAGACGCCGAAAGTGCTTGGAACCAGCGTTCCTAAATTGACAATTCGATTAATTTTTACACCTCAAAAACCCGGTTTCTTCGAGAAGTCGGGTTTTTATATCACTTAAGTTACAAAAACAGCCCAATTCAAGGTATAATCTCACTTATACCCGAGATTCCGGTACAATAAATGTAAGATTCTTTACAATGGCTGACGGTATGACTTTGATTCCCCCAGACTTTCTCCAGCAGATAGCACAGGAACAGGGTGTCTCCGACACCGAACTGGAAGTGTTGTCAAAAGCGTTACTTGAGGGGAAGTCCATTGCTGCTATCTCCGACCAACTGAACCTGAAACCGGAAACGGTTCGGAAGCGCCTTGGAGAAGCCTACCGCAAATTTGAAATTTCGGGGAAGGGACCCGGAAAAATGGCTAAATTGCAGCAATTATTGGTTTCTCGCTATCAACAACAGGAAACTTTTTCAGAGTTGAGTTCTTCTCCTAAAGTTGAAAATTCTACGGTTCAAAAAACGACTTCTTATTATGATTGGGATTCTGCACCTGATATCGAGGTTTTTTATGGACGGGAAAAAGAACTTTCTCAACTCAAACAATGGCTTTTAAATGATCGCTGTCGTTTGATTGCTTTGTTGGGAATGGGGGGAATGGGAAAAACCACGTTGGCGGTAAAGTTAGCCAAAGAATTAACCGAACAATTTGAGTTTATCATTTGGCGATCGCTCCGTCAAGCCCCATCTTTAAAAAATTTATTGGTTGATATTATTACTCTTTTATCAAACCAAGAAACCTCGGATCATCTCTTAAATAAGAACGACCATTCTATCATTTCTCAACTGATTTACTCTCTGAAAAAGTATCGCTGTCTGATTATTTTAGATGATGTGGAGATGATTCTCAGTCCTCATAAGCTGGCGGGTTCTTATGCTCAAGATTATCAAGAATATGGAACCTTTATTAAACGAGTTGCAGAAGAATCTCATCAAAGTTGTTTGATGTTGGCGAGTTCGGAAAAGCTCAAAGATTTAGTCTTGCTAGAAGGGGTAAAAGTTCGTTCTTTACAGTTAACAGGTTCGGAAGAAATCTCTCAGAAAATTTTAGCCGAACGAGGATTAACAGTTAGTTCCGAATGGAAAACGCTCACCGAACGTTATGGGTGTAATCCTTTAGCGATTAAAATTGTCTCGGCTACAGTTCAAGAGTTATATTCGGGTCAGGTTTCTGAATTTATTAGAAATACGCTTTTAATGGGGGATGTTCGCTCGTTATTGGATCAACCTTTTGAACGATTATCAACCGCAGAGAAAGAAATGATGTATTGGTTAGCATTAGAACAGCAACCCCTACAACTTTCTCAACTTCAAGAAAAGATGTTGATTCCGTTATCTGCATCCGAAATCTTGGAAATTATGGGTTCTTTGGGAAGACGTTCACTGATTGAAAAAAGTCAGAAAGAGGGTCAAATTTTGTTTAGCCTTCAGCCTGTTGTAATGAAATATGCGATAGAACAGTTTGTCCGTCAAGTTGAGGAAGAAATTATGAGATTAATCCAACATCAAGACTTAGAATCCCTTTGGTTACTGCAACTTTATCCTTTAGAAACTGAACAAAGTCCTAAAAAATATTATTCGATTCTGGAGATTATCAAAAATAAACTCAGTTCTAGACTTTTAGCAAATCCGCGAGCCTCTCATTTAGCGATTCAGCGACTTGAAAATAGTTTATCCCATTTAAATCAGCAGATTTTTGGAAGTCAATATACAACTCAAAATCTCGAAAAGCTGATCAAAATTCTACAAGTTGAGCGAACGATGGAAAAATGAGCTATTGTATTAATCCTCAATGTTTAAACCGTCAAAATCCAGATAATCTTGAGAGTTGTCAAGCTTGTGGAACGTCTTTATTAATTCAGAAAAGATATCGAATTGTTCGACCGTTAAAGAAACCGCAACCGACACATCCGACTGATATTTTTGAAGTCGAAGATTGGGGAACCGGACTAGAAGACT
Organism: Lyngbya sp.; assembly: GCA_035285085.1. Taxonomy (GTDB): domain Bacteria; phylum Cyanobacteriota; class Cyanobacteriia; order Cyanobacteriales; family Microcoleaceae; genus Capilliphycus. The sequence goes on along the minus strand of JAYKHV010000009.1, from coordinate 30,267 downwards.
GGGGAAGTCTAAAAATTTTAAAAGTTTTAAAGTATAACAATAATCCCGATTTAGTTCGCCTTTTTAAGCAAGAAGCAAGAGTATTAATGTGGTTGCGTCATCCTGGAATTCCCAGAATAGAACCGGATGATTATTTTACAGTTTATCCTCACAAAAGCCATCAACTGCTTCATTGTTTGGTGATGGAGAAAATAGAGGGTCAAAATTTAGAAGATTGGTTAAGTGAAAATCAAAAACTCTCTCAAGAAGAAGCGTTAGACTGGCTGCAACAAATTCTAGAAATTTTAGATAAACTTCACAGTCAAAATTTATTACATCGGGATTTAAAGCCTTCTAATTTAATTTTAAGACCGAATGGACAGTTAGCTGTAATCGATTTTGGTACGGTGGGAATTGGGGATTGGGGTTCAACTCAAGTCGGTTCAATAGGTTACGCCGCACCCGAACAAATGACCGGAAAAGCTGTCTTACAGTCGGATTTTTTTGCATTGGGTCGAACCTTTGTTCATTTGCTTACAGGTCAGTCTCCGATGAACTTTCCAACCGAAGAAAAAACGGGTAAAATTCAATGGAAAAATCAGGCTAATCAGATTTTTGATGTATTTGTTGATTTGATTGATGAGTTGATGGAACCTTCTCATAAAAATCGCCCCAAAAATACAAGAATATTGCTTCAGAGGTTGCAAAAAGTTAGTGAAAAAATTGCACAAGAACATAAAAGGAAGCAGAAAACTGTTTTATCCCAACTCAAGTTTTTAGGATGGTTTTTGTTGGGAATCACAAGCGTTCGTTTAATCAGTCCACAGATTCCGATTTTTATTCAAACTTATATTTTACCTAAAATTGATAAAAGTTTAACCAATATTGGGTTTGAACATTATCAAAGTTATAATTTAGAACGGGCAGAATTTTATTATCAATTGGCTTTGCAGTTTAATCCAGATAATGCGGCTTCTACTCTACAACTGGGTTTAATTTGCGAAGATAGACAAAACTTTGGTTGTGCGAGAAGCCAATATCAAGCCGCCATTCACTCCGCACAACAGAACCAAAACGATTATGTTCAAGTCGCCGCCATTAATAATTTATCTCGTTTGCAAATTTGGCTAGATGGAAATAGTACAATAGCAATTGAACAGTTACAAAAGGGGTTACAACTGATTCCCGCTCTCAAACAACAATATCCAGAACGTTTTATCTCTAACATGGAATCTGACTTATATAAAAATCTCGGTTGGGCCTATGCTCAACAAACGCAGTATTCCGATGCTTTAGTTCATCTAAAAACCGCTCTAGAACTTAATTCTCAAAATGCTCCGGCTCATTGTTTATTAGCTCAGGTGATTGAAGAAATTCCCCAAAAAAAGTTAAGCTTACAAACCGTAAGAGAAAATTGTTTAAATATCAATTCAACTCAAAATCCTGAGACGATGACCTGGAAAAGTCTAGTTCGCCAACGTTTGAAAGCTGAAGGAGAAATTCAATGAAACTCCAGCCTTTGTTAGTTTTTTTACTAACGCTAACTTTAATTTTAAATTACGGGAGAGTAAATTTCACGCTGAAAAACTTCTCTCAACCCGTCTATGCAGCCAACAAAATCTTACCTGTTGGACGAGTTATCGAGACTCAAGGAGAGGTATTAATCAAGCGTCGAAATTGGTCGGATTATCATCAAGTTTTTGTGGGTACAGAACTTTATGCGGATGATCAAATCAAGTCTCAATCCTCAGCTAAATTAACAGCAATTTGTTATGCAAACTGGGAAACGTGGAACGCTCCAACCGATAAAATATCCCAACCCACCGAAGGATGTTTACAAGCTAAAAGAGAATGTGTAGAAACTCCCGATGGCTGTGTTTCTCAAGATGCGACTCGCAGCAATTATCAAGTTTCTATCAATGATCGCATTCCTTATATTATTAGTCCCCGTCATACTTTATTACTTAACAATAAATCAATCCTTTTACGGTGGAATCCCGTTGCAGGAGCCAGTCGTTATACTGTTGTGATTAAGAATCCTTCGGAATCTATTTGGGAAACAGAAGTCAGTTCAAATCAAGTTGTTTATGAAGGAAATACTTCTTTAAAGCCGGGAATTCGTTATTTTGTAATTGTTCACGGAGATAATAATGTTTCCTCTCTCGATGAAGAATCACCTTTTTCTCAACAAGACGCATTGGGAATTGGATTTTCTATTTTAGAACCGTCAACCCAACAAAAAATTATCACTCAAACTGAACAACTTTCTCAACAATTAAAGGGAGAAGCCAAAACTTTAGCTTTAGTTGAGCTTTATCAAAAAAATAGATTAAACTACGAGGCAATCGATCAATTAGAGTCTTGGCTAAAAAACAATCAAAAAAACGCGGCAATTTATTATAAGCTCGGTGAAATTTATCAAGAAATCCAACTTCCTTTTTTAGCAAAAGATAGCTATTTAAAGGCGGTTGAGTTAATGGCAGATGAAGATATCGCCGGAATTGCAGAAGTTCAAACCGCTTTGGGCGAAATTTATCTCACTTTGAACCAAAAAAAAGAAGCGGTCAATTGGTTCATGTTAGCGTACAATCAATATAAGGAGTTAGGAGAACAGCAACGCCAGACTGAGATTAAAGAGTTAGTTGAAAAAATTAGTCATCTTTAAACTATGACGATAAATCAATTGTTTAAAACGATAACTCTGATTGGAATTTTAGCCTTGATTCCGAGTTCTGCCTTGGCTCAAATTACCCCCGCAAATGACGGAACCGGAACGAGAGTTACACCCGCACAACCCGGACAAAATACTCAAACTCGCTTTGATATTCAAGGCGGAAGTCGTTCTCAAGATGGTGCAAATTTATTCCATAGTTTTGAACAATTTAATCTCGATGCTGGACAAACCGCTAACTTTATTGCTACTCCCGAAATCCGCAATATTTTAACTCGAATTGTTGGGGGTGATGTCTCTAACATTGATGGCATCATTCAAGTTACGGGAAGTAATGCGAACTTGTTTTTGATGAATCCTTCCGGGATTGTTTTCGGTGCTAACGCCAGTTTAAATGTACCCGCTTCTTTTTTTGCAACTACATCAACGGCTATTGGTTTGGGTGAATTTTCTAACGGTATTTCTCAAACTTGGTTTGAAGCCTTTCAAGCCAATAACTATTCACAACTGAATGGTTCTCCCAATGCTTTTGTATTATCTAATAATCCGTCCGGTGTAATTATTAACAATGGAAACTTAACGGTTCAAGCCGGAAATACGTTAGGATTAATTGGTAACAGCGTTGTTAATCAAGGAACGGTTTCAGCTCCCCAAGGAAATGTTTTGATTGAATCTGTGCCGGGTAATGGTTTGGTTCGTATTTCTCAAGCGGGAAATTTATTAAGTTTGGAAGTTCAATCTGAGGCGATTTCTAACCCTTTAGGAACTCCGATAGTAGCATTGCCAAAACTGCTCACGGGTGGCATTCAAACCCATGCAACCAATGTGATTGTAAATGATGATAATACCATCACCCTTACCGATTCTAACGCTAGCAATACTGTCGAACGTCGAGCTAGAAGCACCCGTTTTGATGAATCTATAAATTTAGAAACTTCCCCATTTAATCCCTCTTTTACAACGCCAATTACTGTTACTATTCCATCAGAAGAAATCTCAGCACCCGTTCGCCCTTTTAATATTAATAATATTGCCGATCAAACCTCATTTTTACCCGTCCTTCCCATTGAACCAATCCCTCTAGTTGAAAATCCCAACGATCCTCAAATCAGTTATTTGGTCGATGAAATTCCCAATATTGAACAGTTAATCCTGCCGACTTCTTCTGAAATCAATCAATTCATTGAAGCACCTTCTCTATCAATTTCCCCAGAATTAGTTAGTCCTACTATCAATAATTTAGAACAGAGTATTAACTTACATCGCACCAATTTAGATTATCCGATTATCAATCCTCAATCTTTGCAATCTTTAATTCCCAGTCATCTGAACCCCGAGAATAACTATCTCATCTCATTACAATCGATTTCAACAGAAACAACTATTCAAGAGGTTTTAAGTGGAATAGAAGCTCAAACCAGTCAAAAACCAGCCGTAATTTATATAAAAATCCGCTCAAATCATTCCCTTGAAAATAGTGATGGCTTAAAAATTAAAACTAAAGATGGATTGAGTTTAATGTTAGTTTTACCGAATGGTAAATCTATTGTAAAAAGTATCCCCGAAGCCGATTTACAAAAACTGAATCGTTTGGCTAGGGAGTTTTATTGGGAAGTCAGCGACCCGAAAACTACAGCTTGGCCGGCTGCTCGCAAACTTTATGAATGGTTTATTGCTCCTCTCGAAGCTGAATTAAAAGAAGCCGGAATTGATACTTTATTATTTTGTTTAGATGAAAGATTGCGATCGCTTCCCCTCGCCGCTTTACATGATGGCAAACAATTTTTGATTGAAAAATACAACTTTAGCCTAATTCCCAGTTTAAACCTGACCGATGTTAGTTATCAAGGATTGCAAGATGCCGAAGTTTTAGCAATGGGAATGTCTGAATTTGAAGATCAACCTTCTTTACCGAGCGTTCCCACAGAAGTCGCAACTATTACTCAAAAATTATGGCCGGGAGAAACTTTACTCAATCAAGAATTTACCCTAGAAAATCTCCGGAGAAAACGCAACCAAAAAGCCTTTAAAATCATCCATCTGGCGACCCATGCCAATTTCATTTCCCAACAAGACTCTTATATTCAATTTTGGGATGATAAACTTCCCTTAGATCGACTGCGAGAATTAAAATGGTACAAACAACCGCAAGTGGAATTATTAGTATTGAGTGCCTGTAAAACCGCATTGGGAAACGTCGAAGAAGCCGAAACCGAAATGGGGTTCGCGGGGTTGGCCTATCGAGCCGGAGTCAAGTCCGCTTTGGCCAGTTTGTGGCGGGTGAGTGATGTCGGAACCTTGGGGCTAATGGTCGAATTTTACGCTCAGTTGAAGTCCAGTCCCATCAAAGCCGAAGCCCTCAGACAAGCCCAACTCGCGTTGTTACGGGGAGAAGTACGGATGGAGGGAGACGCACTGCAACAAACCCGAGGAACTACCCCCTTACCCCCGATATTAACCCACACTCAACCGACTCAACAGTTATCTCACCCTTATTATTGGGCGGGTTTCACGATGATTGGGAGTCCCTGGTAATTTTCTCACTTAAGTCATAAAAAGTTTAAAACGCTAAAACCCATATATAACAGCGACTATAGCCCTTGCATTCTTGCCAATCCTCACTTAATCCGAAATTTTAACTTGACATTTTCATTTTCTCACTTTAGGCTAGATATAACTTAAGTGATAAACTTGAGTCGTTGAGGATCAGGGATTCACGAGTCCGAAGTCGTCTAACCCAAATCTCACGAGAGTCCAATCAGTCTGGCAAGGTTTCATCTAATACCTTGTCAGATTTTTCCGGGACATCAATTAATCTTTCCAGTTTAGTCAAATTTTGCCTAAATTACCTTCTTTGAAGGTGAATTTTTGATGTGCTTAATCACCTGAAATTGTCAATTCAGTTGAACAAATCTTAGGAAAATGAACATGAATTCAACCTCTTTGGTTCGGGGATTACCCACCGACTTAAACGGTGAATTTCAAGACTGGTGTGGAACAGAACTTCCCGAATATCTCGAAGATTTTCCAACAATTATTGACGAAGATTCTACTGTCAATGAAGAAGAACTTCCCGACGATCTTGAAGATTTTCCGACAATCATTGATGATGGAGAATTAGCGGAAGGAGAACTTTCTAATAATGCTATTGAATGCTTCCCTGTCGATATCATGGAAGAATTTATCATCCGTCAATTACAACAGGATAATTCATCCGAAATTCCCGATGATTTGACTCTGGGGGAAATTGATGGAGAAGTAACAATTCTTCCCTACCCACTTCCTGGTCATGAAGAAATTCCGACCGTTTCTGAAGGTGAAATAGACGGAGAAGTAACAATTCTCCCCTACCCACTTCCTGATGATGAAGAAAATGATCTGTTAATTGGGAATTCAAATGGCGAAGAATTTCCGACTCTTTCGGAAACCGACGGTGAAATCATTGAACTTCCCTTTGAATTTATCAGTTTCAATTCCTCTGGCGAAGGCGGAGAATTACCCGAAATCATCCCTTGTTTTGTTGGATATGATCCAATGATTTCCTCATCCAATCTCCCCCTAACTGAACAAGATTTAAGGCCCGTTATCTAACAGAAAATCTCAGTTTTGATGCACCTATTCTCTTTTCTTTGTAGCTGAACAATCGCTATACACGCCAAAAACCCGGTTTCTTCGAGAAACCGGGTTTTTTATCTGATTATTTCGCCTGCGGAACCACAAAATTAACCAACTTACCGGGAACAACAATCACCTTTTTCAACTCTTGATTTTCCAGATAACGTTGGGCGACATCCGACGCCTTCGCCAACTCTTCTAACGTCGCCTTATCCGCTTTTGCAGGAACTTGAATGGTACCGCGAGTTTTGCCATTAATTTGAATCACTAAAGTGATTTCATCGACAACCAAAGCATCAGCATCGACAGTCGGCCAAACTTCCGAATGAATCGAAGTTTTGTAACCCAAACTTTGCCACAATTCCTCAGAAATATGGGGCGAAAACGGCGCCAACAGCTTCAATAACGTTTCAATTCCCTCGCGATAAACGGGAGAATTCGTACAACTCGCGTCAGAAATTGCATTACTCAACTTCATCAATTCCGACACCGCAGTATTAAACTGATAATCGCCGTCCAAATCGTCCGTAACTTCCTTAATCGCCGTGTGAATTGCCCGCCTTAAATCCTTTTCCTCCTTACTCAAATCTCCCGTTTTTTTAGAAGACTTAACCGGCGTTTTTTCCGCAAATTCACTCACCAACCGCCAAACCCGATTTAAGAAGCGAAATTGTCCTTCAACATCGGCGTCATCCCACTCCAAATCTTTCTCGGGCGGCGCCTTAAATAGAATAAACATTCTCGCCGTATCCGCCCCGTATTTAGCCATCACTTCCAACGGATCGACACCGTTGTATTTCGACTTCGACATCTTCTCGTAGAAGACTTCCAATTTCTCGCCGGTTTCCGGATCTTTCGGATCGTCCGGGTTCACATTTGCCGAAGGAATATACTTACCCGTCACCGGATTTTTATACGTCAACCCCTGAACCATTCCCTGAGTCAACAAACGACTAAACGGTTCATCGCAATTCAACAATCCGCGATCGCGAATGACCTTCGTAAAAAACCGCGAATACAATAGGTGTAAAATCGCGTGTTCAATCCCGCCCACATACTGATCAACCGGCATCCAATCGTTAGCAACTTTCGGATCAAAAACCTGTTGTTCATTCTTGGCGTCGGGATACCGCATAAAATACCACGAAGAATCCATAAACGTGTCCATCGTGTCCGTTTCCCGTTTCGCCGGCGTCCCGCAAGTCGGACAGGGAACGTTAACCCAATCCTCCAACTGCGATAACGGCGACGCCCCCCGTCCCGAAAATTTCACATTTTCCGGCAATTCCACCGGCAAATCTTCATCGGGAACTGGAACCGCCCCGCAGTTGGGACAGTGAATAATCGGGATCGGCGCCCCCCAGTAACGCTGTCGGGAAATCAGCCAATCTCGCAAACGATACTGTATCCGTCCCTCGCCCAAGCCCTCATCTTCGGCGTATTCAATTACCGCCAATTTGCAGCCTTCGGAGGTTTCCCCGTTGCAGGGGCCAGAATTAACCATTACTCCCGGTTCGGTGTAGGCTTCGGTCAACTCCTCATCGGCGTTATCGGCATCGTCGGGTACAATCACCGTAATAATCGGCAAATCGTACTGTTTGGCAAAGGCAAAATCTCGGGTATCGTGGGCTGGAACCCCCATCACCGCCCCGGTGCCGTATTCATACAAGACATAATCGGCGATCCAGATGGGAACTTCTTTATTATTAAACGGATTGATCGCTTTTCCGCCTGTGGGAACGCCCCGTTTGGGTTGATTTTCGGCGGTTCGGTCCATCTCGCTTTGTTGAGACACTTCTTTGATAAACGCCTCAACGGTTTCTTTTTGTTCCGGGGTTGTTACCTTTTCCACTAACGGATGTTCCGGCGCCAACACCACGTAGGAGACGCCATAAACCGTATCGGGACGGGTGGTAAACACCGCGATCTTTTCGTCATCCATCCCCACAACCGGAAATTCCAAATAAGCCCCCGTAGACTTGCCGATCCAGTTAGCCTGCATCAATTTCACCCGTTCGGGCCAACCGGGGAGTTTTTCCAAGTCGTTTAACAGTTCCTCGGCATATTCGGTAATCTTGAGGAACCATTGACGCAACAGTTTCCGTTCGACTTTCGCCCCGGAACGCCAGGAACGACCTTCGCTGTCTACTTGTTCGTTTGCCAACACCGTTTGATCGATGGGGTCCCAGTTGACGGCTGCTTCTTTTTGGTAGGCGAGTCCGGCTTGATAAAATTGCAAAAAGATCCACTGTGTCCAGCGATAATAGTCCGGCGAACAGGTTGCCAGTTCTTTTTCCCAGTCGAAGGAAATGCCCAAACGTTCCAACTGCTGTTTCATCTGGGCGATATTTTGATACGTCCACTTCGCCGGATGTATGTTTCGTTCAATCGCCGCATTTTCCGCCGGAAGTCCGAAAGCATCCCACCCCATCGGGTTGAGGACACGATAGCCTTGCATCCGTTTCAGTCGGGCGATCACGTCGGTGATGGTATAGACGCGAACATGACCCATGTGTAAGTTTCCTGAAGGGTAGGGAAACATCGCCAGGGCGTAAAATTTCGGTTTTTGGGCGTCTGTTGAGGTTTTGTATGACCCACTTTCAGCCCAGGTTTGTTGCCACTTCTGTTCAATGGATGCAGGATTATATCGAGACTCCACAACTCTAACTCCGTGCGGGATGTTTATCGTCTTTCTTTGCTCATTGTTGCATATTACCCGACCCAACATCGGGATTGCACATTACTCAGATATTCACATTGTAATACAAATACTACATATTTTCATCTACGATGACAGTATCCCGGTTCTCGACTACATTCTTCATCCATATGTCTAAGATAGCGATCGCATATGGCTTGAATACCGAAACTGAAACCATCAAACCAACGCAATAGTTTTTCCTCTGTGATCTCGCGATCGCATATGGCTTGAATACCGAAACTGAAACCATCAAACCAACGCAATAGTTTTTCCTCTGTGATCTCGCGATCGCATATGGCTTGGATACTGAAACTGAAACCATCAAACCAACGCAATAGTTTTTCCTCTGTGATCTCGCGATCGCATATGGCTTGGATGCTGAAAGCGAATTTGTCATACAAATACTACAGTTTGTCATCTGGAAAATCTCATCCGAAAGATAGATACACCGGCTCAAGTTTAGTTGTCATCTTAGAAAGGATTTAGTTGATCGAAAGTTCAATTCACCGCGATCGCCTGTATATCGTTAATCTAGCTTCTGTTATCGTTTCGGCTAATCAAAGACTAGAAATTAATAAGTTTTTTCAATAACTTAACCTTTACCCCCTTCGTTTGTAATTTTTTATACCCCATATCTTGATTTTTTCATCAAAACAGGTGGATTTAACCTATAAAACAAGGTTTGTCAAGATTTTTTAGATAAAGATTAAAACAAATTCATCAAAATAGTTTTAAAGAGTATATAAAGTAGTTCTTATCAATCGAAAATATACGGAGAAAAGACACAAGTCGATTTTGAATTATTTAATTTCAGACTCAGAAACATTACCAATTGTGCGGTTGAAAATTAATTGCCATACTAGGAACAACAAAACAAACACGCATTCAATCAACCAAAAAACATGGCAACTAACTTCTTAAAGAAACTCTCCATCGCCACCGTTAGCACCGCAGCTATTGGCCTTTCTTTCCTGGGAGCAAATCCCGCTAAAGCCAGCGGTTTTAGTGACGGATATGAAGTAGAAAACTGGACATTTCAAAACAATAATGCCGATGGTTTTGTCAATACCAGTAATGCGCCCGAATCCATCACTTTAACAGGAGGAAATAACGGCTCTGGGGCTTTTGGAAGTAGCTGGTATACTGCGACATCACTAGCAGATGGCTTAGTTAGTTTTGATTGGAGCTACATAACAAATGATATTGACGGTCCGAACTGGGACCCCTTTGGATATATTCTCAACGGTGTTTTTACTACACTAACGAGTAGCGGAGGAGGAACAAATCAGTCTGGTTCGGTTAGCTTTGCAGTCCTCGCCGGAGATCTATTCGGCTTTGGAGTCAATACAACAGACAACGGCTTAGGTGCCGCTACAGTAACAGTCTCTAACTTTGAGGCTCCTCAGAGTGTTCCTGAACCGGGAACCATCGCTGCACTCGGATTGATCGGTTTGGGTGGTTTGTTAACCAAGAAAAAACTAAACGCTTCAGAGAACTAACATCTAATTTTTAGAAAGAAAAATCAAGTGAAATCTGATTCAAGTCTCAGCTTCGGTTGAGACTCTTTTTGCGTCTAGTGTATTGAAAGCATTTTTCAACAACCTGTTCCCCGTTCCCCGATCCGGAGTTTCTTGCACTTCAGTGCGATAAGCATTAAATTTTTCCAAAGGGCGATCGCGATCCCGTTTAGGTGTATGAGTCGGCAAATGTACTTAAGCTCAACACCCACGATCATCAGGCTAAAGATGCTTTTGGCGATCGCCGATAGATGCTCAAACCCGCAATTAGTCTGGGTTTACTGTCTGTTTCATCGGCTGAATTTTTGGGCGAGAACAGGCGTTTGACCGATGCAATTGACTCAACTTTTGTGCCAAGATCCTGCAATTAAGACCGAAACAATAGGATAAACTTGCCTATTACAAAGCAGTTTATGCTAGAACAGCCATCAGTTCTCATATTCGAGAAAACAGGCGAAAATAGCGTCAGGAGGTACACTTAGCATGAACAAAGAACAGTTAGTCCAAGAAACTGCATACAAAGCAGGAGTCACCAAAAAACAGGCTGATGCGATTGTCTCAGCCATTTGTGAATGTATCATGGATGCAGTTGCAGCAGGTGAAAAGGTAACACTGGTTGGGTTTGGTTCCTTTGAACCCAAACATCGCAAAGCCCGTGAAGGTCGAAACCCCAGTACGGGCCAGCCCATGACCATTCCCGAAACCACTGCTCCCTCTTTTTCCGCAGGGAAGGGGTTTAAAGAGAAGGTTGCTAAAGAGTCTAGCGAAGAACAGTCTGATGAAATCGTAGCCTAAACCCCATCTACAGGGTTCACAATACGCTGTGCGCCCTTCTTAACTCCCATGTCAGGTTCCTTAATCTTGGGCTTGGCATGGGAGAAGCTTTTTCAGTGAACAGTTATCAGTAATCAGTTAACAGTTAGGTGTCAGGTGTCCAGATGTCAGTTTACGGTAACAAGTTATTAGTGTTCACTGTTGACTGTTCACTGATAACTATAAAACTGGTCACTGGTTACTGTTCACTGTTGACTGAAATAACTGTTTACTGTTTTAACTCTACTCGTTCACCGTAACGGAGCAACATTTCTAGACTTGCTAACCGATTTTGCCAACTTTCGACTTGATAACGACGTTCTAACGCTTGTAGACGCATTGACCGTTGAAACTGGTCTTCAAAGGTACTCAGCAGGCGTTGAGCGGTCTTGAGATTTTCAGCAGTTGGATTGGTCGCTAATTCATTTAATGCTTCGGCTAACTTGTCTGCTTGACTACTCAAGGCTTGCAGTTCGTTATCCCGAATCCATAAACGGTCATTAGCCAGCAGAAAACTCCATTCCCGTTTTAAAGCGGTATAACGGTCAGCCGCAGCCACAAACGGTTGACGGTAGGGAATCGCTATCGAACGACAACTTTGATCGGCACATCCCTGAGTGCGGTTAAAAAAGGCTTGTAGATGATTACCAATCGTTTCCACCGCAAAGATAGAATATCCCCCAGTCGATAAGTCTCGCAACGCCTGAATTTGATCGATCGCCACAATTTCGGGAATATTCAGTAACTTCACCGATGGCACAATTAAAGTGGCTCCCAGACGGTCAGAATCGGTTAACGGCTGAGTAATCCGCTGTAAACGGTTGGTATCGAGAGAATAAGTCATGGGTACAACCAGATCGACATAATTCTGTTGCGCCCAAGTTTCCCAATGTTGTTGAATCTTGCGAATCCGATCCTGTTCCGCATGGGGAAACACCGCCACCGAGAAAATCACATCCGGATACTGGTTTCGCAGCAACTGAGACACTTCTTGAACCATTGTATTCACCTGTTCAACTCGGAAGTTCGTCCACTGTTGCCATAATTGAGTATCTCTGGGGCTAATCGATATCGGATCGACTCCCGTTAACTGGCGAAATTGTTCTCGCCCTGCGATACCATAACCAAAGTTAAAGTTACGATTCGGATCTTGGAAGGGATAGCGAATATAGTCAAGCTGGATGCCATCAACATCGTAGTTGTAGACAATCTCGCCCACTAGCCGCAAAATATAACTACGAACTTCCCGATTTGCCGGATCGAGATAAGCTTTACCGTCGTTTTCGTGCCAGATTCGACCCCGATTATCCCGGTTAACCCAGTCGGGATGAGCCGTCAAAACAGGTCCAACATAGCTGCTTGGCTGGTTAATTAAGGGATTGTGACGTTGGTTGGCGGTGGCAAATGTCCACAACCAAGCGTGTAATTCCATCCCCCGTTCGTGAGCGAGTTTAACCCCACTGGCTAACGGGTCCCAACCGCGAGTTAAGGGGTTTTGCTGGGGTGCAACTCGGGTCGGATAAATCGGAAAACCGGCGTTAACCGTTTCAAAGAAAACCGTATTAATTCCCGCTTGGGCGAGTTGATCAAAGATTTTTGCCAGTCCCGCTTCATTCCGCGCTTGCACAATCGTACCGCGATCGAGCCAAACGGCGCGAATTTCCGCCCCCGCCCGTTGCCCATCTATGGGATAATTTTCCCAGAGTTTCTGTCTGGCTTCTAACCACTGTTGTCGAGCGGCTGCCCAATTTTGTTGGTTGACTAACTCGGGGAAGTCTTTGAGAACCTGTTGGACATAGGCGATCACATCGTTGGCCGATTGATTATCAATGCTGGGAGTTTGAGCGACTTCGCTCAGTTGAGTCGATGCCACTTTCAAACTGACCGGGGTACTGCTAGAATTGGCAGCGACCAGCGCATTTTCAAACCGTCCTAACAGGTTGATTAACTCTTGACGCATGGCGATCGCCATGCTTTCATCTATCGGTTCATTCCCGGGTGTGACGCTTAACCCGGCGGGTGCAACTTGATCGGAAGGATCGACAAAGGTTTCCGATATCCCTTGGTTATTCAGGGTGCGGGTTGCACTTAAATTAGAATTGGGGGTTGTAGATGAGGTTGAACCCGATGATACCGTTGACAGCAGAGATGATCCGGGACCCTCTGAAGCCGCAGGAGTTCGCTCAACAGGTTGGTTTCTTCTGGCAGTCCGTTGATTAGAATTAGATTGTGAACGGGAGTTGCGTCTGTCTGTACGATCTCGACTTGCAGTTCGATTTCTAGAGGTTTGTTCTGTAGAACGATCCGTGGAGGTCCGATTAGAACTAGCGTTCCGATTGGCTTCTGTATTCCCCCGACGATCGCTTGACAAAGGTTGCACCGCCTGAGAATTTGAAGTATTATTCGCTTCTGTGTTTGACTCTTGAGCGCTCACAGAAGGTTGCACCCCAGCAGAACTGGGGGTATTATTCGGTTCTGGAGAATTGCTTGGGCGGGTGTTGGTGGGTTGAACCGGAGTTGAGGGATTTGTCGCTAAACTGGGATTAACACTGCCTTGATAGCGATTAACCGCCGCTTGTAACCAAATTGCATCAATTTCAGCGGCTTCACTACTTCCCCAACGCCAACCGATGTAAGTTGCACTGCGAGTGGTAATCACAGACGGAGATCCGCCGCTTCCTTCCCAAACACCAGCGGTGTAGCTTTCTAAGCTAGAGGGAATCAGTACACCCCCATTGACATTTCCCTCAGTTTCAACCGAGGGCGACCATTGAGTTAACTCCCGACAGATTTGTTCTTGACAGCGATTTCTTTTCGCTTCCGGTTGGGCGGGACCACTTAATGGAAAAGCCCAGTAGGAACCCAATAATGTCCTCAACAGTTGACGGGCTAAAGGCGTTGATTTCTGACCAATCGGCCCGCTCGCGATTAGTTTTCCGCCTTGATTGACCCATTGTTGTATAATCTTAACCTGTTCTGTTTTTAAGTCTTCTACATTGGGCAGAAACAGAACTTGAATACCTGCTAAATCCGCAAGACTACGGATATTATCGAGATCCACAGTTGTATAATTGACAAAGCTAGCTTTCAGCCGCCCTTCAATCTGGCTCCAATCGGTTGCACTGTCAGAGCGAACCACTCCTAACACTGCACCCGCTATTGCGGTTGATGAACCTAACACCCAACAACCGACTAATGTACCCGCCAGAGTTCCAACTAAAGCCTGTGTGAGAAAAGATAGCGAGTGCTTCTGAATCATTGATCTATTTATTTAATGCGTTGACGACGTTCCCTGCCTCACAATGGTAAATTTGTCAAGCCCGATTTTCGAGGATGACCATTGAAATTTGATGATAAGTCCCCCTGTTGGCTCAACCTCATCATAAAAAGCACCCCAGTCACAGAAATATTAGATAAATCTTCACTATTCTACAAGAATTTGTGCCTGTGGGGAAGACACCATATTCTAACTTGCTCTTTTTGCTCAAAATGTTACATGAGATAGTTTTTGAGAATTCTAGAGAATAATTGGACTTGTCCGTTCACACTGGTATGCAATAATACACTTTAACCTTTGTTTAAAGAATGCAGGCATTAGAAGACAGCGAAGCAGTTCAATAATTGATAATTAATAATGGATAATTAATAATGGATAATGGATAATGGATAATGGATAATGGATAATGGATAATTACCTCGATCCTTTATGAAGAGGATTGATAGAGAGGAAATAATTTTTCTTTTTTCTCCTTGAAAGTCGAGGTCTTAAACCTCATTAATTAATGATCAATTATCAATTGTCAATTATCCATTGATAAATCCTCCAGAATCATAATACACCTCTATTGCAGATGCCCACTCTCTAATTAATTCTAAACCATAATGAAAGACAATCGGGAAATCCATCACCGTCGCTCTATTCGCCTCAAAGGATATAACTATTCCCAACCTGGAGCTTATTTTATTACCCTCTGTACCTATCAACGACAATGTTGGTTTGGAGAAATTTACCAAGCCAAAATGCACCTCAATCAAATTGGTAAAATTGTCGAACAAGAATGGTTAAAATCGGCTAAAATGCGACCCAATCTCAAATTAGATGAATGGATTATTATGCCCAATCATTTACACGGAATTGTATGGATTGTTCAATCTGGATTGGAGATTAAATCTGACGATAATTTATCCAATACGGAATTATCTAATACGGAATTATCCAATACGGAATTATCCAATACGGAATTATCTAATACGGGTTTATCTAATACGGGCGTATGCAATACGCCCCTACGGGGGGGATTGCGGCGTCAGGGTAATTCTTTGGCTTCGTTTATTGGTGGGTTTAAAGGGGCTGTGACAAGGCGAATTAATCAATGCTGTAACAACAATTCTATTCCAATTTGGCAACGGAATTATTATGAATCAATTATCCGAGATGAAAAAGGATTGAATCAGATTCGAGAATATATTCAAAATAATCCTCTATCTTGGGGCGAAGATATTGACAATCCTAAATGTAATTCTAATTTTCAAAAAAATGATCTGGATTTAATATTTTAACCGTAGGGGCGTATTGCATACGCCCCTATTGCATACGCCCCTATTGCATACGCCCATATTGCATACTCACTAATTTCCTATTCAACATCTTCATTAATCGGATAACGATCAAGTAACCGTTTTGCTTGAGATGCTTTATCTTTGAGAATGGGATTTAAATGAGGAACGTGGGGAATTTGAGAAAGAAAATCCAACGTTCGGCGAATCATTCTAACCAAATCCCCCTCATCTAAACTCGTATGTTCAACTAACTGTAACCAATCAATTCCTTGACCCCATTGTTCAACAATAGCGCTCATCTGTCGATGTTCCCAACGTTCGGGTAACACAAAAAAATCCACTTGATAATGACTTTGAACTTTAATCAAATTTTTCCGCAAACCCCAGAGACGTTCTAAAGCCGCCTGTACGGGTTCGGAAAGTTGATAATCCGTCCAAGTATCCGAACGCGAAATTTCCGTAACCAAAGCCGAACAAGCGGCTGCTAATTGCGAAGGTTCTAAATCATCAAATTCCCCCGACATTAAAGCAATTCCCAACCATAATTCATTATCTCCTCGCAAAGCGGCCGTTGCCTGACCTAAAGCCGTTGGCTGCAATTCATCTAAAGCTTCAAACTCTTGTAAAATCAAAATCAAATCTAAAAACTTCTGCCAATAATGACTGCGATTTTCCTCAATTTTCGCTTGCAATAGCCGAACTTTATAATCAAGATCAGTCCAACGTTCTCGACGTTTTAACAACTTTTGCGGCTTACCCCATTCATACAACGGATGAGTTTCTAACTGTTGTTCAATCTCCTCAATTTGCTGCATTTGATGCTGCACTTCTGGGGGAATTTCCGGCATGGGTACATCGGGTATTTGTTGGGCGATGGGTTCACTGAGTGCGTCTCCTTTGCGTTTTTGACCCAACTTATAGGGAATCTCCGGAATATCCATATAGTCTACCGCCGTCAACCGAGGTAAATCCCCATGCAAAGCGACCACATCAGATGTCGCCACCACATACCAACGGTTATCTTTACCCAAACACAGAAAATAAGGGGCTTGACCCGGACTCGGCGTTTGGGCGACTAACACCGCCGCTAGAGGTTGATCTTCTGGAGTCCTGGCATTAGAAGAGACGTGTTTCCCTCTAAGACTAACAATACTACCCAACACGGCCGAAACCAACGCCTGAGACATCACCACCGTGCGCGTTTCTTCGGCCTGATCTTGCAAAACCTTTAACAAGCGTTTTTCTTCTCTCAGACGGGCTTGTAGCTTCTCGTAATGGCTAATAACCGCTTCGAGGTCTTCAATGGTTTTATTTTCTTCTAAGCCCAAATTGGCTTCAATATCCGTTAGTTCCGCTTGCAACTGTTCCATCTCAATTTCTTGAGGTTGAAGGGATACAGTAGACAAATATTGACCAAAACTGCGTTCAATTAAAGCTTTTGCCTGTTCTAAACTGTGAGTTTGCATCAAATTCAACACCATGCCATAACTCGGTGTAAACTGACTCACTAAGGGATCGGGTTCGGTTGTGGCTAAATAAGCGGCTTCTGTCGCCCCTTCAAAAGGCGTTTGCACGGTAACAACATGACCCAACAAGTCCATTCCCCGTCGTCCGGCGCGACCTGCCATCTGCAAAAATTCTGAAGGTTTCAAGGAACGAATTCCCTCGTCGGTGCGTTTGGAAAGGCTGGAAATGACCGTTGTTCGGGCGGGCATATTTATTCCAGCAGCTAGCGTTTCGGTGGCAAAAACGACTTTAATTAAACCCTGGGTAAATAATTCCTCAACCAACATTTTCCATGTGGGTAAAATTCCGGCGTGATGGGCGGCAATTCCCAAATACAACGGTTCAATGCTGCGAGTCGGTGAAACGTCGCTGTTGTGGGCAAAAAAGATATCAATTTTTTCTCTTAACAGTGCCGCTTCTTCTTCGTTGACCAGGGAAATAAAGCCCAGTTCATGGACGGCATAAAAACATTCTTCCACCGCCAGATCGCAGCCTCGACGACTGAAGATAAAATAAATAGCCGGAAGCATTTCTTCTTCTTGCAGTTCATAGAGAACGAACAAGGTTTCGGGAACAAACAGAACTTTCACTAAGCCCTGTCGAAATAATTCCGCCACCAACATTCTCCAGGCGGGAGGGAGTTCTAAATGATAAGTTGCAATCCCCCGAGAAAGGGAATCTAAAGATTTGAATTGTTTAAATTTGGGGTTGGCGCTTAAAAACCCATTAATCGCACTGTTTAAGCGATCGGCTTCATTAGAATTAACAAAGGAAAGGCGTTCGATTTTTGGATCGATCACCGCGCGATCGCAGCCTTTGCGACTGGAAATGAAGTAAATTGTCGGTAGTATATCCTGCTTTTGCAGTTGTTTGAGAGCGCTCGCTAGGCTTTGACCTTGTTGTTGGGTTTGGAAACGAGAACGACGGTTATTGTTGTTGTATCGGTTATTGCGTCGTTTTTGGGCTTTCAGGTGACGGTTGAGGTCATTGCCATTGTCGTTGAGAAGGGGAAACAGTCCTTGAGTGTTACAAAAGTGAAACTGTAGGGGAACGGGGCGAAAGTTGGAATGGATCAGTTCTGTTGGCCCGTGAACTTTACGCAGCCAGTCGGTGAGTTGATCGCTATTGGCGATGGTGGCGGAGAGGGCGAGGAGTTGAATTTCCGGAGGACAGTAAATAATCGATTCTTCCCAAACGGTACCCCGAGTGCGATCGTTCATGTAGTGACATTCATCGAGAACAACCGCTTCTACCCCGGTCAGGGAAGTCCCCACTTCGCCAATGGGTGTCCCGTAAAGCATATTCCGAAAGATCTCGGTTGTCATCACCACCACCGCCGCTTCTCGGTTGACGGAAAGATCGCCTGTCAGCAAACCCACGTTCTCCACCCCAAACCGTTCTCGAAAGTCCCGCAGTTTTTGATTAGATAAGGCTTTGAGGGGAGTGGTGTAAAACACTCGTCGTCCCCGACTCAAGGCGCGGTAAATGGCATATTCCCCGATCAGTGTTTTTCCTGAACCGGTTGGGGCGCAAACCACAACCGATTTCCCTGCATTCAAAGCGGCGATCGCATCGAGTTGAAAGGGATCGAGTTGAAACGGAAACAGTTTTTCGAGATCGAGCGGTTGGGGGTTGTGAGTAGAGTACGACACTAGGATCTTGTTGAAACAATCACAGGACTGAGTTATCCTTTTTAACCTGAGTTCAGTTCAGGCAATAAGGTCTTTAATTCATTCTAAGCTTTTCTGAAAGAGGTGTTGGGATAGGCAGGACGAAGGACAGGGGGCAGAAAGCAGGAGAACGACATTTGCTCCTCGGGAATATGGACGGTCATCAAATTGTCACATCCAGCGAGAGTCTTCTGAGCAGTTCCCCTGACAATAAAGATAGCGTTTAACTGTCGCCTGCTCCCTGCCATGTCCTTATGGTGGGGTCATTTTGTGAGAAAGTATCGGAGAACTTCTCGATGGGTAAAAGGACAGTTTTAGGATTGTCCTAAGGCTTCAGGAGTTAAGACTTGGTTGAGTTTACCACTGCGATATCCTTCTAAGTCTAGGGTGACATAAATAAAGCCAAATTCCTGAAAGGTTTTTACCAATTGTGACAAATCGGTTGTTAAGACAAATTCTTTGATTTGATCGGGGGGAAGTTCAATGCGAGCGGTATCTTTTTCGGAACGAACCCGCAAATTTTCCCATCCCAGTCTGCGTAGATAAACTTCTGCTCGTCCGACCCGTTGGAGTTTGGTCACGGTGATTTCTTCTCCATAGGGAAAGCGAGAACTCAGACAGGGTTGGGCGGGTTTATTCCATCCCGATAAACCGAGTAATTTTGAGAGTTCTCGCACTTCGGCTTTACTAACACCAACTTCGGCTAAAGGCGATCGCACGCCTCGTTCTTTGGCTGCTTGTATTCCCGGACGATAATCCCGCAAATCATCTGCATTTACACCATCGACGATGTAAGGATATCCCCATTCTCGCGCTAGGGGTTTGAGGGTATCATGGAGTTCACTTTTGCAGAAGTAGCACCGATTGACGGGATTTGAAGTATAATTAGGGTTCTCCATTTCATGGGTGGTAATTTCTTGATGCCGAATCCCAATTTCTGCGGCAGAGATGCGAGCCTCTTCTAAATCTTCTGGGAGTAAAGAAGGGGAAATTGCTGTCACTGCCAGAGCGCGATCGCCAAGGATATCATAGGCGATTTTGGCGACTAAGGTGCTATCTATTCCACCCGAGTAGGCAATTAACGCCCGTTCCATTTCTCGAAATAAAGATTGGAGTTTCTCTAACTTTTGGATAACCATTGCCTTCTTTAGCTTGCTTGCTAGTTTCTAGTTTAAAAGATTTGCGGGAATTGTTCATCTGACTTGAGAAAATGATGATTCTCCGCTTTCATTAAGGTAGAAGGGGGTTGTTGAAATGCTGAACGGGGGCGAGTGATTCTGGGGTTGAGTTCCGGATTGTTTTCTATCTGTTGAGCCACTAAAATATAAATCTCGATCCAGCAACTAAGCAACACATGAATTAAGACAATAATCACTAAGGTTTGACGACTTAGAAGCGGCGGTGAGTTTTCTGGAGAGCGGCTTTTAAACCATTCCACAACAATAATGAAAACCGCAGCAATTAACGGCCAGACTTTGAAAGCGAAAGTCGGTTCGGTTTCATTTGTGATTTGATAAATCAGCAAGCAGATAAACGTAGCAATCACCCAAGGACTTAAGGGAAAAGCACCTATAATAAAAGGCGGCTGACTGGTTGCCCAACCTAAACTAATGGTTAGTAAAATCCAGCCAACAGCAGCAATTAATTCTCGGGTTTCTTCGAGGGCGAGGAAAGATAAAACCCAAATTACAATGCTGAATATCAGTAAGGTTTTCCAATGAAAAAATCGCGGTGGAAGTGCCGGTCTAGCAAAAATTCTCGCCCGATCTAGATTTTTTTTCCAGTCCATAGTTTTTAGAGGTAAAAGACACGAATGGTAAACAAAGCAAAGAGTAAGGTCACAGAGTAACTGATGGTATGAGCTTTGGTGATGACTTTGAACTCATTCCCCCATTGAGTCGTTCTTTCTAAATTGGAGGTCGCTGAGGCTTGGTCGGAAGTTACATTCTCTTTTTCAAAAACAAACGTATTTAAGAAAAGCAACCCAATCCACTTCACCAACAAAAATACCAAGAAATAAAATAAACTGAGCGTTAAAACATCCATAGCAACCTGTTGAAAATCATCTAAAAACAAATAAATGATTAAGTGCCTCGCCGGATTTAGAGGGGTAAAGGTTTGCAAAAACGTGAAAAGTATTGCTCCAAAAATCTCCGCAAACAAGTCAATAATTAATGCGTATTGTATTCCTTGTTTGGGAGTAATATGAAACGACTTTCGATAGACAAAAGATTCGACTGTTATCGTAATCAAAAGACGTAAAAATCTAAATAAAATTGCTCGACCTGCTAAGATAAACGGCATACATTAAACCTATTCAACGGAAGGATGACAATTCTCGTTTCTCGGAAGCCCTAGCCAGAGAAAGAAATTCTCTATCTTTGAGCTAGACCTCTAAGGTCTGAGTCGGGTCAAGTTAGATAGACCACGTTCCCGCTATAGTGCGTAGAACAATAGGGCGAGTTCTTGACTCTCTGATAGCTTAATACTAATTGAACGACTTTGAATGAATCATCCAGACTGAACCTGGTGATGAAAACAAAGTTGTAGTTGTGAATTGATCGGATTTTGATCTAGATTAGATGGAAGCATTGTTACTCAAGGGCGACTGCAATAAGTCCTGTAAATTGCGTTGAGGCGATTGCCCTACACACGAACTATTCTGTCCGCTAAAAGAGAACAGTCAACCTCTGAGTCTAAATCTATCATGTTGGTGTAGACTCTTGGGTTAAACTTATCTCAATGACTTTGAGTACAAGGCAAGTGACGACCTGATTGGAATTGCCCTCACACTATGAATTATCCCATTCCGAAAAGTCTGACAGAAATGATGACTCTCAGTCAACAGCCTCTCAGTGAAGAACTGGTGGCTTCAGCGATCGCAGGTGTCATTCAAATTGCTCGTTCTCAGCATCAGTCTCTCGATGATCTCAAAGCAGAAGTTCTCGCTGATGACTGTCTTCTCAGTTTAGAACAACGCTTGTGGTTAAGTGAGTTAGTGGTTTTGGCTTGGAACGGTTTTCCTTTACAGTGATCGCCTGACCAGTAACCAGTGAACAGTATGACTTGTTTTTCCTCTTTTGTCTACTGTTCACGGTTCACCCAAACAAAAAGCAGCCACGCGATCGGGCTGCTGAGAGGAGAGATTAAAAACCGTTGTTGTTTCTAGGAGAGGAGAAGTCTCTATTACATTGTCGTGAACTAAAGGAACTTTTAAAAAATAATTGAAATTAAGGATTAAAACTGAAAGAGCGTGAGGGAATACCTAACAAGAATTCCCTATCAATAGGTTGTAACAGGTGTTTGTGCTTGAGGTAATCTTATTCCAACATAAGTGTACTTTGCCCAGTTTACCTGTGACCTTAGTCGGGGTTTGTTGTGATTTCCTTCATACCACCTGATGAGGGAAATCACAAAACCTGACTTTCTGGGGTTTTCACCCTCTCCTCAGCAGGTTGGGAGTGCTGAGGTGGGTTGGTCGTCTTTCGATACATTTTACCGACTATTGCTCGCGTAAGCATCTAAAGCATAGGCGGGAACACGTTCGTTGTAGTTGGTTTCTACGCCTGTTACAGACTGAGCAATTTGTTCAAAGGAAGCATTGTCCCAGTTGCGTTGGTGGATGGGCTTGGTTTGTTCGCCTCGGAAATAAGCCATTGTACCAATCACAGCAGCAGCAACCCAACCTGCAATCAATAAGCCAGCTAATGCGATTAAGTAAATCATTTCGGTGAACTCCTTAACTTTTGTTAACTTATGTAAATAAATGTAACAAAGGTTGGCGAGAACTGTCAAGTTGAGTTTATAGAGAAAACCGAACCTTCAAGTTGGAGGTGGGGGTGGGTAACGGATGGGTTATCGGTGGGTGTTTTGGGTTGATGATGCATGGAAACGGATGGGTTATCGGTGGGGTGGTGGGGAAGTGGGGAGGACCGGAGGTGGGGAGGTGGGGTGCAGGGGGAGGTGGGGAGAGTAAAAAACCCGGTCTCTTTAAGAAACCGGGTTTTTGGGATGTACTGACGCAACTGCTTCTGGCTGATTTAATTCACCCGAACCGCTGAAGAATTAAAATGATACTCTAGTTCTTCTAAATTCCAATCTTGGCTTTCGAGAGCCATTTGCTCAATTAAACTCGCCAAGCGTAAAGCCTTGAGAGCCTGTTCACCGCCAACCGAGGGTTGATTTCCTCCACGAACACAGTGAACAAAATGTTCCAACTCCGCGTGTAAAGGCTCAATATTGCTGGTGTGAACTTTCTCAATTAACCCATCCTGACGGTAAAGCACCTGACCATAGTCTGTTACATAATTCGCTGTCGTTTGACGATGAATCAGAATTTCATTATTGAGAAAATCAGCTTCAGTGAGAGAATTTTTACAATGAGCGACGATTGACCGCAATTTGCGATGAGTCACCTTACTCGCAATTAACGTAGCAACAATCCCGTTGGCAAAGCCCAGCGTTGCGGTAACATAATCTAAATACCCCGAATCTGCCGCCCGACTCCCACTGGCAGTTAATCGCACCACCGGAGAAGCCACCAACTCCAGCAACAAGTCGATATCGTGTATCATCAAATCTAAGACGACAGAGACATCGTTAGCGCGATTTGAGTAGGGACTCATCCGATGGGCTTCTAAAGCGAGTAATTCCTCAGTTTTGAGAACTTTACTCAACTCCCCAAACGCCGGGTTAAAGCGTTCAATGTGACCAACTTGCAAAATTCGTTGATACTTGGCAGCCGCATTCACCAAAGATTCGGCTTCAGAAATACTGGCTGCAATTGGTTTTTCAATTAAAACATGAACTCCCGCTTGTAAACAGGTCATGCCCACAGAATAATGCAAACGAGTGGGAACGGCGATACAAACCGCATCGACGTGTTCGAGTAAATCTCGATAATCTTCAAAAAAATGAACTCGATACTTGCTAGCAGTATCGATCCCTCTCTCAACGTTAATATCGGCAACACCCACCAACTGGACATCCTTGAGTAAACTCAGAACTCGGGTGTGATGTTGTCCCATATTACCAACCCCAATCACCCCAATCCGCAGGGGGTGTGGCTGGTTATGGTTTCCCATTCCAGTTAAATATCCCTCTGACATCCTATTGAGCATCCCTGGACTCTCCTCCACCACAGGCTATAGGCTTGTATCGCCTACTGAATAAGTCGTGCAAATCCATCCAGATAGTATCACAGCCTCTCACTTTGTAAAGAATTTCTAAGCCCGATTGAGGTTCCTCAACGGTCGAAATTTTTCACCTTAGGATAAAAAGCGAGTATGGCGCATTGGGTATTGTAAAGATGTTTGAGTGGATTGGATTAAATTTTGGCCTGTTGGTGGCGGCTTATTTGTTGGGTTCTATCCCCACCGGGTACCTCGTTGCTCGGGGGTTCTATGGGATTGACTTGCGACAAGTGGGTTCCGGTTCAACGGGTGCGACGAATGTTTTAAGAAGTTGTGGAAAGTCTCCAGCTTTGTTTGTGTTGTCGGTTGATATCCTTAAAGGGGTAGCGGCGATCGCATTGGTTTTCTGGATTTATTCGTTGTCAATTACCCCTCAAATTGCCGCTTCTGCCAATATTTCTGATGTTAATCTGTTTTTGTATTGGATGACAACGGGAGCGGGTTTAATGGCTCTTTTAGGTCATACTAAACCCGTTTGGATTGGCTTTCAAGGCGGAAAAGCGGTGGCGACCAGTTTGGGGATTTTGTTGGCTTTTAATTGGCAATTGGGTTTAGCAACTCTGGGAATTTTTGCTTTATTTCTCGCTATTTCTCGGATTGTTTCTCTGAGTTCAATCGCTGGAGCGGTGGGAATTGCCAGTTTAATGGTGATTACGGGTCAACCTTTACCCTATCAAATTTTTGGGATTGTTGGCGGAATTTATGTGATTTTGCGTCATCGAACCAATATTGAACGGTTATTAAAAGGAACCGAACCCCGCATCGGTCAAACGTTATCTACAGAACCCCAATAAACTTGTAGGATGGGTTAGCGGAAGCGTAACCCATCACTCAAACTTAGTATTTAGACATTGGATTTCTACTTACTTCTTTGACTATGTATTAATTTTTTCAGTTCTTCAGTATAGGGTTTTCCCTTCAATCTATCCCGACTTACATCACCAGTATGCTTAATCAAATTTTCTACTTTCTTAAATTTATCTAGGTTTTTATCGTTCATATTTTTACAGATGTTAATAATTTTTTGACAAAATTTTTCCATTTTAGTTGATGTAAGATTAGGGCCTTTTTCACCAGTAATTATGTATTTTAAGCACATGAGCATATGCCACTTATACTTACTAAAATCGGACGAAATCTTTTTATTTCCAATTAATAATTTAATTCTATATAATGCCAAAGAAGCTGTATAAAATATAACTTCTTTGTTGGAATCATTAAAAAGTTCTTCGTTCAATTCTTCAACCATTTGAGTAGGATATCGAACTGCGAGTTCTGGGCGTTCTAGGAACATTGAAGCAGCAGCTATTGAAGCCTCTTTGATATCAAAAATCCTGTTCTTGGCTATTTCAAGCCCAACATATTGACTCTCTCTCCGCTCAAAATACAGCTTAATTTCATCATCACTATCTACTGATACCGCTTCAAAATATTCTTCAACTTTACGAATAATGGGTTGAAGAGATAGAAATTGAATTTCTTCTACTTTAGTTTGATTGTTTGTAGCTCTAATGATATCACTAATAACATCGGGGTTAGTAGCTTCAACGACTTTAAGAGCTAGCATTGTATTTTCAGATAAGGAGTCTCTATTTTCATAGAGAACATTGCTAGTTTGACATCCATTTACAATTTGAAAGTTTTCCATGTATATAGAATCACTTTGTACCTTAACATTTGGCGAAATAATAGTAATTCCATTATTCATAATGCCAAATCTTTCTTGTTGAATTTTTTCACTTATAAGAGTATTTTGTATCATCTTGTTAACAGAATTTTCTTGTCCTAAAAAAGCTCTTACATTTTCGTGAAATATAAAATTTCTTAGCTTTCCATCTTCATCAGACAAAACATTTGAAACAAAATTTTTGGCAGGGACAATTACAATGTAAGCTTCAGCAATACCAGACATCTCAGGATAAGGTGTATATCCTTTCACTTCAATTTTAGCTTCCACACCTGAATAAGTAAATAACCATAGCTTAATCAGCTCGTCTTTCTCAATAGGAATAACTGACACATTGTTAAAAAAACCCGAGTCTGTAATTCTATTTCTTGTATTTACAAATGTTGCTTCTAACTCTCGTTCCTTGCCATACTTTCCTGTGGTGACATAATATAAATAACAATCGGGTTTTCCGTGTACTATCTTGGGAGCATTTTCAATAACTAAATCGAATAATTCTTTTGACTGATGTATAAAATCACCTTGGGGCAAGTTAGGAGAATCACTTAAGAAATCTAATACACCATCGCTAAATTTTAAAATCTCTCCTCTGTCAAATTTTTCTGAAGTTTTTGACTGTATAAAGATAACCTGTACCGACATATTCTTTTTGGTTCTTTTAAAGATTTGTTTTACCTCTTCAATAGTTGTAACTAATTCACCGTCAACGATAAGTGCTATACCATCAATTCCACAATCATCATCTTCGCTTGTAACGTTATTGACATCAAAGCGAATTGAATAAAATTTATATACTATGCAAAAGTTACTAAACCTTTCAAACTGCTTGCTAACCTCTAATTGTTCAAAAGATTGTTCTGTAACAAATTTTTTAAGATGAGCTGATATAACTTTGTGCATAATGATTTTAAAGTTCAGTGGTAAAATAATTCCTCTAACTCAATTTTAACATAATCACTGAAAAGTTGGACTTCTGATATCAACACAACCCAAAGCAGCAGGTTGTTTTTCTTCTAGAGCTTTTAACATCTGTTTGGCGATCGCCCGAACTACAGGAACCGGAACACTATTACCCGTTTGTTTCCTAATTTCTGCATGAGATACAACGATTTTAAACGATTCTGGAAACCCTTGCAAACGCAAAAGTTCCCGCGAAGATAACCGTCGAATTCCATTCACCAAAAGATAGTTATAAGAAGCCCCACTTCTCAAAGCACAAGAATAGGGAAGAACGGAAATATTACCCGATTTATTTTCATGCCAAATCGAAGGATAAAAGGGTTTTACTTTTAATTTTTGAATTCTCTTTCCTTGGATAAACTCGGATGCAAACAAACTTTTGTCAACTCTTTCATCGGGTTCTAAAATCTCCGATAAACTTGCTTTTTTGGGGAAGGGTTGGGGAAACTCAAAATTGATATTTTCTAAAAATCCAACAAGATAAGTTCGTTCTCGTTTTTGCGGTAAACCAAAATCGAGCGCATTCAGAACTTCTGTATAAATGTGATAACCTATATTTTGCAGGTGTTCGGTAATAACTTTAAACGTTTTTCCCTTGTCGTGAGTTCTAAGCTGTTTAACGTTTTCCAATAAAAAGGCTTGCGGTCGTTTTTCCTGTAAAATCAATTCAATATTATAAAACAGGGTTCCTCTGGCTTCGTTAAACCCCTGCATTTTGCCAATAATACTAAACGCTTGACAGGGAAACCCCGCCAATAAAATATCGGGGTTGGGGATCGAACTGGGAGCAATTGTGGTAATATCACCTTGAGGACGTTCCCCAAAATTGGCTTCATAGGTCTTTTGAGCGGCATCATCCCACTCGGAGGAAAACACACATTTTCCCCCCAGTTCCTCAAACGGAATACGAATTCCTCCAATTCCCGCAAATAAATCAATAAACGTGAAAGGGTATGGTTTGAATTGATGGATCATTAATTGATTGATTAAAACTATAGCAGTGTTCGAGCTAAATTTTCTAACGCTTGTGAACGCACAGAAGGGTCTGTCAAGCCACAAGTTCCTCAAAAATTAACGTTGCATCACTCCATCACCAAAAAAAATATTATTTTTGCCAAAAACTCTGTTATACTCCGAGCATGGAAAAAAATAGAGACATCACAGATAGATATAGCAATCGGAAACTTTTGTCAAGCCCTTGTCCCCGAACGCCTAATTTTGATAAGTGAGATGGACTGACTTTTACAAATTCAGTAACCTTGCTTGAGCATGACCGAGTAGATTAGATTTCCCAAGATTTCCAATAAATCAGCCGAATTTTTTATTAAACTGAAAGTAAGATGATGCAAACAAAGCAAGTTCAGAGATTTCAGGAATTAATTGCATTTGCCAAAAATCCCAAACAGAAGGCAATGTATGAAGGTCTGTTGCGAGACTTACAAGCCAAACAGCAGGAGTCAGAAGTTCAAGAAAAACTTGCTCAAAAAGATCAATCTAAGTCACCTTAAACTTCTTAAATAAGAATTTCTGAGTCAGAATTTCTGAGTCAGCAATCTGATCAATTGAAGGTCGATTTCAACTCCAACCCAAGGTCGCCATGAACTCCCGATACCAGTCGCACAGATAGAAATTCTGAATTCTGTCTCCTGACTGCTGACTCCTGACTACTTTCTTCTTAAACTTTAGCGCAAACCTCAGCTAACGTCCTAACTCTTTGGAACGCTCACAGGCGGCTTTAACGGCTTCTATGAGCGCCGAACGAAAAGCCGCCTGTTCCAGTTTCCCAACTCCTGCTATTGTGGTTCCGCCCGGACTGGTGACGCGATCTTTCAACTCTGCCGGGTGCATTCCCGTCTGTTGCAATAACTCTGCTGTACCTAGAACGGTCTGTAAAGCCAGTTTAGAGGCAATTGCACGGGGGAGTCCAGCCGCGACCCCACCATCGCTCAACGCCTCAACCATGAGGGCAACATAAGCAGGCCCCGAACCCGATAAACCCGTGACCGCATCCAGGAGAGATTCTGGCACTTCTACGACTTCCCCAACCGCCGCTAAAATATTTTTAGCCCGTTCGAGGTGATCGGGTTTAACGGCTTTACCGGGGGCGATCGCACTAATTCCCGCACCCACCGTAGCGGGAGTATTGGGCATCACCCGAACCACCGGACGATGAAGGAAAGCCGATTCTAACTTACTCAAGGGTACACCGGCTAAAATCGAAATAATCACCACCTCAGATTCGGGGTTGGGAGTATCGCCCAAACTGAGAGCCGCCAAGTCGGAAATCACCGCGTCTAAAATTTGGGGTTTAACCGCCAACAGCAACACCTCAGACACCTCTGCTGCCTTGCGATTATCATCCGTAACCTCTACCCCATACTGCTGCTGAAGAACCGCTCTCCGTTGCGCTTGCGGTTCGCTAACGATCGCATCTTGAGGCGAGTAGATGTTTTGAGCAATTAAACGAGAAAGGAGAGCCTCTCCCATCACCCCACCGCCAATTAAACCGAATTTGAATCCTGTCATTTGTCAAAAGTAACGTGTCAGAGTCAGTCCTCAGCATTTTAACGCTTGATTTCCGATCTCTGACTTAAATAAAGCTACTGTACCGCTTGCTGCACTTTCTCGCCTTGCCACATCGAAGTCATAGGGGAGGGAATGCGAGTGCGTCCTTGAGAGGGCATTTCGTTGACGACGCCGGACTGGGTTCTCACCTGAACGCAACTGGGGGTAAACAAGAAAATACTTTCGCCAATGCGTTCTTGATGGCCGTCGAGGGCGTAGGTACCCCCCGCTACAAAATCCACCGCTCTTTGAGCTTGGTCTGGGTCCATCATCGTCAGATTAAGAACGACAGACTTTCTTTCTTTGAGCGCTCTAATGGCTCCGGGCATTTCTTCAAAGGAGCGGGGTTCCATGACCACCACCTCAGAAATTCCGTTTAACGCGCCTGGCATACCGATCACATTGTTCATGGTTGACCCTAATCCTTCTGATGTTACCGTAGCTGTTGCTGGATTTGTCGCTCCAACGGTGCGTTCTCTAGAACGACGAACATTTCTCCGGTCCTCCTCTGCGGGGGGAGGGGGAGTCAGTTCTTGGTTCGGCTGATAAACATTTTGATATTGATCGCCTTCCATTTCATCGTATTCGTAATCGTACTCAACAGAGTCGTTGAGTCCCACAAAATCCCGCAGCTTGCCAAAAATTGAGTTCACGGTTTACTCTCCATAACGACTCATTGCCCCAACTGGACACCCAGTTTAACTGAGGCAGTCAGAATTGATGATAGTCAGTTTTTCTCGAACTCTATATCTTTACAGAAAATATACTATCTTGTTTGGGAAGTTCGCGCACCAAAGAGAATTTGTCCCGGCCGAATCAGGGTTGCACCGG
>JAYKHV010000008.1:0-6346 GCA_035285085.1 Lyngbya sp. | reverse complement strand
TCTTGATCTGGTTATAGTTTACCACATCATCCATATAGGCATCCACTCCTTCAATCTCTTCATCGAGAGCTACAGTATCCAAAGTTCCTCTTGCTACAATTTCCAGATTCTTTTTATCTGCGTATAGCCCAGAGTCTTTATAAATCTTTTGAATACGATCTACCCAATACTTTCTGCCTGCTCCCAAGCCTACCTTTTCCACAACATCTCTTGCGTCTACAATACCTTCGGACAGTGGTTGACCTGACTCTACTTGTTGTCCTACTTTTACAGTCAATGGATATCCTGGTTTTACGTAGTAGGATTTGTTATTCACAAATACATTGTACCCGCCTTGTGGGGCTTCTTCAATATTACTTACTTGTCCATCCTCGTCTGGAGTGATTGCTTTATGCATATACTCTGTAGGACTTTGAACGAATTGACTAAGGATTGGAAAGCCTCCGTATTCACCTTTTTGTGTTGCTTGTCCGCCAGTATGTTTGGCCGAGAGCGCCCCCTGGGTTACTGGCTCTGAGTTATGAACTTGAATAAAATCTTTTGTTAAAAAGACATGATTTGGGTGTTCAATGTAAAGATCTCTAGTTTTAAGAGTTCCAGCATCTTCAATTTTAATAATTTTAAGTCCTGCTTTTTTAGATATTTTGTTATTATTAAAAATATCATTTTGAACAGAAGAAATCAAATCTTCCAATTTCTTTCTTTTAACTCCCAACATAAATGGAAGAATAGCTTGTCCCACAGCTAAAATTGCATGTGTACCTGAGATTGATAAATTATAACTAGGAGTATTTTCGTATCCTTTTTTAATAGACTTAGTAACAGAAACACCGATAGGGGAAACTCTGGTTTTAAGTAAAAACTCCACTTGGTCGATTAATGTTTTAGACGTATTTGAAAATAGAATATGATTTTTAATAATAGCTCCATCGGTAACAATTAGTCCAGCTAATGCAGCAAATACAGATCTATTATTCCAATTAAATACAGCATCTGGTAGCTTCTTATCCGTACGTTTAAGTCCCCAAATACCTTGTTGCATTAAAGCAAGTTTTAATTTATTGCGTATTTGTTGTCCGTCAATTTCGCCAATGTTTTGTCTTCCTCCATTTTCGTCAGAAATTCTATAGCTATGTTTTCCTGTTAAATAAATTCTATTTTCATATCGGGTATGTAGAATTTCAGAAAACTCTTCTAGAAGCAAATCATCCGCGCAAGAGAAGCACATCCCTGTTTGTTTATTTCCAGTAGCTGTAGTCCCATCACCTAGCATAAGTCCGATGACGTCAGCGCACTCTACGTCGATAAGATCAGTGTCGTCCCAACCAGCGGGCATGGTAAAGTAGTCGCAAGTTTTAGCATACTTCCAGGATGGAGCATTAACCTCTCCTAAAGGAATCAGTGTGCTAGTAAACGAATAGTCTTCTTTTCTTTTACTAATTACACATCTATGATTTTTTGTAGCAGTTAATTTGCCTTCTTTTTTCTGATGTTTGAAAACAAAATCAAAACAAGGTTGTTCTCCCCGATCATAGTTATCTATAACTTTAGAAGATTTAGCAATACCGTTTTCATCTACCCCAATAACGAATTCACCAGGTACAATGTCTTTAATTGCTTTGACAGTTCCATCAGCCATTAGGATTTCTGTATTCTCTTCAAGACATACAGCATTTGCAGCAGTAATCCCAACATGATCTCCTACTTTTGGAAACTTATTTTCAAAAGTCATACCTACGCATTGAGAACATAAACCATCAGCGTTACATGTGAGCGGAGATCTTGCTACGATTTTATTAATGTTACTCTTTTTAAGATCAGCCAGTACTTCCCTTGTAAGCATTGTACCTGCTTTAAAGTTTCCAATATCTCTGGCTAGAATTCTATTACGTGCTGTGTTGTCGTCGATATCGTAAGCGATGCCATTTTTTACTCCACAGTCTTTATCTGTTACAATAAGACGTGCGGATGCCTGGCTAAGAAGTTTACCATAGTCACCACCTTTAGCGGTAGCTGCTTTGGTGGAGATAACACTTGCTCTGGCTCCGAACATACCAGCAGCAAACTCAAGAGGTCTTAATCCTTCAGCGAATGAGTTCTCTACGAACATGGGAACAATATCGCCTTTTGAATCTGCATACAATCCAGGTGTGGTTAACATGGCTTGCATCTGGGCAGTCTTTCCTCTCGCTCCTGAGATTACAGCATGACCAATTTTGTTATTGGTTGCTTTAGCTCCAGATACAGTGTTCTTCAACATCATATCATTGTAGCGTACCCAGATGGATTCTCTGGCTTTTTTAAACTGATCTGAATTTCCAAACTTTTCTCGAGCTTTAGCAATCTCATCATTCATTGCAGCCAGTAGCAGAGGTTTGTCTACTACTGGCTCAAAGTCTTCAAGTCCTAATGTTTCACCTTGAATATACGCTGACTTAGCACCTAAGCGACCTAGATCATGGGATACCTTTTTGTACTGATCTGGATATTTCTTGTATAGATCGACAAGAAAGTCGTTTACATTTGATCCAGACAAATCAGTGAGATTACCTCTCAAATCTGAGGGAATGATTTCGTCAAGAAGTAAGTCGATGGCTCTAGGCATGAAACTAATGTATCATACCTAATAGCGTATTTCAATTGTATTTTACTACATTGAACCTTTTCTTATAAGGAACGAGCATGGGTTTCGTAGTCTCGTCTCCTGTAAATGCCTGGCAGTAATCAGACTGTGAATGTCTAATACTCCCCTCTGAAGTAAATGATACTCGTGTCCCACAACTAAACTGTGACATCATATCATTTTCCATTGTTTTACTAGACCCACAATGTGGGCATTCTTCGTATACTCCCATAATTCATTTTTTTTAGGGTTATCCATAAAAAAGAAGCGCACCCGATTAGGATGCGCTTCTGAGAATGATTAATTAGTCGCGGACTTGACGCATATGCTGCTCCAAGTGATCGTACTCTTGCTGAATGCCGACCTCCCAGCAGCCAGGCTCCATTGTGATGGGGCTGTGGCGATCGGGATGAACGCAGCGAACACGAGTCTCTGTTGTATTCACGATAAAGATCCGATCGTCTTTCGACTTATAGACCTTGGTTCCTACTGGCATATCCACAACGTGGTGGTTGCCAGTAGTTTCTGAGTCAGCAATGATATGCGGAGGCATGCCTGGTGTTTGGGCATGCTTGATTTCCACGCAATCAGCGGGGAGTTCAGCTGGGAACAACATTGCTTCGCCGTGGAGGATAACCTCAGTTTTCTTTGTAGCCATAGTATTATGTATTGGTTGGTTGATTGTGGTTGGATTACACCACCAAGCTTACCACAATAAGCTTGGTGGTCCTAGGAAATTAATTAAGCGATTTCTCGAATGATCATGTCACGACCACCAAGCCGTTCTTTGATTGCGAGATCAAGAGATTGGCATTTTGGTGAAACACCCTCGAAGTGGAAAATACCTGTGGTCTGATTAACCATGGAAAGATATGGAGCAGTCTTAAGACTATCGTACATAGCTACCATGTCCCACAGCTCATATTGAGAGTCATGCCACTTCTTGTACTCAGCTCCAGCATACTTGGGATTACGCCAGGAGTCGAGAAGTTTACCACGATCTTTAAAGCGCTCGATACCGACCTTGCGAAGAAACTCCGCTTTAACGTCAGCATTGGAGATCTTGTTGTATTCATCAAGATCAATCATTCCTGATGGAGTAACAGCCAGAAATTCTGGAACACGTACACCATTCAAAGAGAAGATTTTGATGTCGCCTCGACCTGCGTACGACAATGCTGGACCACCGTCACGATGAAGCACGAATCGCTCACCGATATGAAGATCGGTAGGTTTCTGTGAAACAATCGTATACTCAGGCATTGGGTAGATGCAACCAAGTTGGGCAGTTGCTTCCCAGCGGCGGTACTTATCCATCAATTCATCAGGAATTTTTACACCAAGGACTTCAAACATGAAGTCATAAAATGCAAAAGTCGAAACGAAGAAGCTACCAGACTGCCATGGAAGACGAGCTGGCGGAATAGAATATTTCTTGGGGTTCCCATTGAAGAGACCATCAAGTTCTGCATCGAGTTGATCAAACTCGACGTCGTATTTAGTAAGCAGGTGACAAGCAGCCCATGCTTCTAATGGATTGTCCACGATAATCAGTGGTACATCCACGGGGCGATCAATCAGTTCCCTGTAATCATCGATAACCTTTTTGGTGTGCTCAGGATCAAGGCGTGAGGTATCCTTTCCGACTGCGATCCACTTTTCCACATATTTAGGGATAAGTGCTTCTTGTTCGGGGGTCATCTTGGTAATTTTTTCGTCAGCCATATTAGTTGATAGTTAGTTTGTTAGTAAGGCAGTTTTCTTCCAAATTTAATTCGCTGTTAAACTACCCTTATAGGTAGTTCTCATTTAGGTGCTTGAGATTAAGATTCAACTGACTAATCGTTTGAAATGCGTCCAAAGCTCTAGGAGTAAGATTCTCAATAATGAATTCTTTATTCTTTGAGAAATCTGGTAAACCATAAGTAAGAACTTCAGCCATAAGCGAAGTAGTTACGATCTGATTACTCAATAAGCTTTGATCTCCATTTGTATATTTAGCCAGTTCTGGAATGAACAGATAAGAACCATTTTTATACTGAGATACCACATTGTAGAGTCTCGTAGTAAAATTGTTTTCTTCTTCTGTTGCGGGTTTAGCGTCATGCCTGTGGAGTACGATGAACTCGAAATTACTAAAACTATTGGTCAAGTAATCTACTTCGTTCTCGTATCTAATGTCAGTTAGTACGTGTAGTATTTCATGTGAGGAATTTTTGATTTGTTCAACAATCTTCTTAACGAAGAAATCTGGGTCTTCCTTTCGGATCTCTTGTGCTTTGGCTACAAGATAGGGTCTTGCTTTCTTTTTCATCTCTTCATCTTCTGAGTAAATATTAATACCTTTCGGACAATATTTCTCAGCTACGATAATCTCCCGAAGAGATGAGGCTAGTTTTAAAATTTCTACAGAATTCGGAGTGCATAGGTTCTTTACTGTCGAGCCTACCATATCTTTTCCTGTCCTAGCATATCCAGCAAAACCTAAAACTAAATGATTACTTTTTTCCATATTACAAAATTGTTGACACGCGACAATAATATAGAATTATGGAATAAGCAACAAATAATTTATTTATTTACTTTTTTTGTAAAATAAATCTTTGTTATGTAAAATGATTCTATTGTGGTTAAATAAATTAACCAGTGAAATTAGTTTACAAAATCGCAAGTGTAAAATCATGATGTCTGATAGAAGGCTATTAGATTGCTACGTCCTAAATCATCAAAGCCAGGAAGATCCTCCCAGCTCGATAGATTTTGTTTTTCTCGCAACATATAATTGATCGCTTGAAAAATTCTTTTTTCCTTACGTCGAGATATTTTCTGATCGGGATCGATAAGTATCTGAAGGGGACACCAAGACTGTTTATCGAAATGACCTCTCAACGTTACGGATATTAATACGCTGCCCGCTTCATTTTGCGATGCGAGTATTTCAAAATGCTCATTGCGGTATTTAAAGAGATGTTCAAGAATTTCTTCTTTTTCACATTCTCCGAAAAATTTGAAAACTAGTTCGTGCATAAAAAATATTTTTTTCCTATCAAGTTACATGATAGGTTAGCATTATTATATAACACAACACACATCATTTTTGCCATAGATAAAATAAAAAAACAACCCAAAATTAATCAGGTTGTTTTCGGGTTGATTACGCAAACCAACCCTTGGGCTCGAGTATATCGATCCAATTACTTCTTAATGGATCAATACCAATTGACATAGTTGGGTAGATCTTTCCTCTCGGAATGCTACCCTTGGTTAATCCACCAGACCAACCACCAAGACATTTTTCACGTCTACCTGGATCCAGACTAAACGTTAGTCCTTTGGCATCGACTACAACTGTAGCTTTCGACCCAGTGAATTTCTCGAGATGTAGTTTTACATGTTCAGCTAAAATTTGATTATCTTCCATAGCAAAATTATATGACACAAAATGATTAATTTTTGCCATGTGAAAAAAAATATTTTTTTTTTATTTTTCGGAATCATTTTCAGGGGATCGGTGGATTGGTTCGAGGATTGTGATTGGTGGTTTGATTCAGGTTTTAGATTTATGTTTTTACCCACCTAGGAGCTTAAATTAGAGGGGGTTTGATACTTGGGAATGTGACCATAGCCAACAAGGGGTATCCTATGCTTATTTTTGATATTTGGAAGAAATCAATTTGATGAGAAAAATCATCAGTTCCTTTCCTCAGTTTGATCCAAGATTTT
>JAYKHV010000007.1:0-65707 GCA_035285085.1 Lyngbya sp. | reverse complement strand
GGTAAGCGGAATTTTAGTATAATTGGGCAATTTGGGAATTGGGTTGAAGCACATTTAGAATTAGGAGAAGGCTTTGATTCTTCTACAGGATTTAGACTTCCTAACGGCGCCAATCGTTCTCCTGATGTGTCTTGGGTGAGTCGGAACCGTTGGGATATGTTAACCGAAAAACAACGAAAAGGTTTTGTTCCTCTCTGTCCTGATTTTGTAGTAGAATTGCGTTCAGAATCGGATCGTTTGTCTAAACTTCAAGCTAAAATTCAGGAATATATGGTTCAATAATTGATAATTAATAATGAATAATGGATAAGTAATAATGGATAATGGATAATTAATAATGGATAATGACCTCGATCTAAATGAAGATGATTGATACAGAGGAAATAAAAAGTCGGGAGCATTGTCGAAAAACGGATTAAGTGACCTGAACAATTCAGGGGTTTATGCGACTCGCAGACAAGTTAATCCGTTAATTCCTTGTCTTATCCGTTGTTTGATAATTTTTCTTTTTTCTCCTTGAAAGTCGAGGTCTTCAACCTGATTAATTAATTATCCATTATCCATTATCCATTATCCATTGAGAATTACCTCGCTCCTTTATGAAGAGGATTGATAGAGAGGAAATAATTTTGATTTTTTCTCCTTGAAAGTCGAGGTCTTCAACCTGATTAATTAATTATCCATTATCCATTATCCATTATCCATTGATAAGCCCTCTTTTCAACTCAAGTCATTTTTTCCAATCGTAAAATCGATGTAACTGTTGGGAGTGTTATTATAGATTTTTTCAACTCTGATAGTCCTAGATTTTTGGTCGGTAAAGGTGTGTTTAAACTCCCAAGTGCCATCTTCTTCGGGAATAACTCTAGACGGTTGCTGACAAAACTTTTCATCCGCTCTTTTTTCTCCGCTTAGATAAAATAGATTATCTTTGACTACGGAGAGAACACAAATTTTATCGGGTTGTCGTTCGCTTTTATTGATTCCTTTGATAGTCAATAGAAGTGAATTATCCCGCACTAATGTTTCCCATGATAACTCCTCATCCCCAACAAAAATAGTTTGAATATTCTTTTTTGATTGTGTTTCTAGTTGCTCTATTTGTGCAGAAATATCGGCGATTTTAACTTTTGCTTTATACAACTGGAAACCTAAAAACAGACAAACCCCCATCGTTAATATTAATCCCAATCCGAGCAAACCTTTTTTTTTTCGTTAGATTGATCATCATTATGTTCGTTAATTATATCAGAATTCCAATTCCAAGGATTGCTCGGGTCATTTTTAACCCGGTTCTGGCTATTCATCCACCATTTTAAAATCGGTTTAACGGTTTTTTTAACGTTTTCTGAGATCAGTTTTTGATCGGTTTTAGATAAATCTATAGGTTCTATTTTTCTGGGCTTTGAAGCGTAATATTCCTTCGCCAATAATACTCCTAACTCCTGGTTTTCTACCAACAAACGCCCCAAAGATTTAGGAGTTGCTATATTGAGCAAGAGTGCTTTACCTTGAGTTTTGGCTTTCAAAAGTTTTTCTACCAGTTTTATCCATTGATTGTAGCTATCATCCTTATCTACACCTCCCCACCAGTTGAAGTCATCCCATTTTATCACCGGCAAATTGGGGCGAGGAGGTATTTGTAAAAGAAAGTTGTTTAGCTGACTGTTTAGGTTAATTTTATCGAGTTCTGTCCAGTTTTGTTCTACGGTTAGCTTTAACAATTTTTCTACAGCTTCTTCGGGAAAACTGA
Organism: Lyngbya sp.; assembly: GCA_035285085.1. GTDB lineage: Bacteria > Cyanobacteriota > Cyanobacteriia > Cyanobacteriales > Microcoleaceae > Capilliphycus. Next base: position 63,954 of record JAYKHV010000007.1, on the reverse strand, counting down.
CATCTAAACGCTTGCCCAACTCACTTTTTATTGCAACAGGTAATCTGACTCGCTTGCTTGGCTTTCCATCTTCTTGAGTTTCTTGTAGTGCCTTTCTAACGTCATCTAACCACATCCAAATTAAGTCAATCAATCCATCGATATTTTCTGTATTCGTATTATGATCTCCATCATCAACCCAATTTCCTGACTTCACCACTAAATCGTAACGAAGCGGAGTCCCTTGATGATCTTTTCGCTTTGAAGGAATACCCGAAAGAAAAAGATAGCATCCTTTTTCTTCAGTCCGCTCTAAAATACAAGTCGGCTTCTCAAAGTCAGTTTGATAATTATTCAAGTTTTTAATTTCGGGTTGTTCGGGCAGAAAACAGTAATCAATTCTCAATCCTCGGGTTCTAATGTAAATCTCTACCATAGCCGATTAACCTCTTTTTTTTGCAATATTGCCATTGGCGATTTGTTTGAATCGAGAACTTGGTTGTTGTTGAGAAAGTTGATCAATTGCATTACCTAGTAATTGGTTCTTACCCGATAACCAATCCCAAAGCCTCTGAAAACTTCCACTACTTTGACGATTTCCTATAATTTGCTTACACATAGAGCTAAGTAATCCGATATTACCCAATCGTTTGAGCTTTGGTAAAGAGCCACCCGGATTGCGAACTAAGTATCGGCACACTAATTTTTCTCGACTAGATTCTTCTTGCCGTTCCCAATGAGCGTTTAATAATTCTATACATCCAATCGTGTCAACCGGGTGATATTCTATTGTATAAGTGGGAGTTTTTGGGCTAAAGATCTTTAACCATCCTCCACTCTCATTCGCTTGGGGTATTTTCTCAGACATTTCTTGCTTTGCCGCTTCAATCGCTCCACTATAAAAGTTGCAAATGCGATTATAGAGTTCCTGACTTTGATCTTTATTACCACCGTTATCATTAAAATAGGTTTCGCATTTAACTGGCACAAACAACAGCAAACCTGATTCTTGTTTGTTGTGTCTTCCTCTAGCCCAATCTCTGACCAATTCTTCGACTTCACCAACCTCTAGCCATTCTCGTGATGCTTTACTTCTTTCTTTACTATCTGCTTCCATGATCAGATTCGCATCAATGGGTACGATAATCACCGAACTGTCTTGAATCCATTTTTGACAATTTTCCCACTCTTTTTGACGACCATTAGGAACCTGATTGCTAAACCAACCGCCGGGATAGTCTAAAATAGCAAAACGCAGTTGTGTCTTATTTTTTTCCTTGTTTTGATCGGCAATTGTCATTTGCAAATCAAAAATAAACGGGTCTGCTGTCCCCAAACCCGTAGGTTGAAATTCGCCAAAATCTAGCCCCGATTCGATATCTAAAATAGTATTTTTAATTCTTTCTTTGGTGAAACTCAAACCTTCTTCATCCTCATAGGGTTTAATGGAGACACCCGTTTGAGCCAATGCAGCTTTCGCTTCTTCTAATAGAGCGGTTACAATCGAAGTCTTACCGACTCTAGAAGGGCCGATTAAACCAATTTTATAGAAGAATCTCTGTTGACTATCATCATTAACGTAGGAGTCAAAATTGAGTTCATTTTTTTTGTCCATTTTTTTATCCTTGTAAAGAGTTGCCGAGTAATTGTTTGAGGTTGGTAATCGCTTGTTCCGTTCGTTTTACCATCGCATGATTCTTTTGAAGGGACTGAAACTCGCCCGCCCAAATTTCATTTTTATATAAGGAGGCAAAATCAAAAAATTGTTCATCTACATCTTTAGATCTTACCAGACTATCTTCAAATTTGACCGCAGCCGAATAGAGGATATTCGAGACAAAGGGGCTGTCTTTTAATTTTCTTTGAACCGCAAAAGAGGTCTGAATTATTTTCAGCGAAATGATTTTCAGCACTTGCTCTGGTGCCTGTTCATCTTGATAAGAGATACCCGGAAAATTCAAGGTTTCCGGCTCTAATTTTTCAGTTTCTTCGATCAGTCTTGGTAATAAGTGACTTTGAAAAATCGCATTTTCAGTTCCACATTTTAACAGGTATGCTGTTGCTTCTCGCAAAGAAGGGAAAGGATCGCCAATTCCTTGTCCTTCTAAAAGTTGGAGAAATTTCTCCAGCGTTTCTTGACCGATTGGGGTTTCTTCGAGTAAACTGCCAGTACAAGCTAATATTCTCTGACTAATTTTTCTCCATAACTCCTCTATTTTACTGTCAAAATAAATGTCGAGTTGGCTATAAGTATCGGTCAAATAAGTGCGGGCGCGGTTAATTTCTTCGGTTGCAAAAGGCTTGACATCTTTATACTCTGCAAATTTCCCTTTAGCTTTCTTGTACCATTCTTCTTCGCCTTCTCCGAGTCCATTTTCAACCCAAGTTTGAATATGCTGATGTTTTTCTTCGATGGCTTCAATCAAATTCCGATCAATAATTGAGCCTTCATCTTTCTCGGTTTGAACTTCTTTTCTTAACTCTTTAATTTCTTTTCCCAATTCAACGGCTAACTTGGCTCTTAATGTTTTAGCCTTTTGAAAAACGTTGCCATCTCGACTTCCTTGGGCGGGAAACATTCGCAGAGATATTGCTAATTCATCTATCGCTACTCTAATTTTTTCTAGAGTCCCTTGCCATTGATTAACACTCGAATCTATAATCTCCTTATCCATCACCGGCAGGCGCTCAATGAGATGATTTAAGACGGGTATTAATAATTCTTCCCGAACACGGTTTGGATCTTTAGCATTGCAAGTCAGCAGTTTATAGCGACTATTCGGTTGGTTTTCGTTCAGTTGTTTGTTAATATCGTTGATCAGCATTTGATAAAGCTCTTTGTCATCATTATCTCCATGATTAACAACGACGATCACAAAATCTCCAAGCTTAGAAACTCCTTCTACAGCTTGACTAATTAAATTTAGAGCTTTTCCATCTTTATCTCCCCAAAAAGATGATTGTGCTGTGGGACGCAAAATCAGCAAAACCAGATCAACTTCGTTCCTGAGTCCTTGTATGTGGTGTTCTTCCGCATCCACATTCACTTCTCCAAGTCCCGGTAAGTCTACCAGCATTAACTGTTCTACATCTAACAAAAAAGAACATTGAATCTCAACATTTTTGACCGCCAAATAAAGCCGAGAACAATTAAGATTAATTTCTTCTTCTTGTTTCGGATATGCTACCCAAGGACGCAATTCGGTTAAGTCTTCTATTATTTTCGTTCGACCCGTCAGATGGTTTTCGTAGGATGAAAGTGCGGCTTGCATCTGTTTAAGACGACCCAACAATGCAACCGTTTGATCTGTTGCGAGGTCGCTACTATAGTCAAAGTTTCTAAAGTCTTCAAAAGAATTAATAACGGGTAGATTTAATTCTCGATGGAAAGGTTTAATAAGTTCGTCGAGAAATGTTTTTTTGTCCCGTAAACTGAGAATCGCTTTGGACTCGGAACTGTGACGCAAACGACTCCGGACCGCCGTTACCGGAATCCCTTTTCCTGTGGGTATTGCTTCTTCTGGTAGATTGCCAATTGTTTGTAATAAAGTGCTTTTACCCACTCTCGCCTGTCCGCTACACCCTATCGTTACGGCTTGACGAGCGAAACGGTTTTTTCCATTTTCTAATCGAGTAATAGCCGAAGTGATTTCCTCTGTCCAAGAACTAGACACAGTTCCAAATTCTTGCAAACGCGATTTGAGTTCATCGGTTACTTGAGGATGTTGTAAAAGATGATTTAAAGCATCTCTTAACTCTTGAATTGCTCCATCTATTTGATTAATATTCTCAAGATATTGCTCAATAATGCGAACCTGTTTTCCTCGTTCTTGAATGATGTTGTTGAGGAGCGGACTGATGGCGTTACCGGCAGGCATTTTATCTCCTTAATTTTCGTTTGTCGTTGAGTTCATTCCTGTAAAGGATGATGTCAGGTCACAATCTACAATACAATGACCCACTTTTTATTCAAAAATTCTATTCAGTTGGTAGATTGAGGTTTCTTGAATTGGCTTAACACCCTTGGCAGATAAAGCTTCCGTCTTCTATCAAAAGGAAACTGCTATTGCCGAGTCAACGATAACATAAAAAACTTAAATTTGTAAATACCACAGGCCGCAGGTCTGTATCGAAAAATTTATAAAAGTATCTAGAAATTCAAAAAAATTAAAGGGTGAAGGCTAGCTGTTGATCCTTCACCCCAAACTGAATTAACTCACTGAAACCTGAATGCTATCAGAACCTTCTAATCTTAAAAATTAGTAGGTTTCAACGTGCCAACGGTGTTCTTTCTTCAGTTGCTTCTGGTATTCTGACCAGTCAACACCAAACTTACCGGCGGCAGCGGACATTCCTTCATCAATACCGCCTTCCATACCCTTCAAACCACAAATGTAGGTGTGGGTGTTGGGTTTTTGGATCAACTGCCACAACTCATCGGCGTGTTCTTTAATCCGATCTTGGATGTACATTTTACCGCCTTCAGGATTTTGTTGTTCGCGGCTGATGGCGTTCGTGAGGCGGAAGTTTTCGGGGAACTGCTGTTCCAATTCTTCCAACTGTTCTTTATAGAGAATATTCGCCGTATAAGGAATACCAAAGAACAGCCAAGCCAACCCTTTGAATTGATAATCGGGATTTTGTTCTCTTTCTTTGAACATCCGCCACAGGAACGCTCTGAACGGCGCAATTCCAGTACCGGTTGCCATCATAATGATAGTTGCATCTTCATCATCCGGCAGGAGCATTTCCTTACCAACCGGACCAGTAATGGCAACATCAGCACCGACTTCGAGGTTGCACAAATAGGTCGAACAAACCCCGTAGACCGTTTCACCTGTTTCTGGATGCTGATACTCAAGTTGACGCACACACAGAGAAACAGTCTTGTCGTCGAGATGGTCTCCGTGACGAGTAGAAGCAATAGAATACAGTCTCAGCTTATGAGGTTTGCCATTAGCATCCTCTCCGGGAGGGATAATCCCAATACTTTGACCTTCGAGGTAATGCAAATCACCGCCAGAAAGGTCAAAGGTGAGGTGACGAACGGTACCTGTTCCACCTTCTCTGACTAATTCTTCATTAGACAAACATTTGCCAATAAAGGGGGTTTTAGGTTTGTAGATGTTGACAGGAACTTCGGTTTTAGCCTTAGCTTGCGTCATGGGCTTCTTCTGTTCTCCAGACTGTTGACTCTGTAGTCCATTTTCTGATGCAGTGCTTTCGGCTGAGGGAGTGCCGTTACAAGGGCGAATATTGACAATCCGACCGCCCATCCGAGAAATGCGACGCATCTCTTGATTCATCCGTTCGTAGGGCACCGTAATGTATACTCTGCCACTCCGACGAATTGGATAGGTCAGTTGGTCGGAATTGCCTCCCTGACGCATTCCCTCGACTTCAAACACAAAGACACGGCTATTAGCGCCTGTCTTCGTTGCTACACCAGATCCACTAGGACTATACATTGATAAATTTCTCCCTTACAATACCGAGCGTTTCACCAGCAGAATGTGACCAATAGATCACTTTAAACCATTCTTAAGGTGGTGTTCTTCCACTTAATACCACACCTTCGCCTCAATGAGTGTAACTACTCACTCAGAGAAGGAGGGCTTTTTTTGTTAGACTTTTTACCATTTTACAGTTTAAAGGCAGAAGGCAATAGGCAGTTATCAGTTATCAGTTACCAGTTATCAGTTATCAGTAGCATGATACTGGTCACTGTTCACTGGTCACTGTTCACTGTCTCCTGTCTAATTACATAAATTCTCTGTTTTGTCAAGATGTCTTTTTTGGGCGATCGCTTGGGCTTTGAAAATTCGTGCGTCGGGGTTGCTATTTTTTTGTCAGAATCTTCTGATATTTTACGAGAAAATCGGGGTTTTAGCCTCTATTTTGACGTGTGGACACACTAACCCCTTGGGTGGTGTTTTTTAAAGCATACCAGAACCCCTATATTTTCGTCAACTTTTTGAAAATTTTTCTCACTAAAAATTTCGATTTTTGCCGGAAACTTTTGTTTTTTAAAACGAATTCATTAACTTAATTAGAAAAACTTATGTTTTTGGGGCGACAGTTGAGTGCAGGGTTGAGAGTTGTAAGTTAATTGATTAAGGAGTTTTTCAAAGACTAAATTCAAGCCTAAATTGTGGTGAAGCGGGTCTGAAAAACTATATTATAGGTCTGCACAGATTTCCATTCTTTTAGAATAGGTCAAGTCCGAGGATTTGTCAATGGAAAATCGGGTAAATTTTGGGAAATTTTTTCAGAAAAATTGACAATTTTAGGAAGAAAAAAGCGATCGCATTATTAGGCAATAGGCAACAGGCAGTTATCAGTTATCAGTTATCAGTGACCAGTTATCAGTAGCATGATACTGGTCACTGATCACTGGTCACTGTTCCCTGTCTAAACTGGTGACTGGTAATGAGTGAGCTAGTGCGGTGAGAGAGCGTGCGGTCTTGGGGTCTCCCCAAGTAGAGCGCTTGCCTTCGCGACGAGCGCGGAATGGTCGCGAAGGCAAGTTCGCGATCTTCCGCAACTAGCGAACCCGAAGGGTGACTGGTGACTGATAAGTTCTTCCTCGCCATTGAGTCGGCTTGCGGTTGGCGGAAATAAACAGGCGGACCACCGCTAACGGATCGGCCAACGGAGACAGCCAAAATATCCATTTCCCTTTGGCAACAGACAAATCATAACTTTGTGCGATCGCCCCACACAACGCAAACCGAACGACCAGCCAAAATAAATTTAAACCCAGTAAGATTAACACTAAGGGATTGGATAATGGCATTACGCCCCAAAATCCCAAACTCAATAGTAATATCGGTAAAGGTAAACCCTGAACCGCTAACAGTAACGCTAAATCTCCCCAAAGTTGTCCGCGAGAACAAGCATCCTTGAGATCGAGCGATCGCCCCCATCCTTCCCAAGTATCGCGAAACCCATCATACATTCGCACTTTGAGCAAATTCGCCCCATCGAGAAACCCAACTTTAAACCCCGCTGCGGCGATATTGCGAGCCAAAGTCACATCATCACAAAAAGAACCACTGGCGCTGGTGTAGCCGTTCATCGCTTCGAGAACCTCGCGCCGACAGAGAAAACATTGACCATTCGCCATCACCCGTTCGGGACTGGTGGGATTAATATCGGGCGGTCCAAACCGATAAATCAACGTGATCAACAGTGCCGGTTGTAACCACAATTCTCCCGGATATTTTAAAATAAATCGACAAGATAGGGAAATCAAATCATAATTCTCGGCGATCGCAGTTTTAACGAGAGTTGCAGCCAAAGCCGGACTCGGTTGAGTATCAGCATCTATTCCCAACACCCACTCACTTTTCGGGGAACTGTGCAGAAAACCCGTGTGTAAAGCCCAAGGCCGTCCCACCCAACCCGTCGGCAATGGATCATCGGTGATCAGGCGAAAGCGAGGATCGCGTTGGGCTGCTGTCTCGACCATTTCCCGAGTGCCATCGGTTGAACGACTATCGACAACCAAAATCTCCCGCACTTCATAGCTAGCCCGTGTCAAGCTCGATAAACACGGAGAAATGCGTTCGGCTTCGTTTAAAGTCGGAACAACAATACTGACCGTTCCCAGTAAATCCGGAGTTGGGGGCTGAGGTTGCAGCAAGAAACGGCGGTTAACAGCTTTAAATAGACGAGAAAGAACAATTAAAGTCGCTGGAATTTGTACGATTAAGATCAGTAAAATTAAAACACCGATCCAGACGGGCAAAAAATCATTGGTCATTGAAAATTGATAGCGTTCGTTAGCGATCGAGAAGATGCTTGAAAATTTAGCATAGAAGGGGACAGGCGAATGCGGGACGATAAATTGATTGCTTGTCCCCTCAATCAGATTAACCCCGTCAAGTGGGGGTGTTTATTTTGCTAAAATCTCAGCCGGAGTCGCAGAAACTTGTGAGCGAGGCGAGTCTACAGAAACTTGATCGCTAAGTATGTCTTCAACCGTTGCCAGTGTCGGTGCCGTCCACCAGAAGACAAAGGCAGGAATCACACCCAGCGCCACACTCAGACTGACGGGGAACAAAAATCGCTCATCGAGGGCGATCGCTGTAATTGTGGCTCCAAAGCCAAAGTTCGTCAAATAAACAATTAGGGGTAAAGTCAGTTGACGGCGAGATAAGACTATCGGTACTCCTCTCCACAAGAAAGCACCAACGCTCATAAATACCGTAGCGGTTCCCATCCATCCCAAGAGGTTTCGGTAAGGCATTCCAAAAAATTCACCCACTTCTTGGAATACCCAGAATTTTACCGGAGCTTGGCTCATCGCCGGATCGAGAACGAGATCCCAAGCGGTTAATAAAACCGCACCGACAGCTAAAGCCGCCCAGTGACGCAGCCAGCTTGAACCGACAATAACTTTTAAACCCGCCCGGGCTAACAGATAACAAGTGAGTCCCATGTAAAACCAAGACAGGGGAATGGTAAACGGTACTAAGCCCGCAATTTTGTAGCCCAGCCCACTGAGGTATTGATAGTGACCAAAGGGAAATCCGGTGCTGGTGCCGAGTAGTTCACTTGCTAAAGATAAGAAGACCGCCGGAACCATGAACGTTGCTGTCGCCCACCAGCCCAAAGTCCGGTAAGCATACAGGGCGACGGCGATCGCTCCAAAGACGATGTAAGCGACTCCGCCAAAAGCCATACTCCACCCGAAAACCGTCTGTCCGATGGGCGGTAAGTTGGCAATGATTTGGGGATTGGGCAGAACGATTAACAATCCGGCCAAACCAAATAGGGTTGAGATGACGTGGACAGCCAGAAAAATACGTTCAGCAATTACAAGTTGCTTCATGGAACTCCTCAAATAAATCTAAAATCCAAATACCGCTCTTTAATAGTTTACAAATCTTTAACAAAATTCAATGATTTTGGCGATCGCTCGTTTTCCCTCTCCAAGGTGCGAGAATTCCCGGCAAACTGAAGCCTTTTGCTTGATTTGACTTGCTTTTAATCTTTTTACTGTACCCGTTTTTGTCCCGTTAACGGCCGATTCAATAAAATTTAATAATAATTTTATCTTTTTCCTTAAACAAAAGTTATTTTATCTCGAACAACAGATAGACAAAGTGAGCAAGTTGTGATAAAGATCAGGATTTGAGAGGGAGGTGAACGAATCCACTAGAATAAGTGGAGTTAATTTGGGCAGGAGAATTCATGGCAATTTTAGGGATTGTACTGATAACGTTACTGGCAGTGATGGCGATCGGGGGGTTAGCAATGGAACTGCGATATCGTCGAATGCCGGGAAATGACCTGGAACTGACATCAGGTCAGTGGGATCTGGCGATATCTCAAAGCGATCATTATCTGCTGATTGGTGAGATGGAATTTCGCAACCGGACATCAAGATTTGAAATCATGGTCCCGGAAGTCGAAGCCCAAGTGCAACTGTTGAGCGAAGGCAGTTTAGATAATATAGAGTTAACCACTCGCATCATTCCGATGCACCCGGATGCACCCGCCAGAGCGGATAACTATTGGTTTGCTTATATTGTCAAACGCAAACCGACTCAAATGAAAGTTTCGATTGAAATTAAAGGCGAAAACCTAGACAAACTCCAGTCCGCTTGGGTGAAAATTCACTACATCGCCTATGGCCCCGACGGACGGATTCCCAAAACTCGCCATGTGGTGATTCCCCTACAATATCCCGATCCCCAACTTTCCCCAACTCCTCGCCACACTGCATCCGCCACCGTTTACCCCATTCGGACTCATTTGCTGACTCACCTCGACGATCCGGTAGAAGTTGTCAAACAATACGTTCTGCCTCACGCTCAACCGGGAGATGCGATTACAATGGGAGAAACGCCCCTCGCCCTGATTCAAGGCCGATTCCGTCATCCCACCGAGATCAAACCCGGATGGGTAGCCAAGCGGGTTTGTCAGTTCTTCCTGCCGACTTCCAGTTTAGCCACTGCCTGCGGGATGCAAAGTTTAGTGGATTTAGTCGGGCCTGTTCGCGTTTTATCTGCCTTTGTGGGGGGAGCGATCGCGAAAATATTGGGTAAACCGGGAATGTTCTATGAACTGGCAGGAGAACAAGCCCGTCTAATTGATGATGTCACCGGGACTTTACCGCCATACGATCAATTTATTGTCTTAGGCCCTGAAAATCCCCAACAAGTTGTCGAACGGATTCAACAAGAAACAGGTCTGGCAGCAGCGATTGTAGACGTTAATGATCTCAAAGCCGTTAAAATATTAGCAAAGACCTCGGATCTTTCCACTCAGTTTCTAGAAGAAGCCTTAAGAAGTAACCCCGCAGGAAATGCTGATGAGCGAACGCCATTGGTTCTGATCCGTCCTGTATCTGGTGGCGATCGTTAATGTTGTTACTCAACTCTCAAGGGAAGGGGCAGTTAAATTTGCTCGCGGAAAGATCAGCGTAATCAAGCCTCAGTTTACTGAAGCATGATGAGTAGAAAGCCAACACCAAAAATATGACTTTAATCCTGTCCCAGAACCAAAATCAAGTCAATATCCGTCCCTTTCAATATCGTGACCTCGATCAAATCGAACGGTTATCTCAGCAAGCTTTATCGGATGTTCTCATCGAGCCTGAAACTGGCGGTTTCAGTTTGGCGGATCAAGACATCCAAAAGCTGCGTCGTTGGTACGGATTTCTCAAATTTTTAAGCTGGTTTCCGAATCCCTGTCAACACCTGTTTAATATTCTCGTTGCCGAACAAGACGATCAAGTTCGGGGAGTTATTAAGGTCTCGCCGTTTAACTGGACCCGGAGTACCTGGCGAGTTAACCAAGTTGCGGTCGATCCGAGTGCAGATCGGGCTAGCATTGGCTCTCAACTGCTCCGGTATTGCTTTGAGAGCATTTGGGAAGCCAGAAATTGGTTAGTGGAAGTCAACGTTAATGATAAGGCAAATATTGCCCTCTATCGCCAAAACGGATTCCAACGTTTAGCTCAAATTACCTATTGGTCTGTTGAACCGGAACTCCTGCAACAATTGGCCGTTGCTCAACCGGACCTTCCCAACCTGCTCCCGGTGAGTAACGCCGATGCTCAACTGCTGTATCAACTCGATACGGCTTCGATGCACCCGTTTGTACGGCAGGTGTTCGATCGCCATATTACCGATTTTAAATCCAGCGTGATCAGAGGGGTGATGGATGGATTTAAACAATGGCTCAACCATAGCGAAAAAATTAGTGCTTATGTTTTCGAGCCGCAGCGCAAAGCCGCCATTGGTTATTTCCAAGTTCAACTGTCGCGAGATGGTCGTCAACCCCATTTTGCTGAATTAACGGTAAATCCATCTTATACTTGGCTGTATCCCGAACTCTTGGCTCAAATTGCCCATCTGACTCAAGATTTTCCCACCCAGTCCTTGCGACTGAGTTCGGCGGACTATTTACCCGAACGAGAAGCCTATTTTGAGAAAATGGGAGCAACTCGCATTGAACACAGCCTGTTGATGTCTCGTTCGGTGTGGCATAAGGTTCGAGAGTCGAAGTTGTCGTTAGAAGGGTTGCAACTGTCGGATGTCCTGCAAAGCCTCCAACCCGCTCGTAAGCCGATCCCCAGTCGCATCTCCTGGTTAGGGCCAATGCATCATCCCCGAGGCGATCGCAACTCTAACGTTTCAGATACTCTCAGCGGACAATCAAACGCCATGTCTGAACAGCCTGAGTTGGACAATCCAAACAAACCCAGCGATCGACACTCAGATAATCAGCGTGAATGTTAACATTTTCCCTTCTGCATTTGTTGTCCAGTTGCTCTACCTGGGGAAGTGGGGAGTGGGAAGTCACCGAGTCAGGAGACACCGAGTCAGGAGACAGGAGTTCAGGAGACAGGAGTTCAGGAGGAAAGAATTACCTCTTGCCTCTTGCCTCTTGCATGATTGCATAATTGCATGATTGCCTCTTGCATGATTGCCTTTTGCCTGAAAAAACTGGTGACAGGTGTTGCAGCGCGGTCTTGGGGGTTTCCCCCATGAGCGACTGCTGAACCCGTAAGGGTGACTGGTAATGAGTGACTGTAAACCCTGTTCCCTAATGATATGAGTGAAAACTCCTCTCCCCAGTTCGTTTCCGCCCTCGGACTTGATATTGGTCAGAAACGGATTGGGGTTGCTGGCTGCGATGGTTTGGGCTTGTTTGCGACCGGGTTAATGACCCTAGAACGCAGTGCTTTTGAACGGGATGTCGCTCAACTGCAAGAACTGGTCAAAGATAGACGAGTGCAGGTTCTTGTGGTTGGTTTACCTTATTCGATGAATGGGACTCTCGGGTTTCAAGCCAAAAAAGTGCAAAAATACGCCTCCCGACTGGCGATCGCTTTAGACTTACCCCTAGAATATGTCGATGAACGTCTGACTTCGTTTCAAGCCGAACAGATGATGCGAGATGCGAAGATTTCCCCCTCCCGCAACAAAGGGTTAATCGATCGCAAAGCAGCGGCTCTGATTTTACAACAATGGTTAGACCAACGACGGGAACAGAAGCTTTAGCAAATTATCTATCGCGTTTGCGATCGATGAGCGGTACTTCACGTTGAAGCCACCTTAAACATGATATTCTGATCGTGCAGTGGGATCGATATTCGACCCATTGAAAACACCCATTTCCCCAGGCTTGGGGTATTCTTTTAGATCAGCTTACATGATGTTTTCATCTCAATCCCCGCAAGAGAATGGACGCTCTCAAGAAGATATCGTCACCCTCACTGATGATCGAGGACGAACCCTCGACTGTATGATTCAGTCGATAGTACAACTCGAAGGTCAGGACTATCTGCTCCTGGTGCCGGTGGATGCTCCCGTGGAAATTTTACGTTGGCCGAGTGAGGATGAAGAGGATGAGGAGCCGATTCCGGTAGAATCTGAAGCCGAACTCGAACAAATTTTTCCCATTGCCAAAGTAGTTTTAGAAGAGCAAAATCTAACGCTCAAACGCACTGCTGTTAGCCTGACTGTCGCCGGAGAATTACCTGAGGTTGATGAAGAGGAACTGGTTGACTCGGGGGAAGATTCAGAAGCCGATGACTACGAGGAAATGATGGAGTTGACCAGCTTCTATTGTGAAGACCAAGAATACGGCATTTATACGCCCGTTGAACCCTTTTTTATTCTCGCTCGTCAAAACGACCGGGGTGAACCTCAATTACTCTCAAGCGAGGAACTGGAGAAAATTGAGCCACTGTTACCTCAAATCGAAGATCAACTGTTTGACGATTTCGATTAAACTCAGAAGAGTTTGATTCAACCAACAGTGAACAGTGAACGGTTAACAGTGAAAAAAACTGATCGCCGATAACTGGAAAAATTGTCACTGGTCACTGTAGAAGAAAACCGACAACGGATCAAAAGACCTATGGGACGAGTTTCAAAGATTGCATTCTACCTGGTAATCCTACCAGCAACCTGGATTTTTGTAGGTTGGCAGGGTTGGTCATGGTGGAGCTGGGTGAGTTCAGCACCGATGGATAGTGACAACCTCGGTGAATCTACAGAAGAAAATGATACAGCCGTTCAGATTACCATTCCACCGGGAACTTCCAGTCAACAAATTGGACGGGACTTGGAGGCGGCGGGTTTAATTCGTTCCTCGAATGCTTGGCGGTTGTGGTCTCGTTGGCTGGTTTTTGCAGATCCAGAGGGGGAATATAAAGCGGGAACTTACCAATTATCTCCCACTCAGCCCTTAAGTGAAGTCGCAGACAAGATCTGGAAAGGTGAGGTGATGCAGTTGAGCTTCACCATTCCCGAAGGATGGTCGATTAAACAAATGGCCGAATATTTTGAGGAACAAGGTTATTTTTCGGCACAGGCTTTCATGGATGCGGCTTCACAAATTCCTTATGATGATTATCCCTGGCTTCCTCGAAGTTTACCCCTTCTTGAAGGTTTTTTGTATCCGGATACCTATCAAGTCGTTGCTGAACGCATTACGCCTGACGCGGTGATCCGCCAAATGCTTGACCGTTTTCAACAGGTGGCTTTACCGGTTTATCAAGAAAATTCCAATAAAACCAATCTTTCTCTCAATGAGTGGGTGGCGTTGGCGAGTATTGTGGAAAAAGAAGCGGTTGTCGCCAGCGAACGCCGGATTATTTCGGGGGTATTTCATAATCGCCTCAAACAAGGGATGCGCTTGGCTGCCGACCCGACGGTAGAATATGCTTTGGGAATTCGCCAAACTGTCGATCAACCTCTGACTTTTAAACAAGTGGAAACCCCTTCTCCCTACAATACTTATCTGAATACGGGTTTACCTCCGACGGCGATCGCATCTCCGGGTGTGGCGAGTTTAGAAGCGACTCTCGATCCGGAACCCACTGAATATCTGTATTTTATGGCTCGCTACGACGGCACTCATATTTTTAGCCGCACAGCAGCCGAACATCAAGCCGCGATCGCCGAAGTTGAACGTCAACTCTCGACTCAGTAGCCTTAATTCAGTGACCAGTTAACAGTTAACAGTGACCAGTTAACAGTTAACAGTTAACAGTAAACAGTAAACAGTTTCTCCCCTGCTTCCCCAGATCCCCCCGCTTCCCCAGATCCCCTATTCCCTAATAACTGAAAACTGGTCACTGAAAACTGGTCACTGAAAACTGGTGAGGTGGTGACTGATAACTGGTCTAGACCCATCAATTTTCGGCTATGATAAGAAAGCTAAAATTTCTGAGTAGCTATGACTTGGGGGAATCTGTTACAACCCGATTTGATTTTAGGTGATTCCGTGATCGGTTTAAAACCGGAGATCCTAGAGCAGCACCGTTTGAGAGGGCTGGTGTTGGATGTGGATGAAACCTTAGTTCCCATTACCCGCTCTTACGTGTCTGAGGAACTTAAACAATGGGTCGAAACCATTCGACCTCTGGCGACGGTGTGGTTGGTGAGCAACAATATCAGTCAACCTCGTATTAGCGCCATTGCTCAAACTTTGGATTTACCCTACATTAGTGGAGCAGGTAAACCGTCTCGACGCAAGGTTAGACGGGCTATAGATGCGATGAATTTACCTGTTTCACAAATTGGTATGGTTGGCGATCGCTTATTTACGGATGTACTGGTGGGAAATCGCTTGGGAATGTTTACTATTTTAGTTGAACCCATGCTTGATTCTACACCCGGAAATACACTTTATTCGATGCGATCGCTAGAAGTCTGGGTTTCTAATATTTTGGGGGCTTCTCTCAAACTCGATTAAATGAATGTCGATCAAGGCGATCCTTCGGTTGATTTTCTAAAATCTAAAAAAAATATTAAGAAAACTTGGGTGCTGAAACTTTCATGGCAATATATCAATGATTTCAAATCGGGGTCAAGCTTATATAAAGACCCTGAAGATAAAATAAGATCAATCAACTCCTGCGAAAAGTGCCAGCTCTATTTTTTAGAACTAAGCTGGCACTTCTTGATGAAAAAGCGATCGCAGTGATGAAACCCAAACAAGATTATTGATTAGCTTGAAATCGTCTCAAAAGCGGATATTAAGAAAACAATAAAGCCCTATTTTTTGTATTGATAAACTGCGATGTCTCACCGAATAGTTGTTAAAATTGGTACTTCTAGTTTAACTCAGGTTGGAACGGGTAACTTGGCATTATCGACCTTAGCAACATTGGTGGAGACGTTAACTCATTTACGCCAACAAGGAGATCAAGTTGTATTAGTTTCTTCCGGCGCCGTTGGGGTGGGTTGCGATCGCTTGGGACTGAGTGAAAGACCCCGAACAATTACCCTTAAACAAGCGGTAGCAGCAGTGGGTCAAGGGCGTTTAATGCGGGTTTACGATGATTTATTTACCTGTTTAAACCAACCCATCGCCCAGGTTCTCCTGACTCGGGGTGACTTGGTTCAACGCAGTGGCTATGTGAACGCTTATAACACGTTTCAACAACTGCTAAAACTGGGTGTAATTCCCATTGTAAACGAAAATGATACCGTTGCGGTGGATGAACTGAAATTTGGAGATAATGACACCCTTTCAGCGTTAGTGGCGAGTTTAGTCGAAGCAGACTGGCTGTTTTTATTGACGGATGTGGATAAACTGTATTCAGCCGATCCGCGTTATAATCCGAATGCACAACCGATTGATTTAGTTACCCATATCGAACAACTTCAAGAACTACAAGTTCAAACGGGAGACTCTAGCAGCGGTTGGGGAACCGGCGGAATGATTACTAAAATAGAAGCGGCTAGAATTGCCACAAGTTCGGGGGTGAGAACGGTTATCACGGATGGAAAATCGCCTCGAAATTTAGCGAAAATTCTGCAAGGTGAAAAAATAGGAACCCATTTTGCAGCCAAAGAAAGACCTGTAAATGCTCGGAAACATTGGATTGCAAATGTATTAATTCCGATGGGGAAACTCTATCTAGATGATGGAGCAGTGCGAGCAATTTGTCAACAAGGGAAGTCGCTTTTAGCCGCAGGAATTACTCAAGTTGAAGGACAATTTCAAGCCCAAGATTCGGTAAAAATGTGTGATTTGGCGGGTCGAGAAATTGCCCGAGGGTTGGTGAATTACAACAGTGTAGAACTCCAAAAAATAAAAGGATATCGTTCGGAAAAAATTCCTGAAGTTTTGGGATATGTGGGTGCAGAAACGGTCATTCACCGAGACAATTTGGTGATTGATAACTCGAATTCAAAGATGAACAATTGACCTAAACATAACACCGATAGTTGAGGGTTTGAATGGTGGGAGGATGTTCAAAGGGATAGTAGATAGAATGAATGGTTCCGGGGTCTAATTGCCAGTTTTGAACTTGATTTAAACTTAAATTGAGAACTTGACTGAGGAAGTGTTTGATAATCAAATCATCAACAATAACTAAACCTGTCCGCATTTTTTGCTCATTTTTAGATGCGGAAGCAATTTGGTTGCGTTCCTGAATTTTTTTCTGCCAAACTTGCAGTAAATCACTTGTTAAAACTTGAAACTGCATGACATTCGGATGATCACGAAGAATTTGGTCGGATATGATGTGAGAATTATTGAGAATTTGAGTTAAACAAAAATCAATTGAAACTTCTTTAAGCTGTTCAGAAATTTGTTGGATTTGTTGATAATTTTGATTTGAAGCCGAAACAAAAAGTAAACGTAATCCTTGTTTTTCTTCTTCCAATTGAGGTAAAGTTTCACTTAAATGAGCGGTCATGTTGAGAGCTTTTAATTCTCCAGGATTCAGATAATTTTGCGGAAATTTCAAAAGACTGATACCACAACTTGATTGTTGGATGCTGTGAAACAAATTCGGTTCAATACCCAATGCTGTGTTAATTAAAGCACGATTTTTTCCGCTATGACTCACCACTAAAATGGTTTGACCTCGATGACGAGAAAGAACAGTTTTCCAGAAGTTTTGCGCTTGTTTATAAAGGTCTAAGACAGGAAAAGAAGAGGGTTTAGCGGGAATACAAACAGCTAAGTTTCCACGATTTTTATCCGTTTGGTTTGATGAGGGAACTTCCATTTTAAATTCGTGAGGACGTTGTTGCCAACACTGATAATCTTGGGGAAATTCATCTCGAACTGTCTGTAAGGGTAAACCTTCCCAACTGGGAAGAGCAATTTCTTTTAACGCCTCAGACTGACGAATTTGAGGTAAAGTCTGACCCGTTTGACTGAGGGCGGCTAAAATTTCAATAGAGGTTTGTTGAGTTGATTTTAGTGGGCTAGTATAAATTGAATTAATATTAAAATTTTTTAACGCCAAACCTGTTAAATAAGCAGACAAACGTCCTTTTTCTGTCAATACATCCTCATCACAATCTCCTAAATAATAACCTTGGAGATTGGAAAGACTCTCAGCGTGACGAACTAAAATTACCGTTGTTTCATCACTCAGGCGTCGAGGAAAATTAACAGTTAAACGCATAAAAGGCTTCTCCCGATTTTTATAATAAAATGAGTTAAACATTCGCTAGACAACCAATTTCAGGTAGTAGCTGCTGCACTTTCACGCGGTTGGTTGTTTTAAACAACTTTTTGAAATTATCACACCAGATAGAGAGAGTAGGGGTATAGCAGTAGCTATACCCTTACAGTATCAGTGTTTCCACTGAGGATGAGGAAGCGCGTGCATTGAGTTATAGCGTTTCTCGAACCAACTTTTCGCACCCGAGAGAAAAAAATTTTTTGGACGACAGACTCAGGGGGGCGAAACCCCCTCATCTCAAGCGTTAGAGTGACTTGAAGGAAAATCAATCCAGTCGTTGGGACATCGAGAGTTTAGTCAATCCCAAAATCATCATCGACTTCAAACTCATTATCGACGAGGTAAGCAAATGTTTGAGGGATACCAATTTCATCAACTGAGGTGACAGCGTAGAAATCTGTTAAGCCAATTCGGTTATCATCGACGGTGATAAAGGTTTGATAGAAATCATCTGTCCAAGGTGCGTTACCTGCTTCTAAACCCTCGTCAAACATATACTCAAAAGTGTCACGATAGCTAACATTATCGAGTGAGTTGACATTGTAATGTGTGAGTAAATCCTCCGCATATTCTGGGTTTTCTCGATAGTTATCTACATCTATCCAAGGTGCGGGATTTTGACCTTTTTCTAAACCCGAACTAATTGCATAGTTAATTAATTCGGAGTCATCAATTTCGCCATTATCGTCATTATCAATGATGGCTTCGTCGGCTGTTATGGCTTCTTGATATTCATCTTTATACCACTCAACGTTAACTAGACGGGATAAGTCTAAGTCGTCATCAATGTCATCAGAATTATCGTCGAAGTCATCATCAGAATCGTCATCAATGTCATCATCAATGTCATCAGAATTATCGTCTAAGTCATCGTCTAAATCGTTATCAATGTCATCATCAAAGTCCTCGACAATCTCATTGGAATCATCGTCTAAGTCATCATCGATGTCATCGTCTAAGTCATCATCAGAATCATCGTCTAAGTCATCGTCTAAGTCATCGTCTAAATCGTTATCAATGTCATCATCAAAGTCCTCGACAATCTCATTGGAATCATCGTCTAAGTCATCATCAGAATCATCATCTAAATCGTCATCAATGTCATCGACAATCTCATCGGAATCATCGTCTAAGTCATCGTCTAAGTCATCATCTAAATCATCGCCAACAATGTCATCATCAATGTCATCGACAATCTCATCGGAATTATCGTCTAAGTCATCGTCTAAATCATCATCTAAGTCATCATCTAAATCATCGTCTAAATCGTCATCAATGTCATCGACAATCTCATCGGAATCCTCATCAATGTCATCGACAATCTCATCGGAATCCTCATCAATGTCATCATCAATGTCATCGGAATCATCGTCTAAGTCATCGTCTAAATCATCGCCAACAATGTCATCATCATCGGTGTTACCTACATTTACATCTGGGATTTGACCTATTATACCGTCGTTATCCTCAAAGGAATCATCATCGAAATCGTCATTTAAGTCATCATCTAAGTCGTCATCTAAGTCGTCATCAAAATTATCGTCGAAGTCATCATCTAAGTCATCATCAAAATTATCATCGAAATCGTCATCGAAATCGTCATTTAAGTCATCATCTAAGTCATCATCGAAATCGTCATCGAAATCGTCATTTAAGTCATCAAAGTCGTCATTTAAGTCATCATCGAAATCGTCATTTAAGTCGTCATTTAAGTCATCATCGAAGTCTTCATCGAAGTCGTCATCGTCAATATCATCGTCATCCAAAATCGGGTTAATTCCCTGAAAGAAACCGACACCAAATGCAAATTGGAATACTTCTTTCAAGCTGATTTGATTAACTTCGGAGTTAAAGAAGTTAGTAACAGCTTCAAAGTTATCATCAAGATAGTCTTGAATATTGAACACTGAAGAAAATAAACGTCCTTCATTTAAACCAAATTGTGTCAAATGTTCTAACAACTCTGAAGGACTCCAATCGTCTGGAAGATCGGAATTAATTTGTTCGTAGTAATTGAGATCGATAATCGGAGAAAATAAACGACCCTCCTCTAATCCAAATTGTGTCAAATGTTCTAATAATTGTGAGTAATTCCAATCGTCTGGAAGATCCTGATTAATTTGTTGGTAATAATTGAGATCGACGAGAGGAGAAAATAAACGTCCTTCATCCAATCCAAATTGTGTCAAATGTTCTAATAACTGTGAAGGAGTCCAATCATCGGGTAGATCGGAATTATTTTGCTGATAATAGTTTAGATCGATGATAGGAGAAAACAAGCGTTCTTCACTTAATCCGAAGTTAATTAAATGTTCAGAAAGTTCTCTGTTATTGAGATTCGCCAGGTCGGGATTAAGTTCTCTGTAGGTGTTGATATTAATAATCGGATTAAATACACGTCCTTCTTCTAATCCATACACTTGAAAGTGAGAGACTAATTCATCATCACTGAGTTCAGCTAGGTCTGGATTGTTGGCTTTGTAGTAAGCTAAATTGAGTAAATTTACGGGCTGAATAACGACTCCATCATCTAGATCATCATCGAAGTTGTCATCTAAATTGTCATCTAGATCGTCATCTAAATTATCATCAAAGTTGTCATCGAAGTTGTCATCGAAGTTGTCATCAAAATTATCATCTAGATCATCATCTAGATCATCGGTAATCTCAACTTCGGATAAACCAGGAACGACTGAAATATCATCGATATCATCCATTTCAGATACACCTATCATTTCGCGATTGTCATCTAATTCATCGAGATTATCTAAACCTAAAAGTTGATTTTCTAAAAGAGTTTCACGATTTTCGAGTGAGTCCATAGTAGATGTCTCCTTAGTTTTTAGAAAACAAATGAAGTTGATTAGATTTAGATTGGAACAGTTGAGATCAATCTTCTATTTTTAGCCATGAAAAAGGGGCGATTTGAGTGATAAACTCTCAAACCGGGAGAGGATTGATCGATGAATTTGCAACTCCCCAATTTAGGTATGACGGGGAACGCTTTATGTTGTTATACGAAGATCAATCTCAGTTTTCGCAGAAATCGATCAAAAATTTTTTTGAGGGTGAAATTCACAATTCTGTTTAGGGGGCTAATCTCCTGACGAAACGCCTTCCCCGTCTGATATTAAAAATAGATGAAAGATTGAATTTGACATCCGGATAGAGGAGAGGGGAAACTGAAGAATCATCCTATAAGCAGAAGCAAGAAGGATGATAATATGGTAAAAGCGGATGTTTTAATTCAAGCGGGTCACGAAGGACGAACTTCTGGGGCGATTGGGGCTTCTGGGCCATTGGGAGGGGAACAGGAGTGGACGCCAATTGTTGCGGATGAAGCGACTCGAATTTTACGGGAAGCGGGAGTAAAAGTCATTCGCGAAGATGCTTTTTTAGGGGGAACTTATGATGTAAAAGTTGCGGTTTTTATTCATTTTGATGCGTCTAGTCCGGTTTGTAATAGTGGTGCGTCTATCGGGTATGATGATAGTACAGATCGAGAGGCTGCGAAAGCGTGGAAACAACTTTATTCTAAGTATTGGCCGTTTAAATGGATGCCGGATAATTTTACTTCTAATCTGAGAAATTATTACGGTTTTAAATATACTCGCACGACTGATGCTGAATTGGTTTTAGAGTTTGGAGAATTGACTTGTTTAGAACAAGCGGAATGGTTAAAACCCCGTTTAAAATGGTTGGGATCGTTGTTGGCACACTTTTTAAGTCAACGCATTAATCAAGGAAATATTCCCGATCCGGGACCGTTTGAAGTGGGTTCTGAACCCCATTTGGGTCAGTCAAATTGGAGTCAATATTATGCGGGTTTGGAACAGGAGGGTTACAGTATTCCTTATCGGGGTTTAGAGAATCCAACCTTAAGACGAAAGTTAGGGAAAATTAAAGAACCTTTTGGGGAATTGGTTGAGTTTGAAAACCAGAAGTTTGTGAAAGGAAAAGTGGCTTGGTTTGGTGGGGAAAAAGATAAACTGATTGCTGACGATGAAACAACAACTTTAACGGGGGAACTGTTAAGATTGCTGCCGAAAGAAGACTATTATTGTGCGATGCGTTGGAATTATCAAGGGGGAATGCAGTTTTGGAAAAATCGTCATTTATTGGTGGTTAATCCCGAAAATAATCGGGCGGTAATTGTGCGAGTGATTGATTGGGGGCCGAACACGGAAAGCGAACGAATTATCGATCTTTCTCCCCAAGCTTTAGAATCTTTGGATGCGAAAACAGATGAAGTTTTACTTTGTGCTTTTTCTAACACCAATCCCACCAGCCAGGTTTTAGGTTTGATTTCTTAAAATTTTCTAGTTTTCGTTGGCGATCGCTTTTCCAGACGGGGATCGATCGCCACTTTTATTTCAGAACAATTCTCATTTTTCCTGATTTGATTTCAATTTTATTTAAAATGTCATCTCAACGCTATTGTGAAAGTAGACGATTTGCCGGATAATAGAAACTCTAAAGTTCATCTCAATAAAAGTGACCCGTGAACGTCCAAGCTGATGGTAAAGGAGTTTGTAAATTGCTAGAGATCAGGCATCCGATGATGTTCAAACCCAGTAAACATCAGCTTTTGGTTCAGGGCCACTGCATTTTAGGGGGAACTCACTTATGACAGTTCAAGAAGCTGTGTAAAAGCGTTCTGAAGCTGTTGTTAAAGCGTTCATCAAGATATAGGGACGCTCAAGACAAGTTTTCGCAAGATCTGGAAAAAAATTTTTTTAAGGGTTAATCTGCGAAAAAGACATCGGCAACCCGTATAACTGAATACCAGTCTATGGACAATATACACACTCAACTCCGTCAACTCGTTGCCGAAGCTTGTACCTATCCTCCTGAGAGTTTAGAACGTCGGCAAAGGCTCAATCAGATTATTCGTAAAATTATGCGTTCGGGTAAACTGTGGAGAGAGTCAAGCGACTATTACAACGACGCACTCCAGGAAACGTGGGAATATTGCTGCGAGCATTTAGAAGAGTACGATCCCGAACGGGCCAGTGTGATTACCTGGCTTGATAATCACCTAAAAAAACGGCTGAGAACCTGGCGCGATCGCCAGTATCGACAACTAAACCGTCAAATTAGTCCATCTCATACAGAAGCAGACTTCACCGATCCCATCGAAAGAGTTGCGGCTGAACCTGATATTCAACCCGCTCTGGAAATTTGGGAAGAAACCACAGAATGGGTTAACAATGATCCAGAGCGTGTGTTATCTAAAACCTGCTTTAGAAACTGCCCTCACATTAACTGTCAGGTTCTCTTTCTCAAACGGTTTCCCTCAGAAACACCCTGGAATGACATTGCTTCGGACTTTGACCTCACACCCGCAGAAACAAAAGATTTGCCGAAATTTTACAACCGTAAATGTTTACCCCTCTTGCGAGAATTTGGTACTTCTCAGGGGTATATTGACCCAACTCCGACTCGCAAAAACAGGAAATCATGATCACTCAATTTATGCAAACCCTAGATGATTTCTCCATTCCTTTACTGATTCCTTCTCTGGCTAAAAGATTAGCCGAAGAATTTGCCGCCCAACAACCGACTTCCCGCAAAGCCCGACAGGTTTATTTCAATACGCTGGCGGTGTGTATGGTGAATAATTATTTGCGAATTATGAAAATTCCCACCAATTTAACAGCAGGAGAAAGTTGGAACCCCGCCGTGCGTTTCTATGCGGATGTGGCCGATTTAGAAGTTGTCGGTCGAGGTCGTTTAGAATGTCGTCCGATCCCGGTTCAAGAAAATTTGAACTCAACCGTTTGTAGGGTTCCTCCGGAGGTGCAAAGCGATCGCATTGGTTATGTGATTGTAGAATTGGATTTAGAACAGGAATTAGCCACGATTTTGGGTTTTGTGGAAACGGCGAGCGATTCGATCGCTTTAAGACAATTGCGATCGCCAGATGAATTACTCGAACATTTGCTTTCTTCTCCCCAAGCGGAAACCGCTACAACATCAGTCAATTTGCGTCAATGGCTGCAAGATGCGGCGACAACGGGTTGGGAAACCCTAGAAACCCTATTGTCTCCTCCGGCTGAAGTCAGTTTTGCGTTCCGGGACTTAGAGATGCCAGAGGTTAAAGATGCTGATTCTGTGGCGTCTGTGATTCGCTTGTTAGACCCGGATCAAAGCGAGGAGGTTCGCGCTCAAGCGGCTGGTGTGTTGGGCGATATGGGCGTTAGTAATTCTACCACGATTAACGCTTTAACCGATCTTTTGGAAACCACAGAAGAAGAAGAAACCCGTTGGCAAGCGGCGCTGAGTTTGGGTAAACTAGACCCCAATCATCCTGAAGCGGGAATTAGACGAGTCAGAGCGATCGATTTGTCCTCGCAACCCAACCCCGAACAAGTGGTGTTGATGGTGGCAATTATGCCAAAAGCCAACGATCGCATTGGGGTATGGCTGCAAGTCGAACCCTTGGGAAATTTGACCGTTTTACCTGCGGGTTTGACCTTGAGAGTGTTATCGATGTCGGGGGAAACTCGCCTGCAAGTTGAAGCCAGAGGCGATAGTCAAGGTCGGGGTTTGGATCGATCCATTGGCCGTCGGTTTAGTCCGCCCCCCGAAACGGGTTTTCGGGTGCAGGTGCAATTCGGTTCAACCACTGTGACAGAAGATTTTCTGGCATAATTGCCCAAGCAGACAACTGTACTTTATGCAATACAATCAATGGAAAAAATTGTCATCAACCCCTCAAGATAAAGATTTGCTATAGATTTGGGCTATCTGTACAATAAATAACAAAGTAGAAATAGTGGGACTCGTGAGCAAGCAGACCCGAATAGAGTCTCGCTTGCAGAAGCCCGAATGGGTGCGGTGTGCAGAGTCAAACCAATGAGATAGGATAGCCTCTATGGGCAAGGTTGCAATATTAAAGTTTGGTCATGGTAATTTCGAGCAAGGTTTTGATGTCTTGCTTCAGATCAAAACCGATGACAACCGTCTTCTGGCCGAACTGGAAGGCCAACTTCCCCCAAACCCGGGTTTAGAAGGATGTTATGTCAGTTGGCAAACTCGTTTTCGGCGTCTCAAAGGAGCAAGTCAGTCGAGTCGGCGTCTCAAGACCGAAACCGAAGAAGCTTGGGAAATTGATGAGAGTTTTCAAAGCAATTCTTCGACGGTGGATGATTTTTCGCGCTGTCAACGTTTGGTGCGAGATGTTGAAAAACGGATGAAAACATGGTTGCAATCTTCTACTCCGAAATGGCAATGTATTCGGGAACGTTTGGGGGTTGAATTTGCTCAAGGTGAAGGTGAAATTCGCTTAGTAATTCAAACTAAAAATCCTCGACTCTGGAAGTTACCCTGGCACGTTTGGGATTTGTTGGAAGAATATCAGATTGGTTTGGGCTATACTTTACCGGGATTTAGTGCGAATTTTACGCCCGTACACCGTTCCAGTCGCGCCAATAAAGTCAGAATTTTGGCGGTTTTGGGAGATAAACGCAATCTGAATTTACAGCCCGATCAAGAGGCAATTCGCAAGTTAAAAGGGGCAGAGGTTTTGTTTTTGCATCAGCCCCGTTCAACGCAGTTTATTAAAACCCTTCGCCAACCCAAAGGTTGGGATATTTTATTTTTTGCCGGACATAGTAAAACGGAAGAAAAAACGGGTCGAATTTATCTGAGTGATCAAGAAAGTTTAAGGCTGGATGAGTTTAAAAATACTCTCAAAGAAGCGATTAATAATGGCTTGAAAATTGCGGTGTTTAATTCCTGTGATGGGTTGGGGCTGGCGCAGGAGTTGATTCAACGACAAATTCCGGTGACAATTGTGATGCAGGAGTCGGTGCCGGATTTGGTAGCT
The DNA here is from genome assembly GCA_035285085.1 of Lyngbya sp. Lineage (GTDB taxonomy): Bacteria > Cyanobacteriota > Cyanobacteriia > Cyanobacteriales > Microcoleaceae > Capilliphycus. The sequence goes on along the minus strand of JAYKHV010000007.1, from coordinate 38,185 downwards.
CAGTCTTTTTTGAAAGAGTTTCTGGCGGAATATTCGACGGGAAAAGCCTTGTACACGGCAGTTTATCAAGCTCAAAAACGATTAGAAGATTTTCAGGATTTGCCAGGAGCGACTTGGTTGCCTCTGATTTTTCAAAACTTAGCTAATGTGCCTCCGAGTTGGCAAGCGTTACGCAGTCAAAAAGTCCCAGAAGATCCGAACAATAGTAAAGATATTTCGGGGGCGTTTATGTTAAAAAATAGCAAACAAAGGCGGAGGTTTATTAGAATTATAATTGCAATTTGTACGAGTTTAATTGCTGCTTTTCTGGTGATTATTGTCCGAGATTTTGGACAGTTAAGGCTGTTGGAGTTGCAAGCGTTTGATCATTTAATGCGATCGCGTCCGGCGGAAACGTTGGACTCTCGAATGTTAATTGTTGATATTACTCGCACCGATGTTAATGCTCAAGTTCGCCCCGCAGATGAAGGAAAAAATAAGTCAATCAGCGATGGTTATCTACAACAATTAATCGAAAAATTATCCGCATTAGAACCGCGTGTTATTGGGTTAACCCTTTATCGAGATTATCAACTTAAGCCGGAATTTCAGAAGCTGATGACTCGGTTTAAACTCGATAAACGATTGATTAGTCAGTGCGATGTCGGGGAAGATCTGTTAAACTCGGGTCGCGCCCCTTCTCCTCATGCGATTCAAGGTGCCGGTTGGAAACAGCGCATCGGATTTAGCGATCAGATTTTAGATGCAGATGGTACGATTCGGCGTCAGTCCTTGAGTTTGGAACCGCCAAAAGATTTGCAAGTTTCGCCCTGTCAAAGTGAGTTTTCTTTTAATTTGTTGGTGGCGTTGCGATATTTGTCGGATGAGGGTTTGCTTTCTGAAGAGATTTATAAAGAAGGGGAGGATTTTCAGTCGGAGAATATTATGTTTGATCCGCTCCCTCCCAATACGGCTCTTTATGACCCGCTTCTTAATATTAATCATCGTCAAATCTTGTTAAATTATCGCGCCACAGGAGAAAAAATCGCACCCACAATCACTCTATCTGAAGCGCTCCAAGGTTCAATTGATCCGGCTTTAGTAAAAGATAAAATTGTGTTAATTGGTACGAGCGATCCGGATTTTCATACGGTTTATTCGACTCCTTACGGAGAAATGTCTGAGATGTTAGTTCAGGGTCACATGATTTCTCAATTGATTAGTGCCGTTCAAGATGAACGACAATTGTTAGGATGGTGGCCTGACTGGAAAGAGAATATTTGGATTTTAGTTTGGGCGTTAATTGGCGGTTTACTGGCTCGTTGGTTCCGTCCGGCGATTGCGGTTGCTGCTGCCATTCCTATCATTTGGGTTCTGCACCGTTATAGTTATCTTTTGTTGATTGAACAGGGGTTATGGATTCCATTTGTTCCCCCTGTATTGGCTTTAGGCGTAGCGTTAATGACAACGACTTTAATTTATCGTCTTCTCAAAGTTTAGAAGCGTTTACGGGTGAATTAAAAGGGGGTAATTGCCAGTATTCCGGTTGAAATTCACTTAAAGAATTGAGTATTTGATCGGCTTCGAGATAGAGTTGTTTATCCATATCGGCCGCCGGAACTGCAACCACATACATTCCTGCGGCTTTGGCGGCTGCCACCCCCGCTAACGCATCTTCAAAGACTAAACAATTTTCGGGTTTGGTTCCCAAACGTTGGGCGGCCAGCAGGAAAATATCGGGTGCGGGTTTGCCGTTTTTGAGTTCGGGATCGTCGCCCTGAATCACGCATTCAAAGATTGAAAACCATTGCTGATGACTTTGGATTTTTGCCGTATAAGGACGACGGCTTGAACTGGTGGCGATCGCTTGGGGAATGCGATGGGCGGCTAAATGTTGGGTGAGTTCAACTGCTCCTTTTAAGGGCGGAACGTTGGTATAATATTGATAAATTATCGCATCTTTTTCGGTCAAATAAGCTTCAACCGTTAGGGGAATTTCTAGCATTTCAATAATGAGTTTTGCCGAATCGTGGGATTTTCGACCCCGCAATTTACACATTAAAGAGGAATCGATAATTTTGCCATAACGACTCGCCAGCATTTGGTTGACTTTAGCATGGAGCGGTTCTGTATCTAACAGCAAACCATCTAAATCGTAAATAATATGAGTAATTTTGGGAATTGTTGTCATTGAAAAGACTCAGGAATAAAGGGTGATTTGACAAAAATTTGTTGTTGGGTCTCTTTTCTCCTTAAATCTAGTTAAACCCGGAAGATTAAACTAAATTTAAGGAAGTTTAGAGGGTTTTGATCAATTCTCTTTATTCTCCCTGATTTTAGGACTTTAGACAAGCCTGGAGCGCGGGAATGAAGTCTTCTAAACTGGAAGTGGGGTAATTGACTTGTTTGGCTTGATCGTCCCAAATTCGCAGTTTGACCGCTTCTTTAGCGTAGGGATGATTAATAAATTTGGTTGCTTCCTCCGGCGACAAAATCCCCCCTTGCAGGTTTAAACTGTGTTGAGAAGCGGGGGATAATTTTTGCCAATATTCAGTATTTGTTGCACAAAGATAGCGTTTTGCTGTCACATGAAGCCGAATGGGTTCGGTGACGGCCGAACTAAATAATAAGCTTAAAAAAGGTAAGGCACAATATTCATGGCGATCGTCAATTCCTCGCGTTGCCGCATCTTCTCCCCACTGATGAATTAGATGTCCGAAATCATGCAATAAACAGGCGGTGATCAGTTCAGGAGAAGCATGATTTGATTTCGCTAATGTCGCACATTGCAAAGCGTGTTCGAGTTGACTAACCGCTTCTTGACCGTATTGTAGATGACCGCGAGTTTGCAGGATTTCTATGATTTGATTAACGCTAGGTTTCATCGTGATTTTAATTCCGTAATAATTTCAATTAAAGATTTTAATCTGTACTCAGAGGCATCAAACCGAAAAATTGCTTTTGACCTATCTTACTAAAATATGAGCTTTTTTTCGAGTCAATTGAGTTTAATGAATAATTTTAGTTAAAGATTGAATTATAAAGGCCAAGACTGTAAACAAGTCCAAGTCCAGTCGGGATGTTTTTGATAAAATCGTAATTCCCATTGAGTAGAAGCTTGAGGGTTTATCATCTTTTTAGCAAGTTTTTTTAAAGTGTCATGGTGTTCGGATGGAAAATTATAAGCAAAACTAAGATGAAGCCATTCTTTTATGCGAATATTTTCCTCAATCGGTTGACTGTGCATGATTTCAGCAAAATTAGCGATCAGGTGTTTTAAACCCGATGCTTTTAATTCTAAACCATGCCACTTCGGTTTGAACATCATCTGCAAAATTTTTATGTCTAGAGACAGATGTTGAGAGTAATGATAGGCTTGATCTAGACTGTTCAAATAGTTGCCAATTTGGGTTAGATCGGCGTTAAAAAATCCAGTTAGGGAACAGTGGGGCATATATTGATGAGCGGAATTTTCTCCACAGAGTTCTCGGCTTTTTTGAAAATAAAGATTAATTTGTTCATCCAGTTCTCCGACTGGACAAGCATAGATAATAAATTTTTCGACGTTCATAACTGAAATCTGGATATTTCGTTTTGTTAATTTTTAACAATTATGCAACTCGTTTACCTTGACGAATTACCGAAGTTATGCGGGGGACGATTCCATCATTATGAACGGTGATTAAATCCGCTTGTTTCCCCACTTCTAAACTGCCTCTTTCTTGAAACAAATTAATCGCTTTGGCTGGATTACTCGTTACTAAACGCATGGCTTGATAAATCGGTTTTCCGAGTTGATTGGCAATCACAAAAATAGATTGTAGCAGACTGTGAGGCACATAATCCGAGGAGAGTATATCAACCAGATCGTTTTTAATCAGTTCTATTGCTGAAACATTGCCGGAATGCGATCCGCCTAACACCAAATTTGGCGAACCCATTAACACTTTTAAACCCGATTTGTGAGCCGTTTTCGCCGCATCTAATGTGGTGGGAAATTCCGCAATGCTTGCCCCATTTTCCACCGCTTCTTGAACGTGTTCTATCGTGGCGTCATCGTGCGTTGCCAGAGAAATATTTTTTTCTTGGGTGAGTTTCACAATAGATTGACGGTTTTTTTCAACATATTTTTGTTGCAAATCCTGACGCATTGTGACAAAGTTTTGCATTTCTTGGGCTGAAAATCCATATTTCCCCATATAATATTCGGTGTATCTTTTTATATCTACAAATTGTCGCTGTCCGGGCGTATGATCCATGACGGAAATAAGAGAAAGTAAGGGATGTTCGCTGTACTCGCTTGCCACATCACAGACTTGTTCATAGGAGAGTTCGCACCGTAAATGCAGGCGATGATCGGCTGTAAATCTTCCGGCTTTTTGTCTTTCTAAAATTACATCAATCATCGGTCGAAAATGGCTCATTCGATTAGAACCGGGTTTAATATCTCCGACTCCAATGGCATCACAAACGGTGGTAATTCCTGCACTAATTAAATCGCGATCGTGATAGCTTGCGGCAGCTTCTAACGGCCATTTAACGCTCGGACGGGGAGACATACATTTTTCTAAATTATCCGTATGAAGTTCGATTAATCCCGGCATTAAATAGTCGCCTTGACCATTGTGACCAATATTAACGATTCCGGGTTGAATGTCGGCAATTTTTCCTTCACGAACGACTAAAGTTCCTATTATTTCTTGTTCGGGAAGTTGTAAACGATAATTGGTGTAGACTTGTTCGTTCATGGTTTCTTAATTGTCGGTTAATCTAAACTTAATCGAGGGTTTTAATCCTCAAACGTTCATATTGTAACTAAAATTCTGCTAAAATTCTAAAGGCGTTTAAAAGATGATCGGGATATCAACGAGAATGATTGTACACATCGTTTTATTTAAGTGGACAGAAGAGGCTACACCAGAAGCGATCGCCGCAGCGGTAGAGGGATTGAGAGAATTAAAAGGTAAAATTCCCGGTATTATTGACTTATCCTGTGGTGAAAATTTTTCTGAACGTTCTCAGGGATTTCAGCATGGATTATTGGTTAAATTTACAGATAAAGCGGCTTTGGAGGCTTATACTCCCCATCCCGATCATCAAGCGGTTGTGCAGAATTTAATTAAGCCAATTTTAGCAGATATTCTGGCTGTTGATTACGAAGTTTAACCCGTGAGGGCGATTATTCACCAAAGGTTAATTCTCGCGTACAAAGCTGATTTTTGACGTGTTCATCGTGAAAAATTCCAATTAAAGCCGAACCTTGGGCTTGACGTTCTTGTAACAGTTGAATCACCGCTTTTGAGTTGGTTTCATCCAAAGCAGAAGTCGGTTCATCTAGCAGTAAAATTGGATAATCGACCGATAACGCCCGAGCGATATTCACCCGTTGTTTTTCTCCTCCGGAAAAGGTTGTCGGAGATAAACTCCAAAGTCGTTCGGGTAAATTTAGGTGAACAAATAGCTGTTTAATTTTTTCATAAGCGGTATCTGGATTTTCCCCCAATTCGAGTAAAGGTTCAGCCGCAATTTCTAACGCCGGAACCCGAGGAATTACCCGCAAAAATTGACTCACATAACCGATGGTTTTCCGTCGAACGTCTAAAAGTTCGTGGGGTTCAAGTTTAGTTAAATCGAGCCAATTGTTATCGTGTTTTATCCAAATTGAACCGCTATTAACTCGATAATTTCCATAAAGCGATCGCATAAAGGTAGACTTCCCCGAACCCGATTTTCCCGATAATGCGACTCCTTCTCCTGTTTTGAGTATCAGAGAAATTCTTTTTAAAACCGAGAGGGAAACACCGCCTTGATGGTGCAAAGTAAAGCCTTTAGAAATGTTCTCAACTTTTAATAATGTAGCATCATCAATATCAGAAATTAAATGGTGATCGGTTTGTTGTTTTAATTGCATTTCGGATTATTTGTATGTAATTTGATGAATATTAACTTAAGGAATTAGAGTCGCACTAACTAACTGTTGGGTGTAGGGATGTTGCGGATCATCTAAGACTTGATCGGTTAATCCCGACTCAACAATTTTACCATTTTTCATCACAAATAATCGGTGAGCAAGTAACCGCACAACTCCGATATCGTGAGTGACTAAAATAACACTTAGATGTAGATTTCTGACCAGAGAACGTAACAAATCTAACAGTCTTGCTTGTACCGAAACATCCAATCCTCCGGTTGGTTCATCCATTAAAATTAAACGGGGTTTAGTGACTAAAACTCTGGCAATTTGTAGGCGTTGCTGCATCCCCCCCGAAAAAGTTATGGGAAGTTCATCCATCCAACGAGAATCAATTTCAACCTGTTCTAACCAATAGGCAACTTCTTGACGAATTTTACCATAATTTCGCACGCCCACATCCATTAAACGTTCGCCAATATTGGCGCCTGCTGTAATATTCATCCGTAAACCATCCCGAGGATTTTGTTGAACAAATCCCCATTCTGTTCGCATCAGTTGACGACGATAGGATTCGGAGATTTGTTGCAAATCTAAGCATTTTTCTTGACGGTTGAGATAGGTTATTGTTCCGGTTTCAACAGGTAAAACTCCCGCTATTGCTTTGAGTAACGTTGATTTTCCTGAACCGGATTCACCCACAATTCCTAACACTTGGCTAGAATAAAGATTGAAGGAAATATCCTTACAGGCTTGAGTTAAACCGTAGGATTTGTTCAGATTTTCAACGGTTAGTAAGGGTTCAGTGGGGTTCATATCTTATTGAGATTTTTGGGTTAAAATGGCTTTAATTCGAGCGTAGGAAGCTTCAACGTCTTCGGGTTTAGGTTGGGTTTTTTGCCAACTTTCTCGTCCCATTAACCGTTCACACCAGGCTTGCAGTTGAGGATGATTTTCTAGGGAGATGTTCATATATTTTAAGGTGGGAATAATAGTACCGACGACAACATCAGCAAGGGTGATTTGTTCGCCGACTAAATAAGGATTTTCACCCAAATACTTTTGATAAAAATCGAAAATTGTTGTGATTTTTTTGTAAACGGCTTCTATGGGTTGGTTGGGGTCAGCAGGTAAACCGACAACCTGTTTTAATAGGGGTAAAGTGGTGGGTAAAAGTTCATTAACTGTTACCAATTCCAACATCCGCATAATTCCCATTGCTTTGGGGTCTTTGGGGGTAAAAGTTGGCGTTGGATATTGGGCTTCTAGATAATCCAAAATTGCCAGAGATTCAATTATCGTAAAATCACCATCAACGAGAGTCGGAATATGATGAAAGGGATTTAATTTTAAATATTCTGGGTCAAATTGATCGCCTTGTAAGCTGAGAATAATCTCTTCAAATTCAACTTGCTTTTCTAACAGCAATACCCAAACTCGACGACTGTTAGCAGATAGGGGAGTATGATAAAACTTTAACACGATTGTTCGCCTCAATTTTAGTTTTCAGTTTGTTCGTTTAAATTATACCTGATTTTTCCCGGTGTTGCTGACAATAATCGCTATCGGAACACACCCACATTCTTGTTCCTTGGTCGTCCATAATCACTTCATCTAGATAACTTTCTGTTGAACCGCAAAGTTCACAGGGTTTGTTCCATTTTTCTACCGAAAAGGGATGATCTTCAAAATCCAAACTCTGCACAGAAGTATAGGGAGGAATGGCATAAATTCGCTTTTCTCGTCCCGCCCCAAACAGTTGTAAAGCGGGAGAATTATTCAGTTTAGGATTATCAAATCGAGGAATCGGACTCGGACTCATTAAATAACGATGATTCACCATAACCGGATAATCGTAAGCGGTAGAAATATGACCATATTTTGTAATATCTTCGTAGAGTTTAACGTACATTGAACCATATTCTTCGAGGGCGTGCATTTTTTTCGTTTGAACTTCCGAGGGTTCTAACCAACGCAAAGGTTCGGGAATGGGAACTTGATAAACCATCACTTGACCTTCTTTTAAAGGCGTTTCTGGGATGCGGTGTCGAGTTTGAATTAGAGTGGCTTCCGAGGTTTTTTCGGTGGTTTTAATCTCGCAAACTTTCGCAAAAAAACGCCGGATATTCACTGCGTTTGTCGTATCATCCGAACCTTGGTCAATAACTTTTAAAACGTCATTTTTTCCAATCACAGAAGCCGTCACTTGTATTCCTCCCGTTCCCCAACCGTAGGACATGGGCATTTCTTTAGAAGAAAAGGGGATTTGATGACCGGGAATCGCAACGGCTTTTAAAAGAGTTCGCCGAATTGATCGTTTAGTTTGTTCGTCTAGATAGGCGAAGTTAAATCCTTCGTAAGATTGATGATTAGAATCAGAGTTCATGGTTAAGTTTTGAGTTGATTGTTTCTAAAATCAAAAACTAAAATTCGGGCGCCCAGACTTCAGAAATTGGCAATTCCCAACCCGGAAGTAACTCGGGGACTGTGAGAATCTCTCCATCTTGTAGAATCATATTTTCTGCATTCAGACGATAAATTTCCATTGTGCGAGTTCGCGGATCAACTAATACTCCGACTTGTGTTCCAACTGCTAAAAACGCTTGTATTTTTTGACGCAACTTTTCTAAAGAATCCGACTTTGATTTGACTTCAAAAATTAAATCGGGAACCACTTCCGCATAGTTTTCTGTTGTTTTTTTGAGTCGTTCTGCTTGAATAAAAGCAGCGTCCGGCGCCCGTACATCTTGATCTTGATTGGGTAGGATAAAACCCGCACTCGACGCCGTAACTCGCCCTAAACGACGGGGACGAACCCAGTTAGATAATTGAGCAACAATTGCAGCAGCAACTTCATCAGATTCTAACCCGGATGGACTCATAATGATGATTTCTCCCCCAACTAATTCCATCTGATAATCGGGATGTTGACTTTGCAGATGTTCTAAATCTTTAACCGTTAAACCTGACATGAGTAAAATCCCCTTCGCTCAACACTTCTCGAATATATAAATTATAAACGAGGCTAAGAATATAATTTTGAGTAACTGTTAGGAGAAAAAGAAGATTGTTCGTTTTTAGGAGGGGAAGAATTGAGCAAATCCGATTCTTGAACAGAAGGATTATTCTCCTTAACTTGCTCTTTTCGCATTTGCCGAACTAAATTTAATTCGGCTTGGAAATCAACATAATGGGGTAATTTTAAATGCTGCACAAATCCCTGAGCCTGAACGTTATCAGAATGATACAAAACAAACTCCTCATCTTGAGCCGGCCCTTGAACTTCCTCGCCAAATTCTTTCGCTCGCATCGCCCGATCAACTAACGCCATTGACATCGCTTTTCGTTCATTATATCCAAAAGTTAATCCGTATCCCCGCGTAAATTGAGGTGACATTTTTTCATTTCCAGTAAACTGATTAACCATTTGTACTTCTGTTACGGTAATGTCTGCAACTGCTACTTCAAAACCTAACTCCTCAGGACAAATAATCACTTCCACTTCTCCCATGCGAATTTCACCCGCAAAGGGATGATTTCGACCATAACCCCGCTGAGTTGAATAGGCTAAACTCAACAAAAATCCTTCATCCGCACGGGCTAAATTTTGCAGTCGTTCATCCCGTCCTGCGGGGAATTTTAACGGTTCTTGCGTTAAGTCAAAGGGTTGATTTTCTTGAGGGGGTTCGGCTTGAATTAATCCTTCATTTCCTAACAAATTCATAACCGAAGGAACGGCTTCTTTTTTTGGGGTAGCGGTGGGGGCTGTGGGTGTATTTCCTTCTGCGGCTAATTTAAAATCTAATAACCGATGAATATAATCAAAAGTCGGACCTAATTGTTGTCCGCCCGGAAGATCTTTAAAAATAGAAGAAATTCGCCGTTCAATTTCCATTTGGTTTGTATCCAACGGTTTACTGTGATAAAATAGAGGTAATGTTGTCCGATAAGCCCGGATTAAAAATATTGCTTCAACTAAATCTCCCCAGGCTTGTTTAATGGCTAAAGCGGCTAAATCTGGGTCATATAAACTGCCTTCACACATCACCCGGTTAACGGCTAAAGCGAGTTGTTGTTTAATTTGTTCTACGGTTAATTCGGGTGTGTTGGCATCCCCTCGTCTTAAGGCTTTTAACAAGGCTTCTGCATTTTCTATCGCTTGTTGTCCGCCTTTAACTGCTACATAAGGCATTTTGATGTTCTCCCTGATTTGTTGATAAAAACTAAAGGCTTAAATTCGTTGTCCGGGGTAAACCGATAACGGTATTTTCCCCAAATAAAAAGACATCAACCCCCAAAGGGTAACTTTGATGATTTTCTTCCCATTCTTGTAGAAAACTGGCAGATAAGGGAAGTTTAACGGATTTTTCCCCCGAAATTCCAGGCCCGTTTAAGCGAATAAATTCACTATTTTCTAAGGCTTCAAACTGGATCAATAGAGTTGTCGATCTTTCGGGTTGTTCTGCGGTTCCCCAATTAAAACTTGATAGAGGTTCTCGGTTATTAATGTTGTGAATTATCCCAAAATTTGCATCTTGAGGATGATTCGTAAAATGACAACCTGTATGAAATTTTAACCAGCTTTTGACTTCCGAATCAAACTCCGAACTCAGCCAAACTGTTGTTTCTAAATCAAGTAAAGTTAAGCTAGCCGCAGCACAAGCTAATGTTAATCCGGGTGGGGGCGTGAGTTGAATACAAATCTCTCGGGATGTTCCCGGATAGGAGAGGGCATTTAACAGGGTTCGGAAGGTGATTTGAGCATCGTGAACTCTATCTTTTAAGCCCGGAAATTGGGTGGTTTCCATAAAAAGTTTACAACAAAAATTTTTTTTGTAATTTAAAACATGATTTTTACATTGATCAGTAATGACGTTATTCTCCTCTGACTAAAGTCAAGAAATTGACTTGGGTTGAAGCCGTTTGCGATCGCTTAATTTCTTGTTGACGAATCGCCTCGGCTTGCAGGGGTTCTATGACGATTTTTTGCACCCGTTCGCACCAGTCATCATGCTGCATCAAAGCATCAGCTAAAGCGGCTAATTCGGCGTGAAGATGCGATCGCCCCCCAACATAACCAAATCCTGTTATCATCGGTTGATAATGAAGTTTGATCACACACCGAGTTAATGTCATTTCTCCCAAGTTAAAGAGCTGTCCAGTACCTCCGGCTCGGCCTCTAACCTGGGTTAAACCAATTTCTGGCGGACGCAAAAAACTGTATTCTGGCCAGGGTTCTAGCCGTTTCATGTTTTGCTGCAATTGCTCTAACGAAGCTTTTGCTAAAATAGCCATCCAAGCCTGTCTTTGGGCAAGATTTGACATAATAATAATGCTTGAGGAATGATGAAGTTGAGTGAATTTGTCTAGACAATTTAACCCGCTAGTCACAAAGTACCTAAATTTGTCAAAATTGACAAGGTTCACCTTGAAATCTGATCTGGAATGAACCGTGAAACTATGCCTGTTTACGCTCAAATCGCCAATGAGTTACGACAAAGTATCAATCAGGGAATCTATCAGGTTGGTGATAAATTACCGACCGAAAATCAGTTGAGCGAACGTTTTCGAGTGAACCGCCATACTGTCCGACGGGCGATCGCTTTGCTCAAAAGTGAAGGGTTGTTGCGTGTCGATCAAGGTCGGGGTACATTCGTTGCGGGAATGCCGATTCGATACCCCATTGGCAAGCGGGTTCGCTACAATGGGGCGATGATGGCTCAAGGGCTAGAAATGAGCTTTCAACTGTTGCGAGCGGTTGAGATCGAGGCGAATTCTGCGGTCGCGAGCAATTTGGAACTTTCCCCTGGTGATCTGGTCGCATTGATCGAACGTTTAACGTTTATTGATGACCAACCGATTAGCATTTCTACGGGTCATTTTCCGCTGCATCGCTTCCCCAATATTCTATCTTTTCAACATAAAATGTGGTCGATTTCTCAGCTTCTTAGAGAAGTTTATGGCTGCGATCATATTCGTCGCTGTACAAGAGTTTCGGCTCGGGTTGTTCGTCCTCAAGATGCCCGTTTACTCCGATTACCGCTCAATCATCCGATTCTTTTAACCGAATCAATTAATGTCGATCAAGATGATCGGATTATCGAATATGGGGTCACAAGATTTCGGGGAGATCGCATGGAATTAGTCTTTGAAAATGAGTCGTGAGAGGATCTCAATTCAAAGCGATCGTCCAAGTTAGAATTCGAGTTAAATTTTAACTATATTTTTCTCGGAACTTCTTTTTCCATCTCAACAAAACTCTAAACCAAGCTTGAGCGGGTTTATCATAAAACGTAAAAATATCCCCATAAGCAACTCTAGAATTAAGATGATGTTCCCAATGTCTTTCGGGAGTGGTAATACATAAAATTCTACAAATCGATTTGATTCGGTTTGGAGTTTTCCATTTTTGTAGAGAAACGTGTCTCCACTCCACATGACATTCTGCCAAAATCAATCCTAAAACTGTGCCAATGGGTGAAATAATCCAAAATAGGGGAATAAACATTAAGTAAGGGAATGCCCCAAAAAATCCGGTAATCAAAGCGACAGGTTTTTTACTGGAAATGGCATAGCGAATAAAACTGCGGTTCGGACTATGGTGAACCACCGCATGAAATTTACCAAAAATGTGTTCCGGGACGTGGTAACAAAACGTCGAAACAAAATCTCCTGAGAGTAGCAGAAGAAAAGCAACACAGAATATTTTGAGAAAAATCACAATAGACTCCTCACCTTCTATTTGTGACCTTAATCAATTCAGGTTAAACTCAATTAATTTTTGGGTTAAATTTTGTTTAATTTTTGCTGCGGGTTTATTTGGCGAAAATCATCTTCAACCCAACGATCAGCATAGCTACGCCAAATATCCGTTTTAAGTACAACTCTGGAATTAAACCCGCTAGTTTTCCGCCCAAAAAACCGCCCAGAAAAAATCCAGCACAGATTAAAATTGCGACTTTAATGTTAACATAACCTTCTTGATAATAAGTCCAAGCCGCCAAAAGACCAATTGGGGGGACTAATAAAGCCAGCGTTGTTCCCTGTGCATAATGTTGAGAAAACCCAAAGAAATAAACGAGGGCTGGAGTTAATAAAACCCCTCCTCCGATGCCAATTAAACCGCTAATGGTTCCGGTCGCCAGCCCCAGCATCAAAAAAGCAATAGCCTGTATCATGTCTGACTCCTCCTAGATTTCAAGTTTATACACCCAGATTTTAGCTTGATTCATTATAAACGGATTCAGTTTAACCTTAAATCAGCCAATTTCGGAGTTTAGACGAGATAAAATCTATTGTGGATGTTGCCGCAATTAAAATAATTAAAATCGCACAAACTTTTTGATATTGAAAGGCTTGGAAACTTTGATAAAGTGAAACTCCAATGCCTCCCGCTCCCACAATTCCTAACACCGAAGCCGAACGAACATTAGACTCAAACCGATACAAAACATAGGAAGTCCACAACGGCATGACTTGGGGAACAACTCCAAAAATAATCTCTTGAATTTTTTGAGCGCCTGTCGCCCGAATTCCTTCGACTGGCCCCGGATCAATCGATTCTACTACTTCAGAAAATAACTTTCCGAGTGTGCCTGTTGTACTCACAAATAACGCTAAAACTCCCGCAAAAGGCCCCAAACCAACCGCCACCACAAATATCAATGCAAACACGATTTCATTAATCGCTCGCATCGCATCTAATAAACGACGAATGGGCTGTACTATCCAAACCGGACATACATTTTCCGATGCTAAGAATGATAGCGGAATAGCGGCAACGGCAGCCATTAACGTTCCCCAAATTCCCATCGAAATGGTGATAATCGTATCTTCTAAATAAAATCGCCAGTCGGAAAAATCCGGGGGAAAATAAGACCGAGTATACTCGACCATATTGCCGCTATTTCTAAACAGCAAGGGAAAGTTTAGTTCACTTTGCAGATAAGCAAAAATGAGCAAACTGATTGCTCCGACCAGACATAAAATCCGAATTGTTGTGACTCGTTTTTTTTCTTGAGATAGCATTTCCAAAACAGTGGTCGATGCCAACAATTCCACAGATGAGTCTATAGTTTTTAAGTTGTTTCGATTATTTTTCATGTTTAAAACCTTTCAAAGATTGAATAGATCCCTCTAAATCCCCCTTGGTAAGGGGAGGGCCGTTTCGTTCTAGCCCGAAAACTTGATTTGTGGGGAGGTGGGGAGGTAGGGAGGATTTTTATTAATAAAAAGCTATTTTTAATCTCAAAAAAATCCTCTCCCCACCGCCCCATCACCCCATCACCCCATCCTCCCCGACAATTTTTAACTGAGAATGAAACAGCCCTGCTTGGTAAGGGGGATAAACAACAAATAAAATTAACCTTGCAGCGCTGTTAACTGTTGGTTCAACTCATCGAGTTTTTTCTGTTTTTCGGCTGCATCCATATTTTCATCTTCTTGAACTTCCATAATTTTCTTCCCAATTTCTAATTCTCGGATCGGATTCCAATTCTTATCATCTGCGGGAACAAAAGCAGACCATTCTAACGGCCCCAATACCGTTTCATCTTTGTAATTGTAGAAGAAATCTTGAATTTTCGCTTTTAAATCTTCCGGTAAATCTCGACGATAAGCAATGGGATCGCTCGGAATTTCGGGAGAAGTCCAAATCACTTGGATTTTTTCTCGGGCTTCTGGATTGGTTTTTTCTAAGCGACTTAGGGATTCATTATTATTGGTTGCCACATCAACTTGATTATTAGCAACCGCTAAAGCTGTGGCTTCGTGACTTCCTGAAAAAACCAGTTTTTCAAAGGCTTTTTTCGGGTTAACATTATTTTTGGCAAACACGTAATAACTCGGAACTAAAAAACCCGAAGTCGAGTTCGGATCGTTAAACGCAAAAGTCAGGTTAGGGGCATTTTCAATCACATATTGATCGCCATTTTCATTTTGGATTTCCGAAACAATGGGGTTGTCTTTATTGGTGATTAAATAAGCGTAATACCCTTTAGAACCATCGAGGGCAACTGTTTGAGCAAAGGCTTCGGCATTGGCAATATTCACCGCTTCAATATAGGATTTTCCCCCCAACCAAGCCAGGTGAACCTGTCCGAAGCGCATCCCTTCAATTACGCCATTATAAGAAGTCGCATAAAAGGCATTAACAGGCATTCCGAGTTCTTCAGACATCGCCTGAATAAACGGCTCCCAAATGGGTTTTTGGTTGGCTTGAGACTCGGTAGAAATAATCCCAAAATTGAGTTCTGTAATTTCCGATAACGGCTTGGTTTGGGCGCTAGTATTCGCAACGGGTTCGGCTTGTGTTGTTTCTGAGGTCGGTTGAGTTTCAGAAGTGGTTGAACTGGGTGAACAACTGGCGATAAGTTTGGTTCCAGCGAGGGATAAAATAAACAAAGAACTGGATTTTACAAAGTTACGTCTGTCCATAGGTTCCTCTAAGTGAGTTCTTGATAATTTAAAGGGTTGAAATTGAGAATTCAGGTTTAGACTAATTCTCCATGTCCGCTTAAAACTAACTCTTTGGCGGCAGTTCCATAGAGTTTGTTGAGTTGGTTTTGATCGAGATCTGCTGTGGCTCCATCAAAGAGAATTTCTCCATTTTTTAGAGCAACTGCACGGGGAAAATAACGTTGCACCATTTGGACTTGATGCAAAGAAGTAATCACGGTAATTCCGTTTTGTTGGTTCAATTCGCCCAACAATTCCATCACTTTTCGAGCCGATTCGGGATCGAGAGAAGCAATCGGTTCATCTGCTAAAATAATTCGAGCGCCTTGAACTAAACAGCGAGCAATTGCTACCCGTTGTTGCTGACCTCCTGATAGCATCGAAGCCCGTTTGTAGGCTTGTTCCAAAATTCCCACCCGTTCTAACGCAGACAAAGCCTGTATTTTTTCGGCTTTTGTA
Organism: Lyngbya sp.; assembly: GCA_035285085.1. GTDB lineage: Bacteria > Cyanobacteriota > Cyanobacteriia > Cyanobacteriales > Microcoleaceae > Capilliphycus. The sequence goes on along the minus strand of JAYKHV010000007.1, from coordinate 22,380 downwards.
AAATAACGAATCGCCGAACGAGCCAGAGAAATTTGACCTAAATTTCCGACCAGAACATTTTCAAGAACCGTCAGTCGTTTGACGAGATTAAATTGCTGAAAAATACAACCGATGTTGCTTCGCAATAGTCTAATTTTTGAGTGAAATTTCCCCTCAGATTGGAGTGGAAAACCAAAAACATTGACAGCACCACTCTCGCCCCGTTCTAAACCGTTGAGATGTCGCAGAAGCGTTGATTTCCCCGAACCAGACGCCCCAACTAAGGCCACCATTTCTCCGGATTCTACCGTAAAGCTGACCTTTTGCAGGGCGGTTTTACCCTTGAAGGTTTTGGTGAGATCGATGACTTCCACCGCAGTTTCTTTTACCACACCTCTAAACTCCCCCGTTTGTTTGACTATCCATAGTTTGGAAGCTTGACATTAATAGATAAATATCTTTAGATTATCATTGGGTTAAATTTTCTAAAATCTAGCCTAACTTAACCAATAATCTATTATAAAATATGAGCAAATACTTGAGATTTTCGCAGTTCTTGTACCAAACGATGAGCTTGATGTTTATACAAGGGCATGGGTAAAGTCGCGGGTAGATGATTCATCAAATTTCGAGCCAGACTCAGTTGACAGCCCGAAATTCTCACAATTACGTTTGCCCCTTCAAAAGCAGCGTCGGGGGTGCGGGCGCCTTCAATGTGAACTTTTGTGGTTTTCGGGGCAATATTAATCCCCTGTTCGACGGCTCGTAATCCTTCTGTTGTCGCTAAAACAATCATGCGATCGCCAACGCAAAGGAGAATATCATCAGAGGGAATAAACCGAGGCAAATTGTCTCCCGACTGATGTAAAATCGTCACGACACCGTAACCATAAGCCACTTCAGATAATAGCAAACCATTTAACGTATCTCCGGCTTCAATCTGATATTCGGTCACTAAAATTGTTTCATTTCCCATGCGAAATAAATTCAAAATATGCTCGCCAAATGCCGCTCCTGCAAAAGCCTCAGCAGCCACTTCATAAGCACACAACGCCTGAGTATGAGGTAAAACATGAGTTAAACTTTCACTGAGACTTTGTTCCATTGTCCGAATAACAACATGACAATGGGGATTAACATTGCGTACCATCAAAGCAATTTCTAAGTTTAAAATCTCGTCATCGGTTACAACAACAACACTCCTCGCCGTCGCCAGATTAACTTTACTCAAAGCCTCTGCATAATTACTAATAATTAGAGGAATAGACGGTAAAAGAGTCGAGTCAAATTGAGAATTGGCTGTAACTCCAACAATCGTCTGTTTAAACTCTTGTAATAAAGCCACAATTCGTTGACCCACCCGACCCAAACCAATGACAATTAAATGATTATTTTGGGGAATTGGCGGGCGTTTTCGAGTCAGTTGAAATCTGGCACTTAAAAGCGCTTGAGTTAACAACGCATACAACACTCCAACCAAGGCGGTTCCGGCTAAAGTTAACCCCAAAGCAAACAACTGTAACCACCAAGGAATATCGGTGATGGGTTCAAATTCGCCGAAAATATCCGCATAACCGCCTAATAGTAAAATCGCCACACCGTAAAAAGCGCTGAGATAGGTGGTTTGAGGGTAATAATAACGAAACAGCAGTGTTCCAATAATCGAGAGAACAAAAACAAACAAGCCACAAAAAAAGGCGACTCGTCGTAGGGGTTGCTGTTCACTTTGTTGCCAATATAGGAGAATTTGTTGTTGGATAAATTGCCTATTTAGGTGTTGTAAAAATTCTCTGAATTTCCGTTTAAAAGAGGATGTTGTCGGGGTTGTTGTAACGGTTTGAGAAAATCGAGAAAAGGACTGTTCAAGAACTTCGACGTAGATAACGGTATCACCCGCAGAGGGCTGAATATTCGGTTCCCAAGCGTGAACGTTTAACGGTTGAGATGAGTCTTTGGGAAGATGACAAATTAGGCGGCGACTGCGACTATTGAGATCTTGTAAATTGGAACGGCAACACCAAGGATCGTTGGGACTGAGTTGGCGTTGAATCATTTGGATGCGGTATCCATCGAGATTAAAAAATCCGAGAACTTCACTACCCAAAGCGGCTAAAGCAAAGGCAAAAGCCGGGAGTTGAGTGGGTTCGTAGGCGACTAAATTTCCTAAAAGTTGACCTAAAAGTTGATTGAGATTTTCTTTTGATGAACGAACAACTAAGCGGGAATGAGGGCTAAGTTTGCGAATAATTAGGGCGGTTTCGGCGTTAATTCGTTCGTTGGAAGTGACGATTAATACACAGCGAAATTGTTGAATGTTTATTTGGTTGAGTAGAACTGGATCGCGGCAGTCTCCGACAATTAATTTCTCTAATAAATTGGGAAAATTAGAGATTTCCCACTGTTCTGAATGCACTAATTCTATGGCGCTGACTTTGACTCCATAGGCTTTGAGTGCGGCTACACAATGTTGTCCTAAACCGCCCAAGCCACAGACTAAAAATTGATCGGATTTGATCTGAAAACTGTTTTCTGGCTGATTTTGATGTTGATTTTCAAGAGTTGACATAGTAGATGCAACCCATCAATAATTGATTTACAGGAATTAAGAAAGAGGAAGTCTACAGCAGTGGAAATTATCAAGATAATGGGACGAAGACATTTGAATATTATCTCAAAAATTCCCTCATCTGAAGCTTTCCTCTATTTCAGTTCCTTTTTAAGGGCCTACCGCCAATTTTATTCGGTTTACCCGTTGAACTTTCTTTCAAAGCATCTCGTCTACTCTGAGACTGATACAGGGAATCTGTTTCATCTCAATGGAGTCGCAACAAATGCTATAATACACTTCCAGATGGGCGTGATCTTCCGCTTCAAAAAGTAAGTGTTGATCGGGAAATACAACACGCTCAAAGTAGCCTGTTGTTAAGTTGGCAATTCGCAACACTTGCAATTGAGAGGTTTGGTTTTTGTAGCTACAAAGAAAGACTTTGTTAGAAGGCGGGTTCGAGAGGTTTGTAAAATTCATAGCAGATGTTCAGACGCTTTTGTGTATACAAATTCAAGCACCCCTATTTCTAAACAGCACTGACGCATCACATGGGTTTGCTGAAGTTAACTTCAACATTTTAGGTATTGATCACCAATCAGAAATTAAGTGTCAATCCGTGCCTCAGTTCTTCTAAACTAACTCAAGTTCTCATAAATAGTCTATGGATAATTTTCTGTCTCACCCACAAGGGAAAAGGTCAGCAAGCCAAGATAGGAGTCTGCGTCCCTCTCTCCCTACCTTAATCAAAACACATCCGCTTGACAATTGAGTTAAGGTATGTTTAAGTAGTCAATCTGGGAGTATACATTTAATCATACATCGAGCGGAGAAAAAAGCCATATATAGCAGTTTTCATAAGTCGTGAGGTACAAAATATGCTTTGGTCAAGAAGCCATAGGTGCTTCTAGCAATAGAAAAGATTTTCAATATGTACCATCAGGCTCAGAAAAAATCCATATCAGCCAATTTTTAACAGTATTCCAAGTTACTGAAGGAAAAAACAGTTAACTTTTTTAATTTAATGTTTGGTTCAATTGGCAACAGATTGAACTTTTCTAATCTTTTAACTCAAAACAAGTAGGTTATCGGAATGAATCAAACAACAACATTACACTTCTTTTGTGGCAAAATGGCGAGTGGCAAATCCACCTTGGCTCAAACTCTAGCTCAAGAAAATAATGCAGTATTGATCAGTGAAGATGTTTGGTTATCCCAGCTTTATTCAGAAGAAATCCAGAAGTTATCAGATTACCTCAAATACTCATCTCGACTCAAAGCAATTCTATCACCCCACATCCAAAATATTCTCTTAAAAGATGTTTCAATCGTTCTTGATTTTCCGGGAAATACTCCCAATCAACGGAATTGGTTTCGTTCGATATTTGAGGCGGTAGGAGCCAATCATCTACTTCACTATATTGTTGCATCCAATGAACTTTGTAAGCGGCAATTGAAAATCAGAAGTCAACACCTTCCTGAAGGTTCTGCATTTACGACTGAGGAAGAATTTGAAGCAATCACAAAATATTTTCAACCTCCAACACCTGAAGAGGGATTTAATCTTAAAATCTACCAAAAGGATTAAATGGCAAATTGAGCGGACAGCATCGGAGTCAACAAATATTAATTGATTATTCGATTAAATTAAGAAAACTCATACAAGTTAAGTTTTGTAAGAAAAACCGAGATTGAGTTGTTATAATAAATTATACTAGAACTGAATCATTTCGAGTGAATGGTTCGATTTCGGGAGGTGAAAATGACCACAACCACTGTACAGAAAATTAAAACATTAGGAGACTGGGCCGCACTGGGAATTCAGCAACACTTAGAGAAAATTCTCAAGCACGAACCGGAAGTTTTAGCAGACAAAGATCCGGAAGAACTTCATCAAATTCGGGTGGGAATGCGGCGTTTGCGTTCCGCTTTTACAGGATTTGCTCCGGTACTCGATTTACCCGAAGCAGCACAAAACAAAAAAATCGGTAAAGTCTCTCGCTGTTTGGGACAATTGCGGGATTTAGATGTCTTACTCGAAGCCATTCATCAACGCTATTATCCCAATTTGCCCTCGAAAGAACAGAAAGCACTCAAGCAGGTTTTGTCAGAATTAGACATCCAGCGGAAGCAAGCGTTTAAGTTGGTGAAAACAACCTTAGAAAGCAAGAAATACAAACAATTCAAACAGCAATTGCAACACTGGTTAGACTTTCCCCGTTACACAACAATTGAACAATTACCCATTGAGGAAGTTTTACCGGATTTATTATTACCTGAAGTTAGCAAACTCTTCTTGCATCCCGGTTGGCAAGTGGGAATGGAACAGCTTCAAAATGGATCAAACCCAACCAATATATCCACTCCCAATGGATCAGATCCGCTATCTGCAAAAACAGTAGAACTAATTTTGCAAGCCGAAGGAGAGAAATTACACGATCTTCGCAAGCAAGTTAAGCGAGTCCGTTATCAGATGAATTTATTTACTGATTTTTACGGTACGACCTATTCCGCTTATTTGCAAGACATGAAAGACATCCAAGAATATTTGGGTCATATTCAAGATAGTGAAGTGTTAGAAAGCGTATTGACGGATGTTTTGAAGTCAGATATTGAGTCCGTCATGCCAACTTTTGCTCATGTACTGACAGAAAATCGTTATCAAGCGTGGCAAAAATGGCAACTGTTTCAACGCCGATATTTGAATACCGAACTGCGTTTAAATTTCCGTTCAACCCTTCTCCATCCCATCGTAGACTCCAATTCCCATGCAGAAGAATAAACCCTCGAAATTAGTCACAACAACAGGCTAATTTGTTACTCCCTCATCGGGTTCAGGTGAGGGAGAGTTTTTATCGAAACAGAACACCGGATCGGGAAAAACTGTAGTCAATTTGAGGGACAGTGAGATTAAAAACCCGGTTTCTCAATAGAAACCGGGTTTTTGGGATGTACCGAGATCGCCAGTAGCGCTATATGTCTCCCATCAATAACCTGTATAAACCCGCCCCTAAATTGGTCATTGAAAAAAGCGGGTTTTTGTCACTTATAGCGTTTCAACAATCAGGCACAGTCAGATTAAAAACCCGGTCGATCAATCGCTAATTTCTCAACTGAACAGGCATCACTAAATAGGTCATTTTCAATCCTCCCAAAGGGTTTAAAATCACCGGACTGGTCGCCGCATTAAGCTGAATTTGGATATCAGAAGTATTGAACACTTTTAACCCTTCCATTAAATATTTAACATTAAAAGCCAGTTCTTTCGGTTCATCTCCTGAGACTTGAGCCGATAAAGATTCGAGTGCATTTCCCACATCTGCGGCTTCTACAGACAGGGAAATTTTCTGATTATCGTTATCAATTGTACATTTAACAATATCATTTTTCTGGCTTGCTAATACCGCAATTCGCTCTAACGCCCCTAAAAAATTTCGGCGATCTACATTAATTTGATTGAGAAATTGATTGGGAATAAGCTGTTGATAAGCCGGATAAGAACCTTCGAGTTTCCGACTATTTAAGCGTTGCTTCCCGATTTCAAATATCACTTGACTTTCATCAAAGAGCAGCTTAACCAAAGGTTTTGACTCTTCTTTTCCCGTAAAAGCAGATGCAATCATTCGTTCAACTTCCCGCAACGCCCGAGCGGGAATTGTCACTTCAAAATCTTCTATTTCTGAGGTGAAAATGGCTTCAGATTCCTCGTCACCATTTAATTGTTCTGCTTTAACAACCGCCAAACGATGACCATCTGTTGAGGCAAATTCTAGGTTATCAGACTTAATTTTTAAATGAACACCCGTTAAAACTTGTTTGGTTTCATCCGGACTGGTGGCGAATAATGTTCCTTTTAATCCTTCAATTAAAGCATCAGCCGGAATAGAAATCGATTCTCCTTCTTCAATAAAAGGAAGTGCGGGATATTCTTCTGCACCCATACCCCGAACTTGATAACGTCCTGAACTGGAAGTTAAAGTAATAATAGATTCTCCCTCGTGATCGTCCAAAGCAATCGGACTATTGGGTAAACGAGAGACAATATCATTGAGTAATTTAGCCGGGAGTGTAAACCTTCCCCCAACTTCAACTTCCGCATTCATAGAAGTATAAATTCCCAAGCTTAAATCAAAAGCAGTTAAGCTCAGTTGTTGGGTTTCAGGAGTTGCTTCAAGTAAAATATTCGATAAAATCGGATGAGTCGGACGAGAGGGAATTGCTCGGGAGACTAAGGATAAATTAGAACTTAGTTTTTCTTGTTCAACGATAAATCGCATGGATTAACCTGGCTAAAGATTCAGCTTTTTGACAACAATTAGGAATCGGGATCTGAGATTCTTACAACAAAATGTTATTCACCGAAGGAATACACCGAGTTTTATATTTTATCGTCTTGTCTGAGATTTTATTCACTCTTATACTTGTCCTGTGGAAAACCTGTGGAAAACCCCTTTAACCTCTACCCCTCTAGCTCCGTGACTGACCCTTTTTGAAGGTTTTCCACAGACTTCGAGGAAATTATCCACAGTTTTTTCCACAAATCCAGGGAAAAATCCCCAATTTAACTCTGGGGATCGCAGGAGCGGATTGGGAGGGGAGCAAATATTCTCATCCGTCATAATGGAAGAAAATATGAAGATCCCCAGAGATCTGTTGACTATGCCAGAAACTCAGGTAGATAATTTAGGTTCAAATCCCGCCGAACCGATCCCTCGCTGTGTGCGGGTTTGTCAAAATCAAACCTGTCTCAGACACGGTTCGGCTCAGGTGTTACAAGCATTTCAGGAGGCTGAAATCTCGGAAGTCCTGATTGAAGCCAGCGGTTGCATGGGCCAATGTAGTATTGGCCCGACCGTTAAGGTGACTCCTGATGAAATCTGGTACTATCGAGTCCAACCCCAGGATGTTGCGACTATTATTGAGCAGCATCTCAAAGGCGGTCAACCCGTCGAAGAAAAGCTCAACCCAAGGATTCATCCTCGTTTTTACTATTAGTTTCCCCCATTTCGCACTCAGACCCGACCCAAGTTTTGATCAGTTCGTTGACTTGTTCGGGGACTTCATCATGGGGACAGTGACCCGCTTCGAGAAAGTGTTCGGTGAGTTGGGGGTAATATTGGCGAAACTTCGCACTGCGGGCGCGACAGTTCATCCAAGGATCGGCTTCTCCCCAGAGCAACAGCAGCGGACAACGCAGTTGAGCGAGCAGAACATCTACCTTTTCCCCCGATCGCGTTTTAAACACCGAAGCAAACACCTGCGCCGCACCGGGAGAGCAAGAGGGACGATAAATTTCCTCCACCAGTTGTTCGGTGACTGCGTTGGGGTTTAAATAGACTTTTTTCAGGGTTTTGCGGATCACCCCTCGCCGTCTTGTCCATTGAAAGACCATATAGCTGGCCCAGTTCTGTTGGAATAGCTTTCGTACAGTTCCCGAAGCGGCTTTTTTCCAAGCGGGGGGAGGCGGAGCGGGTTCGGTCTCGGTAAATGGTCCGGCGCTATTGAGCAGGATTAAACCGAGGGCGGACTGGGGACACCCTGCGGCGACACACAGGGCCGCATATCCACCCAGAGAGTTACCCGCTAAGATTACAGGCTGACCAATGGTTTCGGTGATAAAATCATGGAGTTGATCGCGCCAGAGATCGCTGCTATATTCCCAGTTGGGCTTGGCTGAACGTCCGAACCCGAGCAGATCGATCGCCCAAACCTGGAAATGTTCACTCAAACCGATAAGATTTTTGCGCCAATGATCGGTTGATGCTCCAAACCCATGAATGAGCAGCAAGGGTGGGCGCAACGGTTGAGGGGAACCGGCCCGCACGTAATAAATTAACTGTTCTCGCCACTTCCAATAAGCACCCGAGATTTGATGGGCATCAGCGGTTACAGTTGTTTGCATAGTATAAATTTATCTAAACTCTGGTTGATTCTCACCCGTGCCAATTGGGTACACTCAACATTTTACAAGGGTTGAGAGTGCTTTGGGCGGTTGCGGGTAAGTCTGTAACGACCTCTAAACAATTTTTGGGGGAGGTGTTTTTTAGCAGGTGTTTTGATAATCTTAAGGTAAGGATCTGATTCTGGCAATCAGCCTAATGATCATTAAACTCTGTTCGCCAACTCCTTTGTGAAAGCAGATTTGCTTGATTATCGGGGGTTTCACGGTCGGAAGTCTCTAAAGACAATCTGAGCCGCAGAGAAATGATAGAATTGTAAATAGAGGACAAATTTCCCCTTTAGCTTGACTGAAAGGGAAACGAGATCGCAAGCATACTGCTATAAACTCCCATTCGGTTAAGCCATGAAATCAAATTTTAGTGAATTCAGCACCTACAAGTAGCTGTGCCATCTAACGCGATCGTTGATTTGGGGGAAAGGGTGTTTCGTCAACGCACCCCTTTGCAAGCTGTTTAATCATTCCTAACCCCCGGCAGGGGAAACTGGGAATGATTTCGAGCTTCGCACCTTCTCCGCTTGTCGGAAAGGAAGTTGACCACTGATGCAGGGTGTGAAATTGATCCACCATGACGCCAGGGAGTTTTCCGAGTGATTGCAATATCATCGCGTCCTGTTCAACGCAACTGGGTCACAGTTAGCTTTGCTTCTACGCTTTATCTGTGCCCAATTTTAGATTTGCTCTTAGCAGAGATTCCTGATAGCTGGCAAGCCGAACTGCGCTTGGGCCTTCAGGAGGCACTGGTCAATGCAGCCAAGCATGGCAATAAACTAGACCCGACTAAAACCATCGTTGTCCGTTTCTCCATCGTCAAAAATCAATTTTGGTGGATTATCTCCGATCAGGGATCGGGTTTTCGGCCTCCTTGTCCTTGTAAAACTCCTTTTGTTGAGGACTATCAAACCAGACAGGAGTCCGAATTACCGGTTGACGATCATGAGTGCGGACGAGGTTTATATATCTTGCACCAGATCTTTGATCGAGTCGAGTGGAACCCCGAAGGAACTGAGCTAACCCTTTGTAAGGAAATTGTCAATTCTCCATCGAGTTAGGCGTTAGAGAATAGACTTGGGAAGAACCAAAAGCAGTTAGAAACACTGCCTTACTGGTTGCTCCCCGTCACTTCTGTCGGGCTAATTTGCAATTTAGCCTCAGATGGTTTGCTCAGATTCGGCCTCGGCTCTGACTCGGTTCTCAACTATCATAACAGTAAATATTCTAATCTATTGTAGATTGTTTTTTGGTCGAATTAACACCATGAGTTGGACAAGGAGGAGCGGAGATCGAACGATCCAGCCAACCAATTGCCTGATTTAGACGAGGGATCACTTCTTGGGGTTGATTTTTGAGTAGAAAAACCAGAGCGGCAATGATTTGTTCGCTCGCACGAGCATTGCGATTCGATTTGAGTTGATGCCAGTCTTGATCTTTAATGGCCAGACGTTCGGCGAGCGCTTGGGCGAGTTCTTCGGTTGTATACTCGTCAAAGCGAGGGGTCTGAGATCGGTTGCCTGTTGTGGGGATCGAGTTAACCATGAACGACCTTCTGTTTGATGGAGATTGGGGGAAGTTGCATCTTTGCATCTATATTATGCCAAGAAACTTCACCAATAAACCGATCCCGATTATACCTAAATCAGTCTCCCCGAGAACCTTACTGGGTTAAAACACAGATGACATCGGAAGATCAGGAGTTTGAGCAAGCTTTATCCCAAGTTGAGCGATCGCTCGAAGAAATTAAACAGCGTTTCGCCCAAATTCAACGGGATCAACGCCGTCAGGCCGAACTGAAAAACCGCATTGATGAAGTGATCCCCGAACGGCGTCAAACCCGATCCCGTCAATTGCGAGAGGAATTGCGTCAACTTGAAGCTGAGTTAGAAACCATTGAACTCAACCTCGAAAGCCGCTTATTTACTTGGGGAAGTCTCAAAGAACCCTTTTGGCAAGCGGTTCGCTTCGGAGGGTTGGGGATCGCGATCGGATGGATACTGAAGTCGTTGGCGGGATAAAATCGCGGTAAATTGGAAGGCTTCTACTTGAGGGATCAATCCAGTGGAACAAAATTACACTGGAAATTGCACTGCACTTTAACTAAAATCCCCAGTTCATTTTGATTTTCAGCAGTCATTTCGCGATCGCCACTAGAGTCAAATTTAACCGTTCCAGTTGCCCCTTGAACAGAGAAATCATCACTAGAAAGCACCCGTTTTAGTCCTTTCCGAGTGGGGTTATTTCCTAATTCCTTTAACCCCTCCACTAAAGCCATAGTTGCATCATAACTACTCGCGGTACGCCAGTTAACGTTTTGGGTTCCCCAGAGTTCTTGGGCTTTTTTGAGAAAAGTCTTGCTACTGTCAGTAAGATTCTTTGAATCCTGATGCCAAGGAACCGCCACAACCATTCCATTGACTGCTTGACCAACTTCGTCATCAAGTATTTTACTCCCATAAATAGCATCCCCAGCCAGCAAGGGTAAACCAGAGTTGGGCAACTCAAAGTTTTGCAAAACTATTTTTTTCGTTACATCCGAAAGTTGTGAACTCGGAAACAACGCTAATATATCCGCACCTTTATCAAAAGCTTTTTCAACACAATCGGAAATCTGAAAAAATGGTTCTGATAGATCGCACTCATGCACAACATCGTTTTTACCAACCTGCTCAATAAATGTCTGACGAAGAGACTTGCTATACTCACTCTTAGACTGATAAGCAATAGCAGCTTGATAGTCATTTTGCTCAATCATATAGTTAACTAATTTTTGAGCAGCGACTTGATCGGTTGGTGGGGTTCGGAAAACATTATCTGTAAATTGAACTAAGTTCCGAGTTGCTGTGCTAGTTGGACTAATAACAACCAGATTGCCTTGATTATATAATTTACCTGCTTTCTGGGTTGCATCACTGCTATAGTGACCGATAACTCCTAAAATTTTATCATAATCTTGTGTCAATTTTAGGGCAACAAATTCTGCCTTGTCTAGCAATACCATATTTTCAGAAGTATCATCATTGGCAATCATGACCTGTAAAGGTCTGCCGTTAATTCCACCATTTTGATTAACTTCATCCTGAACTTGCGCCACACCCCGTAGCATTTCTTGTGCTTCACCCACTAAATTCTCAACTAGAGGAACCGAAACAGCAATTTGAATAGAATTTCCTTGAATTGCAGCCTTAGCATTATTAAAATAAATTCGAGCTTCTGGATCAGAAAGACAACTTTCAACAAAACTTTCAAAGGATTCTGCTGCTGCCGGAAACTTTTGTTGCTTAAACTGTTGAATTCCTTGATTTTTTTGCTCAATATTATTAATGCAGTTGGGTTGATTATTCAAAGCAGATTCAGGTGTTAGATTTTTGTCTCCTAAACTAAACAATTCTGAATTAGGATTAATAGGAGATTGCTGATTTCTTTCTATTCTTACTACCTTATAGATTAAAACTAAACCTATTATAATAGCAGCCGCTCCAACTCCAACTCTAAATAGTGGATGTTTCCAGAATGATTTTCTTTGAGGCGGTTTGAGTTCAATGGGTGTAATAAGATTCCACCATGTAGGTGGCTCTTCTAAAATCCCTGTGCATACAGTTGGCAACCAGCAAACACCAGGATATTGATGTTGGAAACCTTCTAAATGACATCGTGCTTCCCGGAAGGATTTAAAGAATGACTGACCACCAGAGTATTTTTCCAAAAACACTCGTAAAAATTTGGCTGCAACATCATCGGGTACTGGTTCTCGCATCACAATTGCTACAGGAAGTTGAAGTTTAGAGAGTTGTTTGGCTAACCCTAAGCCATCACAAGAATTAAAGATGCAAAGTTGTAATCCCCCTTTTATAGCCTCGCGCAACGTCAATTTCAAATCATCAATTTGTAATTGATCTGTTTGACTTAGCTCAATCCAACCAATATCTTTACCATCGTTACTTCCGCTATGTCCCGTAAAAATAAAAATCTGGTAGGACTTGCTCCGTAACTCAGTAAGCAAGTCATGGCGAGTAGGTTGTTCTAAAACTTTGAACACCCCTCTCTTCTGGTTTTCTAGTTCCTTGATTGCTTCGAGGTCTTTCTTAACGCCTTCTTCAATACCTTCATTATTACCTACAACGACTAAAACTTTTACTCTATCTGACGAAGGAATCGCTTTACAAATATCTGTGGACTCGTATACAGTTACTTCTGCATTTGGACAATACTCTTCAAAAAATTCCCAATCTTGCCACGGAAACCGTCGCAGATTACTTTCTTCAGTGTCTAGAAAAATATGAATTTCGTCTTCTGACTTTTTGTGTAATTCTACTAATAATTTTTCCCTAGCTTTCCGCCATTTTTCATCTCCTTGGAGCCACTGATCAAAGCTCTTCTTAAAGGATTCAGAAAAATTACGAATTTCAGCTCTGCTAAACTGTCTTCTTTTAGATCTTGGTGTCAGGCGTAACGCCACATCCTCCAAACCTAAATAGGCTTCTTGCCATTGCTTAAAAGAGGATTGAAGCTCATCTGGCGCACTTAAATAACCCTCTTGCAATTCTTTACCATCAATAAAAATAGCCGCTCTAAATTTTCCTTCAGGCGCACTTCGCAATCTGAATCGGATCAACATTGAGATTACCCCCTCCGACTTTTTATCTAATGATTTGTAGAATAAAATATTTATATCACAAATTCTTCTGTAATGCAACTATTCTCGTAGGCAATTTTGACTCCAAATCTTTCATCAAACTTTCCACTAAAAGATAGACAAAGTGACTCTTTTAATCTTGTGGTTTTGGCATTCATAAAGTCTGAACCTTGTTCATCGAGTATCGTGAGTTGAAGATTGTGTGGTAAGTCAGTATAAGAAGACTCGTTTGTTGGATACAGACAAACTAGAATGTCAGCCTCATCGGTGCTAGTGGGTGTTAAACGCACTACCAATGCCAAAGTTCGCTTGGCTAAGTCTCCACCTAAGTTAATCTCCTTAGCTCGAACAACAGATGGTTGTAGTGTCTCAGATTTTGAACTCTTAAATCTTCTAAATGCAATAACTAACTCTTGTGGCGAGCGCCAGTCTGGTGAATAATTGTCTTCTAGCCATTCACGCAAAGCGACTAATTTCTTGGACTCAGTTTGCTCAAGATGATCAATGAGATCATCTAAAGAGTGCAGTTCGTTCAGTTGAATTTCTTCTGATAAATCAGTAATAGAATCACTCGGAATAAAGCCTAACAGTTCAACCTGGGTTAGCTGTTGACTAAATTGAACAGCAACATAACCCATACGCTCCTGTCTAACTTCTACAGGAAGATGAACAAGTTTTTCATTAGGTAAAACAGGACGACACTCTAATTTGCCAATGCCAGGAACAACTAAATCTGCAACGTCAAATAGCATTCTAGTACCCGACTGCCAACTCTCACTTTGACTTAGGTCAGTTTCAATTTCTATCCAATGTAAGTATCGATGAACAGCGTAAACTGCTAAAGTATTGAGATAAACTTGCTTACCTTTTTCAGGGTTTGTTTGTTCAACAGCAAATTCTCTAGCATAGCGATGTGCTTCAATTCCCAAAGGAATTGTAATTAAATCCATGTTTTGATTTTCCATTAAGTTATTCTCGCTCATGTCAATCTCCGTATATACTACACTCTGAAAAAAAAATCACTCCTCTACAAATAGACTTTTTCCACCAATCTTATGATGAACAGTATCCTAGTTCTAATAAAATCTCTTGCAGTAGAGGTTTGCAACTTCTGTGCCAATGAGCCACGAGAGTTTTATAATTAATACCTAATTCTCGGCTAAGAACTGACATCTTTTCCGGTGGATTTTGCAACAAAATTCTTTGGCAAAGTATTTGACAATTACAGTCAGGGTGTTCACGTGGATGACAGTTTCGCAATCGCCGTTCTAAGTCTTTTTCAACATAAATTTCAAACTCTAGAAAAGTATTCTTGTTTTTCTCTTTCTGCAATCTCTCTATATATTCGTCTAGACCATCTAAAGTTGGTATTTCAGAAGAAGTTTTTGAGAGTTGATCCAACCAGGTCGTAAAGCTTTCATCATCCTGATCAATTGTTTCATCTAAGCTGCGATTAATTGGTTCTGGTTTTGGCATAGTTAAATCTTTAATTCTATAGCGAAGGTAGGTATTAATCCATCGTGTTAAGCCTTCTTCATAGGGTCGAGAGTCGTCTAAAGATGGCTTAAACTTACAAATACTTCGGCATAACCATTCAAAAGTTTTGTCTAAGGCTTCAAGATAATATATATGAGAAGACTTAAGGAGTTTGGGTAATTTCTGAACTGTTATTAACAAGCGATTAAGCAATCGTTTGCGCTCTGACCCTTGAAGACAGGTCGGATTATTGCAGATTTTCGCTATTAGCTCTCGCAATTTTGTTTCTATCTCTGTCATGGGTTTAATTAGTTAAATGGCATTTTCTAGCGTTAGTTACTTCATCAATTCCAAAAGACTTTAGAGTTTTCAAAGTTGCTTAAAAATACAGTAGGAAATCAGAGTTTATTTCAACAGCTAATATGATATCCGACTAATCAATAATCATTCTGTAGGGGCGGGTTCTACAATATCTTTACTACTACTGAGAGATTCAGATAAACCCGCCCCTCCCCCATAACATTCTGATTTCTGAGTGGAGTTTATAGCACTGACCGCAGGGGAACGGGGAAAAGGGGACAGGGAACGAAACAGCTCTGTGATCACGTCCAGAAGTAAAGAGGAGAGACGTGCAGAATCCACGAGATCAAGAAAAGTTTGCTTCATTAGGTAAATACCACCCCAACACACATTACAACGTATATCTAGCCACATATTAACTTATGCACGTTCTTCAATTTTTCCACAAATCTACTTGTGTGACCTTCTTCGTAGGACTCCAACAAAAACTCAGTCAACCTAGCCTTAAAGCTATATAGGAAAAGAGTTTCAACCTGAGGGGGGGGAAGTAAAGTCCCCTGAGACAAAACACTGATGTAAAAATCAACAAATTGTCAAAACTCTAGTCAAAAAAAATTTTTTTAGCGTCTCAAATCGTTGATATATCTAGCTTACAGAATTTTACTCGGACAACCCTGTTGTAGATGTTGTAGATTTTTTCCAAACTGAAGTGACTTTTAAGTAGAGGGGTTAAGGATAGTGATTTTCACTTGACGCTTTCACTCTCAGAAGCAGTTGGCCAGCTCGCTTCTCCGGCATTGACCATAAAGGGGGAACGAACAAATGAAACTTACCGTAATTACATCACTTCTTGTTTTGCTAACCAGCGAATTTAGTCTAGGTTTAGCATCTACTGTTAATGAGTCTGTTAACTCAGTTTACCGCCAAAATAATGCCTCTGTCAATCAATCATTGACTCATTTCCAATTCACTAAAAATAATCCACCTCCCGAATGCTGCAACGATGGTGGTTCTCGATATAGAGAGGAAAGAAATTTCTGATCTTGTATTGTAATCTCTTGATTACCTTTCCTCATTTACCCTAAGTTGAAAAAGCCAGCATTGGGTAGAGCTACTTTAGTCTTTTGCTCTCTCGAAGTTTACCGGAATGTCAGGCTAAAGTGCAATCACAAATTTTAAAATCGACCTTAGTTGGTTGAAAATGCCGAATGTGGGTTACACCTCACTCAATCAAGCGACAGAGAAGACAGGTTTCTGTCTTGACGATCGCTTTCTTCTCAATGTAGTATGTGTGTAATACAAAAAAGACAAAGGAGCAAGCCCATGTACTCACGCTCCCTGCAACTGTTCCGTCGGGTGTTTTCCTTTCAACCTCAAGTGAAGCCGCTTGAGCGTCAAACCAAGACCCAAACACCGACTCAGCACTCCGAACAGATGTCTCAACGCCATCCCATTCACAAGGATTTCACAGAGAGTCTGCATCGCTTAGAACAAAATTATCACTTAGAGCGGCGTTCTATTTGGTAACACCCATTTAAAATTCCATCAACGAAAGGAGGCGATCGCCATGAATAAAATTACTTATACTACAAACTTCGTCCGATAAAACATCCCTATTCCCCTCACTAGAAACCCGGTAACTTCTGAGAAACCGGGTTTCTCTGTTTACAGTTATTTCAAACTTCTTAACTCCCCAGGAGGAACCGCAGCTTTTTCGGTAATAATGGCAGAAATTAATTCGGCTGGCGTAACATCAAAAGCGGGGTTATAAAACTCAACTCCCGTCGGACACAAACGAGTATTACCAATTTCATAAAGTTCTGTTGGATCTCGTTCTTCTATCGGAATTTCCGCGCCAGTTTCTAGTTTAAAATCCACCGTAGATAGAGGAGCCGCCACAAAAAAAGGAATATTGTGCGCTCTGGCAACTAACGCCAAACTATAAGTGCCAATTTTATTCGCCGTATCCCCATTAGCAGTAATCCGATCCGCACCCACAATTACAGCATGAATTAAACCTTGTTTCATGCAATGAGCCGCCATATTATCCGCAATCAATGTGACCGGAATCTTGTCTTGAACACATTCCCAAGTCGTCAATTTTGCCCCTTGTAAACGCGGACGAGTTTCATCAGCATAGACTCGTTCTAAGCGTCCTTCTCGCCAAGCCGAACGAATTACACCGAGCGCCGTTCCATAGCCGCCAGTCGCTAACGATCCGGTATTACAATGAGTCAAAATATTAAGTTTATCAGGAGATTTTGGTAAAACATTTAATCCGGTATCTCCGATCAGTTTACAGGTTTCGATATCCTCAGCATGAATCTTTTTGGCTTTTTCTAATAACGCCTGTTGGATTTGTTCAACCGATCCCTTTGTTTCTTGAGCCGTTTTGAGCATTTCATCAATTGCCCAAAATAAATTCACCGCAGTGGGACGGGTGCGGCGTAATACATCCGCAACTGTTTCTAATTGAATTAAAAATTCTTGAGGATCTACAGTGGGAATTTCTCGCGCTCCCAAATACATTCCATAGGCTGCGGCGATACCAATTGCCGGCGCTCCCCGAACAATCATCGTTTTAATCGCATGAGCCATATCTTCATAGCGACTAATTTCAATTCGAGTATACTCTTTGGGGAGACGAGTTTGATCGATGAGCAGAACATGATTATCCTGCCAAATGATCGGATAAACTTGAGTCAGGCTAGAAGTCATAGGGGGTAGGGGATAGAAATAGATAATTTTTATTCTAGTCTACACCTTTTAGGGGTTTTGTTGCAGCAAACCTCGACTGAATCTGTTGAATTAAATTGTAAATCTTGGCCGACAGCTTGTAGCGGAGATAGGGGAACAGTCGGCGATAGAGAGGATTAAAATTATATTCAAAAAGAACCTGTAAAATTTCCTCCGAACTTAATTGGTTTAAATAGGCGACTCCCCGATCTATTAACTCATCACTGTATTCTAAATATTTACTGATTCCCATCCGTTCAGACCAATCCCAAGTTTTTTTATAGGTCTGACGCATTTCCTGTTGATAAGAACTAAAATCCACTTGTTTTCCCGAGAGATAGGCTTCAATAGCTCGATCGGCAATTTCTGCACATTCCATTCCATGTCTAATTCCTTCTCCGCCCAACATATTCACCGTAGAAACGGCATCTCCAATGGCGATAATATTGTTTTGATAATAGGTATCTTGAAGGCCGCTACAATATTTTAAAATTCCGCCGTGAACATCAATAATTTTATAAGGAATACCTTGCAGATAATCCTTAAGAATAAGTTCTATATAACTGGGAAGGGAGCCAGTTCGCTCAGTTTTTTTATCGGGATGACTAAATTGACCGGAACCAATTTTTAAGCGGTTGGGTTCCATTGGAAAAATCCAAGAATATCCTTTCGGCATCCATTTATGACCCAAGAAAAAAATTAACTGATCCGCATATTTTTGATAATCTGAGCTAGAAACTTCGATTAAATATTCGGTTGCAATTCCCGTAAAATAGGCGGGATGTTGTTGTTTAGATGAACACATCACCGCTCGGCTTGGACCCGTAGCATCTACCAACACTTGAGTCGATACTTTAACGGTTTTATTACTTTTATAGGGTTTAAACTCTACGACGGTTTTTCCGCTTTCTTCAAAAGAACAAATATAGCGATGTCCCATCCAAACTTCGCCACCTTGTCGTTCAACTTCTTGGGCTAAAAATTCTCGCAGTTTGGCAAAATTTAACACAACGCCCCGAGGGCGATCGCATTCCCAATTCTGATGAACATGGGTGGTAACGATCGCGATTTTTTGCCAGAAACTACCGACGACATCAGCAGGAAGATTATACCGTTCTAGGGTTTCTAATGGGGTGGCGGCGCTGGAAAAGTCATTTTGTGCGAAGGTTTGATGCTGTTCAGCGAGTAAGACTTTTTTTCCTAATTTGGTAAGCCGTCTCGCACAGTGGCCCCCGGATGGCCCCGCTCCGACAACCACAATATCAAAATGCTTCATTTTCCAACTCAAATGCTAACTGCTTTTTCAGTTTAGCTGATGTGTCGCATTTTCTAAACCAACGGTGCGATCGCGCCATCGCAGTCTGTTTGTACCGGAGTAGATCCTGTTGTTTGTTAGAATTAAAGAAGTAAATTTCTGCTAATTGTTGTTATCAAAAGCAACTATTTAATCAACAGCAGCGTAATTACAACTGACAAGATTGACTTTGGGAAGGCAGGTAATGGGTGGGCGAGATGAAGTAATAGGAATGAATTCTCCTTCGAGTACAAAATCATCGGCGTTGAGAACGACTCCTAAAATGGCTTGGGTTGATTTTAATTTAATGACAGCATCATCCAAAAATCCATCTTCATCAAAATCAATCAGTTCCATATAGTCGAGATCTTCTTCGGTTAGTCCCCCTGTGAGTCCGATTTTATCTGCATCCGCAAACCAATCAAAGTTTCTAATGACTTGGGCTTGATACACATTATTGGTCACTGCATGAGCTTCTAAAATAAACACATCCGTATTCCCATTACTACTAAAAATTTCAGCTTGAACGGATATCGGGGTAACTAAAGTGGCCATGCAGGGCAGCACAGTTACTAGCAACAATGTGCTTAATTGTGTTACAATCATTGATTGAGCTTTCATCTCTACAGCTTCACTTTACGGAGGTGTGTATTTGCTATCTGAAATGTTAGTGCTACTCTTTGAACCTAGACATCATCCGAAGGTAAAGAGCGGTTTGAGGTTAAGAGAGTACAATCATTATCAGAAAGGCAATTATCCCTCATTTAAGCTCCCACAGATGACCGTATTTTAATAGACAATTTATGAATTGGTTCTGATTTCTTTAGAAAAACTTATAAAAACTAAAAGTATTCAATTAATCCCTGTATTCCCAAGCCAATGAGTAAATAAACCCGTCTATAGCAATCGGAAATGCTGACGAAAAAGATCTCGCCCCCAAACCCCCAATTCTGGGCATACTTGGTGTGGAATTCAAAGCTTAATTCGAGTTGAAAGATGGGGGAACAGAGGCAATAAGGATTATCATCAAATTGCAAGGAATGGCTTAATAACAGGTGGTCTAGGCTTTTTGTTTTGCTAGAATGAAACAGCCCTGCCCTTAAAAAGGGGGTTGGGGGGGATCAATTAGCGCGGCTTCATAAAGGATTGGTATAAACATTGGGCTGATTTATTCGATATCCTAAACCGTAAACCGTTTCTATCCAGTTGGCTGCATCCACTTGTCCTAAACGCTGTCTTAAACGTCTGACGAGGGTACTGACTGCATTACTTTCGGGGGGGTTATCCCATTCCCATAAAGATTGTTCGATTTGATCTCGGCTTAAAACTTGGTTGGGATGGCGGAGAAAATATTCTAAAAGTTGCGATTCTCTAAGCGAAAGTTGAACCTCTTTTTTGCCCCGTTGGACGCACAAACGGGTTAAATCTAATTCTAAATCCCCCAATTTTAAACTATCTCCTAACCAGTGGGGAGAACGTCTCCCCAAAGCCCGAATTCTGGCGAGAAGTTCGAGCAAATCTATCGGTTTAACGAGGTAATCATCCGCGCCGCTATCTAAGCCAATTACTTTGTCAGCAGTGGTATCTTTAGCGGTTAACAACAAAACGGGTGCTGTTTTCCCCATACTTCGATAGGTGCGACAGAGTTCAACTCCAGAAACAGCGGGTAACATCCAATCTAAAATCAGCAAATCATAATCGGTTTCGCCCATTAACCATTGGGCGGTGTCTCCCGTTTCTACCCCGTCCACAATATGTCCGGCTTGGGAAAGGGCGGTGCGGATGGGTTCTAATTGTTCCAGATCGTCTTCAACTAATAGGATTCTCATCAGTTGTTTATCTCGTTACTCTAGTTTATCAGACAATTGACCGACAAGAAAAAATTGTCTTTTGTCCTGAATCTCTCCGATCAATATCAATTTATCTTGGTAGATAATCTTAGAGAAACACCTGTTGAGCCTTGCCAAAGCTATTGTCAAAACTGGACGCAAAAAGTGCATAATAATTAAAAGTAGCACAAAAATTTCAGAGATGATTATGAAATTTAGAGATTGGCGAAAAATAGCCTATGCGGTGGGTTTAGAATTTTGGTTTCCCTTACCGTTAATTGGTTTAATCTTCTGGGTAGGAACGGGTTGGACAACTGCTGTCGTGTTGGGTGAAGCCCCCCAAATTGAGCGGATATCTGTAGAAGGGGAAACCTTACCAGAAGTTGAACTGGTGGTCAAAGGACAACTGATTTCTATTGAAGCTAAAATTTACGAACAAAGAGGTTATACCAAAGTCGATATTGATACCGATAGTCCCACCTTAAAAGAGTTAGAATTTGAGTTTCCGGTGATAGAGGTTGCGGATGTGGAAAGGGAACTTTCTCACACCCTGAACCTCTCTCCCGCACAGCTTCGGACTTTGGTTCGTTATCAAATTTACGACTAATTTTTTCTGATATCAACCCCCTGTCATCTTCCTGTCATTTTTACTTTTTAAAGTAACATCATCGAGTTCAGAAAGGCAGGACAAGAAATGATTGAACCCAATCCCTTAGCAGGTTTATTTCCTGGAGCAACTATTACCGGAGTTGTGGGCGGTTTTGTAGACAATGGAGACGATTTTACTTTAAATTGGTCGGGCGGTACTACCATTGTCGATCCCAACCCAATAGACGCCGATCAATTGGGTTTAATGATCGGGGAAACGGTTAACGTTTTTGTGGGGGAATTTGACGGTTTAGAAATTGATAGCCCCTCCATTACTCGCCCCGATGGTTCTGTCGTTTTGGGCGAAAATCAACCCGTACTTCCCCCAGAAGTTCCCGCCGATCCTTTGATTGGAAATCCTCCGACTCCGGTTGGATTTGATCCGCTTATTTCTCCCGTTACAACCGTTACAGGAACCGTTATTAATGTAGTCGATAATGATGAATTTCTGCTCGATATTAACGGCAGTCCGCTATTAGTTGATACCAATTTACCCGATTACCAAGTTCTGGGTTTAGTTCCTGGTGAAGTGGTAAATGTTGGCGGTGTATTGGATGACGAAGATTTCGATGCGTTTTCCATTACTCGGGTAGACGGTTCGCCCGTAATTCCAACTGCGGTTGCTCCTCCAGTTCCGAGTATTCCTCCAGTTGTTCCTCCCATGGTTCCGGGTTCAACTGTTACCGGAGCGGTAATTAATTTAGTCGATAATGATGAATTTTTGCTTGATATTAATGGCAGTCCGCTATTAGTTGATACCAATTTACCCGATTACCAAGTTCTGGGTTTAGTTCCCGGCGAAGTCGTCAACGTTACCGGGGTATTGGATGACGAAGATTTCGATGCCTTTTCAATTACTCGTGCAGACGGTTCGCCTGTAATTCCGACTCCTGTAATGCCATCTCCTACACCTGTTATTCCTCCAACAGTTCCCGGTTCAACTCTTACCGGAGCGGTAATTAATTTAGTCGATAATGATGAATT
>JAYKHV010000006.1:0-33050 GCA_035285085.1 Lyngbya sp. | reverse complement strand
AACCGCTATATTTTGGGCGTTATTTCTCCTTTCTCCCCTAACGCTAGTTTTCGATGAAATTTGGTCAAATCCTCGGTTTATGTGGTTAAATTCTCGTTCAACTCAGTTTTCCCTTTAACCTATTTTTTATTTTGTTGACTGACCATGAAAAAGATTCCTCAACTTTCAATTCTCCTCCCCTTAATTCTAGCAGTTTTTACTCTATTTGCGCCCTCTGCTTGGGCGTTTTGTGGATTTTACGTCGCGAAAGCCGATAGTCGTTTATACAACCAAGCCTCACAAGTTATTCTGGCGAGAAATGGAAATCGCACCGTTTTAACAATGGCGAATGACTACAAAGGAGACGTTAAAGATTTTGCTTTAGTTGTTCCGGTTCCAGTTGTTTTAACTGAAGATCAGGTGCGAGTCGGTGAACCCAAAATCATTGAACGAATTGATGCTTTTAGTGCGCCTCGACTGGTTGAATATTTTGATGATAATCCTTGTATGACTTATTCCGGTGGAGGCACCCGAGGCGGCGGAGATGTGTTTCTGCAATCAGCCCCGGAAGCTGAACCCCAAAGCAATAAAACCTTAGGTGTCACAATTGAATCTCGCTTTACCGTCGGAGAATATGATATTATTATTTTGAGTGCCAAAGAATCGGACGGATTAGAAACTTGGCTGGTTCAAAATGGTTATCAAATCCCTGAAGGTGCGAGTCAGCTTTTACAACCTTATATTCGCCAAAATTTAAAGTTTTTTGTTGCCAAAGTCAATTTAACCGAATTTGATCGGGCGGGTTTTCAATCGTTGCGTCCGTTGATGATGGCTTATGAATCGCCGCAATTTATGTTACCCATTCGCTTAGGAATGATGAACGCAACGGGTGAACAAGATTTAATTATTTACTTGCTTTCTCCCCAAGGTCAAATCGAAATTACCAATTATCGCACGGTAAAAATTCCCTCTAATGTTGACGTTCCTGAGTTTATTCAAAATAAATTTGCTGAGTTTTACCAAGCAATGTTTAAAACCGCCTACGAACGGGAACAAAAAAGAGTTGCTTTTTTAGAATATGCTTGGGATATGCGAGGCTGCGATCCTTGTGCGGCTGACCCCTTAACCCCCGAAGAAATGAAACAAGCGGGTGTTTTTTGGTTGAACCCCGGAGAACCGACAAATGTATTTATTAGTCGGGTTCATGTCCGCTATACTCGTGAAACTTTCCCCGAAGATTTACAGTTTCAAGAAACCGGAAATCGACAATTTTTTCAAGGACGTTATGTGATTAATCATCCCTACCAAGGTGAAATCACTTGCGAGCTTGCTGAAGCCTATAAAGAATCGGTTCGAGAGCGACAACAACAAGAAATCCAAAATTTAGTCCGGTTAACCAATTGGAATATCAACGATATTCGCCGTCAAGCCAATATAGTCCCCGTTGAGGAGGAACCCTGGTGGCGACGGTTATGGAATTGAAGCCTCAAGATGCTTGTCCTAAATTTAACAAAACTTGAGAACTCTAAATGTTTTTGCTTAAACTTATTTTGAATTAAGTTAAATTCACAAAGTTATCCTGAATAGGGGCTTGACTTGCTGCTATAACTAGAGTGAATCTCTGTGAATAACACCCTTAAAAATACTATGGGAATTGAACGTAGTTATGAAAGTTTGCCCTTTTACTGGGAGAAAGAAACCCTTCAAAATGATCGCCGTTGGTTAGAGTCCATTGTTCGCAATGCGGCACCGTTTTCCGACTGGTGGACAAAAGCTCGCATTGTCCAGCTTGCTTACATTCAACCCCCCAACGTTAAAGCCCAAACTATTTATAGTTTACCCACCTATGGGGCTATAGAGCGAGAACAGGCGATCGCCGAGGCTTTGCGTTCAACTTGCGATCCTGATGAATATCCAGAATTTGCTAAACAAGTCAATCAAGATTACGTCATTCGCACGCTCAACAGTTGGCACGATAAACAGTTTACCTCGGCTATCAGTCGCAACTTTGAAGTTTTTGTTAACCGAGAATATTCTAACATATTTTTAGTGGTTAGTACAGCCCCAACTTCATTAAATGTGGATCGAAAATTACCCCCAATGGATAAATATCGTCCTCTGTTTAATATTGCTGAAATGGGGATGCTTCTGCGATCGCAAAATTTCAAAGGCATCACCCTCAGAACGCACGGTTACTCAACACCCGCCGAAGACTTCTATAAAGCTTTTGACAGTGAAGCCGAAGCCCTGTGTTTAAAAGGCCCAATTAATTATATTGGAACTTTAGAAGATAAAAGTGCTTATATCGGCTATAATTGGCCGGGAGAACAGCCTTTTGTCGCGCCGGGACTTTGGATGGATGCGCGATACAATTGGGGGATTTTCTTTAAGTTTTTATTTACCCTGGCGTTATTGGCTTGGCTGGCGGGAACAGCGCTTTATTTTTTCTCAGCTTTAGCGATTGTTCCCCTCTTACAAATTTTAGGATTAGACCCCATTTTAGATCCGATTTGGGCTTGGTTCAATTTCTCAAAAATCGGATCATTAATAGTCCAATGGCAAATTGTGGCTTTTGTGGTCTTTGTCTTGTGGCTGTTATTAATGCAAATTTTACGGTTAGTGGTGTATCAACGCGATCGCTATCGAGCCATTCATTACGGCGCTCCCGACTTAGCCGAGTTCTTTTGGCGCTTAGATAAAGTGTTGGGCGAAAATCCTTATATTAGTATGCCGTTTGACCCCGAAACCCAACCCATTTCTGCTAATTTTTTGCCCTTAAATGTCAATTTAATTGGGCATAGTATGGGGGCGTTAGTTGTAGTAAATGTCTTGAGAATTTTATCGGATAAATTCGGCAAAGACGAACGAATTGAAGACGAAAAAGCGCAGATGGGAGAATATCTGATTCTGAATAAACTGATTCTATCCGGCCCGGATATTCCCCTAGAATTGTTGCGAGAAGGACGAAATAACTACGTGCGTTCAGCTATTCAACGCTGTCAAGAAATTTACTTATTTTCCAGCGACCGAGATATCGTTCTCCGCTATCTGTCTTTAGTCGGAAATTGGTTTAGTGAACCCAGTTTAGAAATGTCAGGATTGCGGCTCGGAAATGTTTATCTAAACCCTGTTAAATCCTCAGAGAATTCGAGAGAATATCGTCCTTATATTCGAGTAATGTTCAACTCTATAGCCGCCGTCGAACCCACTTCAGCCTATGACTTATTTGAAAAGTTTAATTATCTCGATTGTTCTCGGATGATCGAAGTCAATACCGTTGATTTGAAGTTAAATCCCTGGAATGGTTTGATTATTGATGCGATCAATACCGTCGCTCATTTTCGGGAAACCATAGATACTCATAGCGGTTATTATCGAGTTCAAACCCCCAGTTTTGCTCTGTTGAAATTTTTAATTACCCGAGAAGACTTTTCTCGCACTGAAACCATTGATGAAATTAACCGCTTAATTGCAAATACACCCATCCGTTTCTTACCTTCTCAGCCGTTTATGAGTCGGGGAACCCGTTAGACAGTGAACAGTTTTTCAGTGAACAGTGACCAGTTATTAGGGAACAGGGAATAGGGAACAGGCAACAGCCAGTTATCAGTTATCAGTTATCACTAGCATGGTACTGATAACTGAACTCCTAACTAGGTGACTTTTGCCTTTTTCAAAGTTGTCTTTCCCTTAAAATAAACTCGGCAACGCGCAAATCAACAGGAGTAGTAACTTTCAAATTTGTTTCCTCGCCTTCGACAATTCTCACCGGTAAACCGCACTTTTCAAACAGCGCCGCATCATCCGTCACCGCCCAACCTTGAGACAGTCCGGTATCGTGACACTGTTTGAGCAACTTTACCTCAAAACCTTGGGGAGTTTGGGCGGCCCAGAGTTTTTCTCTATCGGGGGTATCTTGAATTAAACCATCTGAATCGACAATTTTAATCGTATCTTTGACGGGAATAGCGGCAATCAAACCGGGACAAGTTTGTAAAACCTCCGCACAGCGATTAAATAACTCGGGAGTGGCCAAACAGCGGGCGCCATCGTGAATTAACACCCGTTCGCTCTCAACCGGTAAAGCCCGTAAGCCGTTGTAAACGGACTCCTGACGGGTCGAACCGCCTTGAATGAACTTTATGGGGGTTTTTAGGTTCAGTTGGGCGAGAATGGCTTCAAAATCGGGGAAATCAATCGGTTGAGCGATAATACCAATCCATTGAATTGCGGTTGAAGCTTCTGCAGCTTTGAGTGTCCAGGCCATTAACGGTTGGTCGAGTAACGTCAGAAGCAACTTATTGCGGGAAGATCCCATGCGTCGCCCCACGCCGGCTGCGGGAATTAATAAATGCATTTTGAGTTTTTGAGTCGGTAAGATGGTATTCCATTAGAATTAAGCTGTTCAAGTAGATTAACTCGTATAGAGATGAGAATACTAGCCCTTGTCCCTGGCGGGATTGGCGATCAAGTTTTGTTCTTTCCAACTTTAGACGATCTCAAACAAGCTTACCCCCAAGCCCAGATTTCTGTCGTGGTTGAACCCAGGGCTAAAGGTGCTTATCGGGTGTGTAAGTCGGTTTCTGAAGTTCTCAGCTATGATTTTAAAGACCGCAACAGTTTGGCGGACTGGGGAAATTTTCTCGGCGTTGTCCGAGAACGGGAGTTTGATATCGTTTTATCATTGGGACAGCGATGGACTGTTGGGTTATTGCTGTGGCTGACGGGTATTCCCAAACGGGTTGGATATGCAGGCAGTGGGGGGGCGACCTTTCTCACCGATGCGGTTCCCCTGAAAACCGAACAGTATGCCGCCGAAATGTATCACGATTTGCTGCAAGGATTGGGTTTAAACCTTCCGTTTAAGGGTTTGTCGATCAATGTTCCCAAATCGGATATTAGTTGGGCTGAGACCACTCAGCAGCAGCTTGGGGTTAAAGACACCGGCTATATCTTGATTCACGGGGGATCGAGTCTGCTGGCTCAACAAAAGGGGATCGATAAGATTTATCCGGTTGAGAAATGGGAGATGATTATTCAAGATATGCAGCAACAACAGCCAAACTTACCGGTGGTTGTGGTGAAAGGGCCGGAAGATGAGGCTTGGGTCGCCCAACTCACCCAGTCCTGTCGGGATGTGAAGGTGACAACGCCCGGAGATATTGGTAAACTGGCGGCAATGATTGCGGCGGCGAATTTGATGGTTTGTACCGACAGTGCGCCGATGCACCTGGCTGTAGCGGTGGGAACTTATACCATTGCGCTGTTTGGACCGACCGATCCCGAGAAGTTATTGCCCAAAAGCGATCGCGTCATGGCGGTCAAATCTCCGACGGGTAAAATTGCTGACCTCTCACCGGAAGATGTTCTGAAAAAAGTTTGGGGAGGTTGAACTGTTTGTTTTGACATCCTCCTCTCCCTAAAGGAAGAGGATTCCAAACCTCACGGTTTGGGCTTCCTCTTTCTGCGAGTTGACTTACTTAATTGGGTTTCCCCATTACTGCCGAGATCAGTCTCGACCGAGGCGTGAGCGCTCCATTTCAGAAGCCTGTTTCGGTATGCCCTACCGTACAGTGGAAAACCTAAAATCTTGGTTTCTCTGTACTTGTTGAAGCGAAGCTTTTACCCGTACAAGCTTTCTGTGCACGGAACCCCATAACTTCAGTGCGTCAAGGTGCGCTGCCTTTCGGCGACTGGGTTTTTAGTGTGGTTGATTACCATGACCACAAGAGAAAGTTTAGCATAAAGCCGTCCTAAAGGACTTGGCTCTAAACCCAATTTTTTCGGTAATCTCTCAATGTTAAACAGAGGGAACAGGAAAGCCCGATCTGATCTCAACAGAATCGCTTTCCTTGTCCCTACTCTGGTTGGCGTTAGCGGAACATACTGCTAACAGAAGTATCTTCGTGAATGCGCCAAATCGTTTCTCCGAGCAAGTTGGCTACAGATAGCACGGTCAACTGCTCGAATTGCTTTTCGGGGGGAACTGGGATCGTGTTCGTCACAATCACTTCTTCAAACAGTCCTTCGGATAACCGCTGGCTTGCGGGAGGAGAGAACACTGCATGAGTCGCACAAGCATAAACTTCTCTGGCTCCTTTTTCCCGCAGCAGTCTGGCTCCTTCTGTAATTGTGCCGGCCGTATCAATCATATCATCAACCAACACGGCGGTTTTTCCTTCGACATCCCCAATCACGTTTAAGACTTCCGCGACATTGTGAGACTGGCGGCGTTTATCGATAATCGCCAGTGGCGCATCATCTAACTTCTTCGCAAACGCTCTGGCTCTAGCCACCCCCCCCACATCGGGAGAAACGACAACCAGATCGGGTAAATTCTTACTCGCCAGGTAGTCGAGTAACACCGGGGAACCATAAACATGGTCAAAGGGAATGTCGAAATAGCCTTGGATTTGCGCCGAATGCAAGTCCATTGCTAAAATTCGGCTAGCACCGGCTTGGGTGA
Source organism: Lyngbya sp. (assembly GCA_035285085.1). Classification (GTDB taxonomy): domain Bacteria; phylum Cyanobacteriota; class Cyanobacteriia; order Cyanobacteriales; family Microcoleaceae; genus Capilliphycus. The sequence goes on along the minus strand of JAYKHV010000006.1, from coordinate 26,605 downwards.
TCAGGTTCGCCACCAATTTGGCGGTAATTGATTCTCGACCTGCGGTTTTGCGATCGGCTCGGGCATAACCATAATAGGGGATAACTGCCGTGACTTGTCGAGCCGATGCCCGCCGACAAGCGTCAATCATGATCAACAGTTCCATTAAGTGGTCGTTGACCGGATGGCAGCAGGGTTGGATGAGGTACACATCACAACCGCGAATGGATTCTTGAATCTGCACATACAATTCACCATCCGCAAATTGTTTGCGAATCATTGGGCCTAAGTCGAGTCCCAGATAACGACTCACTTCGGTCGCCAGGGAGATGTTTGACGATCCCGAAAATAACCGCAGTCTATTATGATCGGGAACCAATGGCTCACGATGGGGAACAGGTAAAGTAGCAGAACGGATCACGGTATGGCCTCGCAGTTCATTCATGGAAATCTTACCACTGTTATGGGGGAGCAATTCAGGATTGATCGGACGCGGACCCATCACACTTAGGCATGATTGGGCAATGTTCGTTTACTAAGTTAACAATCACAACTAAGCGCGTTAATCTATCAAAAGACGGTCTCTCTTTTATTGTTAAAAACTCTGCGCCAAATTAAAATAGGGAAAATACGGATTTTGATCTGACTCGTTAATACTTCGGACTCGATCAAACCGATTTCAGAAAACTTTAATCCTCACCCCCTAGACCCTGATTTACAAGGATATTTTTGTTCAAGGATCAACCCCATGAGTTTAAAGGATCAAATCAGCGAAGAGATTAAAGCCGCCATGAAAGCCAAGGATAAAGTCCGGCTGGAGGCGGTTCGCAGCATTAAGAAGGTTCTCATTGAAAAAGAAAGTGAGGTCAAAGGTAAGGGTCAAGATGCTCTGACACCCGACCAAGAACTTGAGGTGTTAATGCAGCAAGCCAAACAACGCCGAGATTCTATCGCACAATATCAGCAAGCCGGACGGGAGGATTTAGCTGAAACAGAAAAGGCTGAATTGGCTGTTATTGAAGAATTCCTCCCTCAGCAACTTTCCGATTCTGAGGTGGCCGCGATCATTGATGAAATTATCGCTGAAGTTAACGCGACTTCCCCTAAAGATATGGGGAAAGTTATGGGGCCTGCTATGCAACGTTTGAAAGGTCAAGCCGATGGCAAAAAAGTTCAAGAATTGGTCAAGGCTAAGTTAAGTCAGTAGAGATCAATTCCTAGTATAAAATCTCCCTCCCCTCTCCGTATTTTCTCGGAGAGAATAAATTAATATAACTTCACTTTTCCTCATCTGTCAACAGCTCATCTGGCAACAGGCAATAGCTCATGTGGCAAGGGGAAAGGGGAAAGGGGAAAAGGGAACGCCGGATCAGGGAACGCCGGATCAGGGAACAGGGAATCATGCAAGAGGTAATTCTAAACTTCTGAACTTCTTTCCTCCTGACGACTGACATCACGACTTCTGACTTCTTTCCTCCTGACTCGGTGACTCCTGACGAGGTGACTTCTGTCTCCTATCTCCTTTCCTCGCGAAATACTATCGAAAAAAACAGATGTATAAACTTTTGTTGGTTGACTGTTTGGGAACTTTAACGACAACCCGTTCAGGTCAACCTTTTCCCCAAAATCCCCAAGATTTACAACCCCTAACTGGTGTCAGCGATGCGATCGCTTATTTCTACCGAAGTGGATGGAAAATTATCGCCCTCGCTAACGATCAACAAATCAATCATCCGGACAGTCCTAAATCTTTAGAAACTGCTAAACAGGAAAAAATCTATACTTTGCGTCTGTTTCCCGCTATCAGCAAGGTTTATTTTAGTGATTGGACGGGGGAATATTGTTGGTGTGTAGAACTCGATTTTTCCCTGAACAATAAAGTTCAAGTGATTCACACTGAATATCAACGCTCTGATTTTCTCAATCTTAGCCGTCCGGATCAAACTCAATTTGATTCTTTCCGTAAACCCGGGGCAGGAATGTTCCGGTTAGCTTTATTGGAACTTCCCGATCACCCCCAAGAAGTCTGGGCGATTAGTAGTTATGGCATAGATCGAGAAGCGGCGATCGCTGCCCATGTGAATTTTTGTCCGACCGCCACCTGGCTACAACGATACCCAGAATTTTAATATCCAGAATTTTAATATCCAGAATTTTAATACCCAGAATTTTAATACCCAGAATTTTAGCAGTATTCTTCCACAATGCCTTTCCCCCGACTCCAAAATAAAATCAAGTTATAAGTAAATGATTTAGATTCAAAAATTTCTATAATTGGGTCAATTTTACAAAACTTAACGCGAAAATAATTCTCAATAAGTAACGGGCTTGCGTTGTTTCAGCCGTTGTGGTATTCTGAATTCAAATAAAAATCTAGGCTTCTTGTGGCTACAAGAGGTTTTAACGCTTCAAACCGTAATGATATCGTTGATTACCCCGTTAACAACATCCAAATTCACCCGAGACGATGCACAAATTTTTAGGGGTCTGAATTGAGTGGTGTTGACAGAAAAGCGAAAATGTGTATTGAAAAAAATAGCGATCGCCATTCTTCAGAGAGATTAACGAACATCGATAAGTTGAAATTAAATTTCACCGATCTTAAGTTCAGAACTTTCTATCAATCTGCCATTTTTACAAAACTTAATGCAAAAATAATTCTCAATAAGCAACGTGCTTGCGTTCTTTCAGCCCTTATGGTATTCTAGGTCTTGAAAATAATGAAGGAATGGTCTGACCTATTGGGTGTTTTTACGTCTGATAACGGCTGAAACCCTGATATATTCGTTGCTTGACCCCGCCATTCCGGAAAAATTTCACCCTTTCCCTTCACCTGCGATGAACGAATTTTCACCAGCCTTTTTTACCCCCACTTGACAGAATTCCCAAAATGTGCATAGCCTTTTTTTTCCCAGAGACACCTTTTAGATGGTATCAGCGAATTAGAATGATCAATTATGAATAATTCTAATATCATATCCGACGAATCAATAATCCGCTCAAAGGGACGGGTTCATTACAGTTTACAGTTATCAGTTATGCAGTGATCAGCGCGAACTTGCGGCGAGCGCGGAATAGTCGCGAGCGCGAACTCGCGACTTGGCGGAATGGTCGCGAGCGAAGTTCGCGATCGTAGCAAAGTTCGCGCATAGAGTGTTTTCAGTTATCAATTCGAGCGTGTTTTCAGCAATCGCTTGTAACCTGCACGATACCTGTTCACTGTTCACTGTTCACTGTAAACTGTTTAAACCCGCCCCACCCCCATAACAGAATTAATCAATCGGATATCATCTAATTTATGAATTATAAATTGGAACTGAATTCGGGGAGTACCAAGAGTTTTGATAACAACATCCTTCAGTTATTCCTCTGCTTATCCCGCCGGAATTCTACCTTAATAATTTATGGGAATTCCCTTTCATAATTCATAATTGTAGATTCACAATTGCGTCAAAATCTGTATAATTACAGGGGATGCGTCCAGTGATATTCCATGTATTGAGTTGTTTTCAGAGCAATTTCTTGACCCAACAATTTTGCCACAACATAGAGCGACAAATCAATTCCGGCAGAAATTCCCCCCGCAGTCATAATTTTTTCTTCATCGACATAGCGTTGATTTTCTACAACCTCTGTTTTGGGTGCAAATTCTCGCAGTAAATCAAACGCCTGATGATGAGTTGTTGCCCTTAAACCGTCGAGTAAACCCACTTTGGCTAAAATTAAAGCGCCGGTACAAACGGACAGAACTAACTCGGCATCTTGAGAACAGGTTTTCACCCAATTTAAAATGTTTGAGTTCTTCATTGCTTCTCGACTGCCAATTCCGCCCGGAATGATTAAAATATGAGGAGAGGGGCAATCTGTAAACGTATATTCGGGATTAACACTCAACCCATTTTTTGCCCGAATTTTTTCTGGTGTTTCCGCGACGGTGTACACCCGAAACGGTTTATTTTCATTCAATTCTGAAGTAACAGAAAACACTTCAAACGGGCCTGCAAAGTCGAGAACTTCGACATCGTTAAATAGCAAAATACCAACATTTCTTTGAGTCATCATCTTGACGATTCCTTAAAACTACCAATGTTTTTAAATCTGGATTCATTTTTCTTGTAATTCCTCAACCGAAACAATGATGAAAAACCTTTTTAAATCTCCAACCGTTCTGCGCTTAAGTCTTGCCGTTTTATCTGCTATAATTGTCTGGCAAATCTTCTCACCGGCTCAAGCTTCGACAAACTCTCAACTTGAATTTCGGATTCGACGGTTGGAAGCTCAAATTTCTCAATTGAGAGGGGAAATTAGCAGTTTAAGATTTCAATCTTCGCCACCAATTAACCCCGTAGAAGTTCCACCCACCGAAAACATTCCGCCCGATCCGCGATCGCATTTAATGTCTGGCGATCCGATGTTTGATCGGTTAGCAACGCTGGTGATCGAACTCAAGCAAGATTTCCAACAACTACAAGAACGTGTTGACGAAATCGAATCGAATACCGAAACCTAAAGGTCGGGCTTAGTCTGCTTTGAGATTTTAAACAGTTAAAGTGCTGCTCTAGAATTGTTCTTGAACAAACTCAATTAAAAATTGGGAGCAGCACAAATTTATTAAATCAAAAATTAACAGCGTTTAAAACTATTCGATGATATGGAAGTAGTAGGCGGCTACCAACAAGTTGATCGCCAGGAGCAGGATAGCCCAAAACGTGCGAAAAGGATAAGGAGCGGGTGCCTCGTGATGTCTCATTGCGCCGTCATTTTTCATAAATTCAAACCTCAATTGCGTTTGCGTTGATTTTATTAAAGCATAGATAAGATCATTTTCAGACAGATAGGGATCAATTTCTTTCTGTAGTCAGATCAGTCTCTTTCTCCAGCATGATAAGAACTGCGAACAAGTGGCCCCGATCGCACATGAGAAAAACCCATTTCTTTGGCGATCGCTCCCAGGCGTTCAAACTCAGCCGGAGTCCAATATTTCTGCACCGGTAAATGGGCCAAAGATGGACGCATATATTGACCCAAGGTGACGCGATCGCAATCTATCTTTCTGAGATCTTGAAGCGTTTCAATAATCTCCGCTTCTGTTTCTCCATGTCCTAACATTAATCCCGATTTCGTGGGAAGAGTTGGATCGAGTTTTTTAACAATTCTCAACACATCGAGAGACCGATCGGATTTGGCACCCCGTCTGACGGTTCCTTGTAGACGGCGAACCGTTTCCAGATTATGGTTATAACAAGCGGGTTTGGCGGCGACGACCGTAGCAATGCGTTGATATTGTAATTCGCTCAGATCGCCACCCCCCTGTCCGCCCCAAAAATCGGCGGTCAGGACTTCAATTTCCGTTTGGGGGCGATCTTGACGAATCGCCTCCATCGTGGCTACAAACCAACCTGCGCCGCCATCAGTTAAATCATCTCGCGCCACCGAAGTCAACACCACATAACGCAACCCCAAAAGCTGCACCGCCTCGGCTACCTTTTGCGGTTCATCGGGGTCTAACGGCATGGGAGCATGACCCTTATCCACCTGACAAAAAGCACAGGAACGGGTACAAGTCGGCCCCATCAGCAGAAACGTAGCCGTACCCTGAGCATAACATTCTCCCCGGTTGGGGCAACGTCCTTCCTCGCAAATGGTGTGGATATTGCGCTGTTTGATAATCCGTTGAACCGGAGACAGTTCGCTGGCTTTTCCCAGCGGACGTCGCAACCAGTCGGGTAGGGCTGTAACCGTTGAGGATTGGGAATTTGATTGAGACCCAGGTGTAGATGGAGAGTGAGTAGGAGTTGACATCTAGAAACTAAAAATCTGTAGCATCAAAGGATTAATATTAGGCATTCTGCCGAGAGGTTTCGCTCAAGTGTAAGCTAATGTATGTGAAGAACTCGGGTTGAGTTCTAACCGATGAGTCACAATAGACTATATTCGGAACACTTAACTCATCACTAGGGAGTCAGTCGTGGCAGGTCGAAAAATCCTGGTTATCGATGATAGCAAAGTTATTCGCGTGCGGGTTCGGGAAATGCTCCCTCCGGGTAACTTTGATGTATTAGAAGCCAAAGATGGTAAAGAAGGACTAGAATTCGTTCGTCAGGAACATCCTAACTTGATTATGTTAGATTTCCTGTTACCGAAATTGAGCGGTTGGGATGTGTTCCAGCAGATCCAAGCTGATAATGATCTGCGGAAAATTCCCCTTGTGTTAATGTCGGGTCGCAAAGAAGAGGTCACCGAAAAAATTCCCGAACCCTTTGAGTATTTTGAGTTTATCGAAAAACCCTTCGAGAAAAAACAATTGATCGAAGCGATCAAGTCCGCTTTTACCAAAGCCAACAAGCTGCGAGAACCTTTACCGAGTGCTGTTCCGGCTGCATCCGCTCCGGCGACGAGTTCGGAAGATGCGGCGAAAATTAAGGCGTTAGAACAGCGCGTGGCAAAAATGCAAGCGGAAATGAACGCCCTGAAAAAACAAATGGCTCAACTCAAAGCTTTTGTTGTCAAACTGAAAAAGTCACCTTAAGGTACGGACGTCAACTGCTAAAATGCAAGATTGCTGATCGGAGTGCTTTCGCTTTGTAGATTGATCGCGATCGCCAATTATTCGTCCTCACATTTCTTTTATGACTCTAGATGACTCTTTTCTGGCTCAACTCAATGCTACAGCGGACTCCTTAACGCAACGCTTAGATCGCTTTTCTCAAGCTAGAGTTTTGGTGGTGGGAGATTTAACTCTCGATGAGTATCTTACGGGTCAGGTGGAACGGCTTTCTCGTGAGGCACCGGTATTGATTCTCCGACATGAAGGCACTCGTCAGATTCCCGGTGGAGGCGCCAATGCGGTGTACAATTTGGCGAAACTGGGTGCAAAGGTGAAAGTGGCGGGTTTTGTGGGGAAGGATGAACAGGGTTTGGCTTTGCGGCGGATTTTTGAGGAAGCGGGAATTGAGACAGAGGGAATTTTGCTTGATGGCGATCGCCCGACGGTGACGAAAACTCGCATTTCCGGTCATGCCCGTCAGTCGGTGACTCAACAAATTGTCCGAATTGATCGCAAGTCCGATCGCTTGCCCGACTTGGAGTTACAGTTACAATTGGCTGATTATATTCGCGACTCCCTAGAAACCGTCGATGCGGTGGTTTGTTCGGACTATGGGGATGGAGTTTTTACTCCTGTTACGATTGCTGCGGCTTTGTCTCATCCGTTGACGGTGGTGGATACCCAAAAGGATTTACATCGGTTTTCAGGGGCGAGTCTGTTTACCCCCAACCTCCCGGAAGCGGAACTGGCTGTTGGATATTCTATTACGGATGATCACACCCTTGTACAAGCAGGAGTTGACCTGCTGAAATTAACTCAAGCGGCTCATATTTTGATTACACGGGGAGAAGATGGGATGAGCCTGTTTTCCGCCTCTTCAGACGGCATCAGTCCGAGTGTATCCCATATTCCCGCTTTTAACCGTACAGATGTGTTTGATGTCACAGGGGCGGGGGATACGGTGGTGGCGGCCTTAACTTTGGGGTTGTGCGGGGGAGCAACGCCAGAGGAAGCGGCAATTTTGGGGAATTTGGCGGCGAGTTTGGTGGTGCGTCAGTTCGGAACGGCGACAACCACAACTGAGCAAATGAAAGAAACCTTGCGATCGCTACTGGGCGTCTGAAAGGGGGTTTTACACCGAACCCGTCACCAGTCTTTACAGTCACTCATTACCAGTCACCAGTCACCAGTTATTAGGGAACAGGGAACACCGGATCAGGGAACACCGGATCAGGGAACAGGCAATTCTAAACTTCTTTTCTCCTGTCTCCTGTCTCCTGTCTCCTGTCTCCTGTCTCCTGACTCCTGACTCCTGACTCCTGACTCCTGACTCCTGACATCACGACTTCTGACTTCTCTACTCCCCACCTCCGGTCCTCCCCACCTCCGGTCCTCCCCACCTCCCCATCTCCTGACTCGGTGACTCGGTGTCTCCCGATCATTTGGAATCAGCTATAATGATAGTTTTTGCGATCAAGGCGTACCCTTGACAAGAATTCAATTTGGTATACAATTCACAAGCATTAACCTCATCAGAGTGAATTTATGCTAGTCCAAGACCAATCCATGACTGAGCAAGAGTTTTTAACTCAAATTGACGAGATTATTGACACCCATCATCTACTCAAGCATCCTTTCTATCAACTCTGGAATGAAGGCAAACTGACGTTAGAGATGCTGCAAGAGTACGCGACAGAATATTATTTGCAAGTTCATCACTTTCCTACCTACGTTAGCGCGACTCACGCCGCTTGTGATGACTTAGAAATTCGTCAGATGTTGCTCGAAAATTTAATCGAAGAAGAACGGGGTTCAACCCATCATCCCGAACTTTGGTTGCGGTTTGCTGAAGGACTCGGTGTGGAAAGAAAAGCAGTTCTCGAACGCAAACATCTTGATAAAACCAAAGAGTCTGTTCAGATTTTAAAAGAATTGACTCGCAGTGAAAATGCGGTTAAAGGCTTGGCGGCTTTGTATGCTTATGAAGCCCAAATTCCTGAAGTTTCTACAACTAAAGTAGCCGGACTGAATACCTATTATGGGATTAATTCTGCCGATGCGGTTTCCTTTTTCAAAGTCCATGAAAAAGCCGATGAAATTCACAGCAAAATGACTCGTGATGCTTTAGTTAAACTCTGTGCGACTGAAGAAGAAAAGCAAGCGGCAATTTCAGCCACCCAAGATGCGGTATTTGCTTTGAACTTGTTGTTAGATGGAATTTACCAACAATACTGTCAAGCCGCTTAAGGGTCGGCGGCCTGTGGATTTTTCCCAGTTTGGCTGAAAACCTGATCACAGCTTGCAAAGTTATGTAAAGTTGTGTAATATAAAAAAGCCCTCCGTTGGGAGGGCTTGAATGAACTAGCTATTCGGATGGAACACTGGCATTAGCCATTGATGGAAGGAGCCACGAGTGCAATCGGCTCAGACTCACCAGAGGCTAAGTCTAATGGGAAGTTGTGAGCGTTGCGCTCGTGCATAACTTCCATACCCAGGTTGGCACGGTTGATCACATCAGCCCAGGTATTGATCACGCGACCGCTAGAGTCGAGGACAGACTGGTTGAAGTTGAAACCGTTGAGGTTAAACGCCATAGTGGAAACCCCTAAAGCGGTAAACCAAATTCCGACAACCGGCCATGCACCTAAGAAGAAGTGCAGTGCGCGAGAGTTGTTAAAGGAAGCATATTGGAAGATTAAACGACCAAAGTAACCGTGAGCGGCTACGATGTTGTAAGTTTCTTCTTCTTGACCGAATTTATAACCGTAGTTTTGAGATTCGGTTTCAGTGGTTTCGCGAACCAGAGAAGAAGTTACCAAGCTTCCGTGCATCGCACTAAACAAAGCTCCACCAAACACACCGGCAACACCTAACATATGGAAGGGGTGCATCAGGATGTTGTGTTCAGCCTGGAACACGATCATAAAGTTGAAGGTTCCAGCAATACCCAAAGGCATACCATCAGAGAAGCTACCTTGTCCGATGGGATAGATCAGGAATACTGCGGTCGCAGCAGACAGCGGTGCTGAGTAAGCTACACAGATCCAGGGACGCATTCCCAAACGGTAGGATAATTCCCACTGACGGCCCATATAGCAGCAGATGCCGATGAAGAAGTGGAAAATAATCAACTGGTAAGGGCCACCGTTGTAAAGCCACTCATCGAGAGATGCAGCTTCCCAAATCGGGTAAAAGTGCAAACCAATCGCGTTAGAAGACGGAACAACAGCACCGGAGATGATATTGTTACCGTACAACAAAGAACCGGCTACAGGTTCGCGGATACCGTCGATATCCACCGGAGGTGCAGCTACAAATGCGATGATGTAGCAAATGGTTGCGGTCAGCAAGGTCGGGATCATCAGAACACCGAACCAACCCACATAAATGCGGTTGTCGGTAGAAGTGATCCAGTTGCAGAACCGATCCCACAGATTGGCGTTTTCGCCTTGTCTGATTGTTGTGGTCATGCTTGAATAATTGCTAAATTCAGTTTTCAAGGTACGTTCGGTAGCGAGTCAGCCACCTTGAACTTGATTGTATCAGGTCTGCATAGAAATGATAGTTTTGTAAAGGATTTTTGATATAACTTTGTTCTGCTTAACATAAGCAGGGCTTATTAAAAGTATAGGGAAAGGCAAGAGGCAACAGGGAACGCCGGATCAGGGAATAGGGAATAGGGAATAGGGAACAGGCAATCATGCAATCATGCAATCATGCGCTTAGGCAAGAGGCAAGATCTCCTCACCTCCCCACCTCCGGTCCTCCCCACCTCCGGTCCTCCTGTCTCCTGACTCCTGACTCCTGTCTCCTGTCTCCCCACCTCCCCACCTCCCGACCCTTTCTAACCGGGGGGCCACTGCATTTGACGACCGCCCATAATATGAACATGGAGGTGAAAAACCGTTTGACCGCCATCTGGCCCGTTATTAATGACGATGCGAAAACCATTATCTAAACCCGCTTCTTGGGCGACTTGTTTGGCTTTTAACAATAAATGTCCCATCAAGGCATGGTCTTCTGATGTCGCATCGGCTAACTTAGGAATAGGTTTCTTTGGAATCAGAATAATATGGACAGGTGCTTGGGGGGCAATGTCCTTAAAGGCTAAAACCAATTCATCCTCGTAAACAATATCGGCCGAAATTTCACGACGGATGATTTTACCAAATACTGTATCTTGATCGGTCATGGTATTGAATTTCGTCTGACTTCAACTCTTGCATCTGGTGGACAACGAAAAGCTTTCTGTCTTTCTAGCTTTGGTTGTTCTGTTGAACATCATACATTAATCCCATTATTATCGATTCAAAATTATCATGTTAGCCAGAGTTTGGAGTGCATCCGTTGTTGGAATTGATGCGGTCAAAGTTGGAGTCGAAGTGGATATCTCCGGAGGACTGCCGAAAATTGTGGTTTTAGGCTTACCGGATACCGCCGTCCAAGAATCTCGGGAACGGGTCAAAGCCACGCTAAAAAACGCCGGATATGCCTTTCCGATGCGGAGTATTGTGATTAATCTAACTCCGGCTGATTTACGCAAAGAAGGGCCGAGTTTTGATTTACCGATTAGTATTGGAATTTTAGCTGCTTCCGAACAAGTTAACCCCAATTTGTTGGGGGATTTTTTGTTTTTAGGTGAAGTTTCACTCGATGGAAGTTTGCGGGCGGTTTCCGGGGTTTTGCCGATTGCTGCGGCGGCTTCACAGATGGAAATTACCGGGTTAATTGTGCCGGAAGATAACGCTTTAGAAGCGGCAATTGTTGAAGATGTTGCGGTTTATGGATTTAAAACGATTTTTGAAGTGGCAGACTTTTTAGAACGTCCCGATGCTTACAAACCTGTTAAATTAGACCGTTCTAAAGTGTTATCTCAAACTCAAAAAATTAGCCTAGATTTAAAAGATGTTAAAGGACAAACTCACGCCAGACGGGCGTTAGAAATTGCCGCAACGGGCGGACATAATCTGATTTTTGTCGGGCCTCCGGGGAGCGGAAAAACGATGCTCGCCCGACGTTTACCGGGGATTTTACCCGCTTTAACCTTTGAAGAAGCCTTAGAAGTAACTCGCATTCATTCGGTTGCTGGATTGTTAAAAAATAGAGGGAGTTTAATTTGCGATCGCCCCTTTCGCAGTCCCCATCATTCGGCATCGGGGCCGTCTTTAGTGGGCGGGGGAAGTTTTCCGAAACCGGGGGAAATTTCCCTCGCTTCTAATGGAATATTATTCTTAGATGAACTCACAGAATTTAAGCGGAATGTATTGGAGTATTTGCGTCAACCTTTAGAAGATGGATTTGTAACCGTTACTCGCACTCGTCAATCGGTTGTTTTTCCGGCTAAATTTACCTTAGTTGCGAGTACCAATCCCTGTCCGTGCGGGTATTATGGCGATCCAATTCAACCTTGTACTTGTTCGCACCGACAACGAGAACAATATTGGGCAAGACTCTCGGGGCCGTTAATGGATCGGATTGATTTACAGGTTGCAGTTAACCGTTTAAAACCCGAAGAAATCACCCAAAAATCTACCGGAGAAGATTCAGAAATGGTTAGAAAACGAGTCAAAATGGGGCGAAATATTGCTCAAGTTCGGTTTCAAAATGAACCGGAAATTCAATGTAATGCCCAGATGCAAAGTCGTCACATTCAAACCTGGTGTAAACTCGATGAAACCAGTCGTCAGCTTCTCGAAGGTGCAATTCGGAAATTGGGACTTTCGGCAAGGGCCAGCGATCGCATTTTAAAAGTAGCGCGTACCATTGCGGACTTGGCCTGTGCGGATGAGATTCAAGCCAATCATTTAGCCGAAGCCATTCAATATCGTACCTTAGATCGAATGCAGTAGATTTGAGGTCTGGCAAAAAGCGATCGGGGAATAGGCGATTGTACAACAGTGAAAGGCTTGCTGTAATTAGATTTTAGCTTTTTAGTTGTTCTCAGCGCTTGGCGCGTAGTGCTATAAAAAAGATCAACCGACTCGTGAATTTACGGAGATTTGCGAGTTGATGAATACATCCAATGTTTTTAAAGTTCAGTAATTTAAACATTCTCTATTGAGGCGGAAAAAATTAAGATAGTGCCAGGAGTCTTCAATCTATTCCAGTTGATTGACAACTGAGCCAAAATTATGAAAATAAAAATTGATGCAATTGTCAATGGAGTCACTCCGACTCTAACCGACAACCCCTCTATTACCGCCCCAAGCCACAAAGACGGAGGAGCGACAATGTTAGAACCGAGTGCAGGTTGGATGAACAAAAGCAATCATCAAGTTAGTAAAAATCCTCAACCCTTTGGTTTGGCGTTTGAACAATTGGAAGCGATTGGCTTTAATATTAATGCTGGACTGAAAGGCTCTAAAGCAACTGTCGAGGAAGTTACTACCGCTCGAATGACAAAATATCCAGATATTTATCTGGAAAAAGTTGGAGAAATCATTACTAGCATTCAAGCCAAAGCCGGTTCAACACAGGCTCTTGAAAAATCAGTTAAATCCGATGATTATTCAGGAGAAGTTATCGCAAATTCCGACAATTATAATCTTTCGGGAGCCACGATTATTATTGATATTGATGGGATTAAAAGCTTTCCGATGAGTCAAGATTTTGCTCAATGGGTGGCTGAAAATCCCTACTTAGCGGCTAATGTGATCGGTGTCGCTGCAACAGGTGGAAAAGTTAGCGGTGTGGGTTTAGAAGGTGCTGCAATTAACGCCATTATCAATATTTTATTTGAATCGATTAAAACCATTGGGGCTTATTGTCGAGGGGAACAAGAACTTGAACTCGAAGAACTGACTCAAATTTTAGGAGTTACTTTAGCAGGTTTAAAAACGGGTTGTCTGCGAGGAGTAGCGATTAAAGTCATTCAAAAACTGATGGATGGGAGTGCTTTTGCTGCTTTAGGATTTACGGTCGGAATCGAAGTGATTTCCACTTTAATCAAAGTTTTAAAAGATGAAATCACCCTCGAACAAGCACTAACAGAAGTTGAACCGAGAATGTTAACCTCTGCGGTCATTACAACGGTTGTGATCTTATTTCCAACTGTGGGAAAAGCCTTACTCAGCAGTTCAGTCATTAAAGCGATTTGGGAAGAAATTTCTCCAGAATGGAAAACTTATATTGTTAAAAAGGCGACCGATATTGGGTCAGCGATCGCCACAGGAAATGTAGTCATTGCTATTTCTGGAGTGGGTATTATTGAACAACAGGTTTGGCAAAATCTCAGTGTAGAAAAACGTCAAGCTGTAATTGATAAAATCAAAACTTCAACTTCCGAACAAGTCAAAATTGCATATAACATGACCTTAGAAAAAGCCACAGAAGCCTTTGACATCGCTGAGGGTTGGTTCGGCGAAAGAACATCAGAACTCGCTCTATCTGTTGAAAGTGCAACACCCATGAAAATTAAAACTGCATTGAAAGAAATCTTAGACAATCATCAAAAAAGAGTTGTCTATAAAGTTGCTTGAAATGCAGAAAAAGTCAGGTGTCGGGTGTCAGGTGTCGGGTGTCAAAATGTATGTTGTCAGTCCAGATAACTTCTATAAACCCGCCCCTATACTGCAAAAACCCGGTAACTCATAAGAAACCGGGTTTTTATAAATCTTAGAACCGTTCGCCGACCCCGAAGTGAATGCGCCCGTCACCTTCATCACTGATACCATAATCAATCCGAATTGGGCCTAAAGGAGACTGAATTCTCAAACCCGCACCGACGCCCAAACCGCTACCGGGTTTACCGCGAATACCACCCGGGTTTCCAGGAACGGTACTTTGAGTTCCTAAAGCGCTCGCCCCATCAATAAATATTGCTCCTCCAACGAGGAAATTACTGACTGCGAACACCGGGAAACGGTACTCAATAGAGGCTAAAACAAAGCTACGAGCGGCTCCTAAATGCCCTTCACGCCAACCTCGAACCGTATTTGCACCCCCCAACGCAAACGCTTCGTAGGGCGGAAAATCTCCGATCAGGGTTCCCGCTTGGAAGTTGAACGCTATGGTTTGAGGTCCACCAGGAACTAACTCGATAAAATTCACCGGGAGGTAGTAACTGTAAGTCGCCCGGAGACGATTATAAGAAATGCTACCCGAACCGATGGGAATCGCTTGTTCGGTACCGAGTCGAAACGCATAGCCGGAAGTGGGAAATTGGGTATTATTGCGGCGATCGCGGGCGATTCCAAATTGTACCGTAAACAGATCGTCCTCACCGTCATCGCTTTCACTGAGGAGTTTTCCGGCGTCATCCCGAGGCGTTATGTCTCCGTCTGCATCCCGAATTTCAACGTGCTGATATTGAACGCCCAAGGAAGCCACCCAGTCGGGAGTGGTAAAGACATCTTCGGCGAAGGGACGAGTAAAGGTAATTCCGCCCCCGGTACGCACCACCCGAGGGCGATCGCCGTTGGGGAGTCGAACGTTATCATCCTCGTCATCTTGTTCAAAAATGACGGAAATCGCTTGGCGTCGGAAAATATTGGCGGTGTAAGAGGTCCGATAAGGATCGCCTCCTATCCAAGGATCGGTAAAGCTAATATCGAGTAAAACAATTCGTTCGCCCAGTTGAACTTCTGCTCCCAGACGTTGATTTCGTCCGTTAATGTTGAGTTCTTGATAACTTACGGTACCAAACAAACCTGTCGCGGAACTGACCCCACCCCCAAGGACGAGAGAACCGGTACTTCGTTCAACAATATTAACAACCATCACCGCTTTTCGAGGATCTTCGTCTGCGGGTTCGAGTTGAAGCCGTACATCTTCAAAAATCCCTAAACCAAAAACACGAGATAAGTCCTGTTGAGCGGTTCTTTGGTTAAAAACATCTCCTGGTTCTAACTCAATTTCCCGCAGAATAATATAGTCTTGAGTTTTCCCTTCTATCAGGTTTCCTTCTTCGTCTGTTTGTTCTCCTTCACTGCTTAAAAACCTCACCCGAATATCTTCGATTTCCCCTTCCGCAACTACCAGTGTTACTGTTCCATCTGGACTCACTTGGGGTGCTTCAATGACTTGAGCCAATACATAACCATTCTCTTGATACCAACTATTAATTTCTTGAATGGCTTCCTCAATTTCATTGAGGTTAATAATTTCGTTAAATTGACCGGCGAAGCTTTCTTCTACAACTTCTGGCGGTAACACACTATCGCCTTCGATTATAACTGCTTCTAAAGGCGGGTTTGGTTCGACTTCAAAGGTAATTCTTACACCCAATGGCGTATCTTCTGGAAGCGCTCGAACGTTTCTAAAAAAGCCTAACGCAAATATGGCGTTAATGTCTTGTTGGAGTTGGGAACGAGTTGTTGTTTGTCCGGGTAATGTTGATATTGCATCATAAACTCTTTCTATCAAAACCTCATTTTCGGTTCCTTCGATAACTACTTCAGCCACTAAAACTTGAGGTTCCGGTTGCGCGTTTTGAGAGGGTGGTGGTCTGGGAGTTGGTGGCGGTGGAACGGGAATTTGAGGTTGAGGAACTGGGGGAGGCGGTTGGGGAATGTTGTTGTTTTCGGGTTCGATTTCGGGTTCGATTTCCGGTTCAATTTCGGGTTCGATTTCCGGTTGGGGTTCAATGTCTGGGGAGGTTTGAGCGAGTTCAACAGGTTGTGGTTGTAAGGCTTCTCCGAGTTGACTTGATTGACTTAAAGTTGAATCAGCAACCGCATCAATTTTTGATTCAAATAAGATGGGTTCTGCTTGTTCTGATTCGATTTTATATAAAGTAATTTCTCGGTTGATTGCTGGCTCAGGTTTTGACTTCGTTAAAGCCAATTCTTCAGACGGTTCAACGAACTCGGGTTTAACTTCTTCTAACTTATTGAGAGCAATTTCTTCTGAAAACTCCTCGGATTTAGATTTAGATAAAGCCAAGTCTTCAGAAGTTTCTAAAGGGACAAAAACCGAATCAAATTGAACGGATTCTAAGTCTTTTGCATCTAAAGAAAACAGTTTGATCTGAAACCAGTCCGACTCATTAAAAGAAACCGGAAAAAGAGACGGAGAATAGGGCTTGTTCTTGTTAAAGATAAGATTTTCCGAAACTTCTTGTTCAACAAAGAGTGAGCTAGGTTTAGAAACCTCAGCTTTGTTTAAAGAAATCTCTAGAGAAGTCTGTAGCGTAGGAGTGATTGAACTAAAAAACCTATTTTCACAAAAGATTATCTCCCCTTCAGTTTCGCTTAAACCCAAAACTGGAGAAAAGTTAGCCAGAGTTGCAGACTGCGATAACAGCCAATCTAAATGTAAATCATATGATGTATTTAACGGTTCTGGAGGACTGGAAAAACAAGTTAGAGAGGTTTGACCATTTGCAGAATTAGAAAGCCCCACAGTTGCAGTAAGCCCAAAAACTGCAACGAAAACAGGAGATAAGCGCATGTTGTTCACACTTTTGGACATCCACACACCGGAAAATCACTCATCGGTCATCCGTCATCCGTCAGCAGCACGGACACAAACTCCATACCCTGACGCCCGACATTTGACAAACTGTGAAATTTTACCATTATGTGGGCGCCCAAAAACTGGGAATTCCCAAACAGTTCCCTCCAAACCTTGATAGCACAGTCGGTTCAGCGACTTTATCTTCTCTTAAAATTAACCAAAACCAGCGAGGGTTTCAGGCTTTTTGGGCGATAGAGGTTGAACCCCCTCCCCCTCCTAACGGCTTGAGGACGCAATCACATCAACTGACTCATCTCCCACCCTAGTTACTAATATCCCATCTCGCCTGACTCTGGCCGTTACTCACGAACAGTTTGTTGAGTTGGCTTTGTCCAGTTCGCGATCGCCAATCGAGACTTATAATTAGAATGAACCCCTACAGGAACGTTAATCAGTCAAAAATTAAATAATATACTAATTTTACTTGATGTAAATGTTAACCCAAAATCAATCTAAAATTTAACTAAAGTGAGGAATAAACACATGATAAACTAGATTTTGGAATCACACTTTCACTCTAAGTATTCCATTGACAGAACTAAATCTAGGAAGATTAATCATGGCTCAACCTCGTATTTTTACTCAGAGCCGACGTCATTTTCTGGGTAGTCTCGCTTTGGGTACTCTTGGCTGGATGGCGAAGGACTGGCTTGATCCGTCCCGTGCATTTGCAGATTCTTCAGCTTCAGAAAATAACACTTCAACTCGCGAAATTTATCACATTTTTGTTCCCTATGCTAAGGCTCGTGGAGGCGGACAACAGATTATTACCTTGCGATCGGGAGACACTCAACTAATATCAATTCCAGCAAAAATTCGAGAAAATGAGGAGAAAGTTATTTCTGGGGTTGGTCTGAAAGGTGAAGATATTGTCGTCGTTTTCCATACGCTGTATGATCCGATTACAAGAATAGCCGATCAAATTTATAAAGAGATTGAGAGTACGAAATTTATTCAGCAATCAAGCCAAGAAAGATGCAAGTTGGTTTACGAAGATATTGAAGATTCTCGATATATCAGCGATGTAGAAGCGCTGGAATTACTCGATTATGTGATCTCTTCTTCCAAGCTAGATCCTCAGATTCAACAGCGGTATGAAATCGCCAGCAAAAACTCCCGTTTGGTTGGAATTGAACAGACGATCGCATCGGCATTAGCCGAATCAAATTTAACGCAGAAAGAGAAGAAAACAATACGAGGAACCTATGAATATGTCCGTGCGGGTGAACCCGTTCCCGATTTTAAAGCCCTGACCGATCTCGATACGATTATTACCAACTCTACCCTTCCTCTCACGATTCAACAAATTTATTCTCTTGCCAGCGCCACTTCTCGGGCTTTAACAGTTGACTTTATTTTAGTTAATTTAATTAAAGAAAGTCAAAAACTGAGTCCGGGTCGCCAGGAAGAATATCTGGCAGTTTACGATCAAGTTCGCAATGGTGAAACGATATCCGAATCCGATGTAGCGACTTTAACATCTTTAGACTCATTTATTGAAAAAGCGAATATTCCAGAAAATGCTAAAGTTGTTTATTTCGTAACCCGAGAGCAAGATTTCAACAGTGAAGGCAAGTCTACTGTTGAAAACTTTACAGAAAAAGCAGTTACCTTGGAACAAGATTCTAAAGAACCTAAAAAGAAATTATTGGAGACTGCTGCAAAGAGAGGAGGTGCAGTTGTACCCCAAGCAACTAGAGTGCTAACAACAATCGGAGCAGAAACCGCCACAGGAGTCAGTATCAGCAGTTTGTCGGGAGCAGCAGCAACGAATGCAACATTAGCCTTCCTTGGCGGAGGTTCGGTGGCCGCAGGAGGCTTGGGAATGTTGGGGGGATTGGTTGTCGCAACCGGAGGTGCCGCGTTAATTGGTGCCGCAGGACTGGTCTCGGTGGCGTTAGTCTCGCAAATGGATAGCCAAGACTTGACGAATTTAGGCGTTGCAATTACAACCGGAACCCTAGCGGGTGCGGCGAGCGTTTTTGCGGCTTGGACTGCGGCGAGCGCTTTGGGCGTTGCAGGTACATTATCCGGCGCTGCGGCTATCACTGCAACCATGTCGGCTTTGGGTGGACTGAGTGTAATGACAGGTGGCGCCGCTCTTGTTGCTTCTGGAACTGCTTTCTTAATTTGGTCATTTTTGGAGGGAGGAAAGAAACGAGATGGGGATACACTGCGTCAGTTGGAAACTCGTATCTACACTTTGACCAAAGATCCAACACCTGGTTCTTTAGGAGAATTAGTACAAGAAATGCATTCTCGGTACGGGTCTTTTCTAAGTCGGGATAGTTTTTCTGCTCCTTATATTCCTCTGGATAAACTTTCAAATTCTTTGTCTACTTGGCTATCGGTTGATTATAATGAAAAGGTTCTGTTTTTAATAGAAACAGAAAAAAGTCGGTGGAATAATCCGGGAAATTGGCTGAGTAATGCTACAAATGATATAGCGTTCACGGATAAAAGAATTACCTGGAAAGAGGACTTAATTCAATATCAGGATCTGGCGCAGTTATCCAATCGTCAATTGTTTAACTTACTCTCGAATTATCAGGACAGAAATCATTTGAGGTCTTTAATCAGCTTTGTAGAAACATCACCCAATCCTAAAGACTATGAAAACTTAGTTAGATTCTTTAATGTTCAATTGGGTGAACTCCTATCCAATAAACAAGATGCTGAGGAGTTATTTGAGTTTGTAGATATGGTGAAAACATCTTACAGTACAACTGAAAATTATCAAAGTTTAGCTAAATTTGTTGATCCCAAACTAGCAAAGCTTATCTCTAACGAACAAACCAGGATTCAATTGTTTACATTTGTAGATGTGGTTAATCAAATATTTTATGACCGACAAAGCTATGACTACTTGGCTCAATTTTTTAATGAAGAATTGGTCGAAGCTTTTGCTAACTCTAATAGTAGACAAGATTTGTCGAAGTTGATAACATTAGTAGAAAAATTAAATGATGAACAAGACCAGAATAAATTTGTTCAAATACTCAAGGAGGTTGGTCAAAAATACAGTTTAGCATAGAATATCGTTCCTGACAAATTTCGCGATCGCCTCTTTCAAAATACTCTATTAATTGGGTGACTCTAGAGTGCGATCGCGTAGCCTCTCCAAAGGAGAATCATCTTTGTTTTCAAGCGAGCCTGAATTTAATTCAAGCCACTGCTAAATTTTTAGACAGTAAGGACGATTATTGTAAGTTTGATGAGGTAAGTTATTCAGTTGATCGGTCAATTGAAAAATTCCTTGAACTCAATCAGTAATTTCTCAAAACACTGACAACCCCAATTATTCAAGAAGATTGAGTAAAGATTGCGATCGCCTTGGCAAATTCAAGTAGGAATCCGATCTAATAACTCTACTCGCTCATACCCTGTCCGATTGATTAATTCTACGATCGGGTTAGGGCGGGTTTTTACAGCGATCGGTTATCAGTTCTTGCAGTTATTCGTTATCAAGATTCTCTGTTCACTGTGGTCAACCCGCCCCTACAGAGTCAAATCAACTCTAGAATCAAGAATTCATCCTTTCTAGAGAATTTGCAAATTTTTCTGATTGCTAATTAAATTTTGAGTCATTGCAGCTAAATTCTCTAAGTTTTCTTCGAGTTCTTCAGCGCGTTTCTTGTAAAAGATCTTACGTTGCAAAGCTTGACGAGCTAAATCTTCTCTATTTCGTTTTAGCGCTTCGCTGGCGACATTTTGCCAAGAATTCATTTCTTCAAGAGCTTGTTTGTACTTCGGATGAACATCATCCCAAGCGGTGCGGATATCGGCTAACGCTTTATTTAACAACAGCGGTGCGTCATCTTTTTTAATCCCGGTTAACGCTTCTTGAATGGGTTGATATAATTGATCGACATTAATTTGATTGAGAAGCGGTACAAAATCTCTAATTTGACGACTATCATTAACACCCGTCACGCACCAGGTCGCAAAGTGTTCACAGTTGTTGAATAATAGATTATATTTTTGCTCTCCCAAACGACTCTCCGCACGTTGAATCACCGTATCGGGAATATAACGTACAGGATAACGTTTAACATAAACTTTTCCCCCTCGCGCAAAGGTTTCGATAGAAGTCCGTTCAATGACTTCGCTCGGTTTGCGATAATGAATAACGGTACCATCTCCGCAGTCTATACCATGATGTTCATAAACGCCATCTAGATTCCAAAATTCTCGATAAGCATAAACTTGATCGCCTCTGGCCATATTTCCTTTGTTATTTAACTCTATTCTTTTAGTGTAAATCCTTTAAGTTATCCGGTTAAATGATGTCTGGTTGATTAATCTTTTATGGGTGCGGGGCGGGTTTATCTAAATCTCTCAGCAGTAATTAAAGATATTGTCGAACCGGCCCCTACGCTTGGGATTATTAATTACTCAAATATCATATTAGAATGCTTTCCCGTAAAAACGGTTCTCTTGAAAGTTAATTAACCTTTTCGTAAGTCTCCTGAAAGAAAACGAAAATACCCGGTTTTGTCTCGGTAATTCATCTTTGAAATTACCTCGAACAACCGGGTTATCTATCAGTTAATCACCTATTATAACCCGAATTTGGAGTTATTGAGCGTCGGCAGTTTCTAACGCTTCGGGTTGAGAGGTTGCGGTTAAATTAACCTTGACCACACGGTTAACAACTTCGGGTGCTTTCGGTAAAGTCAAAGTTAAAATTCCGTTGGTATAATCGGCTTTAACTTCTGTATTGATAATCGCTTCGGGGAGAACGACAACCCGACGAAATTCACCAACCGGAAACTCACTGTGCAGGTATTTTTCACCTTCATTCAGTTGGGGACGTGCGGTTTTACCCGTCAGGACAACGCCTTTCTTGGTGGCTTGAATATCGAGTTTATCGGTTTCTAAACCAGGAATAATCGCCCGGACAATAAAGTGATCGGACTTGTCTTGTAACTCAACTGCGGGAGTCCAGTAATTTGTCATTTTAGCGGTGGTCATTTCTTCAAACATTTTTTCAACTTCAGCGAAGGGGTTGTAACGAGTTACTAACATCATATTGTTTTCTCTCCGGTTGTTTGTGTAGATGATTTATTGCTTACAGTTTTAATAATGCCGAGAAAAAAAACGTTTTTAAAGCGTAGAAAACCCGAATTTAAAGTGAGGTTTCTACACCGAATATTTAACCGAACCTTTAATACAGAAAACCGAACCTTTTACAGTCACCAGTCACCAGTCACCAGTCACCAGTTGTTACAGTGATCAGTTATCAGTGAAAACAGATAAACATCCCAAAAACCCGGTTTCTATAAGAAACCGGGTTTTTTAATTCCCCGACGCCCGACACGTGAGTTCAAGAAACGAACATCCGAATCACAATGATGGTAATATTGTCGTGACCGTTGTGTTCGTTCGCCAGATCGATTAACTGATTGACTCCCGTATTGAGATCGGTTTGGGGATCGAGTAGAGGATCGAGATGAGTAGCTTGATAAATTTCCAGTAAATTATTGTCTGTTAACCCATCAGATGCTAAGATTAATACGGTATTTTCTTTAACGTCCAAAAACTGTAGATCGGGTTTAACAAAATTGCGATCGCGTGGCCCCAAAGCTTGAGTCAGTTGGTAAGCATCCGGACGAGCATAAGCCACATCCGGACTGACTCCCCGTTGAATTTCTCGCTGTCCGACTTCGTGATCGATAGTAATTTGTTCAACTCCTTGGGAAGTTAAACGATAAAGCCGACTATCGCCGACATGAGCGATCGCCACTTGATTATCGGCTACAATTGCCATAACCAGGGTCGTTCCCATGCGTCCAATTCCAGAACGAACCGCTTGCTGATTGGCTTCATAAATTGTATTATTAGCTTGCACAATCGCATTTTCAATCATCTCTGGGGTTGGCAATTCGTCGAGCCATTGGGTTTGAAAATATTGTTTGAGGGTATCAACCGCCAACTGACTCGCCACTTCCCCACTGGCGTGTCCTCCCATGCCATCACAAAGAATATACAATCCTTTGGCTTCTAAAATTCTACCTTGAGGCGTTTGTTGTTCATGTATGTAGGTTTGTACCCCAAACGAATCTTCATTACGCTGACGTTTACGCCCGATATTGGTTGCTCCGACAGCCTCTAGGTGCAACAATGAATTAATCTGAGGAATTGTCGGAGCAAAGTTCGCCTCAGTGGGAATATCTGTGGTATCCTCTTCAACATCTTCCTGAATCCGAGTTGGGGCGGATATCGGTACTGATTTAGTTTCAGTCGAGGAAGAATTCAGTTCTTGTTCAACTTCGGCTAACTGATGTTTGAGTTGAGTAATCGTTTCAATTTTTCCTTCATTCAAATCTCGCAGAATTTGAGTCAAAGAACCAAACAACGTGCGTTGCGACTGTTGAACTAAGGTTTTCCAAACTTTGCCTAAATCGGATAAACAAATCCTATTCTCTTGAGGTTCAAGATACAACCGTTGCAAACAAATTTTGTGAGGATAATTCGGAGAAACTCGTAAATTCGTTAATTCAAGTAAAGTTTGACACTGTTGGGAAGGTTCTAAAATTTCCCATAAATTCGCCATTTGTTGCAACCAAGACAGAATTTGTTGAGGAGAAGTTTCCGGCGAGCTAAATTTTTCGAGTAACATTGGAGAGTGGGAGTAATTTTCCAGCAGAATCACCCTGTAGAGATCGGATTCCCAAGCATCTTGAAGTTTGGGAAAATGTTCTGGAAATTGAGATTGTAAAATCAAATAAGCTTGCGCCGCAGCAATCACAAAAGTATCCATCTTCTCCGATGACGACAGTAGAGTAAGTTGAGCGGCTTGCAAGGGAGACATTTGAAGCGGCTGAGTATCTAGAACTTCTAGCGTTACAGTTTCATCCGGCTTCAATGTTTTTAAAGGTTCAATCAGTTGATATCGCTGATTTTCATCTAAATACATTCCCTTGTCTAAGCCAGGAAGACAACTGTCGTCTGATTTGAACTCAACGAAGTCATTAGAGTCATTGCTTGCTTGAGACGGGAGAGCATCACCAACGGGTATTTCACTCGCATCAAAAGCCTCTGATATCCAAATCTCCTCAGAAGCCGTTTGAGAAGCCACTGAATCAACTTCTAGAGCGTTTTCCTCAGAGGAAGAAATCTCGTCGTTAGGAATTGGTTCTAGCTCAGATTTGACCGCAGTTGCAGGTTCTATTATATCGGTAGTGGTGTCCGTTTCTTCTGAGATTTCCACGATCGCCCAACCGAGCCGATTGAGTTCTTCTTCGCAAAGGACATCATACCCATTAACCAAGCTCGAACTCGAAACCACTGCTAACCAAACGGTTCCGGTTCTCGCACCGCAATGGGGACACTCAAGAACATTCAGAGATACAGTAGAACCACATTGATCACAAGACTTCTGCGCTAAACTATAGCCGCATTTTTGACAAAACTTGTGATGACTCGGATTTTCAAACTGACATTGGGGACAGACAAGCATAACTCGATCCCCTAGAGCGAGAAAATCGGTAGGGGGTTTTGGACTTACAGACTTCCATTCTAAGGCACAATTTATCAGGAGTGAGTAAGAACTCAGGTTGTCTGCGGAATTGTAACGATGATTTTTCGTCCATACACTGTTGTTTTAATTGTACCAACCGGAGTTGGAGCCGCCATCGGAGGCTTCGCCGGTGATGCTTTACCGGTGGCTCGCGCAATGGCCAAAGTTGGCGATCGCCTCATCACTCATCCTAACGTTCTCAACGGCGCTCAACTCTATTGGCCCATGTCGAACGTGTTTTATGTCGAAGGCTATGCGCTCGATCAATTTGCGAAGGGTTCCTGGGGCTTACAACCCGTTCATCAAAACCGGGTGGGGTTATTACTTGATCAAGCCATTGAACCCGACTTACGCCAACGCCATCTACAAGTTGCCGATGCCGCACGAGCGACGCTAGGTTTAAGTTTAACCGATTATGTGGTCACGGATGCCCCTTTGGGGGTTGAACTGAGAACGGCGGCTTCAGGAGCCTCCTGGGGGACGATCGAGAACCCCGATAGTTTGCTGCGCGGCGCCGAACTATTGATTAAAAAAGCAAAAGCCGAAGCGATCGCGGTGGTGGCTCGGTTTCCCGATAATCAAGACAGTCTCGCCCTCGAACAGTACCGACACGGCCAGGGCGTCGATCCGTTGGCGGGAGCGGAAGCGGTGATCTCTCACTTGATTGTCCGGCAGTTTAAGATTCCTTGCGCCCATGCTCCGGCATTATCTACTTTACCACTCGATCCGGATTTATCGCCCCGTTCGGCCGCCGAAGAATTGGGCTATACGTTTCTTCCCTGTGTGTTGGTGGGGTTGAGTCGGGCGCCGCAGTTTGTCACTTTGGCTTCTGGTTCCCATTTTTCATCGGATCTCATCTGGGAAAATGCGGTTGATGCGGTTGTTGTTCCTGCCACTGCCTGCGGAGGGAGTGCTATTCTAAGTTTTAGCAATCGTCAAACTCAGATTATTGCAGTGGCGGAAAATCAAACTCAGATGCAAGTTTCTCCAGAATCACTGGGAATTAAAGCACTCACGGTGAATTCTTATCTAGAAGCGTTGGGGGTTTTGGTGGCTCATCAAGCCGGAATTGATCCTCATGCTCTGCGTTCAAATCTGTTGCCGATTGCTAAAATTGATTCAACTTCTTTTGTTTAAACTGTTTTTTTGTTTTTGCATTTTATCAAAATATCGTGGTAGAACATAGTCCTAAAAATCCCGAGTTTGAATCGTTAACCCGCACCCAAGTTCTAGTGGCGATGGGAGGAACGGCAACTTTACTGTTAATTGTCGCTAAATTGTGGCTTTCTTTCGGTAAAGTTTCGATGTTGCCGATTAATTTTACTCGGCTCGATGTATCCTTAGGTGTAGCTGTTGGTCTGGCAATTACGGTTGCCAGTTCGATTATTTATCGGCTCTGGCCGGCTTATAGTCGCAGTGCGGATGTATATTTAAAATTGGTACTGACTCCCCTATTATGGCCGGATTTATTGTGGTTGGGATTGTTACCGGGTTTGAGTGAAGAATTGCTCTTTCGGGGTGTAATTTTGGCGGCAGTTGGCTTCACACCCTTGGGATTGATGATCTCAAGTGTTTGTTTTGGGGTGCTACATTTTAGCGGTTCTCAACAATGGCCTTATGTGATTTGGGCAACTGTTGTCGGATTGATTTTGGGATACAGTGCGATCGCCACCGGGAATTTATTTGTGCCGATTTTGGCTCATATTTTTACTAATTTTATTTCCGGTTGTTTGTGGAAGTTAAAATATATTGGACAGGGAACAGAATTATAAACGATGAATTCTAATTTTAGACGGAGATGATTGCTTATGCAAATCTCATTTGAATCAGAAACTTTATCTTTAGAAATACCCCGTGAAATTGCTCTCCATGTTACCCCAAGTTTGAAGCGCTCGCCATTGTTAACCGGGATTTAAGATTAGAACGCAATTCAGAAGGAGAGTTAATTGTGAATCCCCCGACCGGTGGAGAATCGGGTAAGCGGAATTTTAGTATAATTGGGCAATTTGGGAATTGGGTTGAAGCACATTTAGAATTAGGAGAAGGCTTTGATTCTTCTACAGGATTTAGACTTCCTAACGGCGCCAATCGTTCTCCTGATG
>JAYKHV010000005.1:0-3534 GCA_035285085.1 Lyngbya sp. | reverse complement strand
TGGCTGGGAGCGCACCATCCGAGAGCAACGCCGTCAAATCAAGCTAGAAATCAAGGCATCCCCCAGCTTAAAATCCATTTGGGATCAGTCCTTTGAATTAGCCTGGGAGTTTGCCTTAGAAACCGTTTGTGATGACTATGGTCAATGCGATTTTCCTGATGTATGGCCCTTTGGGCAGGATATTGATAGCATCCTGACGGTCAACTTTTGGCAGACGCATTGATAGTGAATTGCTCACTACCTAATCAACGGAAGCTTGTAAGTAGCAATGCAGAGCGGACTTGGGATTGGCGAAAAAGAAATAAGTAGGGGTTGGTTAGCGATCAGAAAAAATTACTAGGAGATTTGTACGGAAAACCGATCTTGAATGTGTAGATAACCACTAATTGCTTTTTAGAGTCATAGGCTAATATATAGAGAGAGCGTTTGAAAAAACAGTAAAAATTTGAAAAACATAAAATTAAATGTCATGAATCAATATAAAGATTTGAAAATTGAAAAGATTAAAAAATTAGCTTACAAAGTTACGATTGCGAAGAATGAAGATGAAGTCAATGAAGCAGTGGAAACTTTAGTCGAGGAAAACGAACAATTTCAAGAAATAGAAGAACGACAAAAAAAGGAGTGGCGATGTCTGCAAGTTTGGGGGGATTTAAGTGCTGATCGCATGGACGACATCTATCCAACACTTCCTTTTTGTCCTGAAGCTGCCCAAGAGCGGATTAATGATGGGGGGAGTGTTCTTTTTGAGCTAGATTATGAACCTTGTTTTGGAGACACCTGTGAAGATACCGGCGAAACTGTAAATCAATGGCTAATTAACGAAGCTAAGTTCAAGGGAATTCTTTAATTTCTCTTAAGTTTGTATCAGTCTCTCATTAAATTATTTATTGTCATAAACATGAACACTCTCTCACAAATCTTGTGGGATTTTTTTTTGGAAAACTAATTTTTCTCACCTCTCCCCTAATCACCAGTGGGCGATCGTCGATTATGTTCAGGAGCAAGCTTCACCAATCCGGCAACTACCGAACAAACAGATGACGAATAGCAACCGATCAAGGGATGACGTAAACCCCACATCGAATAAATCACACAATTCATCTTTGCCGAGTACACTTGCTTAGTATTGACGATTAATTTTCACGTTTAATGGGGGATAGTTTGAGCATTAAATTTTGTCCATATTGAGTTAAAGACCAATATTCATTTATATCTGTAATAGAATGTTTTTTTAAACTTTCACTTATCAACTTTAAAGCCTTAAGTTGGAGAATAATTGTGCGGACATCATCACAAAGAATTTCAATACAATCTAGGGGATGGGGAGATTTATCTAGTTCTGGTAGGCGTAAATATTTATAAATTGATTGTTTTAGACTTTTCTCAATAGATTCAAAACTAGCTTCAACCATTAGGCACGGTGCAATATCCGTGAATAATTCGTTCCATGTATAGAAAAAAGAATCTTTAAAAATAACAGTATTTGTATGTGTCGGTAATCTTCCGCTACCACGAATATCCCAAGGTTCATAAACTTGAATTGATATCTGAAATACATCTTCTCCTTGCGCCAAATCTTCAGGAACATAGGGTTCAAAAATCTTAGCTTTTTCCAGGATCTGTTCTAATTGATGAACTCTCTGTTCCAATTGCTGTAATTTAATTTATTGTCCATAAGAGTTGCTCAGACAGTGAATTCTGACCTTGTTATTTTACCTTGCACCATAAAATCTTTTGTTTTATTTACATTTCGCGGCAGGAGTTCACAAAAATTAATATCCGCAACCATTTTTTAAAATTAGAATTATGATAAAGTTAGTATAAAATATATTTTCTTTAGTCTAATGGACTAATTTAGCTATTATGTGGAAGGTCTTAGCTAGCACTTTGGGTTTACCGGTACTCAGTGTATTTGGTTTTCTGTTTAATTTATGGAATAAACTAGACGACCAGACAAAAAGAACAATAATTGAAGCTATTATATTGTCTTTTCGTGAAATACTTCGTGCTTATTATAAAAATTATAAAAAAGGAGAATCTAAATGAACAGCTTTGAAGAATTTATGAATGAAATCAAGAACTCATCACATCAAAATTTACAATCATCTTCAATCAATCTTCCGGAAATTCAAAAAAATCTGGCATTTGGTATAGCAGCAGCTATTTCTCCACTTTCTTTTGGTAAGAATGAGAAAGAACAATTTTCAGAAGAAGTTTCCAATTTGATTCAGGACGAGTCTTTTATATCAGAATTTAGTAATGAAATTGGTAAACCGTTAGAAAATGAATCTGAAGAAGACTTTGTAAAACGAAGTTCTCTAAAATTAAAACAAATGCTATACACAAAATTTAATATTAAGGGTTAATTTAAAATCCTGTCACCATAGACGTAGATCATTCACTGCATAAATAACACTACCAAGTTTAAACTTAAGCAAAAATTCATAGAGGCTATGGAGGCGAAAGTAACAAAAAAATCCCCCTAGTTTTTTAGGGGGACACAGGTTTTGAAAATCAATTTGTGACTACATCGAACCTAAGCAACGGAGGCTTGTAGGCATTTGAGAATCGATGCTTTTTCTAGTAATCCCAATACTTCGCCTGAGGGTTTCACCACTAACAATTCTGAGAGTTTTTGTTGATCTAACAATTGCGCTACTTCAAACAAAGATTGCTCTGCGTCAACGGTGGTTAGTTGTTGGGGGGATTTCATTAAGGAATCAACAGTAGTGTAGGGCCAATCTGAGGTAGGAACGTGTTTGATGTCATCGACAGCGAGTAGACCAATCAGTTGATTATCTGCCCCAATTACCAAGAACCGTCGCCAGGGAGTTTTGCCAATCACATAGTCATTAGCAAATTCTCGAATATTTAACCCCGCTGGAATAATGGGACTGTTGGGGATGACAGCATCGGCGGCGGTGAAGGCTTCCATTTGGTCTTTAACCTGGGCGTTCCGGGCGGAAGAACCTGCATTTTGCAACAGGAACCAACCGATCAAAATTGTCCAAAAGCTACCGATGGGAATAATGTTCAGAATTCCTAAGCTACCAATGGCGATCGCTGTCCAACCGAACCCTTGACCGACGCGACTGGCGACGAGGATACCTTTGTTTTGACTGCCCGTAATCTGCCATACCAGGGATTTGAGCACATTGCCCCCATCCAGCGGTAAACCGGGGATCAGATTAAATAGGGCTAAGGCAAGGTTAATCATGCCCAAAAGACCAATAATGGCCTGACCGGGTACAGGTAATGGGAGTTGAGTGCCCAAAATGGTTAACAGCACAAATAACAGTAAACTCACCGCTGGCCCGGCGATCGCCACCGCAAAGGCTTGCCAAGGGGTATTGGACTCTTTTTCTAAACTGGCCAACCCCCCAAAGAGAAATAGGGTAATGGATTTAACCTCAATCCCCTGGGCGATCGCCACCATACTGTGCCCCAACTCGTGGGCCAGCACCGACGCAAATAGCAATAACGCCGTCACCAAACCCAGCAGCCAAGGCAACGCGCCAGACAACTGGGGAA
>JAYKHV010000004.1:0-30710 GCA_035285085.1 Lyngbya sp. | reverse complement strand
GGGGGGAATTTTTATTAACAAAAAGCTATTTTTCATCGGAAAAAAGTCCTCTCCCCACCTCCCCATCCCCCCATCACCCCCCGAACCCCCGGCAATTTTTAACTGAGAATGAAACAGCCCTGCCCTTCCAAGCCGGGTCAGGGGGTAATCTTATCAAACAATCATCTAATCTCTCAAAAGTTAAAAAGAGGCTTATTATGTGATGTTGTTATGCCATGCTTTGACGGGCGGCTTCGAGATCTTCGTCGGTAATATCTTGCTGTTCTCCCGCAAAATCATTATCAGGAGTTAAGAACAACATACAGTGACATTCTTTGCGTTCGCGCATCGGAACACAAGGACAATTCCAGAAGGAATTTTTCACCTCAGCTTCCTTATCTTCATAGTGGCGACAAGGACAAAGGGGCGCACCCAAATCATCTTTGTGTTTGGCGAGTCCTTCGATCACCACTGCTGTTACTGAAGGATCGGCACAAAAGTAGGTTCCTGTACGCTTGGCATACTGTTCGGCGAATTTTTTCATCGCTTTCAAGCTTTTTTCTGTCGATAAATTTCCGGTAGTCTCAGTTGTCATCGTATTAGATCTTTAAATTTCAAACAGTTTGTTAGATTGTAACGCAGGATGCGATCATTACAGTCACCAGTTTTACAGTCACCACCTCACCCGTCACCACCTCACCAGTGATAAGAGTAGTCAGTAAACAGTTTCTTCTGAACTTCTTTTTAGATTTTATTTCAAAGCGGACTGAAGTTGAAGTTGTAAGGGTTGATCGGGAGAAATTTGTACACCCTTGTCAGAAAATTGAGCCATTTTTGTTGAACTCATCTGAGTTTGATCAGACCACAAAACCCAACGACTTCCAGACGGGAGAGAAGAAAGACTCTGTGCATTTTGAGTCAGCCAAATTACCGGAATATTCGGGAAATTATCGGCGATCGCTTCTTCAGATTCTCTGACCGCAGCCAAAGTAGATAATACCACTCGATTTCCTTGAATTAACCCCGTTTTTGCCGTCCACAATTGAACATTAAGCTGCGATCGCGAAGCATAAAAATACAGAGAAGCCGCAGCAATAACCGCCTGTTCAAAATCATCACTTTGCCAGGAATTCCCACTATCAAGACAAATAACAATTTCTTGACCTCCGGTTGCCACTTCTAACTCCCGAACCCGCAGTTGATTATACCGCGCACTCGATCGCCAGTGAATTAAACGAGTGGGATCGCCATAACGATAAGGTCTGAGGGTACGAGTCACCCCTTCAGTCGCCATGTGAAACTGACTGCGATCGAGAACTTGTTGGTTTTGTTCCCATCCCATTTGATCAACAAGCGGGCAGGTTGTCAAGGGTAAAACCGTTGGATAAACAATAGCAGTGGCTTTCGCTTCTCGGGACCGACGACACCAAAACAAACCCAGAGGAGTGGCGGTGCGAAACTGCACCCGATCCCAATGATAAACGCCTCGGCGATCGGTGGGGAGATAATAAACCCAATGATAAGTGCTGCGGGGGGCGAGAGATTCGATAGCGGTGGCAGATTTCCCCAAAACCGAGGGCAGTTGATCGTATACTTGTAAAAGGGTTTTGGGTTGATCGGAGCGGTTGTAAATTTCCAGTTCGACCGTCAGTTGATTGCCGACGCTAACGGGTTCAAGGGAACGACGGTGAACTTCTAGGGATTTTAGCGATCGCACGGGTAAGACTGCGGCAATTGCCAGTAAAGCCAAACTGATCCCACTGATCACATACAGCCAACCGGTCATGGTATTGGTCGCCGCCCCAAAGAAAAACAGCGACAAGAAAGTGAGTAATCCCCCGGCATAAGCGGGAGCAACCCAGTGAGTTTCGAGCCAATCGGCGATTTTTCGATTAATTTTCATAGAAAATACCGCTTGTTTGTGTTCCCATTGGGGGAGAATATCTGTAATTTTATCGGCTTGTCTGTTCTCTGTTGTGGTAAATTAACAGAGAGATTTTCAGGAAAAATTGCAGCAATCTAATCGCCTCTCAACTGAAATTTTGATTACAAAACTTTTAAAAAGTCTACAAGAAGTCATTAAATTTTCTATAATTGCGGTAATTGCTGTTAATTGACCCGATCGAACCCAACTGAGTTCGCGCTTCCAGGAGAATTCAACATATGACAAACGCTGCTGTACCTCAGTCGTCTAACCCTCCTTTACCAAAGGTACCCCCTCCTCCCAAATCCCCAGAGGCTAATGCTAAAAGCGCCCCGGCCAAGACCAGCATCAAACAGATGGTCAAAGATGCGTTTAATCTCAAAGCCTCTGATATTCATATTCGCGTCGGACATACTCCCCGCTTTCGCATTCAGGGGGAGATGGTCAGAGCCAAGGATCAGGTCAAAGTGACACCGGAAGTGTTTGAGCAGTACCTGGCTGAGATCCTAACTCCCCATCAACGACAGCAGTTTGATCGCGATAAGGAACTGGATACGGCGATTTTTTATCCCGGTTTAGTCCGTTGTCGGGTCAACTGTTTTGACTCCCTCAGTGGCGGAGCGATGGTACTGCGGTTAATTAACTTAAAAGTTCCTTCCATTGATGAACTGGGTTTACCCGAAGTCCTGAAAAAGATTATTAGCTTTCCCCAAGGATTAATTTTGGTCACGGGGCCAACGGGTTCGGGGAAATCGACGACCCTGGCGGCGATGATTCGTTATTTGAATGAAACCGCCAAAAAGCACGTGATTACCATCGAAGATCCGATTGAATTTGTGCATCCGTCCCATCGCTGTCTGATCAGTCAACGGGAAGTCGGTCTGCATACGTTAGAATTTCATAACGCTTTACGGTCGGCTTTGCGGGAAGATCCCGACGTGATTCTGATCGGGGAAATGCGCGATCGCACAACGGTAAACACGGCTCTACAAGCGGCTCAAACGGGTCACTTGGTTCTGGGAACCCTGCACACCCGCAGTGCAATTAATAGCATTAACCGTCTGTTGAACCTGTTTAACGTAGAGGAACAGCCGGCTATGCGAATTCAAATTTGTGATTCCTTGGTGGCGGTTGTCGCTCAATTGCTGGTTCCAACGGTTGAAAATCGTCGGACTGGGGTACATGAAATCTTGATCAATACTCCGGCTATGCGCGATTATCTCCTGAAAGGCGATGAAGAAAGTGCAATGCAGTTGATGGAACAAGACAACTACGAAGGAATGCAACTGCTGAACGAATCCATCTTTGATAAAGTCGTCGAAGGCCGGATTACGATGGAGGAAGCCGAAAAAGTTTCGCCAGAACCCGCCGATCTCGATCGCCGTTTCCGCATGGCCGGGATCGATACCGATGGTTCGGTTCGTCAGTACAAACCGGGTAAATCTCCCTTTAGCGCAGACGGTTAACTGATGCCACCTGTCGCCAACAGCTCCCCTGTCTGGGTGTATTTGTACAGAGGTTGAGCAGTTTTAGGGTCGAAAGCAATGGGCTGACAACCTGATCTGTGCCTTTCTCCTCACCGTTACGGTTGTAGGGTTTGTGTTGATTAATCTCTACCGTTTTCAAATCGTCCTATAATTTTTCAGTAACTCCTACAATGGCTCAATCGTGATTGCGATTTATCCTGGTAGTTTTGATCCGATTACCTTGGGACACCTAGATATTATAGAACGAGGTTGTAAGCTCTTTGAACTGGTAATCGTTGCCGTTCTGCGAAATCCGAACAAAACCCCTTTGTTTACCGTCGAGGAACGCATCGAACAAATTCGGGCCTCTGTTCCCCATTTGCACAATTTAGAAGTAGCCAGTTTTAAAGGTCTTACGGTAGAGTATGCAAAACAACGAAATGCTCAGGTTCTGCTTCGAGGGCTGCGAGTCTTATCAGATTTTGAAATGGAGCTTCAGATGGCTCACACGAACAAGACCCTCTCTGATAAGATCGAGACAGTTTTCTTGGCAACCTCAAATGAATATAGCTTTTTATCCAGTAGTGTGGTAAAAGAGATTGCTAAGTTTAGCGGTTCCGTCGATCATCTCGTTCCTAAACACGTTGCTCAAGATATATATAAAAAATATTTATAAATGCTACGCCAGGAATCCAATCGCCAAATCGAACCCGAAGAAAATGGAATTATCCCAGAGATAGACACCACTCCCAGTGGCGGACCGGGGATCGATATTCAACGAGAACTGAACCGACTAGAGGAAATGATTCTTGACAGTCCTCGGGTTCCCCTGACTCGACGAACTTTAATCGATGAAGAACAGTTATTAGATCAATTAGATTTGATCCGCTTAAATTTACCGAGCGCTTTTCAAGAGGCGGATATTATTGTTCGCCACAAAGACGAAATTCTCACAGAAGCTGAAGAATACGCCCAAGAAATTCTCGAAGCCGCAGAACTTCGGGCGACTCAAATCTTGAATGAAATGGGAATTATTCAGCAAGCCCAAGCCGAAGCCGAACAGTTACGACGACAAGTTCAAGCCGAGTGTGAAGCCCTCCAGCAGCAAACCGTCTCCGAAGTTGAACAAATTCGTTATCAAGCTCAAAAAGAACTTGATGACATCCGTTCTAGAACTTTGGCGGACTGTCAAGACATTCAAAATGGCGCCGATGAGTACGCTGACCACGTTTTAGGAAATATTGAACAGCAACTCAGTGAAATGTTACGAGTCATTCGTAATGGCCGCCAACAGTTGCAAATTCAACACGATCAAACCTCAGGACAACTGCGGGGACAATAAACAGTTTACAGTGAACAGTGACCAGTAAACAGTGAACAGTAAACAGTGACCAGTGACCAGTTATCATTTGACCCGACACTCTTTCCCTGACACCTATTTTCAGGGAATGGGGAATAGGGAACCGTAGGGGCGCATGGCAATGCGCCCTCTCTAGCGTTGACCTCACTTCTGACGACTGACACCGGGGCGAGTTTATATCAATTATTTCTAGGAAAACATAGATTTTTACAGAACCCGCCCCTACAAACCTGATACCTGACATCTGACACCGGGGCGGGTTTATATCAGTTATTTCTAGGAAAACATAGATTTTGACAGAACCCGCCCCTACAAACCCGACACCTGAGACCTGTTCCCCTAATTGTGCAGGTTGAACAGGTGTCTAAGGCGATGAGAAAACTCTAAAAATAAATGACAAACTAGAAGCGTAACTTGGGATATAATCGCCTTTGAGAGGCGAATAAATAGAAGATGGCTTCCGAAAAATTTCGTCGCCAACTGCGCCATGAAACTCAACTTTGGAAAGCAGAAGGATTGATCGACAATTCAACTTATCAACAAATTTGCGATCGCTATCAATTTAACACTATTGATTCTGCCGCCAGTAACCGTTTTGTGATGATTCTCATCGGTTTGGGGAGTATTCTGTTGGGTTTGGGCGTGATTACGTTTGTCGCCGCCAATTGGCAACAATGGCCGCGAGAATTTAAAATTATCTTGCTACTGAGTTTATTTATCAGTTTAAATGCCAGTGGGTTTTATCTGTGGCAGTCTCACCCCGAAACTGGGAAAACAAAACGTTTGGGAGAAGGATTGCTGATTTTTGGTGCCCTCAGTTTGGGGGCTAATATTTCCCTGATGGCGCAAATGTTCCATATTGGTGGTTCTCCCTACGGACTGTTTTTGGTGTGGGGACTGGGCGTTTTACTGATGGCTTACAGCCTACGTCTGGTTTCCCTTGGTATTCTATCAAGTTTACTCCTTGGAATTGGGTATTGGTCGGGAGTGAGTAATATTTTTGTTCCGGGGGAATTAACCGGGTTAGAATTTCTTCTCGTACACATGGGGTTACTCGCCGCTATTTTGTATGTTCCCCTGGCTTATTGGTGTCAGTCCAGAGCAATTTTTATGATGGCGATATTGCTGTTAATTCCCGCTTTAGAAATGAATATCGCCGTACTTTTAAACCGGAATTTCTCCACTGAATTAATGACAATCGGATTAATTTTGCCTCCTGCACTGCTTTGGAGTTATGATGACAGCCTATTTCCTGGGATTGATAGCCGACCTTTTCGATCTTCTACTCGCAACTTGGCAATTTGGTTTTTAGGGGTTTTATTTTTTCTCTTTTCTTTTCAAAGATTTGGGAATTCTTTCTTCTATACTGGCTCTAACGAATCTTTGACAATTAATGGGTTTAATTTCATCTTTGATGTGATTTTATTTGGTGGTTTAACGATTTGCCAATGGCTGTATTTAGCAAAACCCCGCCATTCCGGTCAACGTTGGGGACTCGATGCCGTTAGCAGTGCGATCGCTCTATTTTTAGTTGTAACGGCGCTGGTTAGTTTTGCATCTCAAAATATTGAGACATTCCTATCTGTATTTGTGTTCAATCTTCTACTCTTTTTACTTGCAGGTGGTTTAGTGAGAATCGGATTATCACAAGGAAAACGAGGGGCATTTTGGGGCGGTCTTGTCTTACTGACACTGCAAATTATGAGCCGTACTTTTGAGTATAACACAGAATTGCTGTTGAAAGCATTTGTCTTTGTATTATGTGGTGTTGGGGTAATTTTAGCGGGGTTATGGTTTGAACGTCATTTATCCCGTCAACATGGTTAAAGGCAGGAGGAAGAAGGCAGAAGGCAGAAGGACAAATAAAATATTTTCAGCCTTGTTAATTGTTGTTTAAACGGAAACGTTTCTTGAGGTCTGAATGCTGAGTTAATCCCGTTAAACTTTCTCAAATTTTTTCTATTTTTTCCAAACTGGAGGTTGAAGACAATGCAAGAACAAAATGCTAAAAATACCGATAATTTCTCTACTGAGATTTCTGACAATCTGGAGACTGAAACCCAACCTTTAATTACTCATTCTCCGCTTAAAAGCAAACGCCTTTCAAGTTGGAGACTGTGGATACCGTTGCTGATTCAACTCGGTTTAATTGGGTCGGTTCCTGCCGAGGCGGTTTATACTCATCTTACCGGAAAAACCGTTATTTTGCAAACCGCACCCGTCGATCCTTATGACTT
This sequence comes from Lyngbya sp., assembly GCA_035285085.1. Lineage (GTDB taxonomy): Bacteria > Cyanobacteriota > Cyanobacteriia > Cyanobacteriales > Microcoleaceae > Capilliphycus. Next base: position 23,744 of record JAYKHV010000004.1, on the reverse strand, counting down.
TTTGCGGGGTTATTATCAGGTGTTGAATTATGATATTTCGACTCCAGACACCCTGAAAACTCTCCCCGGTTGGAAAGAGGTTTCAAACAATCAAGATTATCTTCCATCGGGAACAACAATTTATGTAATTTTAGAACAACCAACCGAACAACCAACCGAACAAAAAACGGATTCCCCTCGCCCGCAAGCTTGGGAACCAATAGCAGTCAGTTCAACTTTACCTAAAAACTTACCCGACAATCAAATTGCACTCAAAGGAGAATCGAAAAGTTGGCGAATTGAATACGGTTTGGAAACCTATTATATGCCAGAAGATCAACGAATTCAAGTTAATGAAAATATTGCCAACGTCCAACGAAGCAACCCCGAATCTTTTGTGGTAGAAGTGAAAGTAAACGCCAAAGGAAAAGCCGTTCCTCTGAGTTTGTGGGTTCGCAATCAAAATTATAAATTCTAGCTTGTTAAATTAACCCGGTTGATTAGATAAACCGGGTTTTTGACGGGATACCTCATCGGAATTCTATCAACCCGGTTTCTTCTACCGGGCGTCGAAGATGGACGATGTGTATTGTTAAAGAAACCGGGTTTTTTATAAACCGGGTTTTTTATGAAATTTTGAAAAGAGGGGGGCGGGTTTATTTCTGTTGTTTCTTGGAGACATAAATTTACGCGGAACCCGCCCCTACAGCATTTTAGATTCATTTTTTCGGGGCGGATTCCACCGTGAACTGCGTTTATCATCAATAATTAACATCAACCCACCCTTAACCTATAAACCACAAACTTTTTGACTAACTTCTAAATTTTTGTAGAAGTTTTGCGTCCAATTTGCTGGGGAACCCATTCGTTCAGAATAAGAAATTTCCGAGGTTTGACAGTTCACCGTTAACACCCAAAATTCAAACACACCATTACACATTGAACCCGATATTTCTCCGGGTTTGAGTAATACGCTTAACTCTCGCACACTCGAATTTTGCGAAGACACAGTTAAAGTGTTAGGATTGGCATAATATCCGCATCCACTTCTAGTATTTTCCAACAGTACGTTATATTTCCGAGTTACAAATTCAACCGTTTCAGCATCGGGAAAAGCGGCTAAACTGGGGAAAGCATAGCCCAAAAAACCGATTAAACATAAACCCAAAAAAGCCGAATCTAGAAACACTCTACGCCCTAAAAATGCCATCACATTTGACCAAATAATGAATAATAAATTTCCCACCTCCCCACCGATAACCCATCCGTTAAAAAAGCCAAAATCTCAAAAACCCAACCCAAATCCATCCGTTAAAAAAGCCAAAAACCCAAAAACCCAACCCAAATCCATCCGTTACCATATCCCCACCCTAGAACCGGGGTCAGAGAAATGTTTGATAGTTATTTGCAGTTAGGTGATTAATCCTAGACTGAGGATTGTTCGTTGAGTTACAAATTCTATCTCGGCGAGTTCCGTTGAAATTACTGATTTTGGCTGAACCCTAGCTGTAATACTTCCTCTAGGCTGTTGCCAAGAGGGGTTAAGCAAGTATATCCTTAAGATAGTATTGCAAAATACTTTCAATAAGTATATAGTCGTAATTGAGATCATGCAGGGATTATGAGATCTATCCAAGCTTCCAACAACATGGCGTTTTACAACAATCGCTCGATCAAATCTGAGCTAAACCAAAAGGGCTGTCGTTTGACTCCACAACGAGAAAAGATTCTGCAAGTGTTTCATAGCCTTCCCCAAGGCAAACATTTGAGTGCAGAAGAACTTCATGGCTTCTTACAGACTCAGGGAGAAAACATCAGCCTCTCGACGGTCTATAGAACCTTACACCTCCTCACCAATATCGGTATTTTGCGGGAACTCGAACTCGCCGAGGGCCACAAACACTATGAACTCTTTACCGCTCAGGGCCGCCGGCATCACCACCTGGTTTGTGTCCAGTGCTACAAAACCTTTGAATTTAGTGACGAGTCCATTTTAAAAATTGGTCAGAAACAAGCCGATAAAGCGGGAGTTCATCTGCTAGACTGTCAACTGACGGTTCATGCGGTTTGTATTGAAGCCATTCGTCGGGGATGGCCCTCTTTGCTTCCGAGTAGTTGGAGTTGTCCCCGAGCCATTGCTAACGGAAAACCCCATCAAAATGGAGAACACCCAGAAAAATTAGAATCCTTGAAAGAGCAAAACGAACTCGATAAAAATTAATTAATCTAATTAATCAATGTGCAGATTAAACGGTAAACGAGTGTAAATTCCACGCGGATCATTCAAGGCTTTTAATTGTGCTAATTCTTCTCGTAACTTCAGAAACTCCTGAGTGATCGGATCGAGAGTTGTCGAAGAAGCTTGAGTCGAGTTTCCTCCAGTAAAACTTTCTAAAAGTTGTTGTTCAAAAGTTTGACCTTCTGGATATTCTTGTAGTTTCCAATCGTCTTCTAATTTGGCTTGGGCTGCGGCTGCGGCGATCGCATCTTGTATCCCGCCAATTTCATCCACCAGACCGATTTTTTTGGCTTCTAAACCCGACCAAACCCGTCCTTGAGCGATTTCGACCACTTTCGACTTCGGGAGCTTTCTAGACTCAGAAACCTTCGTTAAAAACCGTTCATAAATAGCATCAACCACCTTTTGAATTCGGGCTAATTCTTCCGGCGTTTTCGGACGGGAAACCGTGTTAATATCGGCAAAACGACCCGTTTTCACCCCATCCCAAGTAATCCCATTATCATTGGCGAGATCCTGCACATTAAACAACAAACCAAACACCCCAATAGAACCGGTAATAGTATTCGCCTCGGCAAAAATTTGACTCGCCGCCATCGAGATCCAATATCCACCGGAAGCCGCAAAATTTCCCATCGAAACAACAATCGGTTTTTGCTCTTTTAAAAGTTCAACTTCTCGCCCAATAATTTCCGAAGCCGTTGCACTTCCGCCCGGACTATTCACCCGTAAAACCACCGCTTTTACATCTTCATCCATCCGCAATTCTCGCAGTTGTTTCGCCAGCCTTTCGCCTCCAATATCGCCGCCCAAACCTTCCCCATCAACAATACTTCCTTCGGCATAAACCACAGCAATTTTATTGTCACTGTTGATATCTCCGCGACTGACTCGCATCACATCCGGGATTTTTGCATAGGAATTAATGCTAATTTGCCGAAACATTTTATCTTCGTCTTCCGGTTCACCGGTTAGCTTTTTGAGTTCGACAATAACTTCATCCAAATGAGCGACTTTATCAACCAATTTACTTTTTACCGCTTCCGGCGCCATGACAATTCCTTGTCCGTCAGCTATTTGTTGAACCTGAGACGGATTTAATTGACGACTGGGGCTAATTGTGGTTAGATATTCGCCCCAAATATCATTAAGTAACTTTTGGGTTTGTTGTCGATTTTCGGGACTCATTTCTGTGAGTAAAAACGGTTCAACCGCCGATTTATATTTCCCGACTCGCGTCACTTGTACGCCTATTCCAAACTTTTCTAACGCCCCGGTTAAGAACATCACTTCCGAACTCAGTCCGTCCATTTCCACCGAACCCAAGGGGTTAACAACGACTGTATTCGCTGTAGAAGCGAGATAATATTCTTGTTCGGTCCAGTCTAAATCATAAGCAATAATAGGTTTGCCGGATTCTTTGAATTTTTCTAGGGCGTCTCGAACTTCTTTTAAATTAACTAAACCCGTACCTGTGGGGGTATTTGTACCTTTAATATACAGCCCAACAATGCGATCATCTTGACTGGCTTCTTCTAATGCTTCTAAAATTGATCGCAGTTTGATTTGATTGATTGAACTGTCGGCGAGCGCTTGTTGAAACAGTTCGCCGGTGCTATATTCGGGATCGGCATCGGTAATATTTAAGGACAGATCGAAGACTAACACGGATTTATCTTTGACCTGAGGACCTGTGTCTTGCGTTGCGGCTGCCATCACTAAAAAGATTAACCCTCCGACTCCCATTGTGACAATGAGGGCGAGTCCGAGAAGGTTTCCAAGTAAGCTAGCAAAGGTGTATTTTAGGAAGTCTTTCATTAGTCAGTTTAACCGAACTGAGTGGAGGAGTTTGAAAGGGATAAATTGTAGAACTAGATCATTACAGATGTTTTAATCATAGCTTACCCGTTCGCTGATGTGTTCGGTCTGCTGCTTCGCTCATTTGGGGGATTGACAATTGAAGGGATTTGAGATGACAGCGATCGCCATCAGTGCTTAATTTTATCTTAAGTCTTCAGAATCTTTCGGTTTTTTTAGGTTGAGTTGAATTTTAATCTCTTTTTTAACTTTGAGAATTTGGGGCTAAAGCCCTACTACGAACGTTTAAAATTAGGGGGCGGTCGCCAAACAACAGCCCCCCAATCTTAACCTCGAATTTGTTCTAAAACTCCCGACTGTTTCAACTCAGTTAACGTGCGATTTCCGGTACAAAAAAGAACCGTTGAAATTTCCGCTTTCAGAATATCAACCAACGTATAAACCGCCTCTTGGGATTCGGCTGCGGCTTGCAGAAACGGAAAAGCCAACCCCGCCAAATCGGCGCCCAATGCGATCGCTTTTGCGACCTCTAAACCGTTGCGAAGTCCTCCCGAAGCAATCAAGGGTACATTAGCATCAACCGTGCGAATTCGAGCAATACATTCGGCAGTCGGTAAACCCCAATCTGCAAAGGTTTGTCCGAGGCGTCTTTGGCGGGGGTCTGTTGCCCGTTCGCCCTCGATTTTCGCCCAAGAAGTCCCCCCCGCTCCCGCCACATCAATGGCTGTTATACCCGCTTCTAACAGCCGGGTTGCCATCGTTGCCGAGATGCCATTTCCGACTTCTTTAGCAATCACGGGAATGGGTAATTTATTGCATAAAATATTGATTTTGTCAAGTAGTCCGCGAAAGTTAGTATCGCCTTCAGTTTGAATACATTCTTGCAAAGGATTGAGATGTAAAATCAAAGCATCAGCTTCTAAAATATCGATAACTCGCTGACATTGTTCTAGACCGTAATTATAGTTAAGTTGAACGGCGCCCAAATTGGCAAATAATAAAATATCCGGCGCCAAACTTCGCACGGCAAAAGTATCGGCAACTTCGGGATTTTCTACCGCTACCCGTTGAGAACCGACGCCCATTGCAATGTTAAAATGTTGGGCGGCGATCGCGAGGCGTTGGTTAATGATTTTCGCTTGGGCGGTTCCTCCGGTCATCGATGAGATTAACAGCGGCGCCCCCAATTTTTTACCCAAAAAAAGAGTTGTTAGATCGATGTCGTTGCGGTTTAACTCCGGTAAACAACAGTGAGTAAAACGATAGCGATCGAGTCCATTGGTTTGTTGTCGAAATTGTACATCTTCATCCAAACAAATCCGCAAGTGATCGGCTTTGCGAGTCTGGGTTTGATCCGAGGCGTTGATGGAGTCGGAAATTTCAGAGCGGGGAGTAATTTGCGAGGACATTCTGGGAGTTCTGTACCAAACGAGAATCGATTTCTACAGTTTACAGTCACCCGTAACCCGTGACCAGTGTTTTACACTGATCACTGTCTCCCGACTCCCGACTCCGGTTAAGGACATCGAAGTTCAACTCGATCCTGTCCATCAATTTCTTCAAGATAGACTTTAACCTGTTCTTCTCGGGCTGTGGGGAGTTCTTTCCCGACAAAATTGGGATGAATGGGAAGCTGACGATGACCGCGATCAACTAAAACCGCTAGGGTGATGGTTTCTGGGCGTCCGTACTCGTTAACGGCGTTTAAAGCGGCTCTGATGGTGCGTCCACTATAAATTACATCATCAACCAATACCACGAATTTACCCGTTAAATCAAAGGGAATTTGAGTTTTGGCGGGGGTTCGCATTCCAACTTTATCTAAATCATCTCGAAAAAAGGTAATATCGATCGCGCCGACGGCAATGGTGACTTGTTCGAGAATTTGGATTTGATGGGTGAGTCTTTGGGCTAAAGGTACGCCCCTTGTATGAATTCCAAGTAATACCAGCTCAGAAAGATCCCCCGCCCTTTCAACAATTTCTGAAGCCAAACGATTAACAGTGCGTCGGAGTTCTTCTGAGGAGAGGATTTCAACGATTTTGCTCATGGAAAGATGTTGTATGATGGATGGTCAGTTGTGGGGGGTTGGGAGTTGATTGGGGGAGATTTTTTGGTCTTCCCATCAAAAGTTGTGAAGGCGGTTGTACTTGATTTATTTGCCGAGTTTGAGCGGGACTCAATTGGTTTTTGCATCAATAGATCGGCGATCGCAATTTGGGAGCATTTCTAAAATCTATTGACAATTAAGCCGATTACCCCATAGGCGAAAACGAATAATCCCAACTCCATCAGAAAAGTTTGGCGAGTCAGTTGCACTGCTTGGCGTACAATCGCCGGAGTAATAGGGGAAATAAAGTCACCCAGAAGGGGTTTGTGTTTGATAACGCCTTTATACTTATTCACACCTCCTAACTGTACACCTAAGGTAGCAGCATAAGCACATTCACTCCAACCCGCATTCGGACTGGGGTCATAAATTGCATCCCGTTGACAGATGGTCCAAACGAATTTAGGTTTTCCTGAGACAATAGCAATTAAAAGGGTATTCAATCGACAAGGCAACCAGGTTAGAATGTCTTCTAATTTGGCACTAAACCATCCGATATCGGTTAGTGGAGCTTCTTTATAACCCACCATTGAATCGAGGGTACTCGCAGCTTTATAGGCGAAGGCAAAGGGAACAGCACCAATTCCGGGTATTGTCACACCAACTAAGGCATAGAATAGAGGAGCGATCACCCCATCGGTTGAATTTTCTGCTACAGTTTCTAAGACGGCTCGGAGAACTTCTGACTCGGATAAATCTTGAGTATCTCGACCTACATATAAACTTAACTGTTGACGTGCTAAAGATAGATTACCATTATTTAGAGGGTGGAGAACATCTTCGGCGGCCTGACCTAAACTCGTCAGGGCAAAACAACTGGCTAACATTATACTTTCTACCCCAATGTCCAAAATTGGATGCAGGGGAAATTGAAGGGGGATGGATTTCACTGCTTGTAAAATTAACCAACTGGTAAATCCGCTACCAAAAATGAGCAAGATTGCCAGTAATATACCAGAAAGTTTGAGAGATTGAGGGGTTTTAAACCAAGCGAAGGCTAAACGGGTATACCGCCCAATCGCCCATCCCATCACCTGTACAGGATGCAGCCACCCCCAAGGATCGCCGATGATCAAGTCGAGCCAAGCCGCAATCACCAGAGTCACAATTAAACTTGAGTCTGTCATTTATAGAGGACCGGGAGAATCGGAAAATTGCAAAAAAAGTTGAGATTATTGAGGGTTAACCTACCCATACGGCTAGACCACAAAACTGGTTTCTTCGCCTTGAGCCGCTTGCCAACTGCGAGCATCATAATAGAGATCTTCAAGGGAAATGCTGTAGAGGGCTTCTTTAAGCTTTTGATGCAATCGATTCCATAAGGTAAATGTTACCCAGTCTTCAGCAAGTTCTGCATTCGGTTGATGGCGAGGTAAAGGTTCAATACTTTCTCCGACGGCTTCTAAAATTTGCCCCAAGGAAATTTGAGCCGGGGATCTTGACAATTGATAGCCCCCTTGCGATCCCCGAACAGATTCGACTAAACCCGCCCGTCGCATCTCTATCAACAGCTTTTCTAGATAGGGTGCCGGGAGTTTTTGTCGTTGAGCAATTGCATTGACTGAAGTCGGACCAAACTCTTGCTGTAAGCTTAAGTCCAATAATGCCTTTACACTATAGTGTCCGCGAGTGGTTAACTTCATCCTCAAATGAAAAAATCGGCAACTTCAGCATTTAGTTTAGCCCAATAAAGCAAATCTGGACGAGGAATACCAACTCTAGCTTACTCGATGGAATAACACCCGATCAAATGCCAGACCACCGAGAAGGATTTCCGCTACAGAGTAACTTTATATATACAGCTTGATCCAACAGTTGAGCAGATAGATTCGCTCAAACTGTTATTGACCTTTCTCTTAGTCACCTGAACACTGATCGCACAACGCTTGAGAGCGGATTGGAGATGGCACTCGGTTCAAGCCAATTGCTTTAAAGAAATTACATCTAGTAAAAAATTTAAAATAGTGATGAATAATTTGCTTAATTCGTGTAATATAGTCTCACAGGCACAGATTTAGCTAATCTCTTTGGGCAACTTAATTGTCAGCCCAAAGAAAAGCCACAACCTTATTGTCGAATGTCGAAGGAAACAATTAATGGCTAAACAACAGAAAAGATCGGATGTTCAACCTGAGCCGCTCACAGGTGAAGCTTTACTCAGGAAAGTCAAAGATCTCGAACATCTCAGCAAAGAAGAGAAGGCGAGAGAATGTGGTTACTACACCCTCACCAAAAATGGCGTTGAGCGAGTAAACATGATGAAATTCCTGAATGCTCTGATTGATGCAGAAGGAATTGAGTTAGATGGTAGACAATTGGGAAATGGACGGGGCGGACGTTCGGCAAGCTATCGAATTAGTGTACAGTCGAATGGAAATTTATTAATTGGTGCGGCTTACACCAAACAAATGGATCTGCAACCGGGTGATGAATTTGAAATTTCTTTAGGACGCAAACATATTCATCTCAGACAAGTTGAACCGGGAGAAGAACTCGAAGCGTCATAAACCTCTCCCTATCGTCTTCAACTGCATTACTCAACGGGATTAAGTTCAATTAATCCCTGATTGAAGTCAAGGCGAACACGCATCAAAAGGATGGCTGGTTTTTGACCGAGAGTTAGTCATCGCCAGCCTGAATGTTTGAATATCGCTTTGAAATTAAGGAATAGCAACAGAATGTAATAACTGTTCAATAATCGTTTTCGCTCGTCTTCCCCCGACGGGAATTAAACGATGAGACAGCACATAAGGTGCGAGAAACTTGACATCATCGGGTAAAGCATAATCGCGTCCCGAGAGAAAAGCTAAAGCTTGAGTCGCCTGATGTAAAGCAATAGCCCCTCGCGGACTCACTCCCAAAGCAATCTCTTCGTGATCTCGGGTGGTTCTGACTAAATTCAGAAGATATTGCTGAACAGAAGTTTCCACCTGCACCCGAGTACAAAACTGTTGCAATTCCAACACTTCTTCGGGAGTCAAACAAGGTTGCAATTCCTCAACCGTTACACCTTTGGTCAACTGTTGCAGCATTTGCATTTCTTCCGACTCAGAAGGATAACCCAAACTCAACGACAACACAAAGCGATCCATTTGGGCTTCAGGCAGGGGAAACGTTCCCTGATATTCAATTGGGTTTTGAGTCGCAATCACAAAAAAAGGTCGCCGAACCCGACGAGAAACCCGATCAACCGTAACCTGTTGTTCTTCCATCACCTCCAACAACGCCGACTGAGTTCGGGGAGTCGCCCGGTTAATCTCATCGGTGAGCAAGATATTGGTAAAAACAGGTCCCGGTAAGAATTCAAACTCCCCTGTACTGGGGTTCCAAATATTCGTTCCGGTGATATCCGTCGGTAACAAATCCGGTGTACATTGAATTCGTTGAAACTCTCCCCCGATGGAACGGGCGATTGACTTCGCCAGTAGAGTTTTACCCACACCCGGAACATCTTCTAACAGAGCGTGACCCCCGGAGAGTAAAGCAACGAGCGTCAGACGAATTGCATCCTCTTTTCCAACAATTGTTCGGCTAAGATTTTGTTTGAGCCGTTCAATTCTTTCTCTCATTTTATTGATAATTTGTTGTAAAATTTTAGAGTTGTTAGTCGTTCTCGGGCGATAGTCTTCAGTTTAGCGCAAAAGCTAGATGCACTTCCCGTCATCTGTTACCCGTTCTTAAGATTACTATTCCCTAAAAAAGCCGTTTACTGTCCCTTATTTAACACTTTTTCCGCTCGAACACAATCGGCTTGAATTTGGGCTTTCAGTTCATCGAGAGAAGCAAATTTTTGTTCGGGTCGTAAAAATTCCTTTAAACAAACCGTCAGGGTTTGACCGTACAAATCCCCCGACCAACCTAATAAATAAACCTCCACCGTTGGCTGCTGACCTTCCACCGTTGGACGACAGCCAATATTCATCACCCCCGGATAAGCTTCTAAATTCGACGGTTCACCTGGACTCGAAACTTGTACCGCGTATACCCCATAGCTGGGGAGAAACTTTTCTGGGGGTAATTGTAAATTCGCCGTCGGAAATCCTAAAGTTCGGCCCAACTGTTGACCTTGAACCACTTCACCGACTAAAGTATAATTGCGACCGAGTAACTGATGGGCGCGTTCGAGATTGCCCGATTGTAGGGCTTGACGAATCATCGAACTACTAATTCTTTCCCCTTGTTCGCAAGGATAACGCTCAACAATCGTCACTTCTACGCCTTGAGGACTCGCGATCGCTTTTAAATCCGTAGCGGTTCCCGTGCGACCTTTTCCAAAGCGGAAATCAAAGCCAATCGTCACCTGAGTCGCTTGTAGATGCTTGAGTAAGATTTCTTCGACAAATTCACGGGGACTCAAACTCGCCAGTTGGCGATCGAAAGCCAATAAAACCACTTGTTCAACCCCCATCGCTTTGAGACATTCTATCTTTTCATCAATCGGGGTCAGCAGCTTTTTGGATTGACCTGTAAAAAATTCTTGAGGATGGGGATGAAAGGTCACAACCGTAGCGTAACCTTGCGGACTTTCACCCCCATCTGGAATGAGAGACTTGTCCTCAGGAGTCACGGAGAAACCGGAGCGATAGTTCTGAGTCAGACTGGGCGGCTGTAAAGAGGAATCCGCTTGAGCGATCAGGATTTCAGGCTGTTGCGGCCACACCAGGGATGAACGGCTCGCCGAAGATGATTTTAAGATAGGCTGAATTACCTGTCGATGCCCTCGATGTATTCCATCAAAGTTTCCTAAGGCAACGGCAGTGGGAGTGAGAACAGTGTCTAGCGAAGAAGTAATCCACACGCTTTACATTTTGACACAAACGATGGCGATCGCGATCAAAAATTGATCAAAAATTTTTAGGTCTGTTGGCATTTTTCAGTATCTTCGGGAGAGATTAACTGAATGGAAAGACCTTCTCGGGCCATCAAACTATTGGGGAAGCGTTGAGCGACTTGTTCTCCAACTTGATCGAGGAAATCATCATTATGGAGAGGGTCGTGGTGAAAAATCACCAACCGTTTAACATTAGCCGCTTTTGCCACTTTAACGGCTTCCTGCCAAGTCGAATGACCCCAGCCCACCTTACTGGTTTTGGGCGAGTAATACTCCTCATCGGTGTAGGTGGCATCATAGATTAAAACATCGGCATTGCGAGCCAGAAATAAGACATTTTCATCTAAACCATCGGGAAAATGTTCGGTATCGCTGACATAAGCCGCAGCATAACCATACCAATTGACCCGATAACCGATGGCTTCACCGGGATGATTTAACAAAGCCGTTTCAATTTTAATCCCGTTTCCGATTTTTAGGGTTTGACCAATACTAATATCAAAAAACTTTAGGGTTGCTCCCATTGTTTGTAAGGGAACCGGAAAATTGGGGTGAAGCATTTGGTCATTGAGTCGTTGCTTCACCGTCGAACCATTGGGAGCTACCGCCCCATAGATATAAAAGGTATTTTTGGGGATAAAAGCCGGAGTAAAGAAGGGAAAACCTTGGATATGATCCCAGTGGGCATGGGTAAAAAACAGATGAGCAGTTACAGGCATCTGAGCCAACAGAGATTGTCCCAAAAGCCGCAAACCTGTTCCCCCATCAAAAATCAAGCGTTCCGTTCCCACTCGCATTTCTATACAGGAAGTATTACCACCGTAGCGGACTGTCTCTGCGCCAGGACAGGCAATGCTTCCCCTAACTCCCCAAAAATGAATCGTAAATTGATTTTGCGGACTAGACATAGGCTCGAATGCAAGATGAATGATGCGCGATCGCGATCGAGGTATTGACATCGTGTCAGTTTTCAGTCTATGACTCCTAAGAACCTCTGTAAGCCGGTTGGAATTTCAGCAACTGGGGCGAATCTGTTTTGATAGCCCAGTTGTGCAGCGACAGACTAGAAACTTACTTGAATACCCATCTATCTTAAACCATAAAACTAACTTGTTCTACGGCTCTGTTGTAATTTGATCGGTTTTCTTTATCGGTTCAAGTTGATACCCACAGCAAATCACCTCCAGTTTGTGGCGGTTGTTAGTGGAGGTGGAGCAACACAATTGTTTGAATTGAGTGATTTTTCTAAGCGTTCATTTCAAATCTCTGGGGATAGGTCGGTGATTTTACAGGACAAATACAGGATGAATCAGCCCTCAAAAAACAACAACTTTTAATCTAATCTTAAAATTCCACTTGAAATTGATCCACAATCAGTTGACCATCAAAGGTGTAAAAGGTAACTTTATGAATATTCGCCGCTTGCACGCTCAGTTGATCGCTCGGTAAAACTTTAGGTAAACAGCTACGGTCAAAGGTTTTTGCCATCTCTGCACGGCCAATTTCGTGACCTTCATGATTGTAAGCCGATAAAATCGTCCGGCGAGAACTGGTGACGACAGCTTCGACTCGGCGAATGGGCTGCTGAAAGTGAACTTCTAACCACCCACTTTTCGGCGCTCCCATTAAAACGGTTTGATTGGGCTCAATTCCAAAAGCCGGGTTAGACGGTTGTAGAGCAATGGCATTGACAAAGGTAATACCCCAAGCTTGAAACTGCCCTTCGACCACCTCAAAACATTGTAACTTTTTCAATGCTAAACGAATGCGTTGGCCAGATGGAATCAAAACTCTGCCTGAATCTTCTTTTTGACTTTGAGGAGAGACAATCAGTTCTTCAAGACTGTTCCATTCCATCGCCCCATTGAACAGATTAGACCTATGGATGCAATCAGAAAAGGGGCGGCACTCTTTTTCCATAACAGTTTTCATTGGGAGATGTCCTTTCTTGTAGGTTCAAGGGGTTTGAAGGTGCTTTCGGCACTCAGTTTTCATTAAATGGATAATTCCTCGATTTATAGGAATTCAGGCGATCGCTTGCCTCCTCCGTATATAAATAGGATTTTTATCTAGGAGGCTATGCACCCATAGGGGGTTTTACCCCTCATATTATAAACGGAGATGGGGAGTCTTTACAGTCACCAGTCACCAGTCACCAGTCACCAGTTCTTAGGGTACAGAGTACAGTGGACAGGGGACAGAGCAGATCAGGAGGTGGGGGAAGCGGGGGAGATGGGGAGATGGGGAGGTGAGGAGATGGGGAGATGGGGAGATGGGGAGATAGGGAGATGGGGAGATAGGGCAAAACTGTTAACTGTAAACTGAAATCACTGGTGACTGGTGACTGGTGACTGGTGACTGTAAAGACTGGTGACTGGTGACTGGTGACTGATAACCGATTGGCTACCTCAGACAGAGGAAAATTGGTTGAACATTTTTTATGCTTGAGGAGGTACAGTTTTCTCGTATAGCTAGCTTTTGCGATCGCGATCTGCGTAAATTAATATAGAGAGAGGTTTTTTTATGTTTCTGCCGCGTGGTTTTGAGCAACGTTCCGTTGTCACCTCACTGGGAAGGATGGTTTACTACACCGCCGATAAATTGTCTTGGTTGCCGTTAGAAACTCCCTCATCAGAAGATTTACCCAAACTGGTGTTTTTACACGGCTTTGGGGGCGGGTCTTCGGCCTATGAATGGTCGCAAGTTTATCCGGCTTTTGCGGGGGAATATCAGATTTTGGCGCCGGATTTAATCGGTTGGGGACGCTCAGAACATCCCGCCCGAGAATATAATATTAACGACTACATCACTACAATTATTGAGTTTCTCGAACAAACTTGCCAGACGGCAACTCCGGTCATTGCATCTTCGTTGACCGCCGCTTTTACGATAAGAGCCGCCATTGAACGGCCAGATTTGTTTAAATGTTTAATCTTAACGACTCCTTCGGGTTTGTCTGATTTTGGCGAAAATTATCGCAATAGCTTCTTTGCCCAATTGGTGAAAACTCCCATTCTAGACCGGGTGATTTATACTACGGGTGTGGCTAACAGTGCGGGTATTCGCGGCTTTTTAGAAGAACGTCAGTTTGCTCGTCCCAACCGAGTTTATCCCGAAATTGTTGAAGCTTATCTCGAATCTTCTGTACAACCTAACGCCGAATACGCCGCCCTTTCTTTTGTTCGGGGGGATTTGTGTTTTGATTTATCTTTGTATATGGGTCGGCTGACCACTCCAACTGCTATAATTTGGGGAGAAAAATCAGAGTTCACCAGTCCCGAAATCGGACAACGTTTGGCAAACCTAAACCGAGAAGCCGTTAAAGTTTTTCAACCTTTAGATAATGTCGGCTTGACTCCCCACCTCGAAGAACCTGCGATGATGATTGCTTTGGTTCGCCACTTGCTCAAAGTTTTAGCAACTGAGGAAAGTTGAGTCTCGGACCGGATAAACTCTCTGAAACTTCCGTCCTTTTCAGCGCCCGTTTAACCATGTCCAACGATGAGTTTTTAGACGATCTGCCCTGGATGCCCGAAGCTAAAGCTAAACTCAAGAATATCCCCTATTTTGCGCGATCGCAAGCCCGCAAACGCATTGAACAGCTAGCCCGTGAAGCGAACCAAGAGGTTGTAACCGTTGAACTGGTCGAAAAAGCCCGGTTAGAGTTTGGCCAGTAACAGTTTACAGTTATCAGTGACCAGTTATCAGTGACCAGTGAAAACAGTTATCAGTTATGCAGTAACCAGTTATCATCTGACCTGACACCCACCTTGACACCTGTTCACTCTTGACTGGTCACTGGTCACTGTAAACTGTTCGCTGATAACTGAAAACACTGGTCACTGGTCACTGTAAACTGTTCACTGTCAAAATGTCCCATAACGCTTTAAACTGGAATTTGGCATTTTGTTGTGTTCAGAAGTTGATTGATTAAGCAGTGAGAAAAAAGATTATTGCCGGGAACTGGAAAATGTTCAAAACTCAGGCAGAGGCTCAAGAGTTTTTGCAGGGGTTTGTGACCGAGTTAGATGAAACGCCAGACGACCGAGAAACTGTCCTTTGTGTGCCGTTTACAGCGTTGTGGGTGATGTCTAAAAGTTTACACGGGAGTCGGATTAAACTCGGCGCTCAAAACGTTCACTGGGAAGACTCGGGGGCTTATACGGGAGAAATTTCTAGCCCGATGTTGGTGGAAATTGGCGTGCGTTATGTGATTGTGGGCCATAGCGAACGGCGTGAATATTTTGGCGAGACAGATGAAACGGTTAACCTGCGACTAAAAGCCGCTCAAAATCACGGTTTAACGCCCATTTTGTGTGTGGGAGAAAGCAAAAAACAGCGTGATACCGGGAAAACGGACGCCCATATTTTCTCTCAGTTGGAAAAGGGTTTAGTTGACATCGATCAAAATAATTTGGTGATTGCTTACGAACCGATTTGGGCAATTGGAACGGGTGAAACTTGCGATGCCAAAGAAGCAAATCGAGTTATTGGTTTGATTCGCAGTAAGTTAAAAAATCCCGATGTTTCTATTCAGTACGGTGGCTCTGTTAAACCCGATAATATTGATGAAATTATGGCTCAAGCTGAGATAGATGGGGCTTTGGTTGGGGGAGCAAGTTTGACACCGGATAGTTTTGCTCGCATTGTAAATTATCAATAAAATACTGTTCAGTTACATGAATTTAAAAGCCCGGTTTCTCCGAGATGCCGGGTTTTTAACAGGATAATTATCCTACAAACTGCTATAATTTTTGTTCGAGTTAACCGATTTTATCACAATTCAATGACCGAAAAAATTATCCTTAAAAATCAAGAGTTTGAGTGGGGAAAACGAACTTATATTATGGGTGTTTTGAACGTGACACCCGATAGTTTTAGCGATGGCGGACAGTTTAATACTTTGGATGCGGCTTTGACTCAAGCTGAAAAAATGCTCGCCGCAGGAGTTGATATTATTGATATTGGCGGTCAATCTACCCGTCCGGGTTCCGAACAAATCTCCTTAGATGAGGAGTTAAATCGGGTGATTCCGGTGGTTGAATTGCTGCGAAGTCAACCCAATGAGTTAGCCAATATTCCCCTTTCTATTGATACCACAAGAGCGAATGTTGCACAAGCGGCTATCGAAGCGGGGGCGGATTTAATTAACGATATTTCTGGGGCGACTTTTGAACCCGAAATTTTATCGGTTGTGGCTAAGTTAGATGTTCCGATTGTGTTAATGCACATACGCGGAACTCCGAAAACCATGCAGCAATTAACCGATTATCAAGATTTGATTGGGGAGATTTCCCAATTTTTCCAAGAGCGAATACAAGCTGCGAAAACGGCTGGAATTGACCCCAAGAATATTATACTCGATCCGGGAATTGGTTTTGCTAAAACTTACGAACAAAATTTAGAAATTATCCGACAACTTCCGAAATTAAAATCATTGGGTTTTCCCCTGTTGGTTGGACCATCTCGGAAAAGTTTTATTGGTCATATTCTCAACGAAAAAGACCCCCAAAAACGAGTTTGGGGAACGGCTGCGGCTTGCGTTGCTGCTATTGTGGGTTCGGGGGATATTTTACGGGTTCACGATGTCAAAGAAATGGTTGATGTTTGTCGGGTGGCGGATGCTATTTATCGCGTTTAGTTCCTATTCTAACGCTTCGGGTTCAATTCCCATTTCTCGCAAACGTTCGGCTAATTGTGCAGCTTTTTGTTCGGCAAGTTCGGCCCGTTGTCGTTCTTTTTCCGCCAGTTCTTGTCCAATTAGCAACAAATTTCCGTCTAAATCCCACCAACGCAAGCAAGATTGAGTTTGATTTTGATAAGTTCCATTCCATAAGCCTAATTCTACACCAAGGGGAGGAATTGGATAATGATTCCGTTCGTTTGCTTCCATCTGTTGATAGGTGAAATCAACCAAATGATAAACTTCTAATTGATTGCGATTAATCTCAAAAATTCCGTAATAGGGAATGCGAAGGATGCGTTCATAAACCCAAAATTTACCCGGTTTTTGGACTTCTCCGCTTGATGTAAACAAGGGAGTTTTATCCCGTTCTTCGAGACCTTCGTTTAATAAATACTTTTCCTTATCTTCCCTCCTGTAGGGGGGAGCGAGGGGGGTGGCAAATTCTAACACAATCAACGGCACCATGAGTTCCCGCCAGTAAACATAGGAACGGCGAATTTTGTCTCCCAGTCTCGGCGGAACATTGGGAACATAAAACCAGTCTGGAGCAATTGCACCTTGTTCGGGGGGATTCGTTTCTCGCCAATAAATTCCACAATCTTGTCCGATAGCATATTGTCCATCGGGATGTAATTGTTGTAGAATTAATCCGATAGAATCCGTTAAAAGTAGACTTTGAGGATGCTCCTGAAAATTTTTCACAAATGTACCATCTGATTCGGGAAGTTGAGTGTGATCGGGAAATGTAAGCGATACGTTGGGGTCGGTTGATATCTCTGTCATCCTAATCATTTTACCTCAAATCATTACTATGTTACTGTAGCAGTTAGCTATGATTTTTGCGGAAATACGACTTTTCTCACCCAACTGGTTTCGTAGGGTTTCTCAACTTTAACGTTATAGATTTTTTCCAGTCCATCGATTAATCTTTGGGTTGGACGGTACAACAAAACATCGCTAAACGGTTCTATTTTTGGCAAGACGGGAACTTGATATTCTGGCATCAATTGAACTTTAACGTTTGGCTTGAGTTCGTGCAGCAAAGACATAATTCTTCCCGGTTCTTCATCGCTGATAACGAGCGGAGATGCAGATTGATTGATAATTTTAGCAGAGATGGGAATATCTCGACTTTTGGCATAACTTTTGTGCCACCAAACGGGATGAAATAAACTCACCGTACAGGATAAAACCCCGGTAAAAATTAGAGTGTAAAAAATCCATTGCCAGCGTTTTTTCTGTGAACTGGGAATTTTCGGAGTTGTTAGTTTTTCCGTCAAAAGATAAGCCACTGTAACTTGAATCCCCAAATAACAAGGCATGGCATATCGGGCAATAGTTGAACCCCGTCCGCCTAAGAGAATATCCGGTAAAATCAAAATCATTCCCGGAACTCCAATCAGAGTTATAATGAACAACCAAACGTTTTTCGGCGTGTTTTTGATTAAAAAATAAAAGGCATATATCGTTAAAGCCAGAGTTAAATACAAGGTAAAATTTAACGGACTAATTCCCTGGTTGACATCAAATAAAATCCGGTTCAAATTCAACAGCCAAAATAACGTTAATCCCTCGCGAGGAACCAACCTAGATTCTGTATTTTTCAAGAAAAAGTCTAGGTTTTTAACAAAAATAAACACCCAAGGACTAAACAGCAAAACTCCAATTAAACTCGAAAACAGATAGGGAAGAATGAATTTTCGCTTTTGCCAAACCGGAGTTAAAAAGACATAAACAGACTGTGCCGCCAAAATAAAAATAGAAAATAAATGACTGTATAATCCCAAGCCAACCGTAAGCGAATAAATTCCCCAACGTGCAATTTTAGCCTTGAGAGATTTTTCAGTTTGAGCGATTCTCAACGCTTGCAATAAAGCCGCACTGGAGAGTAAAATACTAACAGTCCAAAGACTATAAGCTCGGGCTTCTTGAGCGTAGAGAAGATGAAACGGAGAAATCGCCACAATCCCCATCGCAACCCAACTGACAGACGCCGACTTAAACAACTCCCAACACAGCCAATAAATCGCCGGAAAAATGAGTAAACTAATGAAAGCCGATAAACTTCTAATTGTTGCGATAGAATGACTAAAAGTTTGCATCCAAAAGCGAGCCGTGAGAAAATAAAGGGGAGTATGTTCGGGATGTTTGGTTAAAGCGCTAAAAGAATCCTGTAAATTGCGTTCGGGGGTTGGATATTGATAAATATTGAGTAAATGTTCGACGGTATCAGGCCAACCGATGTAAACTTGTTGAAAAAATTCCTCTTGGGTATAGCCGGAAATTCTAAAAGAGGTTTGAACTTCATCATACCAATAAACTTTATGACCCAGATTGACAAACCGAAATCCAATGCCAATAATGATCAAAATAATCGCCAACTGTTTTAACCACTGGTTTGCAGGTTTTGAGGACTTCATTACTTTAGGTTTAGAACTTAATGGTTAGAAAATGTCAGAAGATTGTTTAAAATCTTGAATACTGTCCTCATCGATGATACCCTGTGCTGTAGACATTATTGGAACAAAAATTTTCTTACTTCCGCTACAAACGACAAACCCATGACAACGCTTAATTCAATTTGGCAACAGTTAACGCTGACCTATCTCTCCCCCTCCCAGTGGCGCAATGGTAGCCTCCTTTACCGCTTCAGTGGGAGTCTCCAACACTGGCGACAAACGAGTTGGCTGATGCAGTGGGGGGAACCTCTCGGCGCCATTTTAATCAGTTTGCTGTTTGGTTTGGCGCCGTTTGTTGGTACCGCTTTAATAGGGGTTTTACTCATTGCTTGTGCGGGGTTTTGGGTGCTAATAACCTTGTGTGATGACCCCTCGGAAACCGCATTTACCCCGATTCATTTATTAGTATTATTGTATTGGGGAATTGCTGTGGCGGCGACGGCTTTTTCTCCCGTAAAAGCTGCGGCATTAACGGGTTTAATCAAGCTAACGCTGTATTTAATGCTATTTTTCTTAATGGCGAGAATATTGCGATCGCCCCGGGTTCGTTCTATTTTTATCACGTTTTATTTGCATATTGTTCTCATTGTCAGTATTTACGGTTTGCGACAATGGTTTTTTGGGGTGGAAGCCTCAGCAACTTGGGTCGATCCCACTTCTGCACAAGCGGATTTAATTCGGGTGTTTAGTTTCTTGGGAAATCCTAACTTATTGGCGGGATATTTATTACCGGCTTGTGCGTTTAGTATCGCGGCGATCTTTGTTTGGGAAGGTTGGCTACCGAAAGCATTAGGATTAACCATGACGGTTGTCAATTGCGCCTGTTTGGTACTAACATTTAGTCGGGGCGGTTGGATCGGTTTTGTGGCTTTAATGTTTACGTTGGCGGTGTTATTATTGTATTGGTTAAGTATTAATTTTTCACCGTTTTGGCGTCAGTGGGCGGTACCCATTGGAATTGGCAGTTTAGCCGCACTTCTAGTAATAGCTGTTTTGACGGTTCCGAGTTTACGCTTGCGAGTTGCCAGTATTTTTGTAGGACGAGAAGACAGCAGCAACAACTTCCGAATGAACGTTTGGGCGGCAGTAATAGAAATGATTCAGGATCGCCCAATTTTAGGCATAGGACCGGGTAATAACGCTTTTAATAAAATTTACCCGCTTTATATGAGACCCCGTTACAGCGCTTTGAGTGCCTATTCTGTGATTTTAGAAGTGGCTGTCGAAACGGGAATTATTGGGTTAAGTTGTTTTCTGTGGTTATTAGTTGTAACTTTGCAGCAAGGCTGGTTACAATTGCAACGGTTGCGAGAATTAAGAAATACTCAAGGATTGTGGTTAATGGCGGCGATCGCAACTATTGTGGGAATGCTGGCGCATGGTGCGGTGGATACGGTTTGGTATCGTCCTCAAGTCAATACCTTGTGGTGGTTGATGGTCGCACTAATTGCTAGTTTTTATCAGCGATCGCGTAGCCTTTCAGCAGACCTATCCTCCCAACCTGCTGTTACGCCCAATGATATCTAAGCCGAAAACCTAGAGGGGTCGATCAAACCCCTCAATCGGGTTGGAGAGGAAAGCTTCTGAAAAGAACGGAGAGGGAGGGATTCGAACCCTCGGAGACTTTCGCCTCACTCGATTTCAAGACGGCTTTCTTTTTCGTCTTCAATCTCCCTTCTGTCGGTGTTTTCTGGAGTCGCTCCCTTGCCATTCCCTGTTAAATTCGCGTCAAATTCGCGTCAAAAGTGGCAGTTTCCCAGAGAATGGCTCAAATTTCAGGCGGGGGTAATTCTGCTCTGTAACCCGCATAATGTCGGTAAATTATCTCAGCGCTGTTGCCCACCCATTTGGCGATATCTTTGGCATCTCTTCCCTTGTCAAGGCAGAGGGTGATAAATGTGTGTCTGGTCTGGTAAGGTTTCCTGTACTCAATTCCCAAGTTTTCAAGTACCTTGACCCAAACTGTGCGGAAATAACTGGTACTGAACACGTTGCCCTTGGCTGAAGTAAACACCAAACCGTTAGCCGATTGTCTGGCCGATCGCATTTCCCTGAGCAGTTCTTTGACCTGACTATTACAAGGAAACACCCGCTTACTCTGGGTTTTAAGTCCGCTACACTTCTCAAAACCTCCTTGACCTGCAACAATGGCATTTTTAAAGGTGATTTTGCTCAGGTCGCTTGAAACATCTTCCCAGGCCAAGCCGATTGCCTCACTCGGTCTACAGCCCACATAAAAGCAGAAGCAAGCATAGTGGTAATAGCGGCTGTCTTTGGAGTAGGCTTTGAACGCCTCTATGATTGCGTCTCTTTCCTCTCTGGTGAAAGGGTTTATATCTGTTTCCTCATCCTCTGATTTCTTGACCAGCTTTTTTGCTTCTGCTGCCATACCTTCAAATGGGGAACGGTTCAAGCTGACTCGCTTTGATTTGATTGCCCATTTTAAACAGGCATTAAGTTGCTGTATCAACCGCCTGCAAGTGTCAGGTGAAAGGGTTTGACTTGCCCAATCCAGCATTTTTTGAGCATAGCCAGTCATCTCTGAGTCTGGGTCAATGTCTGCAAAAGGCGATCGCTTAATATGACCGAGAGCTACCAAATAGTTGTTTTTCCAAGTTCCCGGACGAGCGTTTGATCGCCTAATCTCTATGTATTGTTTGTAGAGCTTTTCTAGGGTGACTTTACTCGGTTTCTCCTCAGATATTGCAGTGTTTTGAGAACGGTATTTTTCTAGGGTTGAGTCAAATCTTTCATAGAGAATATCTGCTTCAATCTGTTGAGCTTTGGTTTCTGCAAATTTGCGGTTAGTTGGGTCATCTTTCAGTCCCAAGTACAAATATTGTTGCTTTCCTCCACACAGAGAACGGGGGATTGATAGCCGTAAAACTCCATTGTAAGACGACACCCCAACCTTACCCTTTCGGCGTTTAGGTGGATTGTTCATCGGTTTTATTCGGTTTTTTTGTCAGGGTTATCTTTCTAGATGTTTGGTGATGCGGTTTTTGTCTTGTTCCCGCTTGGTTCTCTCAATCTGACTTTCCCATACGTCAGCTATCTCGGTTAACTCCTCATCTGACAACTGCTTAAACTCTGATTTCTGATATTTGTTCAGAATTAAAGAGAAGTTGAAATCATCCGAAGTTAGCTTGATTTTTTGCTGTTTAGCTAACCGCTTAACCCGTTGTTTGGGGGATTCAGTTTGTTCGGGTAACTGCTCAAGCGGTAACTCAACCTGATCACCCGCCGGAGGTTTTGGTGTGGGTTTGAACTTGCCAAGCTGAGACTCAAGCACGGAAATGAGATCGCTTTCAACGGGTATCGGACTCCATTTATGAGGCGGTTCAACTAACCATTTACCGTCTCTCAACCCTTTGAGTTTTGCCTCACCCTGATAATCGTCTAACTCAACCCAGACCTCTTTTCTGGCGTTGTAGTTGTTTTCTAACCATCTCTCTTTGTCTGATGGGGTGAGATTTGCGATCGCAGGTTTAACTTTTGGCTCAGGTTCGGGCTGTTTGGTTGGGGCAAGTCCTACATACCAAGGGTCTTCCCATGTCCCAATACCGTTATCTAGTTGTATGTGCAGGGTTTTCTTAAAGCGAGAGTCATCAATCTCTATGACAACTCCTGTTTTGTCGCAGTTCAACAAGATAACGCGATCGCCAACCTTGAATAGGTTCTCTGTTCCTGACTGCTCTGGTGACTCTGGTGAGTCTTCAGGATTAGTATTAAGAGTGTGTTGAGTAAAGTCTTCACACTCTACACGGCCTTGTGTGGAGGGAGTTTCAGTCTTCACACAACTCTTCACAGACTCATCATCTGAAGTCTTCACACTCTCAGATAAAGATTGTTCATGGGTCAAAATGTCATCATCTTTCCCGTCAATCCTCAACCGGACACCGGAGACTTGAGTCGCGCTTCGGGTTCGGATTCTCTGTACTTCCCACCCTAAGCCTGACTGACAAAGCTCTACTAGCTCCGGTGAAAATCTGGTGACAGACTTAGGAGTCATGCCCGAGCGCTTGCAGTAGTCCGCATAGGAACCAAACAGAGTAATTGGGGTTATCTTTTCAGCTTCACTCTTATCACTGCCAATAGAAGTTTTGGCAGACGGGTCACGGATTACGCAGTCGTTGACCCAAGCCGCTATAGAATCTTCCCTTAACCGAGATTGCCAGAACTGAAGCTTACACTCTGGGATATCGCCAACCCCTCTGAGGGTTTGGGTGACAAACTCATCTGACAAGCTCAGAAGGTAATTTGTGAACGCGGCTAGTTCCGGTTGAAACTCTGCTCTGAGGTCGCGTCTATTTTTGTCGGCGACTTTTAAGTTCATGGGTACGGGGATAACCCGGCGCTTCCAACCGTTGCCCTTTACTCCCTGTGCGATCGGATGTTCGCTGACAAGCATTGCCATTCCCGTAAATCTGAACTGAAAAGCGGGTTTACCTTTCTGTTCTCCGGTGAGGTTGTTACCGCCTACCAGTTTCATTATGTTGCTGATATTTTTGGGTAAGCTTTGCTCATCTGAGAACAAAACCAACCGTTTTTGATAAGCTCTAATCGGTGTAAATCGATTGGTACAAAACTGTTCAACACCCTCGTCAAGAACGTTATTTTCT
>JAYKHV010000003.1:0-28031 GCA_035285085.1 Lyngbya sp. | reverse complement strand
GGGAGGATGTAATTGAGTTTTGTAAAAGATTATCAGCACAAACCGGACGAGAATATAAATTACCCAGTGAATCGCAATGGGAGTATGCTTGTCGTGCGGGAACAAAAACTCCATTTCATTTTGGAGAAACTATCACAACAGATTTAGCGAATTATAGGGGAACCGATAATCGAGATGGTCAATTGTCAGGTTCTTATGGTAGGGGAAATAAGGGAAAGTACCGAAAACAAACTACAGAAGTCGGCAGTTTTCCACCGAATAACTTTGGTTTACATGATATGCACGGGAATGTCTGGGAATGGTGCCTAGATCATTATCATAACAGCTATTTCCAAGCGCCGACCGATGGCACAGCTTGGATAGATGAAAACCGTAAAACTGCTGGGCGAGTGCTGCGGGGTGGCTCATGGAATTATCATCCAGGATATTGCCGTTCTGCCTTTCGTCTCCTTAATTTTCCGCTCGAAAACCACCGCTATTTCTATGTGGGTTTTCGGGTTTTGTTTGTACCCCCGTTAACGTAATGTCCACAAAATTAACCATTCGCGCATAGTTTTGTTCGCCATAATATTCAGTTACTCAGCAATCTGTTTATACTGTTGATATCGCTGTTCTTGAGCGCTCCAATATTTGCCAATTGCTTCAGTAAGTCCCATTGCCCGTTCGTACTCCACCCCTTGTTCTTTTTCCAGACGTTTTTTAACTTGTTTGCGTAACTCCGACACCACTTTCCCATTAATCTTTCGCATCTCATACCAATCCAACATCGGTTCAGGATAACCGCTCAATTCCCCCATTTCCCCCGACAAAATTTGCTCATCGCTACAATCTCTCAACTCCGGTATCCAATCTCGGACAAACTCAAATTTGGGGTCTTTTTCGGTTAAATTTTTAGTGGGGTTGTAAATCCGAAATGTCGAAGATAGGGGATTGGTTACTCCGGCTTGGGCTTGCCACTGCCAGTGATTAATTGCAATATCTCCATCGACCAAATAATTCATATAATGTCGCGCTCCGTGATGCCAGGATACCCCACAAATCACCGTCAGAAAATTGGCGCACATTGCCCTCATTCTAAAGTTCATCCAACCCATTGATTTGAGTTGTTTCATACTCGCATCTACTAGCGGAAAACCCGTTTTTCCTTGTGGTTCTTCGGTACTTGTTATGCTAAACTATCGGTTTGGGTGGTACAACAGCCTGAGCAAGAAGCTCAGAACACCTATCTGACTGAAGAGCCTTGGGATGCGGTGAGGTTGGGTGAGGCGGTGCGTCAGTCTGGGGAAAGCATTGCGGTTGCTTGTACTTCGACAGGAGCCAGGGCTGAAGTTCCCCTGATAAAAAATAACGGAATTCTTCTGTAGAGGGGCTTTCAGCAGTGCGCGAAAATCCCCTTACTGGGTACATCTGTGTGCATCGACTCCAGAAACGGACTTTGAGGCGATCGCTTCTTTACTTCAAGATACTGCGAACGCGAGTGCGTGACGGTAGTCGTATCGCAGTATCTTGACAAGTACCAACGTGGCTTATGGTTAGCAGTCTGTATCGCGATCTCATACAATCAGAAATAGGTGATCCAGGGAAATTACTTGGATAGCTTAATCGCTACAACTACTATAACGTAAAGGGTTCAGCCATTTCTCGTCTCCGGTTTGTACCCAGTAAGGTCTTGAGTATCAATTACTAAACCCCTGACAGGATAAGCTTTTCAAGCTGGGTAGTCCCTTCGCTCTGGGGGGAACTTCAGCCAGGGGAATTCCCCCACCGGAGCAACTTAGAGCTATTCCCGGTGTGATGGTTGTGATTTTCTACGACAGATTTGATAGCCACAACGAGGGTCAAATGGGGGTGATTAAAATGGCTAAGGCTTTACGGGATGTGGGAAAGCAAGCAACGGTTGCTCTTGTTCCCCGAGTCGGAAAAGTTAAGAACGGATGGGATATCGGCGATGCTTTCGATGCGGGGTTTACCCTCAAAGATATTCAAGCGGCAGAGGCAGGGGCTAAACAACAGCAACAGTGGGCAGAAATGATTGCGTCACGGGTGTCTCATTGTTCAATCTTCTGAATTGAAAACTTTTCACCAGTTTTGGCAATGCTCTGACACTTTGCCCATATGGGATGTCACTATTACTCCGCCTTGATTGGTATACTATTTATACGCAAGTCCCTTTCGACAATTTCAAGATCATAGCCTTACTATTTTGGCATTTATGTGATAATTTAGCATAATAAGTACGGAAGAATCGGTTTTACGGGGGCGAAGCGTAAAGCCCCTATTTTTAAATAGGGGATATAAGCGAGGGAGACGAATTTATTCGTCAGTGAAAGGTTAGCCATGATGGGGATCGTTGATGTATTCCAGTATTCTCTTGCTGCTTATTTTTCCTGTGGTATCGAACATAGAAGACGGGAGTCCACAAGACGCGGAAGTTTTAACAGTTCTGGAAACTCTTGCCTAAGAAAACAAGATGTTCTGCCTTGAAAAGCTTTAACCACTTGAGCAATAGAATGATGCGGGTCGTATTCTACTAGAAGATGAACATGGTAGTCACGCGACTTCTATTGCTTTGATAATCCATTGATTATCGTTAGCTACCGACTGAAAAACCTCTATACACCTCAGCTTTAGGGGTTCGTTTCGGTAAAACAGTCTTTTTCTCCGACAAAGAATCTTGCGCTACTATGCACAGTAGCGTTTCCGACAGCATGATTAAAGTGCCTGTATGTTGACTTCATGTTGATTGGTTGTAATAGTCTACAACTCATAGTATCATAATAAAACTATGAAGACACTGAAGTTTAAGCTGTATCAACACAAGCGAAATAGATACCTCAAGCGCACCATTAACGCATCAGGAGTTATCTATAATCATTGTATTGCCTTGCATAAACGGTACTACCGGATGTGGGGTAAACACTTAAACTGTGCAAAACTTCAGAAGCACATTGCCAAGCTCAGAAAACGTGAGCATTTCTGGCAATTAGTAGGCTCTCAAGCTGTTCAAGATATTTGTCAGCGCATTGAAAAAGCCTATCAACTATTCTTCAAGCACAACAAAAAAGGAGTCAGACCCCCTAATTTCAAGAAAGTTAAGAAGTACAAGTCATTCACCTTAAAACAAGCTGGCTATAAATTCCTCAGTGGCAACATAATTAAGATTGGCAGTAAAGTCTATCAATTCTGGAATTCTCAACCTATGGAGGGAAAAGTTAAAACTGTAACGATTAAAAGAACACCTCTTGGTGAGATGTTTTTAGTGGTTGTTGTCGATAACGGCAGCCACCCTGAAATCAAATCGGAGACGGGTAAAATCGCGGGATTTGATTTCGGATTAAAAACGTTTCTCACTTGTTCTGAGGGATTTTCTATTCAATCACCACAGTTTTTAAAACAAGCCATCAATGATGTTAAGAAAGCTTCTCGAAACTTATCTAAGAAGCGTTTTGGTTCAAACAACTGGGAAAAAGCGAGAAAGCATCTTGTTCGCCAACACGAGAAAGTTGTAAACCGTCGCCGGGACTGGTTCTGGAAGTTAGCCCATCAACTCACTTTGCAGTTTGATGTACTCTGCTTTGAGACTTTAAACCTCAAGGGAATGCAAAGACTTTGGGGGCGAAAAATAGGTGACTTAGCCTTCGGTGAATTCATTGAAATACTTGGATGGGTTGCGTCCAAGAAAGGTAAATCAATAGTATTTATTGACCAGTGGTGTCCATCTTCTAAGACCTGTTTTCATTGTGGTCATGTTTTGGAAAAACTGGAATTAGCGATTAGAAAATGGCGTTGTCCGTCATGTTCAAGCATTAATGGACGGGATGAAAATGCTTCTTTAAATATCAAGAGAGTTGGGGCATCAACTCTTAAGTTAGATGGTGTAAGACAGAATTTTCCTGCAACTGTTGTTTGAGCTTAGAATCCCCGCTAATTTATTGCGGGGAGTATGTCAACCGTCTATGATGTCACTACAAAGTCTTTCTATGCGGACGGCATGAAACACACTCAGATTACTTTCGCCAACAGTATCTTCGCTATTTCTACCCCTTTTATGGGTTCAAGTTTTCATAAAACTCATACTAGACTGTACAGTATGAGTTTTTAGTCTAAACTCCAGTCGGAATCTGAAGCACCCCAAATAGGCCGTGAACATTGCTCTTCCCCTTACTACCCGCCACCATGCGTTGATCGGCCAGAAAGGACGGGGTTCAGGTGAAGAACACGCGCTTACACGCTCAAAGCGGCATCCTCCATCCCATAGCGGGTATTTTTGCCCGTGCGTTTGTCCGGTAGCGACGACAAACGCTGGCGAAACGAACCGACGATGCTGTCGAACCAACCCCGTTCTTGCAACCGCTCTACCTCTGTTGGATCTCTCAGATGTCATTACAATACCGAGATTCCCAGTGCAAGAACCGCTTCTTGCCAAAATGAGAATTGCTGGGGTTTGAGTCAGAACGTGTGCGCGTGCAGTACCTCCATCACGTCACAGATATAGGCGATGCCCGAATAGTCATCGAAAAACTCCGCTGCGACCTGATCCGAAATCTTCACGGCCATATCCCGATTGGGGGTGAGCACCTCGAACTTTACATTTGAGAAGGTGTCGCCAACGCTGGGTTGTCCCGACGAGCGCACGCCGCGACTGCCTTTACCGCCAGCGGCTACCACCGTATA
This sequence comes from Lyngbya sp., assembly GCA_035285085.1. GTDB lineage: Bacteria > Cyanobacteriota > Cyanobacteriia > Cyanobacteriales > Microcoleaceae > Capilliphycus. Next base: position 23,357 of record JAYKHV010000003.1, on the reverse strand, counting down.
ACCGGTAGCCCCGGCTTCGTCGATGATCTTGGCGACCTTTTTCAGCAGCACCTTTTCCGTGACGATGACGAGCTTACTGGCTTTCTGGGTCATGTGTGTTACCTCTTGATGCGTTCTGTTGGGACAATTCAAGGCCAGACTCTATGGTTTTGCCTTGAACCATACCTTTAAGATTATGCCAAAGATCGGCGAATCCACTACCCTCTGTTGATAAAGATTGACTCAGATTAGCGGAAGCATTTTATAAAAAACACTTATCCTTTTGGCGCTATGACCACCATTCAACATCAGAAGATGTTTTAGTAGTCGGCGGCGAAGGCTGGTCACGGTCTGAAAAAAGTCAATCTGGATGTGGGCTTTGTGCCGCTCAGGGCTTGTGCGCCGATCGCGATCGGAAAACGCTTCTTCACCAACTTTGAATAAAATGTGGTCCTCGCAGCAAATCTAAGTATAAACTTAAGAATATCGTTCTAGGCGAAAGCATAGATGTCTGTCTTGTGTTGGACATCAATGTCAGGTTTGAGCCACCCAGTCTCTCTCCTTGAGACACTCTCCATCGCTCCGCCGCTCGGGGTACTGCGACCATAGCGGAGCTTGGTCGTAGGGGAATTTCGGTCAGGGTCTAGTTGACATCTAGATAAGTTTCCGCTTAGATCAAGAACATATAGCGGATCAGCTCATGTTGTTAACTCAGACAGTTAGACTTAAACTGAATCAGTCCGAAAAAGATAATTTGGCTAACCTGTGTCACTTGTCCAAAAACTTGTTTAATGTTGGGCTTTATACAATTCGTCAATATTTTTTTCAGGAAAACAAGTACCTCAGTTATGAGTCTAATTATCATCTATGCAAGGAGAATGAAAATTATCAACTCTTAGCAACTGATTGCGGTCAACAAACCCTCAAATACGTTGATAGATGCTTTCAGGCATTCTTGAAACTCCTATCAATGAAAAAAGAAGGTGTATTACAAGAGAAAATTAATCTTCCTAGATACCTGCCCAAAGATGGCTTTTTTCCCTTGATTATTCCAATTAGAGCCAGACATAATTTTGCCAAAGACAACTGGAAATTCAAGATTCCTACCTCTCGTAAATACACCAGAGAACAGGGGGCGGTTTACATAACAATTCCTCCTAATTTGAGAGGACATCGAATCAAAGAAATCCGAATTCTCCCCAAGCAAAAAGGGAGATTATTAGACGCTGCTTTTATTTACGAGTCTAACCAACAACCAGCAGATGTTAATCCAGAAAAAGCGATTTCTATTGACTTGGGATTGAATAATCTGGCAACGGTTGTTAGTTCTACCAATGAATCTTTTATCATTGATGGTCGTTGGTTAAAATCAGTTAATCAATGGTTTAATAAGCGTCGAGCTAGACTAATTTCTCACAAAGAAAAACAGGGGATTGAGCATTTTACCAAGCAAGAGGCTTGGTTGTCTTATCGACGTAAAAATCAAGTCAATGACTATTTAAACAAAGCAGCTAGATATGTTGTGAACTTCTGTCTTAGTAGAAAGATTGGAACGATTGTTGTGGGATATAACCCAACCCTTAAACAAAACACTAATTTGGGCAAACGCAACAATCAAAACTTTGTTCGCGCTTCCGATCTTTACTCTTCGTGCCAAGCTGAAAAGCCTCTGTGAGCGATACGGGTTAAACTATGTTGAACAAGAAGAAAGTTACACTTCAAAAGCATCTAGTCTTGATCGTGATGAAATCCCTGTTTATAACGCTGATAATCCTGCCCAACCTAAGTTTTCAGGAAAGCGAGTTAAGCGTGGATTGTACCGAACAAAAAGCGGTCATTTAATTAATGCGGATGCTAACGGTAGTTGTTGTATTGGTCTAAAAAGTAAACACGCGCCTCTCTTTTGAGCGAGTGTCTAGGGTCTGCTTGACGCAGCCTGTAAGGGTTAACGTCCTTCGAGAATCTAAGACTATAGCGCAAGCTTAGTCTTAGAGTACGTCAAACCGTCCTAGCAGTGAAAACAAGCAGACGCCGGCGGGTTCGACTGGACAGGTAGGATGGAGCAGGCCAGTCCCCCGCAGATCGGGCCAGGATAACTTTGACTTAACCATCTTGATACTGTTGTTCTATGCTTTTTTACTAAACCTGCTATTGCACCTGTACTTTCTACTTGATTGGTTTTTAACCAATATAATGCCTGTATTCTTTCTTTTAACTCTTGATTCTCTTGCTTTTTTAGTTCCTTTAATAATTCTAATGCTGACTCTCTAATCTCTATCTTGATTATTCCTGTCATGGTTACTTTCTCCAACACCTTAATTCGGGTAAGGGCGCGCGATCGCTCTCACCCCCTGCTACTCTTTCTTACTCTTCTATTTTTCCTCTCCCGAACGCTGTCCCCGAGAGCGCTCAAGTTCTGCTCCTGAATGTTTTTTTCCCGCCTGCGATCGCAATTTTACCGCCTGCGATCGCAATTTCCATTGACCACAGATCGGCGGGTTTTTCCAAAAACATAAGTAAAACTTATCACCTTAATTTAACATTACTTAGCAGATTTATGTGGAGCGATTGCAAATTTGTGCATATCTTAAGATATACTTAAGCGCATAGACTTAAGTGTATAGAGATTTGAACCTGGATAGACCCGAGTCTATAGAAGACAATAGGGGCAACTCGTCTTCTCAACCCAGTCCGGAGAAATACCATCCCCGGATCGCTATCGTTCGGATCTCGCCCCAGGATTTGAGGCCGCGCTTGCCTGCCGTCCTGGCCCCTAACATCTGATTAAGGAGGAATTACAAAGTGGATTTCTTGTCCGATTTCTTGACGAAATTCGGGGCGCAGTTGCAGTCCCCGACACTCGCCTTTCTGATCGGTGGTATAGTCATTGCCGCCCTTGGTAGCAAACTGGAAATTCCAGATGCGATCTATAAGTTCATCGTCTTCATGCTGCTTATCAAAGTCGGCTTGAGCGGCGGCATTGCGATCCGCAATTCCAATATAACGGAGATGCTGTTGCCCGCGCTGTTCGCCGTGGTAACGGGGATGGTGATCGTGTTCATCGGGCGCTACACGTTGGCCAAGCTGCCGGGGATCAGAACCGTGGATGCCGTTGCGACTGCGGGCCTGTTCGGTGCCGTGAGTGGCTCTACCCTCGCCGCCGGCATAACGGTACTGGAAGCGGAAGGCATCGCATACGAGCCATGGGCCGGCGCACTCTATCCCTTCATGGACATCCCGGCGCTCGTGACTGCGATCGTCGTGGCCAGCATTTATACCAGCAAAAAGCGCAATACCGCAGACAAGGATCTCAGCAAGGAGGAGTATCTCAGCAAGCAGTCGGTTGCCGCAGGCGAGTATGCCGGCAAGCCGGAGTATCCCACCACCAGGCAGGAGTATCGCAAACAGCAGCGCATTACCGCAAGCGGGTATCCCACCAAGCAGCCCGAGCGGGTCAAAATATGGCCGATCGTCAAGGAAAGCCTCGAGGGTTCTGCCCTGTCGGCCCTGCTACTCGGCCTCGCTCTCGGCATCCTAACCCGGCCGGAAAGTGTCTTTGAAAGCTTCTACGAGCCACTCTTCCGCGGTCTGCTTTCGATACTGATGCTGGTAATGGGTATGGAAGCCTGGTCAAGGATGGGCGAGCTGCGTAAAGTGGCTCAGTGGTACGCGGTATATGCCTTGGTGGCGCCGTTGCTGCATGGGTTTATCGCCTTCGGTCTCGGCATGATTGCCCACTACGCCACGGGGTTCACCCCCGGCGGAGTCGCGCTCCTGGCTGTCATCGCCGCCTCCAGTTCAGACATCTCAGGGCCGCCCACTTTGCGAGCCGGTATCCCGACAGCCAATCCCTCCGCCTACATAGGCGCGTCCACAGCCATCGGCACGCCGGTTGCGATCGCCGTGGGAATACCGCTCTTCATCGGGCTCGCCCAGGCGCTGATGGGCAGCTAATCCCAGACGGGTCGGGGCAAACCGCTATTAATGCTTTATAGCGTTGCTGGAGTTTAGACTAAAAGCTCATACTGTACAGTCTACCATGAGGGATAATTGGGCAAAGGAATAGACATTTCTGGTGAATAAAACCGCATCCATTAAGTCAAAAGTCCTATCTTTGGCAGGCCCTAAAAGTTGATAGACTTCGTTTCTGAAATTTTGGAGTTTTAAAAAAGCAGATTGATTCAAGGTTTTTGATTATTGGCTAATTTTACCTCATTGTCTCTTTACTTTTCACCCCCCGTAACCTCCTGGGCAGTTTCATTCTCAGTTAAAAATTGCCGGGGTTGATGCAGGGCCGTTTCATTCTCAGTTAAAAATTGTCGGGGGGGATGGGGTGATGGGGTGATGGGGCGGTGGGGAGAGGATTTTTTTGAGATTAAAAATAACTTTTTATTAATAAAAATCCTCCCCAACTCCGGTCCCTCCCTACCTCCGGTCCCCCCCACCAATCAAGTTTTAGGGCTAGAACCTAAGCGGCCATGCCCGTAACCCCTTGCTAACTAGACTAGACTGTACGGTATTATTTTTGGGGAGTTATATCATGTCCGGTTGAACAGTTATAAGTATGTGGGAATATTTTTTTAACAACGTTGCTGATATTTTTTAATCAAAAAAATCCTACTTCACTCGGGAATCTGTGACCTCTCGCACCAATACTGTTATCTGATTCGGATATCCAAATGTAAGAACGGGGTAGCTTTCCATAGAGATGTAATCTCCGGGATGAATTTGTTCATCTTTATGAAGGGAGACGTGTACATAGATAGAATAACTTGCACTTAGATTTGGAATCTCCCCTTTTAGGGCAAATTCAATCCGATTCTCAGTCCCTACCTCATGGGAAATATTAGGAATCACCTGTTTGGCAACAACTTTAGAAGGAGCATCAATATAACTTACATCTTCAAGATATACATTCCCTGTGGCTCCCGAGAATGAACTCAGTTCTTCAGAGAAAAGAATTTCGCCTCTTACAAGCAATACATGATTCGACGACATTAGCATTCATCAAAAAACAGAATAGCTGTTCAAAATTATAGCATTACGTCCTATTAGGAGGATAATCTTTTTCAGTCAAGGGGAACAGGAAAGGTTGGGAAACCGTCAAATTTCCTAACCTTTAAGCCCAGTTTCCTGATTTTTTACCAGAGAAATCTCCTCAAGTTAAGGAAGATAAACAACCTGACCGGGTTGCAAATTTTTAGCCTCTTGTTCGGTAAACAAGTCACCATTAGATGTCTTCATAATTTCACGCCAACGGTTGCCATCACCTAACTCTCGTTGGGCAACTAAAAACAATGTATCTCCCGGTTTGATCGTGTACGGACGCGATTGACGAGTTGTCTGTTGGTAGAGAAATTGAATAGTCGCTATATCGCCCGCACTCAGACCATTCCTTTGCCCGATGGGTCTTCGATGGGGAATCGTCGTAATTGTTGGTTCACCGTTTACAGAAAAAGCTGTAGAGGGGTAGTGCATAATCGAGTCATAATCGTAGGGGCCGTAGTCATCACCGTCGGTGATATGTTGCATAAAATTATGCAAATTATCGGGGTTAATGTTATGTGAATGAATCTGAATGTGTCGATCGCGATCCTCTCGACTTTGTTCGTGCCATAATCCCAAAGCGTGACCAATTTCATGGACGGCAGAAGCAGTAGTGCAACCATTGCCTAGACCAATATCTTGCTTTCCGCCCCGCATTCCAACATGAGACCAACAGCCATTGGCAGGTTTGAAGTAAACGTAGTTGGGATATTGATTGGCATTACTGTTTGTTCGCTGAATAAACCTAATCGGAGTTTTCTCTTGCCAGTGAGCGATCGCATTTATAACGCGCTGCTGATTAGGTAAATTAGGATCGATTTGATAAGGCACAATCCCATTCGGCCAGCGATACTGCTGTCCAGTAATGAACACACCGCGCTCGCTACCACCTTCTTCTTCAATATCTTTACCCTCTCTAATAGCAGCAGCCTTTTTCTCCATTTCCTCAACGCTGCCAAGAACAATACAGCCCTCAAAAATAGCTAGTCCATCAACGGCTGCATATTGAACTTCCTTATTCTTAAAGGTAGCTCCTGAGATGAAACCTATGCGAATATCATCGCTTTCTAGCAATCCATCACAGTTTGTTGCGTCTTGATTTTGAGTCATAATGTTCTCCTGATTGATTTGAAGTTTAGTTTTCTAGCTAACGGAAAAACGTCAAATATTTTTTACGATCAATCCCAACTGATAACTACTTTTAATTCTTGCGGGTCACGATGTTCAAGTAAGGTACTTTGATCGCAGACATCATCAAAGGGAAATCCATAAGCTTTGTTATCTATGCTGTGAAGATGCCAGAACTGTGCATAGTAATTAGCCGGAGCATTTTTATAATACTCTTGTGGATTACACCGATTTTCTGGGCTACCCAATACGTGCCTGTTGAACATAGCACTAACCTGAGATTGAATCACCTTTTCCATAGCATTTCCTTGAGCAAATACTCCCGCACACTCAAAAACTTCCCAAGAAGTGGGATAGTTAATTTTATATTTCGTATTCACATCATCATCCTTTGTAAAAGTGAAAACATTGTCTTCTACTTTTCCTGTAAATGTTCCCTCGTGGGTTTTAAAAACCAGTGGGTTTGACGTATAAGATTGCCACATTTCAGCAATGTAACCATCGAAGTATTTTTCGTATTGTTGACCCCGAGCAAAACTGCCTTTAAAAGGTGCTAAAATTCTGTAGGGTTCCTGAACGAGAGATTGAAACTCGCTGGGGACGCTTTTCTTGTACTCACTGAACAAGATACTTCTAGACTCAGTTATTCCCAGTTTTTTTGAAACTCCATCGGTTCCGATCAATTCAATGGTCATGGGAAAACCAAACTGATCGACTTGAGTTGTATTACCGTGAAAACCAGCATTGTCAATGGTAAATTCTAGCCAATCAAAATAAACGTCTGCATTGGGGTCAGATGGATTTGCCGTATTTGGGCCAACAAAACCATTTCCATTGTTAACAATTTTCAAATATACTGGTGAACCGAGACCAATATATGCGCGACCCGAATTGATTTCAGGAACTTGTATTTCCGGTAATTCGCTGAGTTTATGCAGATAATTGCACCAGTTTTGTCCATTTTTAGTCAAATGACCGGGCGCATCGTTATCACTCTCTTTGCAGGGAATTAAATTACCATTTTTGTCTACATGACCAAATTGACCCGTAGAAGTTTTTCCGAGAATGACAAAGTAAATCTGTTCGGAGGAATATTGTCCTTTGGTGTTATTGGTGAATGAAAATTTCATAATGTTCTACCTAATTAATAAGCGAGTTTGTAATGAGCGGGAAAAGCCAAAATTTGGCTATAAAGGCTTTTCCCTAGTCGTTATCTTGGCGAAGCAAAAACTTGTGTCCAGTAATGTTTGTAATTAACTTCCCCAGTATCGTTGGCTAGAAAATAATAACCAACACCAATTTCTTTTGAATCAGGACTGAGAATATTTTTGCGATGTCCATCACTGTTCATCCATCCTTCTACAACTTGCTCTGGAGTTGAGCCACCCGCGTAAATATTCTCCGCACAAGATGACCATTGATAACCTGCTGAATTAATGCGTTCGCCGATTTTAGAACCCGTTGAACCTGTATGGCTAAAAAAGTCATTTAATGCCATATCTACAGTATGTTTTTGGGCTACTCCTCCTAACACCGGATTGAATTTTAAGGGTGATAAACCCGCTTGAGAACGCTGAAGATTTGTCAGTTCTACCACTCGCATAATGTCTTGTGCATTCATGGGTAACAATCTCATAATTACTAATGTCGTGAACGGATTATCGTTTTGAGAATCCGGAAAAAATTAAGTGCAGAATCGGGAAGTTATTGGGGATTATTAATCCGCCTAAAGATAAGTTTTGAGGCGAAATTAAAGGATTACGGTAACGGGCTTTCTACCCAAATTAATCGCCTCATTAACAGTATCAACAAAGATATCAATCTTGTTGCCTAGAACTGCCGTACCCTTATCTAAAGCTGTTGCGGGAACTTCCCTTCCATCCCACAAGACCAAGGTGAAATTTTTGCCCAGAGGAATCACATTTGGATCGACTGCACACTGTACGCGCCCAAGGCTTTCCCCTTGACATTTTGATTGCCATTGACCCGAAAGTGCAGCTTCCAATGTAATCCCATGTACACCAGAAGCAGGCGGATGACAATTTGTTTCTTCCATGCTGTAAAACGTAGCTTCTAGGTTTAATCGAGTACCGCCACTGGGGGGATTGGGATTGGTGGGATTGGGGCTATCTTTTGCAGGAATAACCAATACCATTCCCACTTGAATTTGGTTAGGATTCTCTCCAATTGTGTGGCGATTAGCGTTGTAAATTAGCTCCCATAAATTGCCATCTCCGTAAATTTTTTGAGCAATCAAAGCTAGGGTTTCACCGGACTGCACGGTGTAGGTTTGTTGAGTAAACATAACTTGAATTTTCCTTTTTTGCAGTTAGACTTTCTTCTGCATATACTCACCCTGTTGGTTGAGATACCAAAGCCCATAATGCCCTTCAGCGCCATTAGGTCCTTGCCAGGAGTTGGTTGGGGGAACTTGAGCATTTTGATTGCTTTTCCAAGGTTCATCGAAGGCTTCAAACAAGTAAGTTATTACCCGATTTTCAAATGCCCACTTGTCAATTGCTTCATAATAAGCGAGGAGGTTTGCCACATTATTGTTTGTGTTGTTAAAGCTAATTCCCTCTGATGGCCACCCCGTTTCGCCAATCATTACTTCACACTGGGGATTAATATTTGCCACCGCAGTTTTGATTTGAGAAAAAGCTTGACCCACTTGATTTACACCCTCGGCTGGGGTAGCAGTGTTCGTAGCCGGATAAAGATTGCATTGGATAAAATCGCAATTCTGGATTAATGTTTTTAACTGGGTGTAATAGGGGCTGTTTTGATTGGCGATTTCTCCAAAAGTATGGGAACGAACACCCACTTTAACACCGAGATTGTGAGCTTTTTGTTTGTGAGTCACAATCATCTGGTTAACAACATTTGCTTTCTCTGCATCGGTGACATATTCATTGGTAAAAACTAATGAAGTTACCGTGTTGGGATAAAGACTATTCGCTTCGGAAACCGCAGAAAAAGCCGCTTCAATTTCTAACTGTTGGTATGTTGGATTATTCTGCTGATATATTCCCTGAGCAACTTCAATCGCAACTTTACCTGTTTGCCGATTTAACTGTGCCGCAGCAATAGCAACAAGACAGTTAGAATCAAGCTGATTCCAAGGCGTTGTTGGTGGGTAATATTCTGCATAACCCATGCTGTAGGTGCTGATTTTATTGAACTGAGGTGCAATGATTTCCAGCATCCGAATAATATCTTGCTGGCTGTATGAGTTCCAAAGGGGAACTTTGGCATTTGGAGGCGTTCCTGTCCATTGACCCACATAAGGACTAAAAGCCACACCCAGATATTCAGACATAAAATACTTTCCTCAATGATTGAAATGTATTCTGTAGCCACAGTAATAATTAAGTTTTTAGCTGTGCGTTTAGAACAGTTGCCAAAAGCTTTTTGAATTTAATAATGCGCCACAGAAAGTCAGGCATCATTCTGTCGGTTGCTGTGATTATGAGTAGGGATTTTGGAAATCCGTATTTTCGTCAAAGCTCACTTTTGGCCGATCCTTTGGAGCAACATTAGGGTAAGGCATCACGAATTCTATGGGAGGATTAAAATCGTAATTGCCTTGATTAGCAATCTCTAATAAAGCATCACAACGACCGACAGATTGCGCCCATACATTATTTGATTTTAAAACTTCCTTGCGTTGCTCTAAGAAGATTTTCAGCCATTGCTTTTCATCGCCTTGTTTTGGGGTTTTTTCCAACAAGTCATCTATTCCAGATTCACCATGCTGAATCATAGTGTCATATAACACGACTCCAGATAATGGATATTTTAGTCCGTAAGCATTTCCCCTTTGTTGAGATGGTTTGTAATAACTCTGGTCAACAACTTCATCTTGTGCATCGCGGAAAGCCTGATTTTTAGCAGCATTTTTCCACTCCTCAGCAAATCCTTGAAGATTACTGGTGTCGCCAGTTTTTTCATTGATTTGATATCCATGATCGGCGAATACTTGTTTTAGCCTTCTGAGTTCACCGATATACTGTGTTAAGTTGTTTGCTGGCACTTTTTGTGTGTAGACTTCTATCACTTTCAAAGCATCACCAGTACCTGTAGTAAATCCGGCTCGCCCACAGGTAAATCCTCTGTTATCCTGAATGTTTTTCGCATACTCGTATTGCAGCACTGTGGTACTATTCTCAAAATAACTGATTAATTTTTCTGCAAGCTTTTTCTTGTGTTCGGTTAACAATTCCATCGAACCTCCAATCTGATTATTTTCACAAACAATAACCTTGGAAACCGCAAACTTTTGGCAACAGAATCTTTAGTAGTGCGCCATGCGATCGCAATAAACGTTATCGCCCTGACTCACACCCAACATTTGGGTAAAAACTGGCTTTAAAAAGTGTTACGAAAAATCTGCTGGTGTCACGTTGTAACCCCCGTATTCTTCGATGTAACGGAGAATAGAAGTACCAAATTCATCATGACTAACTTGGTTATTCAGCAGAAGATTAGCCACTCCATAAGGGCCGCGTAAGTGCGCTCCCGCTAGAATACCAGAAAGAGAAATTGTGATAGTTTTTGACACCCCATTATCAATAAATGTCTTTTGCTGACCCAGGTAATTGTTTACGGACTGTCCTTGCTGTCCAAGCGCATCATTGATCCGTTGCCAGTTTAGGTTAAAAGCCTCACGAATTGCTGCTTCTTGAACGTCAGGGGAATTCTTGAATTGTTCTTGACTATTAATGCCCCTTTTTCCTGTCCAAGTACCCCGCCAATAATTTTTATCAGCACCATTTCCATAAAAAACATCGGCTTTGTAGTAACCCAAATCAATCAGTAAAGGTTCTCCAAATTGGTACTTACCCATAAAACCCAGTGAGTTTTCAACTTTGTATTGATTTGGATCTCCTGATGGTAAACCTGATTCAAATGCTCCCAGTGCTTCGAGCATATTTTGGAAATTTCCCTTACCACCGGGCGACGGAGGGGGAGGAGTAGACCCGGGAAGACAGATTTCTTGACCCGGTTGCAAATTGCTGGCATCATTATCTGTCATTGGACTGCCGTCTGGTTTTTTAATTTCACGCCAACGATTTCCATCACCCAATTGTTGCTGGGCAATTTTGTAAAGCTCATCTCCAGACTTAATAATGTAAGATCTGCCGACTGTACAAGACATAAACGTCCTCAATTTATAGGTTGAACAACTAAGCTTTTAGACTACTGTTGCTGCTTCTCTACAAAACCACTTTACAGCAATAAACCCAAAGAATGTACTAACCAATGGGTTAGTTTTTTACCTAGCTAAAAGTACAGGTATTAACTAAGGCAGGGTACGAGTCATCCGCATCAACATCAATCCGTCTGTTGCTGTAAAAATTTTGACTTCAAATCCGATGCAGAAACTTCGCGTAACTTCTAACCGTATAGCAACCAGCCCAACTATAAACTCGCAATTCCCCGTTTCAAAGCCGCGATCGCCGCCTGAGTTCTATCGTTGACATTCAACTTCCTGAAAATATTATTAACATGAAACTTGACTGTAGTTTTGCTAATATGCAGAATCTCGCTGATTTCCTGATTATTTTTACCCGCAACAATTAAGCGAATAACTTCCAATTCGCGATTACTTAATTGACAGTTTTCCATACGTTCAGCCAGTTTTGCTCCCACAGCAGATGGAATGTATTTTTTACCAACAAATACTGTACGAATGGCTGCAAAAAGTTCGTCGGGTTCGGTATCTTTAAGCAAGTAACCCTTAGCACCTGCCTGTAGTCCCCGATAGATATCTTCATCGCCATCATAAGTTGTTAGTACGACAATTTGAGGATTAGCAAACTCGCCACGAATAGTTTTAATCGCTTGGATTCCATCCATTTGAGGCATTCGCAAATCCATTAATACTACATCCGGTTGATGTTGGCTAAACATTTTGATCGCTTCTTGCCCATTACCCGCTTGCCCCACAACAGACAAATCGGGTTCCTGCTGCAACAATGAGACTAAACCTTGCCGCACAATTGCATTATCGTCAGCAATTAATACACGAATTGAATGAGATTTATTCATCATTTTTGACCCAGATTAAAAACAACTTATTTTCAGAAAATTAGGAATGAAAACCGTCAAATTTATCCAATCAAAGCCGAACATAAACCAGAATTTATGTTAGATATTCTGCTGTTGCTGTAATGACATTAACATAACCTCTCAATGGGAAAACTGAATCTTGATGTTTGTCAATACCGATAAGAACTGCATAGAGATTATGACTCATATAGATTGCTCCCTTTTGATTTTGATTTTCTCTAAAACTGTTATCTTGAGAATATCTACATGAACTGCACACAAGCAAGTTGAACACTAAAAAGCTGAATGAGGCTTCAGCGTTGAGTTGGAGCAGTGGGGGAATGATTTGACTTCGGGGATTCCCCGAACTTTCGATTTAGCAATACACTTAAGCAATACGGCTTAGTTGATTTTTTGTTTAACTACGTCTCCTGTATGTTTGAGTTTAGATTAACTGGGCGAAACACCTATTGATCTCATAAAACTCATCCTTAAACTCATAGAAAAACTCATAAAAAAATGAATAAATATGTACTGGGGGATGAATTATGCAACTGCCCACAGAATTGGTATTAGCCGTAACATCAAACGGATGATTACCAAGTCCTGCCCCGTAGGTGCAACGGTGACAGCATCATCCCCAGGTTCGCGACTGGCCATCAACGCAGTCACGCGGGATGAAAAGGAGGTAACTGGTAGCCTAAACTGGACATCTGACGGGGTTTTGTATCGAGGTAGCATGGACTATAATGTGAGTTGCCGTCTCATCTAACTCCCAGCTATTTAATTGAAGAATTCTTTGACGGGGTAGTAAGCTTGGAACAATTTCTTTCAATGTGATATTTACTTTTAACGTGAGACTCTGCTGGCTGATTCAAGAAACCTGTACCCATAGTGTTCTTTCTACAGTCGATTTTTAAGTTGACGCCTTTCGTCCTACCTCTTCTTTAAACAAAATAGTGCGATCGCAGTATGATTAACAAAAAAGCGATACGGCTCAACCACGCTTGGCAAACGCCTCCCGCATCCGTTCCGGTCGTCGCGCATCACAGATGTACCCAGTCAGAGGAATTTCGCGCATTTTAGCTTAGTAAGTCTACTCCAGAAGTTGATTGAGGTCATTAAAAACTTTGTTAAATAACTGTAATTGATGATATAAATTAGTAGGGTATGATGATTGTTTTGGAGAAGTAAAATGAATCCAGCTTTGAAACTTTTTTTCGTATTGATGAAGGGTAGAAAAGCCTTCTGTACTGAAATTCGTCAAATAGTCCCGAGCTAAATTAACATAAACCTGATGAACTTGATTAGAATTTGAAGTTGTTACTTCTGTAGACTGTTTTGAGTTCAAGGTTTTACTTAAAAAATGAGTGGCTCCTCCCGCTACAGCAGCACCAATAGGCCCACCGAACATCCAGCCAACACCCGTTGCTATCACTGTTGGAGTTGCACTTCCAGATGACTTTGGAGGTTGAGGAGGAGGAGATGGTGGAGGAACAGAAACTAGCGGTGTTTCTGGATAGCAAATAACAAACTCACCCGGATGTTCTCGATCAAAAAATTCACAAGCTTTGTTCACCCATTCCAGAATTTTCTGCTGATATTTAAGCACAGTCGGTTTGAAGACTTCCGTTTCCCAGGTTTGGAATTCTCCTTGTTCGAGTGCTGTAACAAGATCTGCTTGATAACGGTCTAATAATTTGGGAAGATACAACCAACTTTGAAAATCGGAAGAACTGCTTTGAAATCCTTGTTGGATTAAAGTTTTTGCTTTGTTTTGAATTTCTGCTTTAGCTTGCTCTTTTTGTTGGCTGGCTTTTAATTGAGTGGAAATTGTTTGTATTTGCTCTGTTAACGCTTTTTGAATATGATTTACCGTCTTTTGTACCCGAGGAACATGAATAACAGTTTGCTCTTGTTGGAGTGCAGCTAAACTCTGCAAAGCAGATTCAAACATTGCCAACCCGGTTGTTTGTACGGCAGAAGTATCTCCTTTTAGCTTGGCTCTCAGTGCTGGAAGCGCATCAACGCGGTAAAGATTACTAATATTATTGGGAAGTTTGGCTCGAAAACTTTCGGCTACAAATCGAAGTCTATTTTGAACTTCTTTTTGATCGCTAGGCTCTAATAAATTAATGAAATTGACCACAAAAATAACCGTCTCAATTCCCCGATCAATTAGCCAATCTCTCAAATTTTCCCGCTCTTTTAAAGTCATTAATTGACGGGCATCTAAAACCTGAACGACTAAATCGGCTGTGAGGAGTTGCTGATAAACTAATTCATCCTGTGCTTCTCGATCATTGGTTCCCGGTAAATCTAACAATTCTACACCTGTTTTTAGAAAAGAGTCAGGACAAAAAACTTCAACCTGACGAACATCATCTCGCATTCGTCTATTTTGATCTAAAATGGCAAACTCTTTCAGAATTTTGGTTCCGGTATCTGTAATTTGTTGACCATCTTTTAAGGTAATTGTGGTTTTCAACTCGTCACCATATTGAACATGAATAGCCGCTCCTGTGGTTGGGATTAAATCAATGGGTAATGCTCGATTTCCTAATAAAGCATTGAGTAAAGTTGACTTCCCATAGTTAAAAGGCCCAAATACAGCAATTCGGAAATTTGGATTTTCTAAAAATTCACAAACTAAATTAACTTCGGTGAGCAGTGGGGAATTGGATTCTAATTTCAGCAGTCCAACTGCCGTTTTTAACAAGTTTGTTAAATGATCGGTGTCAGTTGATTGATTCATGGTTGATTTTCTAAACTCCGTACAGAATCTATTGAGAATTTAAGAAACACTGGAGACAAAATTTTGGTAAAGGGTTTCAATTTGATTAAAGGTTGAACTCACCCGGTCTTTAAAGTGAGTTAACCGCTTTAATTCTTGCTCCTGATTAACTTTTTGCTGTTCTCTTTGCTGGATGAGATTTTCCAACTCGGCTTTACGGGCTTGAATATCATCGTTCATTCGCTTGATAACTTCTTGTTCATAGGCGTTAAAACAGTCTTTAACAACTTCTGAAATTTGAGGTGAATAATCTTGAGCAATTTGAGGTAAATGTTTGGCAAATTCTTTCTTAGCCTCTTGAATCATTTTTTGACGGGCTTTATCTATCTGTAATGCTCCCAGGCCAAAGCTCAGTAATAGTAAAGTAACGGGGCCGAGTATCATGCCAGAAATTGCCGTAACGACTCCACTAATTCCCAAAACTGCAACTAAATTAAGTAGAATATTTTTCCAATCAAATCCCGCTCCAGCGAGTGCAGCCCCAGCAAAATTACCCGAAGCTAATGAGACTAATCCCATTGCCCAAGTTGCCCAAGCCGGAGAATCGTCTTCTTCAGAAGATTGACTCAAACGACCTGCGACTGCTTGATTTCCTGTCAGTTTTTCTGTAATTCTATTGGTGACTTTTGCATAATCAGTTCCGTACTGAGCAGCAAGTTTAGACAGTTGAGAAAAACCCGTATCCATTTCTCGCTCGGCTGAGATACTCCATTCAGAAATCTTGTCATTGATATAGTTTTCAAATGCTTCTTGGAAAGAGGCTTCAAATGCTTTTCGCTTTCCAGCATTCAATAAATCCATAAATTTAAGATCGGGCTGATAGCGTTGAAAGTCAGATTCAAAGGTGTTTTCTAAGTTCAAAACGTAGCTCCGAAATGACTCGGTAATAATTTGAGCTTTACTATCGCGTACTCCCCTAATTTCACCAATAAATTGTTCTCGAATTTGATTGAGTTTTTCAAATTCAGGTTCAACCGAGTTAATTCTTTGCTTTAACTCTGCCATATCTTGTTCAAGTAACGGAATACGACGTTGAACAGCATCCTGAATATGCTTGCTGGTTTGGTGAGCTAAAATCTTGGCTTGTCGAAATTCTGCAATCGCTCTTTCTTGAGTCAGAAATGTGTTGAGAGCGCCCATAAATTCTGGAAATCCAGTTCCTTCTAGAGAAAGCTCTGGAGTTTTAATCCGACGACGCAAAGCATTTAGAGCGGTAATTTCAAAGACTCTCTCATCGTAACAATCATAGCCTTCAATCTGACAATATTCTGCAAGATTGGCTCGAAAAACATGACGCAATCTTTCTTCTGCTTCTTCAAGTTCTTCAGGATCATCGGGATCAATTAAACTCTCTCGAATTTGATCCCAAGCATTAATCAAAAAGAAAACACTGAGTCCCCGATCTTTAATGTAATTTTCTAGATAACGACGTTCTCCTAATGTGCAAGGTTGTGAGGCTCTGAGAACAAATAAAATTGCGTGGCAATTGTTGATGTAACCCAAGGAAAGTTCGTTGCGAGCCTCCGTGTCATTTAAGCCCGGACTATCAACAATTTCAATTCCTTTTTCTAATAAAGATAAAGGGTATTCAATCACGGCATAGTCAACGTCTGGAAACGCTTTTTTCTTCTCGGTTTCTAACTTTTTCGCTTCGGCTGGATCTATCGTGTAAAGACGTTTAAAGCTTTTGAAGTCTACTTTTCTCGGCGGTTTACCATCATTAAAATAAACCGTGACTTCTTTATTTTGACCGTATCGCAAAATGGTTAATAAAGCGGTACAAGGATTGACATCGCTCGGGAGAATATTCTCGCCAATTAAAGCGTTTAGAAATGTACTTTTTCCCCGTTTCATATCTCCGAGAACCAAGAGCCGAAAACAGCCTTGACGCAAATTTTTGCTGACTTGATTGAGATCTTGAATATCTCTATCCAAGCCTAACTGACCCGATTGATTTTTCCCTTCTGATTCGGCTTGGTTTAAGGTGGCTACCATTTGATTGAGATAATCAGCAATCTCTGAACGAACCTTGGCAACCCGGTCTAAATTATCAATGAAATTTTTCGCTTCGATTTTAACAGCCATAATCGCTTAATTCTCTGAAATTTTTATTGAGTATTGTTGTGAATCTTAAGCTCGATCATATCATGTCAGACCGAAGATGAAAGTAAATTTTCATAGATTGATTCTATGTTTTGCTTTTCTAATAACGCACTATGATCTAAGTTTTGGAGACGTTCAACTTCTTTTTCTCGGTTAATCTCCTGAGATTCCTTTTGTTTGAGCAAATTATCTAACTCGGATTTGCGGGCGTCAATATCATTATTAATCTGCTTCAAAATTTCCGCTTCATAGCTATCAAAGCATTTGTTGACTATTTCATACATTGTTTCTTGCTGTTCGTCTGCAACTTGAGGTAGATACTTAATAAACTCTTTCTGAATAACTTTAATAAAGTCTTTTCGAGCTTGTTCGACTTGTACCGCTCCCACACCCAAACCCAATAGAGGAATTGCCCATATTCCTACAGATGCTAATAATCCTCCGGACAACAGTAATAAAAAACTGCTGACTCCAATGACACCCAAATAGTTAACTAATATATTTTTCCAATCAAAACCCGCTCCAGCTAGAATTATACCCGCCACATTACCAGATGCTAAAGCGAAAAATCCCGCAGCCCAGCTTGCCCATTTTGGAGAATTTTCTTCATAGTCAAAGCCTACTTTAGAGTTAATCGTCTGCTGAGTTAGCTTTTCTGTAATTACATTTGTAACCTGACTATACATCCCTCCATAATTACTCGCACTTTGAGCCAGTTGAGAAAAAGCTTCCTTTATTTCTTTTTCAGCCGTTTTTTCCCAAGCCGCCATTTTTTCATTAATGTATCGTTCAAAAGCCTGCTTAAATGCCGTATTAAATTGTTCACGTTTGTCTTGACTGAGAAAGTCTAAAAACCCTAATTCTGGTTGATAGCGGACAAAATCATTGGCAAAATTATCGCCGAGACTTATAATGTAGGTATGCAGAGAATTGGCAATAGTTTTTGATTTATCGTCGCGAGTTTTTTGAATCTCTTTTTGAAATTGATCTCGAATTTCAGCCAATTTTTTAAATTCCGGTTCGACAGAATCAATCCGTTTTTTTAACTCATTAATATCCTCACCGAGCAGGGGAATTCGACGTTGAACCGCTTCATGGACATGATTATAGGTTTGGCGTGCTAGGGTGCGAGCTTGTCGAAATTCTGCGATCGCCCGTTCTTGGGTTAAAAAACGATTCAAGGCTTGAGTAAATTCTGGAAAACCAGTACCTTCTAACGAAGCATCTGAACTTTTAATTTGTTGGCGTAGTGCATTTAAGGAAGACAGTTCAAAGACTCGTTCATCATAAAGATCGTAGCCGTTATATTGACAATATTCTGTTAAATTTGTTTTAAAAACCTGACGAATTTTTTCCTCGGCATTTTCCAAATGTTCGGTATCATCAGTATCCAGAATTTCTTTTTGAATTTCATCCCAAGCATTGATCAGGAAGAAAACAGTTAAACCCCGCTCTTTAATATAGTTTTCTAGATAACGACGTTCTTCAAGAGTAAAGGGTTGAATCGCTCTAAAAACAAATAGGATCGCGTGGCAATTATTGATATAACTTAAAGAAAGTTGATTTCGGGCTTCTGTATCATTCAGTCCGGGGCTATCAACAATCTCGACTCCCTTTTCAAGTAGAGGTAAAGGATACTCGATAACCGCATGGTCTACATCAGGAAATGCTAGATGATGTTCTTCTTCAAACCGCTTGGATTCGGTCGGATCAATTGTATATTGTCGCTTAAAATCTTTAAACTCTAATTCTTCAGGCTGTTGATCTCCTTTAAAGTAAACCGTTACTTTTTTATTGATACCATAACGTAAAATCGTTAAGATAGCCGTACAAGGATTAACATCGCTGGGTAATAATTTTTCACCGATGAGAGCATTAATTAAGGTACTCTTTCCCCGTTTTAAATCTCCTAAGACTAAAATTCTGAAAACACCTTTTCTTAAGTTTTGACTCGCTAAACTGAGGTCTTCAATGTCAGCCTCTAGTGCAAGTTTTCCAGAGGTTTGTTCTCCTTCTCGCTCTGCTTGGCTGAGAATTTCCGCAAGATTACCTAAATGATGAGCAATTTCATAGCGTTTTCT
Source organism: Lyngbya sp. (assembly GCA_035285085.1). GTDB lineage: Bacteria > Cyanobacteriota > Cyanobacteriia > Cyanobacteriales > Microcoleaceae > Capilliphycus. The sequence goes on along the minus strand of JAYKHV010000003.1, from coordinate 4,175 downwards.
CGAAACTGCTTCTAGATTATTGAGTAAGCTACTGTGTTTGGTTGTGTCAATCATGGTACTTTACAGATATTGTATCTTTTTTAATCAACTTAAGTGCAGAGGTCGTTTCAGGTTGGTGTTCCAATTATACTCGGTCAAACCAGTATCCCGCTCTTGATTTTTATGACAACATACTTGTGAAACTTACAGTTCACACTCAGTCTACATTCTGCGCTTCAAAATCTAAATGAATGTTGTTTACATCAAAGAGTATTGTGTAAAGTTGACTCTTGGGGAATAGTCTCTCAGTCTTGATCTTAAACACTTAGCGATCGCATCAACTCTGGAGGAGAAGCGCGATCGCATAGATTCAGTTATCATATAAAGGCGATCGCGGCGGCAATAACGGAGCTAGATTCAATAATTGATAATTAATAATGGATAATGGATAATGGATAATGGATAATAAATATCTTCGGATAAATTAATCCAATTTAACCCCGGAAGATAGGAGTTCTGCTTATTTGAATTAAAACAGACCAGAACATTTTTGATCTTACATTTTTTCAGAAGTGTTTGAGCGACTTCAGTACCCGTCATCCGAGACTGACTATCTTCAACAAGAATAAGCTTCTGGCTTTTCAGCAATTGAGGCTTTAGCCTGTCAACCATTTTGTCAAGGTATCTTCTGTACCCAGTCAGTTCGGCTACTTCTGCTAACTATTAAAGCCGGCGCAAACCGGCTTTGGACTTATTAACAATCACCGTGTCCTTCAATTAATCAAAAATACTATCAACGGGAACATGAGTATAATAAGTCCAACATTGGGCAAGAAAATCCTCTGCTTGTTGTGAACTATAAACTATACCATCGGGGAGTTTAACGTCTTTAGGAGATTTAGGAAGAGGTTGATTCCCATAAACTTTGAAAGCTTCATTTTCCCAAGATAGATCCCCGTTAGGATCATTTTTAAAGTATAAAGTTCCGTGAGCTTTTCTTAAATGAGTTAAATTAGAGGGTGCGTCCGTATTGCCGTAAGGTTTTATTCTAATTACCCCTCCATTGTTATCTTCATAAAAAATTTGGATGTAGGGGGTAATTGTATTTCCTTGCCGATTAATTGTAGTGACTTTAACTGTTTTTTCCCATTCTCCGTCAACCGAATCATAACTTTGAGAAAATCCATCGGGTAAGGTTGCTAACCCGTTAATTTTAGCAGGAGTAAAGTAATTTAATTGATTATCTGTAATAATTTTTTCTATGTCTTCTATAGATTTACCCTCGATAGTCACTTCAAAAATACTATCGACATTACTATCAGGTTGAAAGGAGTTAGCTAAATTTAAAAAACGCTGTTTAACTTGTTGAAGTTGTGGGGTAAGCAGTTCTTCTTTAAACAAAGACTCTTCACATTCTGCCGCTAAAGTCGGGAGACTTGTCACCCCAAATATTCCCAATAACAAAAACAAAAACACTAGACATTTAAATAGTTGTTTTTTTAACATAAGTTAATCTCGCTCATTTTTATCAGGTAAGTTTTGTCTTCCAAAACCTTAACTTAGCCTGTTTATTGACTGGCTTGTTCGCGAAGCGTGTGCGCTTCACGTAGCCAGTCAAAGTTTACTCTATATTTCTACAATTTAAAATTTGAGTTGGCACTTTTCTTTATTTTTTCTTTATGAACAGTCTCTGAAATTGTCTTGTTGAATATGGATTTCGACAATGTAAACAAGAACTGGGTTGGACTAATTATCTTAACGTCCGGATTCATCCCATCACTAAAAGTGAGGGTCTTCTCCGGACATTAAGATAAAAATTGCCAGAGACAGCAACAATTACCACCCGTTGAAAGATTTACTGTTTTTTACCAAAATGTGTGGGTGCTACCCGTTCCATAAACTTAAAAACCGTGCAGTTTGTATACCGCTTGTTGCTCGTGTTAGTACCATCACCCCTTTGCTCCGCTCCCCGACTGAACCCGGGTTGGCGCGTGAAATTTCCGTAGCTGAATTTCTTGTCTGTTGCGGTGCGCCAGTAATTGGGCCGAGCGATCTCCTCAGCGCTATCCCACACCAGCAGGACGGGTTGTTTATGAAATTACATCTCTAAGCAGTCGGACATAAATCAAGGAAACTCTGTAAAGAAGTATAAATATTGCTAAATTCCTTACTGTTCCCTGTTCCCAGATCCGCTGTTCCCTGCACGAAGTGGTATAAAATAAAGACTTTGAACGTTTTGACAACTCTATGTGTCGTTTACTTGGTTATCTTGGCTCGACAATTTCCCTAGAGCGAATTTTATCCGATCCTCCCCACTCGCTGATCGTTCAAAGCTATAAACCTCGTGAAATGAAAGAAGCCATACTCAATGCGGATGGCTTTGGAATCGGCTGGTATCATGCCACTCAACAAACCGATCCGTTTATCTACAAAAATATATTACCTGCTTGGAGCGATCCGAATCTCAACAGTCTGAGTCGTTATATTGAGTCCGGGCGAATTTTGGCTTATGTTCGCAGTGCAACTCCCGGTCAAGCCGTTAATTTCACCAACTGTCAACCGTTTCAATTTGAACGTTTGCTGTTTATTCATAATGGCTACATCAAAGCATTTCGTACCAGTCTTTATCGACTCATTCGCAACCGTTTGCGAGATCCCGTTTATCAAGCCGTTGAAGGGACAACAGACTCCGAACATATCTTTGGGTTACTCATTAATGAACTGACTTCTGCGGCTCAACCGACAATTACAGAAGCCTTACACACCACATTAATGATTTTAAAAGAACTTGCCGAATTAGCAGACGTCAAAGCCCTAGTAAATGTGATCATCTGTGACGGAAAGCAAATGGTTGCTTCTCGGTTTGCAGTTGGCGGGGTTCCACCCAGTTTATATTGGCTGCAAAACGATCCAAAATTCCCCCAATCTGTCATTATTGCTTCGGAACCTTTGTTTCCGGGGAATTGGCATTCTTGTCCTGAACAAAGCATCATTAGTGTTGGAGAAGACCTTGGTATCCACATCGAAAAACTCGCTTAAAGACAGCCTCCACTACGCCTTACATCGCTGTCGTCTTGGTACTTTAAAACAATTTGAAGGCGTAGATGAAAGCACATTTTGCGCTCAACCTCATCCGGATTTTAGCCCGATTGGTTGGCATTTCGGACATATTGGCTATACAGAAGCCTATTGGTTGCTGGAAAATTGTGCGGGTTTAAAACCGCTATTTCCCGAATATCATCAACTGTTTCGTGCCGATGGTTTACCGAAAAATCAGCGGATTAAATTACCTTCTATTTCGACAATTAATTGTTATTTAGAAGCGATACGGAGTGAAGTTTGGCGTTATCTTGATCTTGCACCTATCGAAGAACAAGAACGCTTGTGGCGGTTTATTTTGCAACACGAAAGTCAGCACAGCGAAACCATCGCTTTTGTGTTGCAGTTGTATCGCCTGAAAACTTCCCCAAATCAATTCAAAATCTCTCAACCTTCCGCTAAAACTTCCCACTCTCCCCAAACGTTAAAAATCCCCGCAGGAGAGTTTGAAATGGGGAATAATTCCGTCGAAGCGATGGATAATGAAAAACCTTTACATCGTCGTTATTTAGACAGTTATTGGATTGATCGTTATCCGGTTACTTGCGGTCAATATCGAATCTTTATGCAAGCGGGAGGATATCAAGACCGAAAATATTGGTCAATTGAAGGATGGAAATGGTTACAACAAAATCCCGTTTCTCAACCCTTATATTGGTTAGAAAATTCCAGCTTTGACGACCATCCCGTTTGTGGGGTAAGTTGGTACGAAGCTGAAGCTTATTGTAACTTTGTCGGGAAACGTTTACCCACAGAAGCCGAATGGGAAAAAGCCGCCAGTTGGGATGAAGAAACTCAAACCAAACGCACCTATCCTTGGGGAGAAGAACTTCCAAATGCTAATCTTTGTAATTGCAATGATGGCGAAAAAATGCAACAGGGAACCACGTCTGTAAATGGTTATCCGCAGGGAGAAAGTGCTTATGGCGTTAGAGATTTATTGGGGAATGTTTGGGAGTGGACGGGAAGCTGGTTTGATAAATATTCGGGATTTAGTTATTATCCTTATGTGGGATATTCTCAGAGTTATTTTGATAACCAACATCGAGTTTTAAAAGGAGGAAGTTGGGCGACTCGTCCTTGGGCGATGCGGTGTA
>JAYKHV010000002.1:0-37360 GCA_035285085.1 Lyngbya sp. | reverse complement strand
CAAGATGAGTGCTCTCATGGGTTAACCCAGTAAGGTCACGGGCAGATTACCCGTTGATAGGTGTTCGGTGGAAGTCCAGCAATGGATGTAGCCCAGACACACTAACAGACCGAGGGCTTGACCTCTTTGACTTCCCCTGATTTCTCTATGCAGTCTTTTTGGTTTTGCTAAACAAAATTTAATACAAAAACCATCAAAGCTAACCTTAAAAATAAAAAGGTTGGCTTTTTGGTTTATCTCTTGTTTTCGATGTCTTGTAATCAATAAAAAAGATCTACTCGGCGTGAGCAGATCTTTTTCAAAACATCAAATCAAAAATCAAAAGATTCCAGCAGTAACATTAACTGCTAGGGTCTGGGACACACCGGAATCAAGTTCGCATTGAAAACGATTGTACCTGCGGGCTGTTCATTGATTAAAATGGGATTTCCCGTATCAACTCTAATCAGCAGAGGATTCAAAGTCAAACATTCTTGAACCAATTCGCCCCATTCTTCCACTGCACGAGTATATTCTGCTCGCAGACGAGGAATATCATCTAAAGTGACCCCGTTTGGAATTGGAGGTAACGTAGCGAGAAAGATTTCATCCGTAATCACCGCATCACTGGTAATACTTTCATCAACTGCCATTTCGTAAATGATCGGATATCTGAACGCACTCGGTAAGGTTCTATCCGGCCGATCCAGGTTCGGTAAAGTTTCGTAAATAGGCGGGTCTACGCGATCGGGATCGGGATCAGTATAATCATCCGTCGTTTCGTCTTTTGGTTTGTATCTGTAATCAAAATCCGACGGAACAGTAAGTACACCAATTTGAGCTAAAGCTGACAGGGGTTGGCTGATGACGAGCATAGCGCACAACCCACCCAGAAGCTTAAACTTCATCATGTTCATCTCCTCAGTTTCACCAAACTTAATAAAATTCAATCGACTCCAACTCAAGAGCGAAGTATCAAGCCCAAAACCTTCTCTGCGGTCAGAAATGGCTTGTAACGACTTACAGTAGGCTTCATGCTTGCAGAAAGTTGGAGTCCAGCAGAGCGACGCTTTCCCATATCATAGAGACGTACTATCGCAATCTACCAAATTTTACCGAAGATATCAAGTTGTGTTACTCTTAATTACTCAACTGCTTTAATCTGCTGCTTGCTTATGTCTGTCGATGGGTTTGACAACTTTACCATCCCAATCGCCCCAGAGGGATACAAATCTGGGTTTGTGGGCATTATTGGTCGCCCTAACGTCGGAAAATCGACCCTAATGAACCAAATGGTCGGCGAGAAAATCGCCATTACTTCCCCCGTTGCTCAAACCACCCGCAACCGACTTCGAGGAATTTTAACCACACCCGAAGCCCAAATTATTTTTGTCGATACCCCCGGAATTCACAAACCCCATCATCAGCTTGGACAAGTTTTGGTTAAAAATGCTCAAATTGCCATTCGCTCCGTCGATGTTTTACTTTTTGTCGTCGATGCTTCTGTAATAGCAGGAGGCGGCGATCGCTTCATTGCTGACCTACTCAACACAGCCAAAGTTCCCGTTATTTTAGGACTCAATAAACTCGATCAACAACCCCACGATCCCCAACGAATTGATGAGAGTTATCAACAACTCATTCAGCCTCATTATTGGCCGATTCTCAAGTTTTCTGCACTCACAGGAGCGGGAGTTGATACCCTACAAAATCTCATTATCGAACAACTCGAACCCGGCCCCTACTATTATCCTCCCGATTTAGTCACCGATCAACCCGAACGCTTCATTATGGGAGAACTGATCCGCGAACAAATTTTACTCCATACCCGAGAAGAAGTTCCCCACTCCGTCGCCATTTCTATTGATCGCGTTGAAGAAGATCCCAAAATTACTCGAATTTTAGCAACAATTAATGTTGAACGACCCTCACAAAAAGGGATTTTAATTGGTAAAGGCGGTCAGATGCTTAAAACCATTGGTAGCGATGCACGTCAACAAATTCAAAAACTGATTGCAGGTCAAGTTTACCTAGAATTATTTGTCAAAGTACAACCCAAATGGCGACAATCTCGCAGTCGTTTAGCCGATTTAGGATATCGAGTCGAAGAATAGGAAAAAAATCAACTCTCATCAAACTAAAGTTTATTCCCTTGAGTCTTGAAATAAATTAAACTGTTCGGAACTAATCCGATTGGCTTGATACAGAGTTTCGGCAATTTCAGCTAATGTTAAAACCGTATGACCTTGATAACCATTGCTTTTTAGTTTATCCATCACGCCTCGACCATGATCGATAAACACAACAATATCCTCAACTTCCAATCCCGCTGATTTTAACTTTTCTGCTCCTTTCATCACACTATTTCCCGTAATTAAAATATCATCAACCACCACAATCTTTTCCCCGAGTTGAAAATGCCCTTCAATTAACCGTCCAGTTCCATAACTTTTAACTTCCTTACGCGGAAAGACCATCGGACGTTCCAAACGCAACGCCAAACCCGTCGCAGTCGGTAAAGAACCATAGGGAATTCCCGCAATGCGATCAAACGCTAAACCTTCAAGAATCTCCGCATAAGCACTCACAATTTGATGGAATATTTGCGGTATTGAAATAATCCGTCGCAAATCAACATAATAGGGAAAAACCTCGCCCGAAGACTGAACGTGTTCCCCAAAAATAATACAACCAATATCATAAAGCTGTAAAATTAAATCCCGATGGGGTTGATGTTCCAAAAAACAAACATCAGGCAACCATAAATTACAACTCGGACTTTCGTGAACATCTTGGGAGCGAATTTCATTAATCCGATCTCGAAATTCTCTAACCCCCTGAGTCCGATTTTCTTCTGTTAATAAACAAGGTGGAACCGGAAGTAACAAACCTTCTCGATTTTCATTTAATCCTGCTGCTAAAATAGACCTTAATTCGCTTTCTTCAATTAAATCATTTTCTTCTGCTGTATCTCCTTCAAGCAAAATTAATCGCTCGGGTGCAGTTTTTCGGACTCGTGCTAACGTATCCGCCATAATTCCAACTTCTAACCCCAATTGTTCAAGCGTTCCCCAACTTTGAGTTTCTTGAACTAATTGTAAATATAATGACCGGTCTGGTGTAGGATATTCCTGTAATATTGTCGCCGAAGGATTCGCCGTCGCACACAACACAAATACCGCTTTACCCGGATAAACTAAAAACGGCGTCAGTTGATCTAATCCCCCATAAGCCGAAACCGTACAAGCATCAATTTTCCACTGTTCAAATATCAAACGAGCAAACACATTGCTGCTATTGATATCGCTAGATTTCGCATCTAAAATAATGGGCAGATTTGGCGGAATTGACTGCAAAACCTGTTCTAACAGTTGCATTCCTTGCCAACCCAACCCCTGATAAAAACCCAAATTTAGTTTATATCCACAAACAACATCAACCGTTTGATCAACAATAGATGTTAATTCATTATTCCACTGTTCAATCGTTGGTTGTGATTGTTCAAAATTAAAAAATTGACACTCAGGATTAGGATCGAGGGCTACATAAAGTAAGCTTTGATTGCGTTCTATCGCCGCAATTAGTTTATCAAAAAAGCTCATAGGGGACTAAAATCACAAAAATCAGGATGATTCCAAGCAGTTAAGCCGATTATTTCTATTATTGTAATCCCTAATTTGAGAAGGGCAAGTTGGAAAACAACAAAAATATCTGTATCCAACTTACCCTAACAATTGTTGTTTATCCTAACTGACTCAACAACTCCCGAACATCAATGGCTAAAGTTTGTCCTAACTGTAACAACTTCCGCAGTTGAGAAACTCCCCATTGACTTTCAACCGTCATCTGAACCGCCACCCCCGACTGACTTGAAACTTCAACCGCAACTGGAGAAATACTCGCTTCTCGTTGACGCTGTAACCACCCCAAACACAACGGAACAATCATTATACCCAAAAAGTGCAAATACACCTCTTGAGCTTGAGCTAAACACGGGTTTAATTGTAAACGATATCCGAGCTTAATTAACCGCTCTAAACTTTCAATTTCACCCTCTATCGTTGTCGGATCATTCTGCTGTAAAATAATCCACAGCGATCGCAAAATTAACCGCTCCAAAGTATCGCGAACTTCCCCATTATGAATTCCGCAGCGAAGTTGACTCGCTTCGGTTGTAATTGCCTCCAATGCAGCCAAATGATTCACACTTAAACCATTACTGCTTTCCGCTTCTAACGCCCGTACTATTGTTACACAGCGATGACTCAACGCCACTTCTACGGCTACCTGTAACTCCTGAGGAACGGCTACGCGATCGCGATGAAACGCCATAATCACCCCATAATTATCCCGGTAAACTTGGGTATAAAGCTGATCCAAACGAGTTAGCGTTTCTTGAGACAATAACCCCATAATTCGCTGACGTTCTTCTGCAAATAAATCCTGCAAACTAAACGACTGCTCCCCAAATATTTTAACCATTCCTAAAATAACCTGAGCCGCACTCGCTTGCTGTAACGCTTCAAACAAATGCTGTTTCAGTTCATTGTAAGCCCGACGTCCGGCAAAGGGCTGAATACAGCAATGAAAATCCCATCCGCCCAGATGCAAAACCGCAAACACAAAATCCATCTGTTCTCGGGTAATTTCCGAGGTTAACTGTACTCGACCGACTGCTAAAGTTAACGTGCCAATATGTCCGATTTGATAATCAAGTTGCTGGGTGTTGTAACAATAGATTTGCTGTTCCCGAGTATAGGTGGTAAACAGTGAACTAATCCCATAGTGAGCAGCAACTTGTTCAAAACTAATCTGAGATGTTTTTACCAATTGACGATAAATTTCATCCCCTGTTTTAAACAACTCCACATTACTCGGAGCCAAAGCCAATCTTTGTAAAAACTCCGCTTCTAAATCAATTCCTGTTACCTCGGCAGCCAGTTCAATCGCTCGACTAGCATAGCGTAAAAGTTGCGTTCCTTCTGGTCGAGAAATCTCATCAAAAAACCAACCACAACTCGTAAACATCAACAAAGAATGACGCTGCATTTCCAGCAAACGCAACGCATCAATCCGCTCTAACTCTGTTAAGGAATGGGTTTGATATTGACTCAAAAACTGCTCTAAATTCGTTTGAGAGCGATCGCGAATTACCCGAATATAATCATCGCGAACTTTCCAGGGATCGTTAAAAAATTGATGTCCGTAAGTTTGATAAACTTCAATCAATTGATCCCGCAACCAATTGAGTGTATCTCGAAGCGGACGCCGCCAGTGTTGATGCCAAACCCCGCCCCCACCGCAGCCACAATTATCTTCCCAACGCGATACCCCATGAAAGCAACTCCAAGCGGTTACAGGCTTTAATTCGACTTCCCAGGTGGGGGGATTTAAACTCAGGTAGTGGGCGAAATTCGTCACCGTCCAACCCAAACGGGGAAATTCTTCGACAAAGCCATAGGCGAGACATTTTTCCGTTCCCCCCTTGTGATGGCCAAAGGTTTCTCCATCGGTGGCCACAGAAATTACCTGGCTGGGTCGCCCGTCTCCGTGAATGGCTTGGCCCAGACGTCCGGCTAAATGTCCGGAACTGCTTAACACATCGTCAAAACCCATATCCGCAGATATCGGCCCATCGTAGAAGAAAATATCGAGATAGCGGGATTTGTCTTTTTTTCCGCTTTCATCTTTTAAGTAACAACGATAGGGACGGGTGGGATCAATTTGACCTTCGCTGACGTCTATCCATTCGGGTTCTGGTGTTTCTTCGGAGGCGAATAAACGGCAGCGTTGGGCTTGAGAAGGGGCAAGAATGGTAAAGCGAATTCCTTCGTTAATTAACGCTTCTATGGTGGGATAATCAATGGCGGTTTCTGCCAACCACATTCCTTCGGGATCGCGTCCAAACCGGGATTTAAAGTCTGCTTTTCCCCACCGAATTTGAGTGTATTTGTCCCGTTCGTTTGCCAGGGGCATAATCATATGATTATAGACTTGGGCGATCGCATTTCCATGTCCATTTAGACGCTGACAACTGAGGCGATCGCCTTCTATTATTCTTTGATAAACTTGTAAATCATATCGTTCTAGCCAACTCATTAATGTTGGGCCGATGTTAAAGCTGAGATACTCATAGTTATTGATGATCCCCACCACTTCTCCGCGATCGTTTAAAACCCTGGCTAATGCGTTGGGACGGTAGCATTCATGGTAAATGCGTTCGTTCCAGTCGTGATAGGGTTCGGCACTGAGTTCACGTTCAACCGCGTTGAGATAGGGATTTTCTCGGGGTGGCTGATAGAAATGACCGTGAATGACAATATAAACTCCGGTTGCAGTTTGCAGGGGATCACAAGTTTGAAATGGGCCGGGATCAAGAAGACTCTGATGTTCTAAACTGTGTAAACTTTCGACAGTATTTGTAACCGCCATTGATTGAAAATTGGAAGTAGAGGTCATACTGTTGTGTCCTGTAATGTTGAGAGACTCAAAATCGTCACATCAATAGCCAAAATAGAAGCTTGAGTTGAACTTAGACTCAGTTGAGAAACAGATACCTATTTCTATCCGTTTTCAGTTGAACTAGCTACAGATTTGTGAAAATTTTGTTGATGGATCTAGTCTTGACTAGGGAGAAAGCAATTGTCATCTCACTCAAATGAAGACAGTGCTAATGTAGTCAGACGTAAACCCAGGCTTTTGAGGAGAATGTAATTATAGATTACGATTACAGGATAGGATATCTATCGTCTTGGATGCTAAAATTTAACAAACATTTCAGCTCGGTGATGATTTCAAAACGGCTTAACTATTGCTGAAGCTTTAGGGCAAAGGTTTGTAGGCTATTATTATCTTGTAGACGCCAAAAACCGAAGTTGTGGTTGCTGTATGGGGACTGTGCGTTCCGCAATGTATCTTACCCATTTACTTTTGACACTCCCATCAGCAGATTACAAAAGGATTTTGCTAGATTCTACCAAAGTTAGGTAGAATTCCAATACACCTAATCACTATGCAAAGACTACCAGTCCTACAGTTATGACTATAGCAGAGCCAAAAATTAAAATTACCTATATCTTCACGCACCATATTCGTTGGGTTCCCTTTGAATTGGTGGCAAAATATATCGATAAGGATCGGTTCGCAATTGACTATGTGATTCTGAATGAAGGAGACCCAATTATTTCATTTTTAAACCAACTTAATATCCCTTGTACGGTCACTTCATACGGAGATTACAGTAATACTCCTGAAGTCGTCAAATTTCTCTATGAACACTTAATCAAGAATAAGACTGATATTGTTCAAACTCATTGGTTCGCGGGAAGTTTGGCGGGAATGCAAGCCGCTTACTACGCTCATGTTCCAGTCCGAATCTTCTACAGAGAACATCCTTCGATTAAATACTATACACGTCATGCTTCCAGCAAACACCGCTTAATCTGGGACTGTGCTACTAATATTATTGGTGCGACCCAATCATGCAAGCAGGGCATGATAGAAGACGGTATTCCCGATCATAAAATCACCCTCATACCATTTGGATTTGATATTAATGAATTTAAGAATGTAGACTCTTCGCGCATTGATAAATTGCGATCTAAGTATCTACTTAATCATAATGGTCCTGTTATTGGTGTCGCCGCTAGGTATGTTAAATGGAAGGGTGTCGAATACGCGATAGAAGCACACAAGAAGGTTCTGGAAACTTATCCCAATGCAGTCTTAGTTCTTTCAGGAACCCATACAAATCGTGCTGAATTAGAGGAAAAAATGCGTAATGCACGCAAAGAAGACATAGTTGCCCCTCAATACGAAGACATTATCAGCATCGCAGAAAAGTTGTCTCAATTACCCGCTCATAGCTACGTTGAAATCCCATTTGAAGAGGATAATTTTGCTCTTTTCAGATTATTTGATGTCTTTGTTCATGTGCCGACAAATCCTTTTCAAGAGACGTTTGGCTTGGTCTATGTAGAGGCAATGCTTTCTAAAGTTCCATCGGTGATTACCCTGGCGGGAAGTGCTTTAGATCATGCTGTACACAAAGAAAATGCCTGGGTTGTTGATTACAAGAATAGTGACCAAATTGCCCAGGGTATATTAGCACTTTTAAGTGATTCTGTCCTCAGAGAAAATATCATTAACAAAGCTTTTCTCTGCGCCCAACAATACGACATCAAGAATCACATCCAATGTCTTGAAAAATTCTATGTGTCTGAGTTTCAAAAGAGAAAGCACTCAACAGTCTAAATCTTGATTCCCAAACGAACTTCCTTATCGATACGTTTCAGCATTGGGCTGGGTACTTGCTGGAAATATTCATCGGTGGCTTTACGCGATCCAGCCCAAGCACCATAATCATCAATAATCAAAACACCTCCTATCGAGAGTCGAGGGTAGAGATGCTGAAATTCAGCGACTGTAGATTCGTACCAATCCGTATCTAGACGCAGAATAGAAATAGCTTCTGGTTTGGTTGTCTTCAGCGTTTCCACAATATCCCCTTGCACAAACTCAATCTCAAACTCAAAATTATGTGCGGAGAAAGTGGCTTGTACTTCTTCGAGTAAAGCGTAGCACCAGCCAATATCATCCGAATATTTTTCCATCATTTCAAAGCCGACATTTCCCCGTTTATCCACATCAACTTCCGTGGGGGCTGTCATACCCTTAAACGTGTCATACAGATATACCTTGCGATCGCTGACGTTTCGCGCCTTCATAATCAAAGCAGCCAGTAACGCACTTCCGCCTCTCCAAACGCCGCATTCTACAATATCACCAGGTATGTTGCGATCGAGGATGTAGTTCGTCGCCGTATAAAGTGCAAAAAGTGCCTCCTTACTGGTCATTGTGTAGGGCAATACTTGCTCAAATAAATCCAGGAATACGGGATCTTTATCAATATCGGGTGTGACCGGATCTGTTATGCAGGAAATCATCAAAAAATCTGGCAGGAGACTCCCGTTATAACACGACAGTATTTAACGGGAGAAGCTGACCAGTCTAGATCTTGATTCCCAGGCGAACTTCCTTGTCAATCCGGATCAGCATTGGCTTCGGAACTTCACGGAAGTAATCGTCGGTTGCTTTGCGCGATCCCGCCCAAACACCATAGTCATCAATAATCAGAACCCCTCCAGTCGAGAGTCGAGGGTAAAGCAGCTCAAACTCAAGAGCTGTCGATTCGTACCAATCCGTATCGAGACGCAAAACAGAGATAGTTTCTGGTTGAGTTTTTTTCAAGGTTTCCATCACATCTCCTTGCACAAACTCAATCTCAAATTCAAAGTTGTGTTCGGAGAATGCTTTTTGAACATCTTCCAATGAAGCATAGCACCAACCAACATCATCCCCATATTGCTCCATCATTTCCAAGCCAGTCCGGCCATATTTATCCACATCAAATTCGGTAGGGGCTGGCATTCCCTCAAAGGTGTCATAGAGGTACAACTTCCGATTTTTAACGCCCCGCATTTTGAGAACTAGAGCAGCCAATAACGCGCTTCCTCCTCTCCAAACCCCGCATTCCAAAATATCACCCGGTATATCGCGATCGAGGACATAGTTCATCGCTGTATAGAGGGCAAACAGTGCCTCTACGCTGGTCATTGTATAGGGTTTAACCTGCTCGAATAAGTCCATGAAAACCGAATCTTTGCCCATATCAGGCGTGATCGTATCTTTCATGGTGACTTGATGCTTGGTAGAAAAAACGATAAGGCGATCGCCAGTAATATTCAAGTTCATAATGATTGAGAGATAGTTTGACAAGATATTACGCTCCTCGCTGGCAAGGGAGCAGGGGAGCAGGGGGAAGAAAAAACCACTATTTGAGTCGGAATAGGTAGACCTTTACAGGTTTTTTTCTCTAGTCCCAACAAGTAACTTTGACATCATACAAAGTTTCAATCCAAACCTTAGCACCACATTTAGAACTATTGGGACGATAGACCACACGACAGCCTCCCAATATTTCCACTTCATGGCCATAAAGATTGACATTTTGACTCTTTCTCGCTGCTGAGTCAGCATTTCCAAAGGCTGCTGTTGCTGCGTTCATGGTTAGCAAGGTTTCCTTACTTAGGTCGCAGTGCTTCTTGACGGTAATCACAGGTTGTTGTTGGTTTTGTTTTTGATTTTCACGAATTTTATGAGAGTTGACGTGAATAATGGTTTTTGCTGGCGTTCTGGGATTACGCCAACGGGGAGCGGGGCCTCTTGTTCCTCGTTTAATGATGGGTTTGCCCTTAAATAGTGGCATTAACCACATCTTGCCAGTCTTGTAAGCGCCTTCGACTCTTCCTGCAATCAGAAGGACTCTCAGTCGAGCAGTTGAGATTTTTAAAATTTGGGCTGCTTCTGTCGTACCAACGATCATTGAGCTATTGGGGTATCGTAATAGTTAAGAGATTAGCAGAAATTCAAGCACTTTCACCGACATTTCCAATTTGAGTATCAACACATTTTTTACTCAGTATCGGGTGATTGAGATTGACACTCCCGTCGCGGGACGCGAGGGATTCTTAGTTCACAGACTCGCCATCACCTAGCAGGATTTCTCCAACTAAGCCAGAGGGCAAATCTCCCCAAGCTTTAGATCCCGTATGCCCTGCGGTACTTAATCCTTTTTTAAGGATGTTAATTGCTGCATTAATGTCTCTATCTTCCACATATCCACATTGAAGACAAACGTGAGTTCTAGTTGATAGAGACTTTAGCACTTTTTTACCACAATTAGAGCAATTTTGACTGGTGTTATGAGGAGGAACTGATACAGTTACCTTTCCATATTTAAACCCAAAATACTCTAACCATTGCCTAAAAGTTGACCATGCAGCATCGTTAATACTTTTAGCCAGATGTCGATTTCTAACCATGCCTTTTACGTTTAAGTCTTCATAGGCTATCAAATCGTTAGATTGAATTACGCGCAATGCCTCACTCTGGACAAAGCCTTTACGTTGCCTACTTACTCTTAAATGCTTTAAAGCATATCTAACACTCGCTTTTTTGTAGTTGTTTGATTGTTTTTGACCTCTTCTGAACTTCTTAGATTTACGTCGATTAAGGCGGTTTAAGCGTCTTTCTGCTTGACGATAGTATTGGGGTATTTCTACAGTTTTACCATCACTATCAGCGTAAAAAACCTTAAGTCCGACATCAATACCTGTACAGTGTTTAGTCGGTTCTAGAGGTTTAACATATTCTCGAACATCAACACCAATACAAAATTGAACATAGTACCCGTCGGCACGACGCACTAATCTAACTCTTTTAATTTGGTCAATCGGGTAAAAATTTAAATCCCTAGTTCCTTTTAGCTTAATTGTTCCAATACCTTTTTTGTCAGTAAAAGTTATCTTTTTTCTATCATCAGATAACTTCCATCCTGACTGTTTATATTCAACAGAACGATTATTTTTTTGGAACTTAGGAAAACCTTTTTTGCCTTTAATCTTCTTTTTACAATTGTCGTAGAAGCGAGAAATAGCTGACCAAGCCCTTTCCGATGATGCTTGTCTTGCTGTTGAGTTTAATTCATCAGCAAACTTATATTCTTTAGCTAGAATACGACAGTATTTATTAAGAGCATATTTATCGATTTTGTCTTCTCGACTAGCATCCATCCAAAGTCTCAATGCTTTGTTTCGGATGAACTGTACTGTCCTAATCGCATCGTTAATAGCATTAGCTTGGTATGGTTTAAGCACAGCTTTCATTTCTAAGACAATCATTGTTTTCGACCTCAAACAACTATATTATTATGCTAGACTCTGTAGCGCAAAACGTCAAGAGGAAAAGTAAGGATGCTTCGCAGTTTATTTATTAGTCGGGTTTCATCCCGTCAGTAAAACTGAGGGTGTTCACCCGACATTTAAGATAACGTTGAATGATCGCCCCTTCATTTCCTCGGAGTTGCAAGGTGTCTCCCAGTTTACCCCCCTGGCGATCCATAAACGTGGACAGGAGAACGGTTGACTGATGACGAAACTCTATCGGTAAGACCCATTCTTTGTATTCAGAACTGAAATTCAGAGCGATAATCAACTCCGAGTTTTCGTTAAATCGCCGATAGCAGAATAGTTGGGAGGGTGAATATAAGGCAATGTAGTCACCGAGTTGCAAAACTGAATGTTGCCGACGTAAGCGTAATAATGCGCGGGTCAACGACAGAAATGACCGAGAATCCTGCTGTTGCGCCTTGACATGAAGATGGCTGTAGTCATAAGTAATCGGTAGCCAGGGCGGAACAGATTCAGGACAAAAACCCGCATGAGGCGAGTTATCCCAAAGCATTGGTGTGCGTTCAGTATCGCGTCCAACCCCAATACCGGGAGCTTTAATTTCCCAAGGGTCTTGGATATGTTCGGAGGGAATCCAGGCATCCTCCATTCCCAACTCTTCTCCGTAGTAAATTGTTGGTGTTCCCCGCAGGGTAAGCAATAGCATCATGCCAATTCGAGCTTGATCAATCCCAATTCGGCTAGCGACCCGATGCTTGTCGTGATTACTCAATGACCAATTCGGCCATGCTCCTTCTGGTAACAGTCTCTCGTAACGATCCACCACTTCTTGAACAAACTCGGCATTCCATTGACAGTCCGATGACATCAATTCAGAATTGAGGGGTAAATGAAATTCGTCATTGGCTCCGTAGTGCTTAACAATTTCTTCCAATGACTTATACAGTTCAGCCATCAGAAGCCGATCGCCATCATACTTCTCTACAAGCGATCGCAGCATTCGATTGTAATCGTGAATTTCCGGTATGTTTTTACTAAAAACTTCAAACAAGCGATCCGAGGGTTCCATGCCGAGATGCCAGTCTGGATTAACTGGATTATCTCGAAACTGGGCATCTTTGAGCGCACGATAAGCCGCATCCACCCGAATTCCATCTATGCCTCGCTCTAACCAAAAATGCAATACATCCAACATCGCCTGCTTTGCACCATTGCTCCGCCAGTTAATATCGGGTTGCTCCTTGAGAAAAGAATGGAGATAATACTGCTCTCTTTTGGGTTCCCATTCCCAAGCTGGAAGCCCATCAAAACGGCCAATCCAATTATTCGGAAGCCCTCCCTCTGGTGTGGGATCTTTCCAAATGTACCAGTCTTGTTTAGGGTTAGAGCGAGAACTGCGAGATTCGATAAACCACTGATGCTGATCGGAGGTATGAGCCGCAACAAAGTCCACTAAGATTTTGAGATTGGAATCATGCAAACATTGAATTAAGTGATCAACATCCGCAAGAGTTCCAAAAACCGGGTCAATATTGGTATGGTCGCTGACATCATAACCAAAATCAGCCATAGGAGAGGGATAGAAGGGTGTTACCCAGACCGCATCAATCCCCAGCCATTTTAAATAATCGAGTCGTTGGATAATACCCGGAACATCACCGATGCCATCTCCATTCGAGTCCTGAAAGCTGCGTAAGTAAATCTGATAAATCACACCAGACTTCCACCAAGGAGCATGAGACATGGTAGGCATAGGTCATTCACACCAATAAGAGAAAGGGAAAATTTCTGCCTTGAGTCAGGCTATTTTGCACGCTACCTAAGCTACCATGAGCATGGCAAACGGGTAAAGACTTGCCTGCCCAGACTGATGCTACTGTCAGTTGTAAACAAATGTTACTATAAGCTCGTGTTAATTCTGACCGGGTGGAATGGGTCAACAGTAGAATATCAGTCTCAATTGGACATCTGGGAGGATTACATTGCTTCGATACG
The DNA here is from genome assembly GCA_035285085.1 of Lyngbya sp. GTDB lineage: Bacteria > Cyanobacteriota > Cyanobacteriia > Cyanobacteriales > Microcoleaceae > Capilliphycus. Next base: position 23,636 of record JAYKHV010000002.1, on the reverse strand, counting down.
ATTTCCTATCTCGCTTTCTCAAAGTTGCCTCTGTCAACGTGCTATCGAATATTACAATTCCCTTATCTGGTGCAATCAGTGTAGCTTTTCTGGGACATCTCTCCAGCATTAGCTATTTAGCAGGAGTTGCACTGGGTGCTATTTTATTTGATTTGCTCTACGAGAGTTGTGCCTTTATTAAGTCGGGAACAACTGTGATGACCTCTCAAGCTGCGGGAAGAGAGGATCGAGAAGCACTGCTTCTAGCTGGATTGCAAAATGCTGTAATTGCTTTGGGCTTGGGGATGCTTTTTCTGCTGCTGCAATATCCTTTTGGAAAGCTAGGCTTTATCCTGTTAAACGGTACTCCAGATGTCGAACTTGCGGGTCTTGCTTATTTTAATATCCGGATTTGGGGAGCGCCTGCGGCGTTAGTCAACTTAGTTTTAATTGGATGGCTACTTGGACAAGAACAAAATGGCAAAGTGCTCTCACTGACGATCATTGGGAATCTTGCCAATATTGCACTCAATTACCTCTTTATTATCCATTGGGATTTAGCCAGTACAGGCGCGGGATTGTCACAAGCGATTAGTCAATACATCATCTTATCTGTAGGACTTGCGATCATTTCTCGTCAAGTTTCGTTCAAAGAAATTACTGATTTAACTGGAAAAGTCCTAAATTTATCGGCTTTGAAAACTCCTTTTGTGTTGAATCGGAATCTCTCCGCTCGGTCTGTCGCGATTGTCTTGATGTTTATCCTGTTTAGTGCTTTTGGTGCAACATTTGGAACTGATATTCTGGCTGAAAATGTTTTGCTGATGCAAATAGTTGCCATCAGTATGTATATGTGTGACGGAGTAGAGTACGCGACTACAGCTTTAACGGGTAACTTTCAAGGACAAGGAGCCACTCATAAGTTTGTACCGCTTCTACAAACAGCATTAGGAACTAACCTTACTATTGCTTTAGTCATTGGGTTGACTGCTTTCTTTTTTCCTGGCCCCTTATTTCATCTATTCACCAACCATTCTGAATTAATAGAATCTATTAGCGTTTATACGCCTTGGATATTACTCGTTGTCGTAGGTTCAGGATTTGCTTATGCTCTAGATGGGTATTTCGCTGGCTTAGGAGAAGCGGTTGCTGTTCGCAAGACATACCTAATCAGTGGGTTTATTGGATTAAGCTTACTTTGTGTATCAACCTTTTATTTGCACAGCAACCATTTTTTGTGGTTGTCTTTATCCATGTTTATGTTATCTTGCACTGTCTGTTTAGGAATACAGGTTCCCATGACATTACAATCTAGTCCGGAAAAGGAGGCTGTTGTTAGCTGATGAAATACAGAAAATTAGGCAACAGTGAATTACAGGTTTCTGAAATCAGTTTGGGTTCCTGGGGTGTGAATGAGGGGGTAGAAGATCGCAATGCCAAGGCTTGCATCTACAAGGCGTTTGACCTGGGGATTAACTTGATTGACACTTCTAATTCCTATGCGGCGGGTGCTGCGGAGTCGTTTTTGGGGGAAGTTTTACAAGGGGTTGAGCGATCGTCCTATCTCCTGGCAACTAAGGTCTTTTTTCCCACCTCACCCACTGACAAGGGACTATCAGCCCCGCAAATTAGAAAACAAATTGATGCCTCCTTAAGTCGGTTGCGGACTGATTATGTGGATTTGTATCAATGCCATCGCTACGACCCAGATACTCCCTTGGAAGAAACCATGATGGCACTGACTGAGGTCGTGCGTCAGGGGAAAGCGCGTTACATTGGCTTTAGTGAGTGGAGTCCAGAACAAATTCAAGCGGCGTGCAACCTTGCGGATGTGGAACACTTTGTTTCCAGTCAACCTCAATATTCGATGCTGTGGCGTGACCCGGAACCCGAAGTATTTCCCTTGTGTGCAGCCAATGGTATTGGTCAGATTGTTTGGTCTCCTTTAGCGCAAGGTGTACTAGCAGGTAAATACGAACCTGGACAAACTCCTCCTCAAAATTCTCGTGCTGCCAATGAAAAAATGAATTGGTACTTATTGCAGGAGTTGTTTAGCGATCGCATTCTCACCGCAGTCGAGAAATTGAAACCCATTGCTCAAGACTTAGGATTAAGTATGCCACAATTAGCTTTGGCTTGGGTACTGCGAACTGAGTACGTTTGTTCAGCTATTATCGGTGCTAGTCGTCCCGAACAAATTGTAGATAACGTGACTGCATCGGGAGTTAAACTCGATACAGATGTATTGGCAACAATTGATCAAGTCCTCTTACCAGTTGTTCACAAGTGATTCACGCTTCGTGTATGATTGAGCCGTTCAAGTAGAAATAAAATGCTATGAGTAATTTAACAAATAAAGATGTCGTCAGACAGTTTTTTGAAATCTATAACAGTCAAGATTACGAAGCAGCATACAAATGTATGGCGTCGAATTATCTAGATCATGGATCCACTCTAGTCCGAAGTGTCGGGGATGCAATTAAAATACTAAAATCAACTCACGCATCCTTTCCCGATATAAAAGTCGTGATCGATGAGCTAATTGAAGAAAATGATAAAGTTGTATTTCGAGGTCACTTTAGCGCCACCCATTTGGGTGAGTTTGTTGGTATCGCTCCCACCGGAGCAAAAGTAGAATTTGAGGCATTAGAAATATTCAAGATTGAGAATCAAAAAATTACCGAGTCTTGGGGGTATTGGCCGATGCAGAATATCATAAATCAGATCACTGCTGCCGAAAAAATTTAAGGAGGAAATTCATATGTGTCTGCTTAAAATAGACGAGAAAAGAAAGGCGTAGTGCGACAACTACGTTTTGGGTATGTAGGTCAGATTTACCGCTCCGGTTTCAAAAGGTTCAGCCTTGACCAAATCAAACTTAGTTTCCTTCGGATCATTTGGAAATAATTGTATTCCACTTCCAATAATGACCGGGAATATACAAAGAATCATTTCATCAATGGTGCCGAGATTGAGAAGTTCAGAAATTATTTTTCCACCCCCAACGACATATATATCTTTTTGACTTTCGGCTCTGATTTTGTCAATAGCCTTCTTGTCCAATTGCGAGATAACTTTTGTATTCTCTGTTTGTGGAGTATAGTTATCATTAGTTGTCATCACGTAAATTCTGTTGTTCCCATTAGCCCATTTCCCGCCCATATTAACCTGGGCGTATTTTAGGTCTTCTTCGTATGTTTTTCTTCCAATTATAACGGTGTCTATCCCTGATAAAAATTGGAAATATCCATGATCAATTCCTTTGGGATTTGGGAGTTCAAAAAGCCAATCCAAAGAATCATTTTTTCTGGCAATGTATCCGTCAAGTGTTATCCCGATGAAAACTTTGATCTTGTTTGTGTTCATTCTGTTGTCACCTTCTCAAACTTACGTTAACTTTGAAGAATTTCAACTGACTGTCAGGGTTGCCATTGTTTCAAGATGACTGGTATCATTCCAAACCACAAGACTCCAGCGTCCGTTAACATACTCAAAAGAGCAGAAGCTTGCATGATGTAGTTTGAAGCGCCAACCATTTCCCGGTGGAAGATTAAACACCATTTCACAGAAATTCATTAAGACAAAACCATGAGTAACCACCACAACAGTTTCATCTAAATGTCCTTCAGCAATCTGATTCAAGGCACGAGAACTTCTGTCCCGACATTGCTTTAAACTTTCTCCTGCTGGGATGACGTATTCATAGCGCAGATGTTTATGGTCTTGCCGTTCTTGTGGAAACTTCTCGTCCATTTCAGAAAATGTTAATCCCTGAAATATTCCCATATTCCACTCTCGTAATTCCGAGTCAAAAATAACATTCTTTCCACAAATTTCAGCAATGATGTTGGCTGTTTGAACCGCACGACCCAGATCACTACTGTACAAAGTGGTGAATGAAAGACGACGTAAGCGATTAGCAATGGCATAAGCTTGCTGAACCCCTTTGGGCGTTAATGGACTATCCAGTTGTCCCATTGCCTTGTCTTGTTTATTCCACTCGGTTTCCCCATGACGCACAATGATTAGTTTCATTAAACAATCCAATCAATTGAATATTTTTAGATCGAAGAAAGAACATACCCGTTTCTTTCAAACCAATCCTGATATTTGGCCTCGATTTGTTTCACTAAATCCCGATCCAGATAGTTCATCCAATAACCATTACTACCATCTGTAATATGATTGGGGTGGAAAAGATTAGTTTTGTGGTGAACATCATCTTTCTCACCCTCACTATTGTAAGATAAACTATCAATTTCTTCAACGATGGCTAACGCATTAACAGAACCGACATCACAAACTTCTGCTAATTTTTCAATCACCCTGTTTTTTTCATTTAAAATACTTTCATAAGGTACAACTAGGTCTGCGACTTCAATCCATTTTTCGTGCATTCGGATCAGATAGTCCGCCGACTCCAGGGAGGGAGGATTTCCAAAGATTCTTAAGGCACTTGCCATTGCATCTCGAACATCTCTATAAGAATAGACAATTACATCTGATCTCTCGACAATCCCTGGGTTAAAATCATGTATTTTGATCAGGGTATACTCTTTCTCTGGGATCAGCTTATCCTTCCAATCTCCCGACCATCCACAACTCAAATTCTCCTTGATAGTCGGTGAACTAGAAAGCACTAGGCGAGTCGCATTGTACAACCAGGTACTCCCGGATCTCATCATACCTGCGGCAACAATTAACTTCGATGTCATAGCAATATTTTCTCCTTTTAGATGATTGTTAACCATTGCTCAAAAAAAACCTCGCTCTTGAGTTCAAGAATATAATTCAAGAATACAAAAGTTTTACCAATGCTCTTCTCGCTGAAGTTCCTGCCAAAAATAGCTAGGTTTTATTTTATGTAAAAGAGGTAATCCGGTGCGGAGAGCGGCTAGTTTTTCACCGTGATCGTACAAACAGAAAGCATAATAAAATAAAGCATAGTTTCTAGCGATTCTTCGTTGTGTTACTGCATCTTGTTGTAAATTCAGATAGGGTGGTATATTAACCCGATTTGTAGTGGGCTTTAGACGGGGTGATTTAGCTGTTCTGTTATAGATATCGAAATAAGTTTGAGGCAAGTCTTTATAAGACTCTTCCCAGGTCCAAGATTGACGGATTTCTTTTAGTAAAGCTTGCGCTCTGTCTTGGGCTATTTTAGGATTGTCCATATTATAAATAACCGCTTCTGCTATTTCTTGAGGATCGAATCCTGAAAGAACTTTTCCACATCCGGGTCTTTTGAGAATATCTACAGCGATACCGACGGGAGTTGATATTACAGGAATTCCACAAGCTCCGGCTTCGAGTAGGGTTAAGGGGCCTCCTTCTATGCGTGATGCGATCAAATACAGATCCAGTTGATTATAGTATTTAGGCACATCTTCTCGCGGTACACTGACCTTGTAGGTGACCTGACAACCCAGTTCTCTTAATGCAGGGACTAAATTTTTCCATCCGTAACCCATAATCAAAAAAGCGGGTTTGTATCCAGCTTCTACCATGATTTTTGTCGCTGCTATCAGTAGTCTACTACCTTTACGATCGCTACGACTACTCGGACGTTGAGTTCCAAAAAAACCGATCACAAAATTATTGCGGAACTTGGGATTGGGTCTTGGACAAAAGACTTTCGGATCGACTCCATTGGATAAAAGACTGATTGTTGCTTTTTCCGGTTTAAGCTGTTTCACCTCGGGTTCTAAAATTTTAGAAACATAAAATATGTGATCGACCAACTGCAACTGTTCCGGTATTTCTTTAAAGTTCCAATGGTGATAGCTGGTTAGAATTGGACGAATCTCAGCCGCTTTTTTGATGTGTTCATAGGAGAAGGATTGAACATCAATAATAAAATGAACCAAGTCCACAAATTCTAACATTTCCGGACAGGTATCCATCATTTCTATAAACTGATTCATATAAACCCACAGGACTTCTATTCCTTGAGGTTCCACAACAGAAACAGCTTCTCGGACTAAGACTTCCAGACTGCCACGCGGTAAGTTAATGATAAAAAGAACTCTCATCATAGGAATTGATTGAAAATTGAGCGAAAAAATTGTGGGCTTTAATAAATTGTCCAAACTCTACTCTAGTACGGTCTCGGACTGGGTTCTTCAAAAGTCATTCCTTTCTACCGTTTGCTTAGAGCTATGAGACCGTAGTATTGACCTGATAATCCTCAAACGTTACCTCAAATCCATCTCCGTCTGGAGAAGCACACATGACACCAACTTGAATGGTTTCATAGGGAAAGTAGGTCATTCTTAGCAGCGTATAGTTAGAGGCTTCATTTAAGTAGAAAATCTGGATGGCTTCTTTTGAACGTTCTAGCCGCATCTGTAAAACTTCAGGGGAATTTTCCACGGGAATCACTGACCAGTCTGAATAATCATGGGTGACAACAGCGCTCAAATTTTGTACGCCATCGACATATTCAATCCCTGTTTTGATCCAATGTTTTTCATCAACGCGCAACATAATCCCCGCCTGGTCATAGATATCTTTATAATTGCCGCGTATTTTGACCTCAACCACAAAATCAGTGCTGATGGAATCAAAATAAAAATGCCCCGTGTCACGAATAAATCCATAATGGGTAATTCGCCAAAAATCGGTTTTGGGGGATGTTTTAACAATCAAGCGATCGCGCTCGTCAGTCCATTGAGAGGGTTCATTCAGCCATTGCATAAGCTTTAATCCTGTTGAAAGATTTGATTATCAGTGATTCGTCTTCCACCGACAGTTTACCAATGATACTGTACTAAGTATTCTAAGCCCAAACGAGAGGAAAACATCAAACTACAGGGTTCTGCTTCTCCAGGTAATCGTCCATACTCTAATAAGGCTTCTGCTTCGGCTTTACTGCGAATACCAACCAAACGAGAATGTTCTTCCCACTGACCCGATTGAAAATGGCGATCGCTCATTTCTGTCTGTACCACAAAAACCAAATCAACTTCCCCAGTAATTGGGTTGCCAGAAATGCCAATAAATCGAGTATTTGTGTTATTTAAAGTCATGGCAACCTTCACTTCTTCCTCCAACTCCCGTTGAGCATCTTGATAGAAATTGATCTTTTGAATTGTTGGAGAAAATGTTGCCCAACCTGCTACAAAATTGAGAACGCCTGTGTGATCCGATGAGTTTACCCGTTTGCCAATGTAAACATGACCCTCTGCTGTCACCGGAACCACCGCTACCCCAACTCCTCTGGCAAAATAGGCGTAGGGATCTTGATAATTTGTTAATCCCCTCAGCATCAGCTTGAGGGAATCCAACGGACTGCGGGTTATATCCAAACGACAGCGGGGGTAGCTAGTCGGCCCAACTTCCAGGGTAAGGGTGTCTTGACTGCGAGACCAAAATCCGGCCACTCCAGCCCCAGACCAGCGAACTTTGCGATCGTCATAACTCCCCGGTTTGCTACCATCTGAGAGGAAACTGTTACGAATCTGAGAGTTAATCACCGCTTCCAAGTAAGCTTGAAACTGGGTGTCAATTGGCTCGCCATCCAGATTTTCAGGGCCGTGTCCTTCCCGCACTTGAATTTGGGTGATGTTTGCCGTCTGATGGGGAGCAATCAAGTGAAAAAAGTCGCGGCTTTGAATGAGTGCCTCAGATAACACTTTACCTTGGGGTAAATCAGCTACAGCCGCAACAACCTGCTCGCAACAGGCAAGATATTCAGAGGTTTGATAGGGGAGAGGTTCAGGCACTTTCCGCTTGCTGAGAAGACTGATAGAACTGGTGAATTTGAGCGATGATATAATCGAGTTCCTCATCGGTCAAAATGTAAGATGACGGTAAAGAAAGTCCTGTCTCATAAGCAGATATGCTAACCGAATAATCCACACTCGGATCGGCCCAGCCTTCATAGCAGGGTTGAAGATGAAGCGGACAGAAAAGGATGCGAGTTTGAATTCCCTGATTTTTTAAATAGTCAGCCAGTTCAGCGCGGTTTTCAGCATAAAAAGACGTAAACCAGTATACAGGCTCGCAGCGTTCATCTATCAAGAACGGTTTCAACTGGGGTACGTCTGCCAAGCCAGCCATATATGCCTCGTGAATTTGCCGCTTGCGTTCAATAATGGCTGGTAATTTTCTCAGTTGAGCAATACCCACAGCAGCCTGCATTTCCGTCATGGAAAAATTGAAGCCAATATGTTCATGGACAAAGGTACCACGACGCGAGCGCCCATGATTCTTAAGTCGGCGGCAGGTTTGGGCAATCAGATCGCTGTCGGTGGTGATAATTCCTCCTTCTCCACAGGTGATGGTTTTGTTGCCATAGAAGGAGAAAGCCCCCGCATCGCCGTAATAGCCAACATGACGACCATTGAACTTGACACCTATTGCTTGAGCGGCATCTTCAATGACTTTTAAGTTAAACTGTTCGGCAAAGGCTAAAACCGCTTCCATATCCGCACTTTGACCGTACAAATGGACGGGCATGATTCCCTTGGTGTTTTCATTCACCAACTTGGTGGCGGCTTCAACATCAATACACAAAGTATCCGCTTTCACGGGACAAAAGATGGGTTTGGCGCCGGCCATAATCACTGCATTTGAAGATGCCACAAAGGTCATGTTGGGAACAATCACTTCATCGGCCTGACCAATATCGACCGCTTTTAAGATACAATATAAAGCAGCAGTGCCATTACAGACTGCGATCGCGTGTTTGGCTCCCGTGAGTTCTTGAATCTGGGCTTCAAACTCGGCCGTTACTTGATTTTCGGTTAAGTAAGTTGATTCCATCACCTTCTTAACTTCTAGCCACTCGCTATCATCAATCCAGGGTTGGATTTGAGGAATCATTTGGTTTTCTCCTAAATAAAATATTTGGATTTGAGAAGACTTCGGGTTCTAGGATGTTTCCGAGCTAACTGTTTTTACCTATCCGAGAAATCAGGCAAAAACTATATAAGAGTAGGGGATTTTTTAATGAGAACAACTCTTCTAGCCTAAAAGGGAACTGAATAGTGTCCTAAACTGAATTAATCGTGCTAGATTTGACGGGATTTTTCTATTACTTAATTTCCGACAGTGTGTGGAGATCGGGGTTGGTTGGATCGAAGGGAACATCTAGTAGGGCAACTTGTTCACTATCTTCAAGATAGCGCAGGGTATGCAGCATATAGGGTTTAATTTCAATTCCTTCCCCGGAGTTCAAAATAAATTGTTGTTTTTGTTCCGGGTTTTGGCAATGTTGCAATTCGACTTCGGCTTTACCTCGCAGCAAAAAGATCACTTCTTGGGTTCGCTTATGAAAATGACCGCCTCGAACTTCACCCGCCTGAGTGGCGACAAAATTAACTTCTTGCCAAGATCCTTGGTTAACTAAGCCCCAAAATGAACCTCTATGATCCGAGCGATTCATGTAACAAGAAATTTTCGGAATTAGCATCACTACGACTCCTCGATGTACACCCAATTCAAACAATACAAATGCATTAAGCATTATTTGACTTTTTATCCTATGTTATCCCTTACAATTTGTCAAGTTTTTTGTTGCGAAGTTTCTGCTTCTTGATCTGGGCTTACCAACTCTACGGTCTAATCAGTGTTTGGGCAAGCTGCTGCTAGAGTCAGGCTACTGTCCTTCCCGGAAAAAAAATCAAGATTTATTTATCTATTTTAGGGAAACATCAAATTCAATTTATATGTGAAATAATGCGTTCCCTCACAATTTGTCAAGAAGTGACAAACCTTTTTTTGTTGCCGAGCTTCTGCTTCTTCGGTGTCAGGTCGCTGAGATTCCGTGCTAATCTGCTAAACAGTACCCTTTTTCTTGTAACTTGGTTCTGTAACTGTGAGTGACCTCCTGGCGAGTTAATCCTAATGCTAAATGCCAAAACGATCATTTCCGTCTTACTAATCTTCATACCGATTTCCATTGCCGCCCACCTCTTAGAATGGGGTGAAACGGCGATTTTCATCACCTCTGCGGTGGCAATTATCCCTTTGGCGGGTTGGATGGGAATCGCAACAGAAGAAATTGCTGTAGTCCTCGGCCCCAATCTTGGCGGACTGATGAATGCCACCTTCGGAAACGCCACAGAATTAATTATCGGTATTGTGGCCCTCAACGCCGGACTGTTGGATGTCGTCAAAGCCAGCATCACGGGTTCTATTATCGGCAACCTGCTGTTAGTGATGGGCTTATCGATGCTTCTGGGAGGCTTCCGCTACAAAGAACAAAAGTTTCAGCCGATAGTCGCTCGGTTGAACGCTTCGGCGATGAACTTGGCAGTAATTGCCATTTTAGTTCCCACCGCAGTCCAGTACACCTCGACAGGCATCGAAGAAGTAACGATGCAAAACCTCTCGAGTGCAGTGGCAATTGTTTTAATTGGGGTTTACATCCTAACATTGCTGTTTTCGATGAAAACTCACACCTATCTCTATGATGTGGGTGTGGCCGAAAGTGAAATCCCCGACGGGGCTAGTTCCGAGGCGAGCGCCCCCGAGTCTCATAGCCGTTCGCCGCTTTGGATATCGATTGTTATCCTATTAGTAGCAACCCTATCGGTGGCTTTGGAATCAGAACTGTTGGTTGATAGTCTCGAACAGGCAACAGAAAGCTTGGGGCTGACGGCTTTATTTACCGGAGTGATTTTGGTTCCGATCATTGGGAATGCAGCCGAACACACAACCGCCGTGACGGTAGCGATGAAAAACAAAATGGATTTATCGGTTTCTGTGGCGGTGGGATCGAGTTTGCAAATTGCCTTGTTTGTGGCTCCGGTGTTAGTGCTGGTTGGGTATTTAATCGGTCAACCGATGGATCTCAACTTTAACCCCTTTGAACTGGTCGCCGTAGCGGTTGCGGTGTTAATTGCGAACTCCGTAAGTTCCGATGGTCGGTGTGACTGGTTAGAGGGCGCCCTGCTGTTGGCGGCTTACACGGTTCTAGGACTGGCATTTTACTTTCATCCGGTCATTGAAGGGTTAGCCTAAAACACCCCAGGTGTGTCTACTCTCAACCGAGGGGGAAAGGGAAAGCCATAAAAGCAACAGCCCAAAGATTTTCCCTCAACCCCTCAACGGTTCCGATGATTGATCGGTTCGGTTTTACTATCAGCCTATCAAGAGATTCTCGATCTGTGTCCTTTTACCTTCTGAACCTGAGACTTTCTAAAGGCATGAATTTCTCAGACAGATGGTCAGCCACTAGGTTATAGTGGAATTAATCTGGCAACCTAGACCGGGTTCTGGTTTCTGTGAGTTATTGCCTTAATCCCCATTGCCCAAGTCCGACCGATCCGTCGAATGCTAATCGACGTGTTTGTTGTCAATGCGGTTCTGATTTATTACTCCAAGGTCGCTATCGGATTACTCAGCAGCTTGGTGGCGGTGGTTTTGGTAAAACTTTTGAGATTATTGATGAGCATCTCGGCACAAACAAAGTTTTAAAAGTTTTACTGAAAGAACATCCCAAGGCTGTTGCTTTATTTAAGCAAGAAGCTAAGGTTTTGAGCCAACTTAAACATCCGGGTATTCCCCGGGTTGAAAAGGATGGTTATTTTACCTTTATGGCGAAGGGAGGTAAAGAACCGATTCACTGTTTGGTGATGGAAAAAATCGAAGGAGCTAACTTGCAGGATTGGATGAAAAGCCGCAAGAAAGAACCGATTTCTCAAGAACAAGCAATGGATTGGTTAAAACAACTTGCAGAAATTTTAGAGCAAGTTCATAGTTTACAATATTTTCATCGGGATATTAAACCGCAAAATATTATGCGAAAGCCCGATGGACAATTAGTGTTAATTGATTTTGGGACGGCCCGGGAAGTTACCGATACTTTTCTTGCTAAAATGGAGGGAGGACAAAACGTTACAGGTATTGTTTCTCCCGGCTATACTCCCCCCGAACAAACCAATGGGAAAGCCGTTCCTCAGTCGGATTTTTTTGCTTTAGGGCGAACGTTTGTTTATCTTTTAACGGGAAAGCCGCCAACCGCCTATCCAGAAAATCCCAGAACGGGAAAGTTACTCTGGCGAAAAGGGGCGCCGGATATTTCTAAACAATTGGTCGATTTCTTGGATTATATGATGGCACCGTTTCCGGGAAATCGACCCCAAACGCCTCAAATTATTTTGAAGTGCCTTAAAGAAATCGATCTCAGTCAAATTCCATCCCCTGTACCTCTTAAAAAAGAACTCAAAGATTTACCGGTTAAAAAACCTGTTGAACGGAAGCGAACCGTTCCTCTACAAAGAAAAAAAACAACAAAATTATCCAGTCCTCTATCGAGTCCCATTCAATTTCATTTCCCATTTAAGTTTCTCTCGATTATGGGAACTTTATTCTTGATTGGAGGTGTATTATACACTCAGATTGACGGTTATGTACGTTATGGATTTATTCCGGCGAATCCGATTCTAATTCTCAAGAGTATACCCAGTAGTTTGTGGTTACAAGGATACAAAAGCGCCGTCGGTCAAGTCTACACTGTGGCGATCAGCCCCGATGGTCAAACTCTGGTGGCGGGAAGTTTCGGTACAATTACGATTTGGAATTTGCAAACTGGGGAGTTGCTTCATACCATAGCCGCTCATTCCAGTTGGGTAAAAACTCTGGCGATTAGTCCTGATGGTGAAATTTTAGCCAGTGGTAGCAACGACAAAACGATTCGCCTCTGGAACCTGAAAGAGGGGATTCGCCTGCGGACGATAGAAGGTCATACCGCCAGTGTGGATGCACTTTCTTTTAGTCCCGATGGTCGTATTCTTGCCAGTGGTAGTGAAGATCAAACGATTCGGTTATGGGATCTTAACACTGGAGTCCGAATCTTGACGATTTCCGCTCACGATGGCCCTGTCAATGCGATCGCTTTTAGTCCCGATGGTCAAACCTTAGCCAGTGGTAGCGATGACAGAACAATTAGGTTGTGGAGTTTGACTCAAGGGACTCGAAAATTGACGATTTCCGGTCATGCGGGGGCGATCAATGCCATTGGTTATACTCCCGATGGTCAAAGTTTAGTCAGTGTCAGCGATGATGGGACAATCCGCCTGTGGAATCCGAAGACGGGCGACCAAGAACGGTTGTTTTCCAGTCATGGAAGTGCTGTAAAATCGATGGTGATTAGTCCGGATGGTCAGACTCTCATTAGTGGCAGCGATCGCATTATTCTTTGGGATTTAAAAACCGGGGAACCGGTGGCAACCCTCTGGGGTCACGCCGAAACGGTCAACGCTTTGACGATCAGTCCGAATGGTGAAACGTTAGTCAGTGGAAGTGAAGATAAAACCATTAAAATTTGGCAAGTTCCTGTTAAAAATTAAACCCAAAATTCCATCTAATCTACTGATTTTTAGTCATAAAAATAGAGGAAAAATTAGGCAATTAACCCCCATCTTTTCCCTCAGTTTAAGTTTTTTAATTCTTGGTTTTGAGTGATGCCTCACTAGAATTTTAAACATTTGTAAGTGAGGCAATATACGGATTGAAACTCAATTCATTAGAATCGGAATTGAGTCCGGAAAGTGGTTACGACAATCGTATCATTCTCATCGGTATGTTCCGGATCGGTGAGAATATAAACACCAGGAACCAGAGCAATGTAGTCGTTAACCTGATAGCGATAGAAGGCTTCGATGTGAATTCCAGTCTTGTCTTCTTCTAAATTATCGAGGGTGTGGTAAACCACTTTCGGCTGCATACCCACAATGATACCCCCTAAGCTTCCTTCGCGGAATAAGTCGGGGAATGCCAGGGTCACGGCAAAGTTCAGCAGAGTCGCATCGAGGTCATCCCCTTCGCCAACGGGTTTATCATCGGCCCAAGTCACACCGAGCCAACCGCCCAACTCAAACCGCTCGGCGATTCTCCAGTTCGCCTGAAAACCTAAGTTATCGGTGGTGGTGGGGTTATCGCCAAAGGGACGGTTCGCCAGGAAACTTCCGGTTCCACCGCTAGCGCTGACATCATTTTCGCGGAAATAACGACGGTTATAGTCCAGAGCGATCGCCAAATTATCTAAAGGTTCATAAACAACTTGGAAGAACGCGGAGTGGCTACCATCAAACAAACCTCGACCTTCCGAGGGATCGGGAGCATCATCTTGACTAGCCAGATAACCGAAGTTCAACCGGATTCTATCATTAAGCTGGTACTTCATCGCCAAACCCGTTCCTTCAGGCCCCCGGAATGTGGTGGGGTTGTAGCGTCCGAAGCGAGAGGCGGCACCTGCACCTGTACTTTGGAAGGGGCTAAGAGGATCTTGAACGTCGTCTAAGTCCAAACTTTTCGCACCGAAGTAAACTTGACCTCGGCCGTTAAATACAGGGAAACGATAATAAAGGTCATCGAGGATGAAGTCTCCCTCTCCGCCATCGGTACCGAGACGACTCATCAAAGTATTGGTTAAGTTTTCCCGGCTCAAGTTGGGAACATCTTTGGCTTCCAAACGAGTCCGCAGTAAATCTTCCCCGGTGAAGCTGGTATCAAAGTTTAAACGCGCCCGATAACCGAAGTAACTTTGAGTCGGGTCGTCACTGTCCTCTACATTCGGCCCCCCGGCAACGGTATATTCCGAGCGATCGCCAAACGTATCCCCAATAAAGAAGATCACTTCCCCTCTCAACTTAGTCGTTGTGGAGAACTGATTGGCTTCCAGTTCAGCCGTGCGTGCTTCGAGTGCCAACACCCGACCGCGCAAAGCCGCCAATTCGGCGGCAAATTCTTCTTGTAAGCGTTGGAGAACCGCCAAATCTTCCCGGCTGACCAAATTCGCAGTCGAGGCGGCAATCAACTCGTTAACCCGTTCCAAACAAGCGTTCAAACCTGCGGCGAACTCGTAACGAGTCATCGCCCGGTTTCCCTTGTAAGTCCCATCGGGATAACCCGCAATACAACCGTAACGCTCAACCAAAGATTGCAGAGCTTGGAAGGCCCAGTCGGTCGGCTGTACGTCGGAAAGCTGAGAAACCGATGTCACCTGATCCATAACATCCGTTTCCTCGGTGTACAATTCCATTTGTTCGAGGTCAGAAATTCCCACCTCGGAACTGTCTGCCGGATCTGCGGTTTCAACTTGAGCCAGTTCTAACTCGGTCGTTTGAGCTGGAGCCTCGCCATTTTCAATTACTGGGGCTTCACCGGCCACCTGATTTTCTAATTCAGAGCCGTGATACTCTACAGATTCAACACCGGAATCGGAATTTCCCTGAGCCAGTAATTCTGAATTTTCTGTTTGCCACTCAACGGAATGAATCGCTCCCGTTCCTAAATTCAGGCTTGAATCTAACCTGACTGACGAGGTTTCGGTGGCTAGGGCGGCATTAGTTAAGACAAGAGCAGCGCCCACAATACCTGGACTCTGCTTAAGAGTGTTCCATAGAATTTTGTTCATCATCTCAAATCTCACACCGACTTAAAATACCAAAAGCAAGGGAGTCCCCAGCTCAATTGAACCAATAGTACCACAATCTTAACAGGAGTTTTCTGACAGTCAAGCAAGCCTCACATTACCAGTTACTTCTGCATATTCAATCCCATTGGTTCAACTGTTGTCTGAGTTCCTGAATAGATCCTACACAATTTGTTTGGAATTGAGGCGACGAATTGCGACGACACCCGGTAAGGGAGGACTGTCTGAAGTCTTTTGCGGCCAGTTGGAACCAATCGGAACTCGACGGGTTTGAATAAACTCCTCACCCTCGGTGGTTCGCATGGCAAACTGACGCTCTTGTACGGCCATCTTTTGACGAATGCCGTGGGCTTCTCCGGGGTGTTGAACTGACATAAATAAGGTCTGTTGATCCGGACTAAAAAATGGCCCGGTCATCTCACATTCCATCGGCCCCATTGCAAATAAATAAGCATTCCCGGCATTCTCTCCGGAGGTGGGTAAAAACCAAACCGAATTATTGCCATAAACCCCCAACACATTCGGCTGACTCAAAGGCTGACCTTTCTCATCAACTCGACCAGAAGGTACGGCTTGATTATGCTTACCAGTAGACATATCCGTCACCATCCACAGATTGCCCTTTCCATCAAATTCGAGGTTATCCGGGTTGGCAAAACCCCAACCGCCATCGGCAACTTCCCCCCCTGTCGCAAACATTTGCCAACGAAAGCTTTCCGCATCGGGTTGATTCCCCGTTTCGCTCAACCGCATAATCCAACCGTACTCGTAGACGGTTTCCCCCGTCGGGCTTTTAAACACCCGTTGGTCCGGTCCGCCCGTGCGATCGTCGGGAGATCCGGAGGTAAAGGCGATAAACAAAGAACCATCCGGGGCAATATCCGTATCTTCGGGACGGGCGGTACAGGTGGCTCCCACTGCACTGGCGGCTAAATGAGCATCAATTAATATAGCACCCTGAACTTCTTCGGGGTTATCCCCTTCATATAAATCCCCTAACGTTTTATATTGTTTCTTAAAGGCGATCGCATCTTCGTCTTTAGCGGCTATCATCGCGCCGCCAGAGGGTCGAGAAGGCAAACAAATGATTCCCCCCCCATGAACGCTCGGTAAATCGGGATTAACGGGCGTATCGGCTTTTAAAGGAATCCAACGGCCGCTTCCATCGGGATTAAATTTGGCCGCATACAGCATTCCTTGTTCCAGGAGGCGCGAATTGCCTTGATCTTTAGGATCTTTAACTCGTCCTTGGCTGACAAATTTGTAAAGATGTCCGCCCCGGCGATCGCACCCCGAATAAAAGGCTAACGGCTTCCCGGCTTCGGCCCGAATCCCCACTGCTTCGTGGCGGTAACGACCCAACCAAGTATGCTTAGTACCATAATCTTTACCGTTGGCCGGATCGACTTCCACCATCCAGCCATATTTATTCCCCGCCAGTCCGAACACATTCCCCAGCCCGTCTAGACTTCCTGAAAAGGGATTTTCTCCCGGATCGACAGAGGTTCCGTCGGGATAAACGTCTTCCGGGACGTGGGTTTGAATATTTTCTTCGGCGCTAAATACTGTTCCCCAAGGGGTGGTTCCCCCCGCACAATTGCCAAAGGTTCCGATAATGCGATCGCCGAGTTTATCGGTGTAGCCTTTGCCTTTTTTGCGAAATACCGCGACAGCCGGTCCGGTTGACTTGAGATAGCGGCCATCAGTCCAGCCGGAAATGCCGGTAATTCGCCGATCTTCGCTTGAGTTGGTGCGAAACCATTTGCCTTCTGCGTTGCGACGAATGGAAATCACACCCATTCCCATGTCTATTAAACCTTCTTGGGAGAGTTCTAGAATAGCTTGTCGCACCGGATCATTTTTAGGCAGTGCAAAGGCATTAATTCGAGGTCTTTTTTCTGCTTTCAGAGCGGTTTCTATGGTTTTTATCGGTAAAGTTTTTCCGATAACTTTTTCGTAGGTTTGTAGCCAAGTTACCGAACTAATATATTCAAAATTTATGGTTAAATATCCTTCATTTTCTCCGGTTTTAATGAAGGATAAATAATCATTATTGTAACCAAATCTAGAGTCGCCAACCGGCTCGCCCCAAGCGGCAATTAGATCGTAGGTAAACTCTTCTGGGAGTACGATATCATCAACAACTTCGTAGGTTTTATAAGCTTCAATTTGTTGTTTTGAAGCTGAAGCTGTACTGACCGGTTGGAGTTTTCCGACCTGGGTTTCAAGGGTGTCTGTTGCCAGGGGCATCGGCCCTTTTACGGGTTGAAAACTCAAGCGGGTTTTGGGTTGTTTTAGCGAAGATTTGGGGTTCAGGAGAAGATTTTTTTCTTCGCAAGAACTCAAGCTCGCTGTAGTCAAGCTTGCACCGAGGAACAGGAGAAATTCTCGACGTTTGACTCTCATAAAATGTTAGAGGAGGATAGAAGCGGTTGGTCTAAGGATTAACTCAATTTTCAATGGAGAATTATGAATTTTGAAAGGGAAATTAATTCTGAATGATCAACTATAAATTCTGAAAAGGGTTTGATTCTCGAAAACAGATCTATCTGTTATGTATTAAGAAATTTTCATGGATAATTTACAATTAGTCATTCAGAATTATGTCCTGACTTTCAGAGCATCAATTGCTCGTTCATCACTGATTATTCATAATTGTCGTTCATTATTTTAACGAGTTATAATCGCTTTTGCCACCCCGTTTCTAGCCTAGCCAAAACGATACCCAAACCCCCGCACGGTGACAATATATTCCGGGTTACTGGGGTCTGTTTCGAGTTTTTCTCGCAACCAGCGAATATGAACATCAACGGTTTTGCTATCTCCAATAAAGTCGGGCCCCCAAATTAAATCCAATAATTGTTCGCGAGACCAAACTCGACGGGGATAGCTCATAAACAATTCTAACAAGCGGAATTGTTTGGGGGAAAGTTTTACCTCTTGACCCCGAGCGACAACCCGACATTCTTCTTGATACAGGATAATATCTTTATATTGCAACATTACAGGCCCGGGAAGCTGACACAGACGCTGACGACGCATCAAAGCCCGACAGCGAGCTATAAATTCTCTCATGCCAAACGGCTTACTTAAATAATCATCTGCTCCAGCTTCCAAGTAAAATGCACAGTTATTTGAGGTGTCTTTTGTGCCGATAATTAAAATCGGAACCGGGTTGCCTTGATGCCGTAACATTCGGCACAGATCGAGACCATTAACTGCGTCTAAAATTAACAGATTGAATGGAAATTCACTCATCTTAGATGAGGGGCTATGAACGGTTGGCAAAGCTTCGCGTCCGTCTAAAGCAATGACCACACTATAGCCGTGTTCCTTGAGGGCTAAAGACAGCATATCCCGCCAGGGTTCTTCGTGTTCAAGTAGCAAGATTTGACCTGCATATCTTAAGTCAGAACGATAAGAACTCTTATCTAAATCGGGAGAAAACATAAATATCAGTTCCTACGGTTTGGATGGCGTGCAATTGTCGGTGTAATCAGATTTAACTTAATAAATTCAGTAAACTTCTCAGGAAAGTTAATTCCCGACAATCCATCCAACGTAGATATGCTGCCATTGTTCAATCGGCCCACATTGAGAGATTAGGGGTAAAATAGGTTGAAAATCCCCACTCACAAATGTGAGCCACAATTCCTTTACTCGCTCATCTATTAAGTGCGATGCGAGTTTTCTAAACATTATCTACTCCAAATCGGCTCGGTCGGATGAATAAAGGGGATACAGTTCAGATTGTATGAGCAGAAGGTTAAGATTAGGTAAACAGTTGGTAATGTTTAGGTTAAGGTATTTTATAGGGGTTAAAGAGTTTTTATCTGCCCCTGGGGTCGATGGAACTTCACTCAATTTGTTCTGACCGGCTCGCCACCTTGACAATTGACCGCAACTCTAGTAAACCGAACTTAACCCTTAAACGAATCATCGCCTATTTATCTTTTTAACTTGAGATCATGTTATTACATCTGACCACCTGGCCTGAGGTCGAAACCTATTTATCCGACTCCACAGGCATCATTATCCCCATTGGTTCCACCGAACAACACGGGCCTACCGGACTGATCGGCACCGATGCCATCTGCGCTTCGGCGATCGCCAAAGGCACCGCAGAAGCAACCAACGCTCTTGTTACCCCCACCATCAACGTCGGGATGGCACTCCATCACATGGCTTTTCCCGGTTCCATGAGTCTCCGACCAAGCACGTTAATTAACGTAATCAAAGATTATATCACATCTTTAGCCCGACACGGTTTTAGCAAGTTTTTCTTCATCAACGGTCACGGGGGAAATATGGCAACGTTGAAAGCGGCTTTTGCGGAGACTTACGCCCACCTTGCCGACCTGAACCTCCCCAACGCCGACCAAGTGCAGTGTCAGGTGGGAAATTGGTTTATGTGTAAATCCGTCTACAAACTCGCCAAGGAACTTTACGGCGATCAAGAGGGTTCCCACGCTACCCCCAGCGAAGTGGCTGTGACTCAGTATCTTTATCCAGAAGCGATCAAACAAGCACCCCTGTCGGAAGAGGTGGCAAAAGGTTATCCGATTTACGGAGCGGCTGACTTTCGCCGTCATTATCCCGATGGTCGGATGGGTTCAAACCCCAGTTTGGCAACACCGGAACACGGAAAACAATTGTATGAACTGGCTGTTAAAGATTTAAGCAATAGTTATCTGGAATTTGTGAATCAAAGCTAAATTAAGGCAGAAGAGAAAAGGCAGCTATGCTGAAGGAAGAAAGGAAGAAAGGAAGATTAACACCTTGATTCCTGATTACTCTCCCAGAATATCCACATCTGTGGGAAGGGGAACCGTCGCGGGTGCGACTGTGGGTTCGGCTTCAAACACATCTTGTAACGCTTCTTGTAAACTCGGCCTCATCACAATACTGTTATTATAAAAAACGATAACTCTCGCGAGAGTGGGGAGGCTATTTTCGGTTGCTTCTAAATAAATCGGTTCAACATAAAGCAGCGACCTTTCAATGGGAATCACCAATAAATTCCCCTGAACCACTCGCGAACCCTGACGGTTCCACAGCGAAATTTGTTCGGAAATTTCCGGCGTTTGATTAATTAACGCTTCCACCTGTTCCGGGCCGAAAATAAATTCTTGTTTGGGAAAACGATATAATAACAGTTTACCATAGTTTTGTATATCCGAACGGGCCGCCATCCAAGCCACCAAATTAATTCGGCTGGCGGGGGTAAACGGTTGTAATAAAATAAATTCTTCATCGGTGGCTTTGGGAAGCCGCATAATCAAATAGTAAGGTTCTACAGATTGGGGTTGATTGGCGTAAATTTCTTTGGGAATTCGCCATTGATCTTCTCGGTTATAAAAAACCCGCACATCATCCATGTGATAGGTTAATAATTGTTCGGATTGAATTTTAAATAAATCAACCGGGTAGCGGATATGGACGTACAAAGTTCCCGGCATTTCTTGAATGGGTTTAAATAATTCGGGAAAAATCTTTCGCCAGGTCGTTAAAATGGGGTCTTCCGGGTCGTTTAAATAGTAGAAGCGAACGGTACCATTATAAGCATCAACCACAACTTTAACCGAGTTGCGAATATAGTTAAATTCCGCTTCTCCCGGATCGGAATAGGGATAGCGATCGCTGGTGGTGTAGGCGTCAATAATCCAGTATAAGTAATTGGGAGGGGTGGAAGGTTGATCTTTCGGCCAGTTTAAATTGGCATCTGCAACGACCAAATAAGGATCGCTATCGTAGCGTAAAAAAGGCGCGATCATTTTCACCCGTTCTTTAATATTGCGGCGAAACAGTAACTTTGTATCCGGTAAAAAATTTCTTGCAAATACCATTTGCCAGTTTTTTAAATGTTTAGCAAATAGCAACCGACCCACTCCCCGACCAATTAAAATTCCTCCCCGACCATCGTAAGTATTATAAACGTTTTCATTACCCAAAGGATAATCTAATTCTTTGACTTCAGTAGAGGTCATAATATCGGTGTCGGTTAGTTCACCGTAATAAATTCGGGGTTCGCCAATGGGGATGCTATATTCAACTCGCTGATCGACTTCTAAGGTACTTTCGGGTTCAATTTTTGGATCGGCACCAATATCTCTAACAAAATAGTTGGGTAGTCCTCCCTCGCCAACTGTATTAACCGGAGAAAGGGTAAACCCGTAACCGTGAGTATAAACTAGATGTTTATTTACCCAAGTTTGGGCTTCTGTGGGGACTGAATTGTAGTTTAATTCTCGGGCTGCAATTAAAACTTGTTGTTTTTCCGTGCGATCTCTTGGGGTTTGTTCTGCGGGGGGTTTGAGTAGGGTATAGCGATCAACATTGGCATCGGGGAATTCGTAGTACAAGCGAATTTGTTGTAACTGGCGGTTGGTTTGTAGGAGGGGACGTTCATCCCAAAGGCGAATATTTTTAATTGTGAGATCATTTTCGAGGATATCGGCGTAGGTTAATTCTCCTTCTGGATCGAAGATTTCTGAGTTAATTTCGTCGAGATTAAAGGCTTGGCGAGTGTAGCCAATACTGCGTTCAATGTAGGGGGCTTCTCGTTCGAGTTCATTGGGTTGAACGATGAAGCGTTGGACGGTTACGGGTAATACCCAACCAGCAATAAAAGCGATGGTTAAATACCATCCTAATATGGCTCGCAGTGAATAGCTATCTGCGAATAATCGGGCTTGGGTGTTTGTTTTTTTTCGGCGACGGATGGGTTTTCTAAATTGTTTTAAAATTCCTTCGAGAAAGGGTTCTATGGCTTTGACGGAGAAGAAGGCTTGCCAAAAGAGAAAAATGGCAATAATTAAGGCAACAATACAGAGCATTAAATCGGCGGGGGCTTGTACGTTGACATCGGTATAACCCGCCCCGAAAATTACGCCTCGTTGCGAATAAAGGAGTTCATATCGCGACAGCCAATGTTTGAAGGCGATACTCAGCATTAGCATTCCCCCGAGGGCGTGTAAGTGTCGCTGTTGGGGTTGGGAAAAGCCGGGAAATCTTCCTTGACTGAGGCTATTTCCCGAGTGGAGGTAGATGAGAGTACATGAAATTAAGCCGCATAAAAATAGTCCGACCAGCCAAAATTCTAGGAGATGGGCGACGGGTAGGGTAAAGATATAGAAGCTGATATTTTGTCCGAAAATATCGTCGGTTTGATTAAATGAAGTGGGGTTGAAATATTGCAGAATGTTTGTCCAATGGCTGGATAAGACTAAGCCAAACCCCAAACAGAGAAATAGGGCGATCGCAATCAGGGAAAATTCCAGTTCAAACAGTAATAGTAGGGTAACAATAACTAAGATGACCAGCAGCCACCACTGAGTAAATAACTGTCGAATCAGTTCAACCAAAGGTGCGATATCGAAGCGTTCGGGGAGGAGTGGCGCGACTAACGGTTCGGAAAAATCGGGTTTCCAATAATCTATAAATACTGTTCCATAATGCAAGGCGACTAACGCCAGCAGCAGCGATAAACTAATCACAAATCCCAGCAACCAGCTAAAGTCTAATGCGGGAAGGGTTGGGGCGGGTTCCGGGGAGAAAAAAGAGGTTCTTTGGGTTCGCTCTGGCGGCGGTGGCGGATATTTGTAGCGGTTCGTTATAACTAGATTTCCCAGGAGGAAACCGGCGGTTAGGCTTAAGCCGAAAAACCAGAGAATCGCCCGAGTTGTGATTCGCAACCAATAAACTGATAAATATCCCAATTCTTGAAACCAAAACCCTTCCGCTACGATGTGAGTGACTAAATCAGCCAGTAGCCACAATCCAAATAAGATGAGAATTGCTTGGAGAAATCGGGATTTGATTGCCATTGAAACTCAAAGGGTAAAATGCCAAAGTTGAGATTTTTTGCTTACTGTTCGCCTGGAGTTGTCGGTTTGGGGAGGTTTGGAAGCTATAGGTAGCCCCAAGTTTACCATATGGCTTGATTTTACCGTAAAAGTTCAAAAAATGATCTTAAATTTTTTCAAAGAGCGGGATTGGGTCAGAAAATTGTGAGTGTTCAAGGGATTTTGGGCTGTTATTCTTTCCCTTAAACGTAGTCTTGTAAATACTGAAAAGGTGGAGTTAGATTTCCATTTTTGGCAATTGTAGCCCGTTCAATCATGTTGATGGAATCTTCCCCCAATAGAAAGCAGGGCCGTTTCATTCTAGCCCTAAAACTTGATTGGTGGGGAGGACCGGAGGTAGGGAGGTAGGGAGATGGGGGGAATTTTTATTAACAAAAAGCTATTTTTCATCGGAAAAAAGTCCTCTC
>JAYKHV010000001.1:0-74615 GCA_035285085.1 Lyngbya sp. | reverse complement strand
GATTTATTTAACTGATTTCTAGGAAAACACAGATTGACTCAGAACCCGCCCCTACACAAGTGGTTTGATTTAACTGATTTTTGGGAAAACATAGATTTAGTAAAAACTCACCCCTAGAAAACCGGGGCGGATTTATTTAACTGATTTCTAGGAAAACACAGATTGACTCAGAACCCGCCCCTACACAAGCGGATTTATTTAACTGATTTTTGGGAAAATATAGATTTAGGAAAAACTCACCCCTAGAAAATCGGGGCGGATTTATTTAACTGATTTCTAGGAAAACACAGATTGACTCAGAACCCGCCCCTACACAAGCGGGTTTATTTAACTGATTTTTGGGAAAATATAGATTTAGGAAAAACTCACCCCTAGAAAATCGGGGCGGGTTTATTTAACTGATTTCTAGGAAAACACAGATTGACTCAGAACCCGCCCCTACACAAGCGGGTTTATGTTTGTTATTTCTGAGAAAATATAGATGGATTTAGAACCCGCCCCTACAGAAGTGGTTTGATTTAACTGATTTTTGGGAAAATATAGATTTAGGAAAAACTCACCCCTAGAAAACCGGGGCGGGTTTATGTTCGTTATTTCTGGGAAAATATAGATTTAGTTAGAACCCGCCCCTACATGAGTTCTGAAGATTGAGATTAAAATTTAGACACAGCCGGACAATCTGCAATGTACCATCGCCAAGGTAAATCTGTTCCTTGAGTAATTCCAATCCGAGTCGTTTGTACAAACTGAATTTTTCCACAATTAACCGATTCTTGAAATGTAGGCGTTCGATATTCTAGCCATAAAGCTTGATCGGGATGCAACGGTAAATCGCTCAAACTGCGATCAATTTGTAAGACTCGACAAAGTTTTCCGGGTCCGGCAGCCAAACGATAAAACTTATCTTTTTTTAAGTTATCTTTTTTTAAGGAGGTCTTAACGTGGCGATCGCTTTTTGAAGGGAAGTTTAAATCTTGTTGAAGCGACTCGGGAACACCAGACAATTCCAAAGCCCGAATTAACACCGCACTGGCTATTCCTTCGAGGTCGGTGACAATATTTAAACAATGGTACATTCCGTAGATAAAATAAACGTAACTCATCCCAGCCGGCCCAAACATAACGGCATTGCGCTCGGTTCGTTTGCGATAGGCGTGACAAGCCGGATCGCCCGCCATATAAGCTTCGGTTTCGACAATAACGCCGCGAATTTGTTCGGCGTCGGGGAGTTGTCGAACCAGAGTACAGCCCAACAATTCTAAAGCTACGGTAGGAGATGGACGATTTAGCCAACTCGCGTCTACAATCTGATTAAAATTTGTATTCATTACTGGAGGTTCCACAATGGAAGTTAAGTTAATTTTGGCCGGACTAACCGTTTTATTTACCGTTTCCTGTCTGTTCTTCGGCACGAAAAACGGTTTCTATGATACCGATGATTATCACGGTAATGGTTGCGCTCACTAAACAGTGACCAGTTAACAGTGACCAGTTATCAGCGGACAGTGACCAGTGACCAGTTTTTAGTGATCAGTACCATGCTACTGATAACTGATAACTGGTAACTGTAAACTGTAAACTGCCTCTTGGCTTCTGCCTATTGGCATCGGAGGAAGTTTCAACGGGCAGAACGTTCAATCTTTTCCAATGCGATCGCTTTTTTCCCAAGCTGGCGATCGCTTTTTCTGTTCCTAAAATTGTCAATTTTCCTGAAAAAATTCCCCAAAATTTCCCCGATTTTCGATTGACAAATCCTCGAACTTGACCTATTCTAAAAGAATGGAAATCTGTGCCGACCTATAATGTCGTTTTTCAACCCCGCTTCACGACAATTTAGGCTTTAAAAAACCCCCCTTAATCAATTAACTTGCAACTCTCAACCCCGCACTCAACTGTCGCCCCAAACAATAAGTTTTTCTAATCAAGTTCGCGAATTCGTTTTAAGAAACAAAATTTTCGGGCAAAAATCGAAATTTTTACTGAGAAAAATTTTCAAAGAGTTGACGAAAATATAGGGGTTCTGGTAGGCTATAAAAAACACCACCCAAGGGATTGCTGTGTCTACACGTCAAAATAGAGGCTAAAACCCCGATTATCTGGTTAAATATCAGAAGATTCTGACCAAAAAATAGCAACCCCGACGCACGAATTTTAAAAAGCCAAGCGATCGCCGAAAACAGACATCTTGACAAAACAGAGAATTTATGTAACGAGTTAGGAGTCAGGAGACAGGAGACACCGAGTCAGGAGTTAGAAGTTAGGAGTCAGGAGACAGGAGACACCGAGTCAGGAGTTAGAAGTTAGGAGTCAGGAGACACCGAGTCAGGAGACAGGAGTCATTGAGTCAGGAGAAACTGTTTACTGACAACTCTAATAACTGGTGACTGTAAAACTGGTGACTGGTGACTGGTGACTGGTGACTGTCTATTTCCTCTCCTTGACATTTTTTTGAAAAAGCGTAACAATAGATACAGAAAGAAAAAACAAAACGTTCATCTCTCTGGTCTGGAGAACGCTGATCTAGGTATAGTCAGGAAAATCATCGAGATAGGAGAGACGGAAGTAGGGAAGTCATCATTCCCGAAGGAACGCGCCTCACTTTGTCAACCATCGCATTAAAAGGAGAGGCGATTAAGATGAAACTGACCTATCGTGGTATCGAATACGAATACAATCCTCCAGAAGTAGCCACTGCAACCGGAGCAGTCGCAGGAAAATATCGGGGACAAGATTGGCGTTTTTGCAACCTGAAAAAACCCCCGGTTATGCAACCGAGCTACAATCTCACCTATCGGGGCGTCAAATATGGCAATAATCCCGTAGCAACGGTTAGCCGGACAGAAACTCCTGTAACCATTGCCGAGAAAGCCCGGATTTTGATGTTAAAACAGGAACGCTCAGAAATCAAGCGCGAACAGTCGATGCTGAACCGTCTGGCCGATGAAGTCGGACTGAACCTCAACAATACAGCAACCTATCACCCCGTATAGGAATCGACCGTTAAATCAACCTCTGTTGTAGAAGTTAGCACCCCCATTGTGGGGTGTTTTTTTGTGGACTACCCAGAAGTTACGTTGATGTGGCACACTTATCTTGATGTCGCCAAAAGACCCTCAATTTTATTGATGGGATGAATGGCGACATAGTAAACTTAGGTAAGGGTTGTTGACGCTGCGGGAGACGCAGGAAACAATCTTACACTCCGTAATCTGGTGCCGAATCGTCCGTCACTGGAATAAACGCAAGCTATACGGATTGAGCGCAAAGAAATCAAATAGGGTAGGGCATACCCGAATTTACGCTTGGGGAGTAGTTCCGCCAAGAGGCTTGCTTGAAAAAGTGTAGTCGGACTAGACATGAAACTGTAAGACCGAAACTAACACTGTTAGCGGAGGCAAGATTCAGCCCAAGAATCCCTCGCGTCCCGCTCCGGGGAATGTCAAAGACTAAGCTCTATGCTGACAGTTTTCCCTCGTCGCCGATTCCGGGTGCAAACTCCAGGAACGGGTCAGAGGATAATCTAGTCGTGGTGTGTGTAGTGGACGAGGAAACAAAAATTGGTCAGATCTATGAAAAGCGTTGTCTTCCGGCGACAATTGCTAGAGAGTCAGTGGTCCATCAAACTGAATCTGCTGATTACCCTAGTCCGACGAGATTTGGAAGCCCGCTATAAAGGTTCCATTTTAGGGAATTTATGGCCGCTTCTCAATCAACTTGTGCAACTGCTGATTTTTACCTACGTTTTTTCAATCGTCCTGCAAGTCAAACTCGATATTCAAGGGATATCGGCCGATAATAAGTTAGCGTTTGGATTGTGGTTATTTGCAGGATTACTCCCTTGGTTAGCCTTCACCAACGGACTGACCCAAGCGGCGACTTGTGTGGTCGGACAGCCCAATTTAGTTAAAAAAGTCGTGTTTCCCTTGGGTTTACTTCCCCTGGTTCCCATTTGTTCGGCTTTTATTGAAAGTACCTTTGGGTTGGTCGCTTTAGTCACCCTGATTATTTTAATTGTTCCAGACCCAAACATTAGTCTTTGGCTGTTACCGTTGGTTTGGATTCCTCAACTTCTCCTCACCGCAGGTTTAGGATATCTAACCGCAGGTTTAACGGTCTTTTTGCGAGATATTCCCCAGAGTTTAGGCGTGATTCTCAATCTTTGGTTTTATGCGACTCCCATTGTTTATCCAGCCTTTAAAATTCCCGAAGCTTGGCGAGTTTGGGTGTTTTGGTTGAATCCGATTACCGCGATCGCCGAAACCTACCGTGATATCGTACTCAAAGGTCAAATTGAGCATTGGGGAGAACTTGCCACCGCTTCTATCGTCTCTATCATTATATTCTATGGCGGCCTGTGGGTCTACAAACGGTTACGTCCGGCGTTTGCAGATGTTTTGTAGCTGTTAATCGTTTTTTTACCTAACAACCGATTACGATGTCTCGGTAGCTATTAA
Source organism: Lyngbya sp. (assembly GCA_035285085.1). Classification (GTDB taxonomy): domain Bacteria; phylum Cyanobacteriota; class Cyanobacteriia; order Cyanobacteriales; family Microcoleaceae; genus Capilliphycus. Next base: position 70,161 of record JAYKHV010000001.1, on the reverse strand, counting down.
ATGACGAATGTCCGAAATTGCAATTTCAGTTAATAACGTTTCCAAGTGTTTTAAGCGGTATCGACATCCGGTTGACCGACTTAAAGAGATTTTTTTACCCCGTCAGCAACTCGCCGAAAAGTTCTGGGCGTTGCGAGAGATTAATCTGAATGTTTATAAAGGTCAAACTTTAGGAATTGTCGGTCGCAATGGTTCGGGAAAAAGTACCCTCCTTCAGATTATTGTGGGAACCCTCACCCCGTCTGCTGGAAATGTAGAGGTTCGGGGGCGAGTGTCGGCGTTGTTAGAATTGGGGAGTGGGTTTAATCCCGAATTTACCGGACGTCAGAATGTCTTTTTTAACGGTCAATTACTGGGATTGAAACATCACGAAATTGAACAAAAGTTTGATGAAATTGTCGCCTTCGCCGATATTGGAGATTTTATTAATCAACCCGTTAAAACCTATTCTAGCGGGATGTATGTCCGGTTGGCGTTTGCGGTGGCGACCAGTTCAAATCCCGATGTTTTAGTTGTTGATGAAGCGCTGTCTGTGGGGGACGAAGCCTTTCAACGCAAGTGTTTTAGCCGGATTCACGAAATCCAAGATCGGGGCGGAACGATTTTATTTGTGTCTCATGCGGCTTCCTCGGTGACTCAACTTTGCGACTCGGCTATTTTGATGGATCGGGGCGAAATTCTCCTCGAACATAGCCCCAAGATGATTATATCAAAATATCAAAAAATGATCTATGCTGATGCGGCAGAATCGGAACGGCTGCGGGAAGAAATTCGCCATCTAAAAGCGTCTTTTAAACCCCAGGAAGTCTTTCAAAAGGTGGAGTGGAAAAATTATCACCGCAGTCAAACCAATTCCAAGCAAGCCGAATCTAAACAAGCTGACTATTATGACTATTATGATGGCAAACTAAAACCGGATCATCCCATTCATTATCCCTCGCGGGGTGCAAAAATTTGCGATCCTTATATTGCCACTCCCAAAGGTGAACGAGTTAATCATATTATTGCTCGCAATGATTATATCTATACCTACACCGTAGAATTTGAAAAAGCCGCCTCCCACGTCCGGTTTGGAATGTTGGTTAAAACTATCAGTGGGTTTGAACTCGCCGGCGCCTCTTTCCTGGCAACTTCCCAATTTATTAAACACATCGAACCCGGTACCCAACTCGTGTTAGAATTTAAGTTTAAATGTTTATTGGCACCGGATGTTTACTTTTTAAATGCGGGAGTGTCGGGAATTGTAGAGGGGGAATTTACTTATCTTGACCGATGTATTGATGTCGCCATGTTTAGAGTTCAACCCTGTGAGAGTTCTTGCGGTACGGGGGTGGTAGACTTGCTGGTTGAACCCAAATTAACCGTAACTTCGGGTCAAGTTCAACCGGAACAAGAAATCCAACAATATCTTTAAATTGCATCAAAATTACATCACAAACTCTGCTCATGTTGGGGCGGGTTTTGAACTCATATCTGTCTCCAACAAATAACTTGATAAACCCGCCTTTTTTCAGGAAACAGTGAAGATGAAAGTCAATTGTTTTGTTGAAAATAACCCCATTGTTGAAACCTTAATTCAGCATTTGTCTCGCTCTCCTCAAACGTTTCAGCCCCATATTGCTGTCGCCGATGAGATGTTTTTGTATCAGTTAGATGAATTAGAATATCAAAGTATAGATCAAGCTTTGGTGAGTTATTATTGTTTGGGTCGAACCCTACTCGACTCTATTCGACAAATTATTAACGTCTATTTTGGCAGTTTTGAACGAATTTCATCCTTTCTCGATTTTGCCTGTGGATACGGTCGCTTGATGCGGTTTTTGGTTCAAGAAATGCCAACCGAAAAGATTTGGGCATCTGATATTTATGCCGAGGCGGTGAAGTTTCAAACGGAATATTTTGGGGTTCACGGTATTGTTTCGAGTCCCAACCCCGAAGATTATCAAGTCGAACAAAAATTTGATTGTGTTTATGCGGGGTCATTTTTTAGTCATATGCCGCCCCGAACATTTGGCGGTTGGATGCAGAAGCTTTATGATTTATTAAATTCCCAAGGACTGCTAATTTTTAGCGTCTTGGATGAGGAGATGTTACCCCCATCTACCCCAATGTCACCCGAGGGAATTTTGTTTTCTTCCGAGAGTAGCGAAAGTCAGTTTCTTGACCGGAATGATTACGGTACAACTTATGTAACTGAAACTTTTATTCGAGAATTAATCGATAAAATTAGTCAAAATAGGGCTAAGATTTACAGAATTAAAAAAGGATTGAGTAACTATCAAGATTTATATTTAGTAACTCCTCAGGCCAATCCAGATTTTACCCATTTAAACTTTAACTATTATCCAGAAGGTTATTTAGATGACTGTCGTATTACCCCAAGCGGAGAAATTCAACTGGAAGGTTGGGCGAGAGATTCTAACCCGGATGGTTGTATTGAAACTATTCAAATTCTCGTTAACAACCAAGTGATTCAACAGTGTAAACCCGCCCGAGAACGTCCCGATTTGGTCGAATATTTTAACACCTCGAAAGCCTTAAATTCCGGCTGGAACTGTACAATAAATTCCGGTAAAATTTCACCCCAAGATATAGTGTTAATTCAAGCGATAAATAAGGCTTGTCTGGAATCAATTTTAGCCGTAGAAACCGTTAAAAACTTGACACAAAGAACTCGATGGCGAGAAGAACTTTCTCAAACTCGCAGCCAATTAAAAGAGTGTAAAACTCAATTACAAAATACAAAATCCGAATTGGAATTTACAGAATTTACCCTCGCCCAAGCCCGAGATAAACTCACAAAACTTGAAACCGAACTGGGTAGCTGTCAGCTAAAACTTACATCAAGTCAGTTTCTTCTCCAACAGTCAACCAACGAAATTGAAGCCATGAAAAGCAGCAAGTTTTGGAAACTGAGAACCCAATGGTTAAAGCTTAGACAGGTTTTAGAACGTTTTCTTAAAAAATAACATTAACAATTAAATTAACAATTAAAAATCCTCTTAACCCTCAAAATAAACTATGGAAACAAACCGCTTTGTAGAGAATAACCCAATTGTTAAAACTGTAACTCAACACCTCGCCGCTTCACCCCAAACGTTCCAGCCCAAAATTGCCGCAGATGATGAAATGTATCTGTATCAGTTGGATGAATCAGAAGACCGCAATAGCGATCGCGCTTTGGTGTACTATTATCTATTAGGGCGATCTATTGTAGATTCTATCCGACAAATTATTAACGCCCATTTTGGTAGCTTTTCTCAAGTTAATTCTTTTCTCGATTTTGCTTGTGGTTATGGACGTTCAACCCGATTTTTAATTCAAGAAATTCCGCCCGAAAAAGTTTGGGTTTCTGATATTTATGCCAATGCGGTCAAATTTCAAATGGAAACCTTTGGCGTGAATGGTATTGTTTCGACTCGCGAACCCGAAGATTATCCCGGAGATAAAAAATTTGATTGTATTTATGCAGGGTCATTTTTTAGCCATATGCCGCCCCGAACCTTTACTCGATGGTTGCAGCGACTTTATGACCTTTTAACTCCCGAAGGCTTGCTAATTTTTAGCGTCTTAGATGAGGCTGTTATCCCCTCACACGTTAAAATGTTACCGGAAGGAATTGTCTTTTCAACCGAAAGCAGCGAGAGTCAGTATCTAGACCGAAATGAGTACGGAACCACTTATGTTACCGAAACTTATATTCGAGAATTAATTGATAAAGTTAGTCAAAGTCAAGCGTCTATTTGCCGCATCAAAAAAGGGTTAAGTAACTATCAAGATTTATATGTAATCACCCCAAAAGCAGAACAGGATTCAACAGAAATTAACTTTAATTATCATCCTCTGGGTTATTTAGATGTTTGTGAAATTAAACCCGATGGGAATCTTTATTTGGAAGGTTGGGCGGTTGATTTTAATCCGGGCGGTCAGGTGAAAACGATTCAAATGATAGTGAATAATCGGTTAATTCAACAGTGTCAACCTCACATCAAACGACCGGATTTAGTCGAACATTTTAATCGAACGGAGGCTTTATATTCGGGTTGGTCTTGTGAAATCAACGGCAATCAAATTTCACCCGAAGATATTCTGTTAATTCGGGCTGTAAATTATGCGGGTTTGGAATGGATTATTGAAACCGGTTTTGTGAAATCACTCATTCCTCAAACCCAATGGCAAACTCATCTGATTTCCTGGCGAACTGATTTGCAACAAACCCAGGTAAAACTACAACAAACCCAGGTAAACTTTAAGCAGTCTCAAACCCAATTGAACCAAACTCGACATCAACTTGAACAGTCTCAAACCAAGTTGGTTCAGACAGAAGAACGGTTGGGACAAACTCAAGCCCAACTTTTGCAGAACGAGAAACAACTTGACTTTGTGCAAGCCCAACTCGGAGAATGTGAAACAAAGCTCTCTCAAACTGAAAGGGAACTCGGTAAATGTCAGATACAACTGGAATCGAATCAAGTGCTGTTGGAACAGGCGCGAAACCGCATTCAAGCGATGGAAAGTAGTAAATTTTGGAAATTGAGGTCAAAATGGTTTAAACTAAAGCGTGCTATGGGTTTATCGGATAACGACTGAGCAAAAAAAATTTGAGGGAGAAAAAAGGATTATTGGTTAGTTTTGAAAAACCACCGCAAAAACTATGGAAAAAGCAGAAAGTCACTCACCCATTCTGATTGTTGCGGGAATGCACCGTTCCGGAACTTCCCTAACAGCATCTTTATTACAACGTTTGGGCGTTAATATTGGCAAACGTCTCGTGGGGGCGAATTATGGAAATGTGAAAGGACATTTTGAAAATATCGATTTTGTCGAATTTCACAAAGAAATTTTTCGAGCGAATAATATCGATGAATTGGGCTGTACATTTCAGTCGCATATTTCCCTAACTCAACATCAAATTAAACAAGCTGAATATCTCGTTCAACAAAACCAAGATTCCCAGCATCCTTGGGGATGGAAAGACCCCAGAACCACTTTATTTTTAGACTTTTGGCAGGAAATCGTACCGCAAGCCCATTTTATTTTTGTCTATCGTTCTCCTTGGGAAGTTGTTGATTCGCTTTATCGTCGTTCCACAGATTTAACGTTAATTAAATCTCCGGAATTGGCGGTTAAAATGTGGATGTATTATAACCGAAAACTTCTCAATTTTTATCAAAAACACCCGCAAAACTGCTTATTAGTTAACGTTTATAAAGTCGGAACTACACCTCAAGACTTTATTCAAACTCTTAATTATAAATTAAACCTCTACTTACCCCAACCCCCCGCCGACAATTTTGATCCTTCTTTGTTAGTTGATAATATTTTAGCCACTCCCCGACCGCAACTGATTAAACAATGTTTTCCAGATGCTATCGACCTGTATTTACAACTAGAAGCATTAGCTGAAAACCTCAGTCGAGGGTTAACCCCGGTTGAGTCACAAGTTTTAAATCAGTCTACTTCCTTGACTTGGGTGTTTAAAGATTGGTCACAAATTCGTTTGCTGGAAAAAGACAAAAAACTATTAACCCAAGAAAACGAACAGCTTCATCTTGATATTGAACAGTGGGAAGATAGATTTCAAGAAGCGGTTGATAAATTAGTCCGAACCGAAACCGAACTCGGTCAAACCCAACTCCAACTCGATGGGGTTGAAATTCGCTATCAAGAAACCTTAGATAAATTAATAACCACAGAAGACGAACTCGGTCAAGCCCAACTCAAAGTTAATACAGCCGAAAATACCCGTCAAGAAGCGATTAAAAAACTCACAACTCTCGAAGAAGAACTCGGCAAAACCCAACAAGAACTCGAAGGAACAAAACATCAGTTACACGGGTCAGAAATAAACGCCCAAAACTGGGAAAACCGCTTCCAAGAAGCGGCAGATAAGTTGATGGTAACAGAAACGGAACTGGGGAAAACTCAAGGACAACTCGAACAAATTCAATTAGAATCTCAAGAACGATATCAAGAAATATTAACTCAACTTACCCAAACCGAAACTCAACTCGCCCACGCCGAAACTCAACTCGGCCAACGTCAGTATCAAACAGCAACAATACAGCAAAGTTTGTTAGAGTCTCAAGCCCGTTTTCAAGAAGCCCTCAACAAAATTTACAGCCTCGAAAACGAACTCGGAAAAACCCAACTCGAACTCGTTCAAACCCAAGGCGAAGTTACAGCAATTAAATCCTCTAAATTTTGGAAAATCCGAGAAAAATGGGTTGACTTTAAACGCCTTGCTCGTCGCCAACTCCAGGCAAAATATATCCATTACATCGATACCCCAACTCAATGGGAATTTATCGGCAACGGCGACACCTTCACCCAAATTGAAGGCTGGTGTTTTTATACCGGAAAACGGAATTTTACCGGAGTTAGAGCGAAAATTGGTTCGGAAACCTTTGAAGGGGTTTACGGAATTGAACGCTTAGATGTTGCCCAACAATTTGATTGGATAGAAGCGGCTAAAACTTGCGGATTTAGAATAGAAATTCCCTTGCTTGTTGGCAATCACCAAGTTATTTTAGAACTGCAAAATTCTAAAGGAAAATGGCAAAAATTCGCCACCACTTCCCTACACGTTTCTCCCATTCAAGCCGCTTTGGATGTTCCGACTCTAGAACAACGACCCGGACAAATTCTATTTGCAGGTTGGTGCTGTCATCCCGAACATCCCATCACCCAACTCACTTTATATTGTGGCGAACGTTCGATGCAATGCGCCTATGGGTTGCAGCGTCGGGACGTAGGCGAAGTCTTTCCCGACTGGCCCGGAAGTGGCAATAGCGGGTTTGAAGTCCTGATGAATGTTCCCGTCGGTCGCTGGCCCGTGAGCATAGAAGCCGAGTTGGAAACCGGAGAAACCGTCACCTACCGCTTTGGCCAACCCTTGACCGTGCGGCGTTACGGACTCGCGGCTAAAAGTTCGGCCAAAATGCGACAATTATCGGAATTTGTCGGGGCGATTCGCCAACGGGCCGCCGAACGCAAGCAACGCCTGGGCCGCCTAATTCCCCTCCCCAACGAAATTCCGGCCATTATTCGGCAAATGCGGATGATGTACCGGACCAGCAAGGCGACCACCGACCTCGCCCTCCTCCCTCCAGGCTTTGAACTGGCCAAAGCCATCGACCCCTACGATGCCTGGTTGAGTGCGAACCAATGGAACCAACGCAGTTTGGAGTATTTAAACACTCGACTGCAAGGGTATTCGGCGGAAAAATTGGCAAAAATTTCGGTAGTCATGCCCGTTTATAATCCCCCGATTGAATTCTTAGAAAAAGCGATTCACAGCGTCATTAATCAAGTTTATAGTAACTGGGAATTGTGCGTCGCCGATGATTGCAGCACCGACCCAAAAATTGCCGAAATTTTGAATAAATTTGCCGAAGAAGATGAACGAATCAAAGTTATTTTTCGACCCGAAAACGGCAATATTAGCCGCGCCACCAATTCGGCTGCTGTTCTCGCAACGGGTGAATATATTCTCTTACTCGACCACGACGACGAACTCACTCCCAATGCCTTGGGAGAAATCGCAATTTACCTCGCCGAACATCCCGAAACCGACGTTCTTTATAGCGATGATGACAAAATAGATACCGAAGGAAAACGGTTCGCGCCCCAATTTAAACCCGATTGGTCGCCGGAATTACTGTTATCTTATATGTATCTCGGTCATGCGTTAGTTTTGCGGCGCAAACTGTTTGAAGAAGTAGCCGGAATGCGGTTGGGGTTTGAGGGTTCCCAAGATTACGATTTGGCACTCAGAGCAACAGAAAGAGCCACTCATATTGCCCATTTACCCTTAATATTATATCACTGGCGAACCGCTCCCGGTTCAACGGCGATTTCCGGCGCCGCCAAACCCGCCAGTTTTGAAGCAGGTCGTCAAGCGGTTCAAGATGCGTTAAACCGTCGAGAAATTGAATCAAAAGTGTATCAACCCGAATGGGCAATTAAACAAAGTTTGGGAATTTTTGCCCACGAATTCCCCGATAACGGACCCTCTGTTACAGTAATTATTCCCACAAAAAATCAGCTAAAATTATTACAAGCTTGTTTGAAGTCGCTGTTAGAAAAAACCACCTATCAAAACTACGAAGTGCTGATTGTTGATAACGAAAGCGACGACCCCAAAACCCTAGAATATTTTGAATGGATTTCCAACGCCCAAACCGAACCCAAAATCTCGATTTTGCAAATATCTAATCCCAACGGAAAATTTAGCTTTGCGGCGATAAATAACCGGGCGGTTGAACGGGTGAAAACCGACTACGTGCTATTTTTAAATAACGATACGGAGATTATTTCTCCCCGTTGGTTGAGTCAGATGATGGGTTATATTCAGTTAGAAAAAGTCGGTGCGGTGGGGGCGAGATTAATTTTCCCCGATGACCACATTCAACACGCCGGAATTCTTCACGGGTTGCACCACAAATTGGCGGGTCATGCGTTCAAACTTTCTCATCGGGATTATTTTGGATATCTGGCTTATTCTAAAGTCGTGCGAAACTATTCTGCGGTGACTGCGGCTTGTTTATTAACGCCCCGTCAACTGTTTTTAGACTTGGGCGGTTTTGATGAACAAAACTTTGCGGTTGCTTACAATGATGCGGACTACGGCTATCGTTTGACCGAACAAAATTATCGCTGTGTTTATTGTGCGGAAGCAGAATTATTGCATAAAGAAGGAACGACCAGAGGCTTTAAAGATGACCCGAAAGAAGTGGCGAATTTCCGTCAGAAATATGCCGATAAAATAGACCCCTACTACAGCCATCATTTATCCCTCGCCAACGAATGGTTCCACATTCAACCCCGACGGTTTAATCTACAAACTCCCCCGGTTAAAATTAAGCCGCGAGTGTTGATGTGTAGCAACGCTTTAGAATATACGGGCGCCCCGTTACATCAATATGAAATTGCGGTACAATTGGCAGAACAGGATAAAATAGAACCCGTTATTTTCTGCGCGAATGATGGGCCGCTGCGAGAAGCTTATGAACAAAAAGGAATTCCGGTAATTGTACAAGACCATCCTTTAATTAATATCTATCAACGGGAACAATACGACCTCGCCCTCAAAGATTTTGCCGAACAATTACAGCTAAATTGTTATGATGTGGTTTATGCCAATACTTTAGAAAACTTTTTCATGGTAGACTGCGCCCAACAGATGGGGGTTCCGTCGGTTTGGAACGTTCACGAAAGCGAACCTTGGCAAACTTATTTTAATGGGTTTGGTGCAGAAATAGCCGCCCGAGCGTTAGAATGTTTCCGCTATCCTTATCGAATTATTTTTGTGGCGGATGCGACTCGAAACACCTATTTACCTTTAAATACTCATCACAATTTTACCGTGATTCACAATGGAATGGATGTGGAACGGTTTAAATTGGTCGCCGAACAATGGAACCGCCAAGATGCCAGAAATGCTTTAGAAATTCAAACTTCAGAAATTGTTATTTTGTTACTCGGAACGGTTTGCGAACGCAAAGGTCAGCAAGATTTAGTCAAAGCTTTGGCACTATTAGCCCCAGAATATTATAGCCGGATTCGCTGTTTTATTGTTGGCGATCGCCCGAGCGTTTACAGCACACAATTGGCGACATTAGTCAAGCAATTAAACCCCAGTTTACAGTCAAGAGTTCATTTGGTTCCCGAAACTCCAGAAACCCCGAAATATTATCAAGCAGCCGATATTTTTGTCTGTACATCTCGCATCGAAAGTTATCCGCGAGTCATTCTCGAAGCAATGGCGTACAATTTACCCATTATTACCACCCCAGTTTTTGGCATTTCCGAACAAGTCAAACCGGGAGTGAACGGTTTATTTTATACCCCCGAAAAACCCGAAGAATTAGCCGAAAATCTGATAAAACTCATCGAAAATGAATCCGAACGTCAGCGCCTCGCCGATAACGCGAAATACGTTCTCGCCTCGTTAAATAGTTTCGAGGAAATGACCCAAGAATACCATCAAATCTTTGAGGAAGCTTACTTTATAAACCCCCACCCCCATCAAACCCTTTCCCCCGCAGAATTTATTCAACCCGTATCAACACCAGAACCCGTTTCACAAACTACAAAACCCACCCAAGATAAAAGTTATTGGGAAGCAAACCCAACGGCTGCAAGTGCGAGTGAATGGATATCAAACCCCATTATTGAAGATGAAATTCATCAACGAATGTCGGGAGGTCAAACGAAAAAATATTGGTTAAGATGGTTAATAGAAGATTATTTTGCCGGAAGAAGCTTTAATAATTTGTTGTCGTTGGGATGCGGAATGGGAAACCATGAAGTTACCCTCGCCCAAGCCAATTTTGCAAAAACAATTGATGCGTTTGACTTCTCGGAAGCCTCCCTAGAAATGGCAAAAAAACGGGCTGAAATTGCCGGAGTTAAGGTTAATTTCTACAGCGATGATTTTAATACCTTTAGCCTCGATAGCGGGAAAAAATACGATATTGCATTTTGTTCGGGTTCCTTGCATCACGTTAAAGAATTGGAACGGTTTTTAAAGATTGTTTATCAATCCTTAAACCCCGAAGGATACTTTATTATCAACGAATACGTCGGGGATAACTACTGCATTTATAGTCAGAAAAAAGTAGAGTTAATTAATCGTTTGTATGCTTGTTTTAACGAACTATTGCGTTCGGGACTGCAAAGCGAATTTATCAACCCAACCATCTATCAAGTCTTCAATACTGACCCCTCGGAAGCAGTTCGCTCCAAGTTAATTTTACCCTTTATTGAATATTATTTCGATATCGAGGTTTATAATCCCTTTGGGGGCGGAATATTGCATCCTCTCTATCCGTTATTAAATCATGCTCAACTGTTACCGGGTGAACCGAAGGGAGAAACCATCGTTCGACTGTTGCTAGAATTTGAAGAAATTTTAATGGAAATTCCAGGGGGATTAGAATCGGATTTTTGTTTGTGTATCTTGCGTCCTAAAAAGTTTTAAGCCGGATAATTGTAGATAATATTAATTCAAAAGATAGTAAGGAGTGAACCCTTGACCCCCCCAACTGTTAATTCATCTGAACGCAGACAACCGCCCCATTTTATGATTTTAGGAACGCAAAAAGGCGGAACAAACTCCCTCTATAATTATCTCTGTCAACATCCCCAAATTTTATCAGCAACCCAAAAAGAAATCCATTTTTTTACCTTACACTATCAAAAGGGAATAGACTGGTATCGCTCCCAGTTTCCCTCCACTGCTGACGGAAAACTATTGCTAACCGGAGAAGGAACGCCCTATTATTTATTTCATCCTGCTGTTCCCCAACGGGTTTATCATCATTTCCCCCAAATGAAATTTATTGTTTTGCTGAGAAACCCGGTAGATAGAGCAATTTCTCATTACTATTGGGAAGTAAATTTAGGCTATGAAATGTTATCTTTAGAAGAAGCAATTCATCAAGAACCCGAACGACTTCAAGGAGAAACAGAAAAACTCTTAGCAGATGAAACTTATTATAGCTACAACCATCAACATTATTCCTATTTGTCGCGGGGAATTTATATCGAACAGTTGCAAAATTGGATGAAATTATTTAGCAGAGAACAATTTTTAATCCTCAAAAGTGAAGCGTTTTCGAGTGACTCTCCAGAAATTCTTAATCAAGTATTTGAGTTTCTGGGTTTACCCGCTTATCAACTTCCCAACTATAAAAAATACAACGTCGGAGACTACCCAGAAGTCAGTTCCAAAATTCGGCAAAAACTCGCAGACTACTTTCAACCTTCTAATGATAAACTAGAAGAATTTCTGGGTCAAGGGTTTGTCTGGAAAGACGAATTACCAATAACATCTGAAGAAGAAGATTCTTCGATAAATTTGCCAGAAGAAATAACTTCTTCTCCCTTTTTTGTATCTACTACTAAAATTAAAAAATCGATAATGAACGAATCAAAAATTGATTATGAAGGGGCTTGGGATGACTATGTTAAAAATTGGCAAAGTACCAATTCCGAATATGTTTATCCCGGAGATGAATGGATAGGATTAGCTGCGGGTGCTGCGCAAACTTTAGCCGAATATGAGACCTTAATTGAAGAAAAGTTTATTGCTCCTTATATCAAACCCCATCAAACCGTTTTAGAAATAGGAATCGGGGGCGGAAAAACGGCAGCATTGCTGTTAAAATATTGTCAGAGTTTAATTTGTGCAGATATATCAACTCAAATGTTGCAAGTCACCCGCGAGCGCTTAGGGGAAGAACGGGTCAGCTATGTCAAACTCGATGGCTTAAGCTTAAATGGTATCAACGCCGGTTCAGTGGATGTGTGTTTCTGCTACGATACAATGGTGCATATTGAACCGCGAGATATTTTCAACTATCTGACCCAAATTCCTCGGGTGATGCGGGGCGAGCGCTTGTGTCTTTTTCACCATACAAATATATTGAGTGAATTGGGATGGAATAAATTTCTAAGTGATTGGGATAAAAACCTCTTGGGGCGCAGACACGGAACGGCATTTTCAGTAATGACCGACTCAATGATGGAAAAATTTCTAACGCATCTCAACTATGAGATTCTATTAAAAGATACTCAAACGGTACCGAGAGATTGTGTATGGGTCTGTCGTGCGCCCGCAGAAATTTAATGAAATGCCGTCGGGTGTGCTGAAATTGAAATTTGTAGCGATCTTTAAAAACTAATTTTACATGAACCATGCGAGCCTTATTTCTGCATCCTAACTTTCCCGCTCAATATCGTCACATTATCACCGCCTTAGGTGCCGATCCGAAAAATCAAATTGTGTTTGGGACAAAAAACGAGCGTCCAGAGTGGAACATTCCGGGGGTTCGCAAAGCCTTGTTTAAACCTTCCCGCGATCCGAGTCCCCAAACCCATCAGTATGTTCGCGCCCTAGAAAGTGCCGTATTGCACGGACAGGGAGTGTTTAGAATGGCCGAACAACTGAAAGCCAAGGGATTTTTTCCCGATGTGATTTGTGGTCATTCCGGATGGGGGCCAACGCTATTCGTTAAAGAAGCCTTTCCCGATGTTCCCCTGTTGTGTTATTTTGAATGGTTTTATCACAGTCGAGGATCTGATGCCGACTTTGACCCCGCCGATCCGCTGACGGTCGATGATATGGCCCGGATTCGGATTAAAAATACGCCGATTTTGGTTGATTTGTACTCCTGCGACTGGGGATTATCTCCCACCTATTGGCAGCGATCGCAATTTCCCCGAGAATTACAGACGAAGATCTCCGTCCTCCACGATGGTGTCGATACCAGCTACTTTCAACCCGATAGGAGCGCCAAACTGGTGCTTCCCAACTTGGACTTATCCGGCGTTGAAGAACTGGTGACTTATGTCGCCCGAGGAATGGAACCCTACCGGGGTTTTCCCGAATTTATTGAAGCGGTGGCGTATATTCAGGAACAAAGGCCCAACTGTCATGTGGTGGTGGTGGGTTCGGAGCGAGTCTGCTATGGCAAATCCCTACCCGACGGGATGAGTTACAAAGAGTATATGCTCAAGAAAATCCCGTTGGATTTATCTCGGATTCACTTTGTCGGGCCATTGCCATACGGCCAATATTTAAAAGTCATTCAAGCATCCGACGTCCATATCTATTTAACCCGTCCGTTTGTGCTGTCCTGGTCAATGATCGAGTCGATGTCTACGGGGTGTTTGATCGTCGGTTCGGACACACCCCCGGTCAAAGAAGTGATTACTGACGGAGAAAACGGTTTATTGGTGGACTTTTTCTCGCCGAAACAGATAGCCGATCGGGTCAGTGAAGTCCTCGATCACCGCGATCGCATGGCTGAAATCCGCGTGAAAGCACGTCAAACGGTACTGGAACGGTATGATTTAGCCAAACTCCTCCCCCTGCAATTAAAACTAATTCAAGACATCGCCAACCGTGGCTTACCGGTGTCAATGCCTTTGAGTTGATCGGTGTTGCATCCGGGCGTCAATCAGGCTTTCCGTCCTTTGGCGATCGCAGGCTTAATGAGGGGATGACAGCGGATCGGTGGAACCATTAGCCAACCCGCTGCGTCTAGAACAGTTGGGTAGAAGATCCTACAAAACCTGTTTATAGAGAAATGATTAGCAGACAGTTCAAGGAAGGTCAAGTTTGAAAACATTTAGGGTAAGCTCTCGCAGTATAAACAGCCACCGACAGTTAGTAGACATAAGTGGTTGTCAGGGACTAGACTTGCTGAGGGCGAAAAGGTTAAACTACTGCCGAACAAAGTATGGTGTCTCAGGCAGTGTCTGTAGTCCCAATGGTTTTATTGACATGATTGCGGAGGAGTGAAAAATCAATGACATCACAGCCAACAGGTAATCCGACCAGACTTGATGAAATACTTGGATCGGGTCCTAATTTTTGGAACCAAAATTCCACATTAGCCTTAAAGCCAGATACTGTTCTTGGCGGAGTCGGTAATGACACAATTATCTCAGCCTCTTTGGGCGGCAGTCAAATTGAGGGGAACTCAGATAACGATGTCCTCACAAGTACAGGCCCCAACGACACACTGTTTGGGGGTGAGGGTAATGACTCCCTGGTTGTTAACAGCCTGTCTCGCGCCATTGGTGATGAAGGTCGCGATACCCTAACCGCCAGTTCAACAGCTACCCTGTATGGGGGAGCTGACCGAGATTTCATTTTAGCTTTATCCGTCAACAACGTACTGTTTGGAAACGCGGGTAATGACACCATCTTGGGGGGTGTACAGGGCGGTGACTCCATCTATGGGGGTAAAGACAACGACCTGATCGGATTCGCCAGCACAGGCGGTAGCAGTAACATCGGTATTTCCATCGGCACTCAAATTGCTGGCGTTAACCAAGGTCGTAACTTCGTCGGAGGAAACCTGGGTAACGACACGATTTTTGGTACAGGTGACTCCGAAAGCCTCTACGGGGGTCAAGATGATGACTCCGTTGTTGGGGTGGGTAGCACGACCTATGCCGCCGGGGATTTGGGTGATGATATTGTTGTCATCCAAAATCCCCTAGAACAAAACGTCAATCCCATTACTGGCGTAACCACTACAGTCAGAGTCGGTGTTATTCAAACCACTCTAGAAGGGGGCGATGGTAATGACTCCCTCTACGGCGGTATTGGTGAGTTGGGTCAAGGAGGCAATGTCTTTAACGGAGGTGGCGGTAACGACACGATCCAGAGTTATGCCTTTCAAGATTCTGTCTCTGGAGGTGATGGTAATGATTTCCTGCAAACCAATACCTCAGATGTGTTAGTTAGTATTGGGTTCGGTACCGTTACCACTCTGACTCTGGGTTTTGCCGGAGACAGTACCCTCGATGGCGGTGAAGGCGACGACACCATCAACTCTGCTTTTGAGAGCGATTTCCTGTTTGGCGGTGGGGGTAATGACACCTTGTCCGGTCCGTTCACCCTGATGGATGGTGGAGACGGTAATGACACCCTCGATGGCAGTAGCTTCGTTAGAACCGCAACTACTTCACTCGAAGTCAGTTTGTTTGGGGGTGCGGGTAATGATATCCTCAGTGGGGCGCGTCAAGGTGAAGGCGGACAAGGTTTAATCAATACCTTCGCAGGGGGTTCCGGAGACGACAGCATTACCCTCAATTCCACCAGTGATGTTCTCCTGACAGACTCTGCAAACCTGGAAGGAAACGACACCATTACTGCTTTTCAAATCACTCCCGCAGACGTTCAGGGCAAAGCAGACTTTGTTCTGTTTGATACCTTAGGCAGCAACTTAATTAGCGGTAGTAACGGCGATGACAGTATCGTAGCGGGTTCCGGTGCCGACATCCTGCGTGGCGGTACAATTACAGATGCCGCGGGAACTGAGTCGGTACTCGATTTCATCGGTAAAGGAAGCGATACCATTGCAGCGGGGGGTGGAAATGACTTCCTCTTCGGTGGACAGGGCGATGATTCTTTGGTCGGTCAAGATGGAGATGATACCCTCCAAGGTAGCTTCAACTTAGACCCCGTTACAGGTGGGCCTTCTTTTGGGGATACCTTAGTCGGTGGAGAAGGCAGCGATACCCTCTTCTATCAGTTTGCCGCCGAAGTCTATTCCACCAGTCCCGGCTTGGCAACCACGACGATCGCGGACTTAATTGGCGACTTCACCGTTGGTGTTGATAAGTTAGTCTTTACTCGTCAGGGTGCAACCAACAATGGTGGCTTCAACTTTGCTTCCACCGGACGCCCGAATGACAGTGAGTTGATTGAACTGGGCGCCTCTCAAACTTACCTGGCCTCTGGATCAAGTACCCTCGCTGATGTGGTGATTGCAGAAGTCAATACAGGGGTTCTGGTTTACCAACGCAACTCAGGCCTGTTGCAGTACGACCCCGATGGTTTCGGTCCGGCTCCTGCTACTGATGTCGCTCGCTTTAGTTTAGTCGATGGACGCGGCCCCGACTTGTCTCGGACTGACTTTATCTTTATCTAAACCTGAGGCGGGTTCAATTGAATTGTTAATTGAAATGAGTAGGATGGGCAAATATGCCTGTCCTACTATTTTTTTCGGGGGAGACTTTCCAGCAGAAACCGACTCAAAGTCATCGGAAAAGGGGAAGGCTTTCAACTCAATTTTTCGGTAAAATGTAATCTATATCTCAAATTGTTAATAGTTTAAAAGGCGTTTCTAGTCGTCGTTACGGACAGACAGGATACAAGAAACCCCATAAAGAAGCATTGCTGCTTCTTAAAAAGTTTGGCGTGACCCCAAGACCGCACTGCCTCAACTTTTCGCTTTTACTAATGTCCTAACCATAATGCGTAGTGGTATATAACTCTATAAATTCTTATCATATTTTTCTAGGATTGTCAATACCCATCCGACCTATTTTTTGAAGGAGAATCTTCAGGGCTGACCAACTTAACTTGTTTACCAATTAAGTTTAAAAAGCCCGAGCCAAAATGTTGAATTTCCAGAAAATTCGCATGACTGGGAGCGGGTTTATAGATTTTAAAAGTTTTCAGAATTCCGAGGGTTGCCGCACTTTCTAACGGCCCGATAAAACTACAATCTCGGTCTAAAAAATAGGGTTTTTTTACCCAATATTCCATCTGTTTAGCATTTAAAAAATAACAGCCGGAATGGGGATTTAAAGCCCGTTGAAACTTCACCGACTGTTCCATAACTTTTCCCATAAATTGCGGTTTTTCCTGCACATTTTGAAACTTCGCCGTTAAATGCGGTAAAAGATCTCCATCAACATAAGCTTTCGCAACTTTACCATTGGCAGAAATTTCATAGCGGTTTAATTGCAACAAAGATTCATTTCCCGCATGGTGCGTGAACCAACCCAACTTCACAAATAACCAGGGATCGTGTAAGATTAAATCATCTTCTAAATAACAATAATAATCGTACTGACCCAAACAATCTCGTAAAACCGCCTGACATTCAAACCCCAATAACATGGGTTCGGCTTGAGTGGGATGATGTTTGAAACTCCCCGGCGGAAAGGGAAGATGGGAAATTAAATGGGCGTCTTGGGTGGTACAAATGACAATATCAATCTGGTTTCTGTTAGTTTCGTTAGCCGGAAGCGTCACACATTTACCAATATCAATTGTACATTGAGACAGGCTATAGAGTCCCCGCAACGCGGTTAACCCCATACTTAATGCCATAATCCGGGGTCGAGGATCTTTATCGAGAGAAGCGTGTTTTCCCTCGTTCGTGGCTTTATAATAATGGGGAAGAGTAAATAGAATTCGCATTGGATAACGGGTAAGAGATAAAAGAGATAAAAGAGATAAAAGAAGGAATAATTAACAATTTTTTTTGGCTTTAACTGAAAATTTAAACAATCCCCCAATTTTGAAACTCCGATTTATATTCTATATTCTCTATTCTATATTTTAGATCATGTCCGGATAATTAGTGATCAAAAAACTTTCTCATAATCCTCCTCTTTCTTCTTCAAAATTTCCTTCTGACTCCCGACTCGGTGTCTCGGTGACTCCTGTCTCGGTGACTCCCGACTCGGTGTCTCGGTGACTCCCGACTCGGTGTCTCGGTGACTCCTGACTCCTGTCTCCTGTATTTACAACTGTTCAACCGGACATGATATCATTTCTTGGGGAACGATTTTCCGCTCAGTCTATAAATAATTCCGGTACACGCTGGCGTAACTGTTGGTTTAACTCCGGTAAGCGATCGCGCATCTGGAGATACCAACTTCGTCGTTGGGGATAATGTTGGCAGAGTAAACGATGATTTCGCACCCATTCATAGGCGTTCGCGGCGAGTTGTTGGCGAAAAGTATGATTAACAATTAATTCGTTTAGCTTCGTTTCAAACTGTTTAATTGTCCGATAAATTAGTCCGGTTTCTCCTGCGATAATTGATCGTTCATAAACCGTCGGACTCGCCAACACCGCCACCCCATGACCCGCACATTCTAGAAATTTTAAATCGGATTTCATTAAATTAACCGGCGTAGCAGCCAGAGGTAATAATCCAATATCACAATCGTGTAAAATCTCTTGATACCGTTCATAACTACAAAACGCTTCAAATTCTTTATGCGGCGTTTCTAGGGAGTCAAAAAATAAGCGGTCGTGAATCACTTTGACTCGCAGTTTATGGGGATACTTGGCTAACACTTGGTTTAAGCTTTTCATAATCGGTTTCCAGTCTTTTTCCCGGTTTAGCGCCCCAAAAAATAACGTAACAACATCCGTTTGATACTCTCGCGGAGGGGGTAAATAAGCCAGTTGATTTTGAAAGACAGCAACATTGGGATTAAGTTGTCGTAAAAACACCCCCAACGCTTCCGTTGAAGTTTGTACGCCGTGACATCCCCGATAACTGAGATAACGATTTTCAGCATATTCTCGCCGTCGCAGAGGATTATCATCAATTTCAGCAATAATGAGATAATCTTGTTGCAGTAATTGTCTTAATTTGGGGATATAATCTTGATAAGACATGATCGTTCTCTGCCAAACGATCACCTTTTCTTCTCCCGGTATCGGTGTAACCGTTGGAAAAGATTTAACCGCAGAAACCGCACGAGTTCCCGGTTGAGTTTGAGTGAAGCGATCCGGTTCTAAAACTCGCAGGCGATCGCAAGCGGTTGGCGCCATCATTATCGTTTGAATTAACAGACGACGTAGGGGTTTAAATGAGCGAGTTGCTCGAATTAAATAGCGTTGGGCGCTCGTGTGGGTTGCAAAACGATTGACATCTAAACCCAATGCTTGAATCATCGGTTGCATCAGTTGTAAAAACTGTTGGAATTGTTCGTCTTTTTGTCCGCGAGTTTGGATTTCATAAATTTGCAGTCCAGCCGATTGAAACAAATATTGAATTCCTTCTAAGGTAAATTGCTGTTGGGGATTTTGTTTGTCGAGTTGAGTGAGGGTTTGCTCATCGATAATTCCCCATTTCCCCTGTAGCAAACTCACAATTTTTCGCCAATACTGTACATTATCAATAGAAGCGATGACTTCTCCTTCAGGGTGTAACCAGTTGCTTTGATGCTGAAGAATTTTTAGGGGATTTTTGATTGACGGGAGAATATTGTCGTATACCAAACAATCAACCTGACCAACATCTAAAGCCAGGGATTTAAGTTCAATTTGCTCCACATCTGCGACAATCACCCGATCCAATTGTTGACAGGCTTCAACGGCTTGGGAATTTGATACAATTCCAATATATGAACAGTGAGGATTAATTTGCTTATACTGGCTTGCGATTGTTCCGCTTTGACATCCAACTTCAATAATCACTTGAGCATTGGCGCTTAACAAGGAGAGCAAATCAGAAGAGGGGGACAAGGCAGGGAAACCTTCTTTTTCTGGAGTTGGGGAGCTAGCTCGATTGGGATTCATAAATTTAACAGCCAAACTGCGCTCAATGTTCGATCTAATCATTAATCAGTTGAATCCTGGAGGGGCAACAGGCAAATCCCATCCTTTAAACCCGACTTAACTGTTTGTACTGTATCATAAATTTGACGTTTTTTTTGCAGATTCACAAGTACGGTGCTACCCTCGGCTGATTGGGGAAGAGGTAACAGACAACAGGAGGAGAAAAAGTTGATTCAGTCAGAGGTTTTAGCAATGGCGCTCGTCCGTTCAATTTGTAGTAACCGATGTGGGTATTGCTCGAAAATTTACTGGCTCCCAAAAATCGAGCAATTGCTTATCTGTGAAACGCCAGTCTTTTTTGAACAGGGGTCGAGTCGCGAACATTATTAAAGAAGGCAGCTATGCTGAAGGATGATTTCCCCGTAGAATTGGAGGACTTTTAATTGAAGACTCTTCATCTTTAACAGGGGAGACTTTAACCCCAAAGGTGAAAGTTAAACTTTAAAGGGAACGGAACAATGTAATTTTTCGGGAAAGTTTACGTCTAATTATGATGCCACGAGTTTCTGTTGTTATCCCAACTTACAATCAGGAAGCCTATATTTCTCAAGCCCTCGATAGTGTTCTCAAGCAAACCTATCAAGATTTTGAGATTGTCATTGTGAATGATGCGTCTAGCGATCGCACCCTGGAGAAAATTCAAGAAAAAAAAGATCCTCGGATTCGTTTGTTTAGCTTTGAACAAAATCAGGGAGAAAGTGCGGCCACAAATTATGGCATTCAACAAGCCCGAGGCGAGTTGATTGCGATTCTTCATTCTGATGATGTATTTGTCCCGCAAAAATTAGAAAAACAAGTTCAATTTTTCGATCAAAATCCTGAATTTCATGCGGTTCTGACTTATCCTCAGCTCATTAACAGCCAAGGGGAAAACTTACCCCGGTCTAACTCATTTCTCGACCAAGTTTTTTTTCAGCCTAACCGCAGTCGCTTTCAATGGCTAAACACCTTTTTTTGGAAAGATAACTGTCTCTGTCAAACCAGTTCCCTAATCCGCAAATGCTGTTATCAAGAAATTGGTTACTATGACACTCGTTTTCGACAAATTCCCGACTTTGACTTTTGGGTGAGGTTTTGTCTGAAGTACGAACTTTATATCTTACCCGAACCCTTAGTAAACTATCGAGTTCATCAATCTAATATTAGCGGAATCAAACCCGAAACCATTATTCGTCATAACTTTGAACTCTCCCAAGTCTTAAAACGATACTTCTGTCTGGAGGTTTATGAAAACCTGCTAAAAATCTTTCCAGACGCTCTAGAACCAGGAGAACAACTCGAACCCAGTTTGGCGGATTTTTTACTCGCCAGACAACTGTTCAAAGTTGAACGTTCACCCCATCGATACTTAAGTTTAAACACCCTATTTAACCTGTTGGGAATTCCCGAAAAATCTCGCCAGATTAAACAGTATTACAACTTCGACTCTTCTCGCTTGGCAGATCGGACTGGAAGTTCTGATATTTTCAACTTAATGGCGACTAAAAAACTGAAAACTCAATCCCTCGAACCGTCAACAGAAGTCAAAGCAAACCCTACCTTTTCTCCCTCAACCGTTCCAAGTCATTCTCAACTTCCTCTGGTTAGTTTAATCATTCCCACCTACAACGGAGAAACCTTTCTAACCGAAGCACTCAACAGTGCTATCTCTCAAACCTATCCTCATTTAGAAATTATTCTCTCTGATGATGGTTCAACGGATAAAACCCTAGAAATTGCTCAAACTTTTCAACAAAAAACCGCTATTCCGTTTCATATTATCCCTCACCGCAACTATGGCTTAGTCGAAAACTTAAACTTCTCCATTTCCCAAGCCAACGGAAAATATATCAAGTTCTTATTTCAAGATGACCTCCTCGAACCCCACTGTATTGAAACAATGGTTCATTTAGCCGAACAAGATCCAGAAATCGGTTTAGTTTTCTCACCTCGCCGAGTCTTTATTGCTGCTGATTCCCAATCAAACTCTCTCTGTCAAGCGGCTTTAAATGGAGGGAAAAATCTTCATCAAAAATGGTCAAACCTCAAACCCATTCAGTCCGGTCAAGAACTCTTATCCGATCCCAACTGTTTGAAAGGACAACTCAATAAAATCGGTGAACCCACAACCGTACTAATTCCGAAGGCGGTTTTTGAGAAAATTGGCGGTTTTGATGCCAATCTCCATCAACTCTTAGATGGAGATTTGTGGTTTAGAATTATGGGACGTTATCAAATCGGTTTTGTCAATCAAACCCTCTCCAGTTTGAGAATACACAGCCGACAACAAACCCAAAAAAATCTTTCCACAGGTGAAAACCTCAAAGATTATCAAAGGCTTTATGAAAAGATGCTGTTTCATCGAGATTATCACTTCCTCAGCGATCATCTTAAAGCTCTGGTTTTTCAAAAATTAGTGGCGAAAACACAAAAGTATTTTCCCTTGACTCAAAACCTGATTGAACAGTATCAAAAAAATCCCCTTGAAGGCGCTATCTTGAACTATCTGCGTCAAATTCGTCAAGTTCTCGCCAGTCGTTGGCTCACCTTACCTATAGATCAATTAAAACAAGCTTATCAAGGAGATTGGGGTCAAACGCATCGGGCTTTAATGGGTTCGGGTTTACTCGAAGAACAACAAACTGATTTTGAAAAAATATTTGTTCAACAATTAACTCAACAAGTCGCTTTAGGGTTTCAAGAAGTTCAAGGCATTCAGGTGGTGTTAGCTGCCATGCTCTATCAAAAAGCTTATCAACTTCCCCTGCAATATCAAAATGCTTTGATTCCTAAATATATCTTTGAAGATTTTCTGGCATTTTTATTTGCCGAAATCAGAATCTGTCCGGAATTGGCGGAAATTAAACAGTTCGTTGAGTTTCGAGAAAATTTGCTCAACTATATTTATCATAACCTGATTGGCGAAACCAAAAATCCGGTTTGGCTTTATATCGCTTCTGTTTATAGTCAACTGACTCCCGGAGAAACTTGGAAACTGTGTCCTCCCCAACAGAATTTAAAAACTATTAGCAGTTATCGTGCGGATATCGTCGAAATCTACTTGCAACAAACCGGACATCAAATTGAATATCATTTTACTTCTTCTCCCTCGGCTTCTGGTAAAATTTATTTGGGAATATTCCTCGACAAAATAGGCTTTAACGCCGATACTTTTGCCATTATTCCTATTCTTAAAAAAATAGACTTGACTAATTTTGAACTCATCCTGTATACTTTTAGTATCGAAAATGATATTTTGGGCGAACTGTGCGTAAACCTAAAAGAGCCGCCGATCCAACTGCCAGAAGCTTTGAAGGAAGCGGTTTCCCGTATCCGCCAAGACGAACTGGATTTCCTGGTGATCGGCTCGGATGTTACCACCCAAACCAACTCAAGCTTTAAACTGGCATTGCACCGACTGGCTCGCAAACAGATGATCACGGCAACCGCTCTTGTTACCAGTGGAATTCGCCACATGGACTACATACTAGCCGGAGAACTCACCCAAACCGAAACACAACAACACCAGTATCGAGAACAGGTGATTCGCCTCAAGGGGTCAGGATTATGTTGGAGCTATCCCGAACAACTTCTGCCGGCAAGTATACAACCGACTCGTCAAAATTGGGGAGCAACCGAAGACAGGGTTGTGTTTGTAGTCAGTGGCAAACTCAATGCGATCGCCGCCGAGTTCAGACAGATGTGGAGTCAAATTCTGGCGACAGTACCCCAATCAATCCTCGTCCTGGTTCCTCAAACTCTAGAAATTGAAAATAATTCGATAAACCCTTTTTTCAATCGTGTACAATCAGATCTGGCTCAAAAGGGAATCGATCCCAAACGCTTGGTGATGGTTGAACCCGTAAGTTCATGGACAAACTTAAAAAAATATTTAAGTTTAGCTGATATTTATTTAGACCTATTTCCCAGTCACGAACCCCGATTGCTGGTCGAAGCCTTACTGGCTGGAGTTGTACCCGTTGTCTACGAAGGTCAAACGCCCCGGCACCGACAAAGTGCGGCACTGTTGCGAGAACTGGGAATTCCTGAACTGATTAGCCCGACTCAACAAGCCTATCTTCAGCTCAGTATAACACT
This sequence comes from Lyngbya sp., assembly GCA_035285085.1. GTDB lineage: Bacteria > Cyanobacteriota > Cyanobacteriia > Cyanobacteriales > Microcoleaceae > Capilliphycus. Next base: position 46,190 of record JAYKHV010000001.1, on the reverse strand, counting down.
AGGAACCCAACCCCAACAACGCCAACAATACCGGGAGCAGATTCAGAACAATCTCCAAAAAAATCCGCCCTTTTTAGACAGTCAAACCTATGCCAGACAATGGGAAGCGGTGTTACAAAACCTATTATACAGATAACAATCCAACCCAAGGCATCCCCAACGTCAAACCCAAAACAAAATTTCACAAACTTAGACGAATTTTCTTCAGTTTATCGTTTAGGGTGGAGAAGAACAAAAGCCATTGGGTCGCAATCCCAACTCAACACATCCTGAAAACCCCAACTCAAATCTGTGTAAATAATTACAGACTATAACTGAAATAGATGTTAGCACTAGAGCCACTCTGGGGTAGTCTAAGAATAGGGATGGGAAAGACCCAGAGCAATTGATAGCCCGCTCGGGGAAATGATTAAGCAATTGATCGATGCAATTCCCATGACAAGCGGTCATTCCAGGGGAGACCCCTCGCTGAGGGTCAGTTGTGTCTGCTATTATCGGGACAGAAAGATTTATAAAATCGGGGTTGCTGTGGCAGTCCCAGAGCTTAATAAAAAGGGATAGAGCAAGTCCGTTGGAGAGTCCAATGACAGGAGTGTACAAAGTCGGAGAAACCGTGATCAAATGCGACGAATTTCCATCGCTGCTGAAGCGTTATCAGTTAATGCATCAATTTCTAAAAGAGGTGATCATCGATAATGCGATCGCCGAGCTCGAATGTAGTCCAGAAGAAAAGCAAACGGCATTAGAAAAATTTGCCGCTCAACATCAACTGACCTCCAGCGAAGCCCAACAGGCTTGGCTGAAAAGCCAAAACCTCACTACAGAAGACCTCCAAGCGATCGCCGAGCGTCCGGTGAAACTGGAAAAATTCAAGCAAAATACATGGAGTAGCAAGGTCGAAAACTATTTTGTCAGCCGCAAAAGCAGCTTGGATCACGTCGTTTACTCCCTGATCCGGACAAAAAACTCGGGACTGGCTCACGAACTTTACTTTCGGATATTAGAAGGAGAACAATCATTTGCAGAAGCCGCTCGCGAATATTCCGAAGGGCCAGAGTCGCGCACCGGAGGATTATTAGGGCCAGTGCCATTGTCTCAGCCGCACCCGGCAATTAGCAAACTGTTGTCGGTGAGTCAACCGGGACAACTGTGGGCGCCGCGTCCTCTGGCGGAATGGATGGTAATTATCCGGCTCGAAAAGTTTATTCCGGCACAATTAGATGAGTCTATGCGTCGCCGTTTAATTGATGAACTCTTTGAAACCTGGCTGCGCGAACAACTGGCAACAGCAGGTCCGCTAGAACCCCTTTAAACCTCAGTGTCTTCTGTATTATGACCACAACTACCGTATCTCACACTCAGATTCAGTCCTTTTTAGCAGAAACCAGCCCCTTTGATCGGCTGAGTGAAGCCACCCTGAAAGCGATTCTTCCTAAATGTCAACTGTTGGGGTATCGCACGGGTCAACCGATCTTTGAACGGGAAAAAATGCCCACCCAGGTGTCAATTATTTATCAGGGACAAGCCCGGTTATTGGGGTATGACCTGAGAACACAACGCCACATGAGTTTGCGACTGTTGGGGGCCGGCGAAATTGTAGGATGGCCGGGTTTAATTCGAGGCACTCCCTGCGAAACCGCGATCGCCTCAACAGATATGATTTGTATTACCCTCCCGGCGGAGGAGTTTTTGCAACTGGTCAGCCGAGAACCCAACTTTGGGGAAGCTTTCCGCGATCATGCCAGCGTCAGTGAAGTTTTTGAGTTACTGAGTCAAGAACTGCAACGACGGGCCAATTTGCCGGGAAACCTGAAAGAATTCACTCTCGATGTCTGGCCCGATGCGATTGTGGTTAACCTCCTCAACGGTCAAAAGCGAGTCTCAGACCTGGCTTCGATGTTAGACCCGGAGCGGGTTTGGTTAATTAGTAGCGGTGCGGTGGGAGAGTTAGAAACCGGAAACCGAGTGGTACTCGACGGGTTGAACGGATCGCTGAAAATCGAAGGGCGATCAGGAGTGCGGTTGGTGGGAGTTCGTCCGACGCTGAGTTCGCCGCCAGAAGAAGCCTACGCCACACCCGACGACGAGCCGGGGAACACTACTATTAAGAAACCGCTGGACTTGTCGGAAATTCCCCTCGCCCCACCAACGCCTCCCGAACCTGAAGTCGAAGAAGGGTCATCGCAACGCTTCCCCATTGTCCGGGGTTCGGGAAAAATCGATGCGCCCTTGGCTTGCTTTAATATGTTGAGCAAGTATTATAAGGTCAATTTCCGCAAAGATCTGGTGCGGCGGGTCTTGGAAAATCAACTCACGACCGTCGGTTCAATTACCCTGCAAGCCTGCGGTGCGGTGGCTCAAATGATGGGCTTGAATGCTCAATTGGTGCAAGTTCCAGCCAAGGCAATTGGACGCTTGAAAGCCCCGGCAATGGTCGCCTGGGAGGATAGTTTTGCCATTCTCTACAACATTACCGAACGAGAACTCACCATTGCCAGACCGGAAAAAGGCCTCAAACGAATGCGTCCGGCTCAATTTGCCGAGACTTGGGGCGAATCCGGACAGGTGTTGCTGCTACAAGCGCCAAAAGTTGAACAAAAAGAACAGTTTAGCTTCTGGTGGTTCTGGCCGGCTTTGATGGAGCATCGCACCGTATTTCTGGAAGTGCTGCTGTCGTCGTTTTTTGTGCAACTGTTCGGTCTGGTTAACCCGTTGATGACCATGATCATTATTGATAAGGTCTTGGGACAGCGAAATATTGACGCCCTGAATGTTTTGGGGATTTTGATGTTGGGGGTGGCTTTATTTGAAGCCCTGCTAACGGCTCTGCGAACGTACTTATTTGTCGATACCACCAACCGCCTTGATGTCCGACTCTCGGCGGAGGTGATCGATCACCTGCTGAAACTTCCCCTGAACTATTTTGATAATCGAAGAGTTGGGGACTTAGTGGGTCGGATTGGAGAATTGGCGAATATTCGCAGCTTCTTAACGGGAACCGCCCTCACGGTTGTCCTTGATGCGGTGTTTTCCGTCGTGTATGTGGCGGTGATGTTCTACCTGAGCGTGCCAATGGCGCTGGTGGCTTTGCTACCATTGCCCTTGTTTGCAGGCATTATTATTATTAACTCCCCGATTGTTCGGCGACTGTTGCGGAAAAAAGCCGAACGCTACGCCGACTCGCAATCCTACCTTGTAGAAGTGCTAAATGGCATTCAAACCGTTAAAGCCCAAAACATTGAACTCAAATCCCGTTGGGAATGGCAGGGGCGTTATGCTCGGTTTATGAGTGCCAGTTTCAACACGATCTTGACGCAAACCGCTTCGAGTTCGATTAGTACCTTCCTCAATAAACTCTCGGGACTGGCTTTGTTATGGGTAGGGGCTTATTTGGTGATTGATAACCAACTGACCATCGGGGCTTTGATTGCGTTTAGAATTATCGCCGGAAACGTCACCGGATCGTTACTGCGGTTTGTCAGTGTTTGGCAAAGTTTCCAAGAGGTGGGAATGTCGGTTGAACGTCTGCGGGATGTGTTAGACTCCCCCCCAGAAGTGGATGCCGATGACCGCAATAATATTCCCATGCCGGAAATTCAGGGGGCTGTTACTTTTGAAGAAGTCTCTTTCCGCTTCGGAGAAAGTGGACCGCTGCAAGTGGCAAACGTGAATTTAGAGTTTCCCGCCGGTTCATTTGTGGGAATTGTGGGCTTAAGCGGATCGGGTAAAAGTACCTTGATGAAACTTCTGCAACGGCTTTATCCGCCTCTATCTGGTCGGATTAAAATTGACGGCTATGATATCACCAAAGTTGAGATGTATTCGCTGCGACGCCAAATTGGGGTGGTTCTGCAAGATACGCTGTTATTTAACGGTACCGTTCAAGAAAATATTGCCCTGAGTAATCCCGATGCGGGAAGCGATGAGATTATTCGGGCGGCGAAAATTGCAGCGGCTCACGAGTTTATTATGGGTCTACCCAATGGCTACAATACGATTGTTGGGGAACGGGGCGGTTCTCTATCTGGGGGACAACGACAGCGAATTGCGATCGCCCGTACCGTCTTACAAAATCCCCGCTTGCTGATTCTCGATGAAGCCACCAGTGCGTTAGATTATCAGTCCGAACGCATGGTTTCGGAAAATTTAGAAGAAGCCTTTGATGGCCGCACGGTCTTCTTTATTACTCACCGTCTCAGCACGGTCAGAAATGCAGATTGCATCATTATGATGGATAAGGGTTCTGTTGTCGAACAGGGTAGCCACGATGAATTGATGGCACTCAAAGGCCGTTATTACTGTCTATTCCAACAGCAGGAATCACAACAATAGTCGGTATTCAATGGAAAAAGCGAGATTAAGGATTTTTGATCGATCTCCCCCCAGAAAATAGCAACTTGCGGTAGGAGTGTCAGAAGTGAGGGGTGAGTTGATCATAAGTTGAGTTAAAAGCAAACTAAAAGCGATTAAAAAACGAGATAACAATGAAATCTTCTGTATCACTTTCCGATCAACCCGTCATTCTAGAGAAACCAGCCTTTTGGTCTCATATCTTTTTATGGATGATCATGCTGGTTTCGACTTCGGCGATTGTCTGGGCCTATTTCGCCCGCCTCGAACAAACGGTTCCCGCTGTCGGAGAATTGGAGTTTTCCGATGGGGCGCGAGAGATTCAGGCCCCAACCACAGGCGCAGTGGTCAGATTACACGTCGAAAATGGCGATCGCGTGGTGAAAAATCAACCCCTCCTCACTTTTAGTCCGACCAACCCGAGTGCGGATCTCAAATCGCTACAACAGGTGAGAGAAACCTTAGAACGAGAAAATCGGTTTTATGAGGGAGTTGTGGGCGGTCAGGGCGGCGGACAACTCTCGGCCGAATTGGACACTTTAATTAAAGAGCGATCAGCCCGGATTTCGGAAAATCAAGCTCTACAATCCTTGATTGATGAATTGTACAATGGCCGTTTGGGTTCGGCCAATTATAATCCGGCTCTCAGTGGTTTGGTATCGAACTACCGGGCTGAATATATCTCTCGGATTAATACCGTCCAACTGCAAATTCAAGAGTTAGAAAAACAACTCAATCAAGCCGAAGATGCAGAAGCGGCGGCTCGCGATCAATTAAGAGTAGCGCAGTCGCAGTTGGACTATGCTCGCAATCAACTGGCTTATTCTCAAGAACAATTAAATTCTTCGAGAGAACAGCTTGAATTGGCAAGAGGACAACTGCAAAAGTCTGAGGAAGTTTTGGCTTCTAATCGAGCGATTCTTGATCGGCTAATTCCGTTAGTCGAAGAAGGGGGGATTGCCATCTTACAAAAAGATCGGCAAGAACAAGAAGTTTTGCGCGGGGAAAATGAAGTCCTCAGACAACAAGATCAAATCGAAACCCGTTTAGGAGAAATTAACCAGCGTCAAGGCGAAATTAATACCCGCCGAGGTGAAGTTAATACCCGTGAAGGGGAAATCTTACGCATTCAAGCCGAAATCGAAAACCAAATTAGCGAACAACAACGACTGCAAGTTGCTATGGCTCGGACAGCCGAACAATTGCAAAATACAAAAGATGCTTGGGCGAGAGAACTTTATACTCGGATTGAAGAAAACAAAAAGGCAATTGCTAGTACGGACGCTCAACTGGGTCGATATAAACTCGAAAACACAAAGCGACTGTCTGAAATTAATGCTCAACTTGAGAAAGTCGAACAAGAGCGAAATACTCAAATTCTCCGCGCACCGGCTGCCGGAATTGTTTATGAATTGGCGCCTTCGACGAAAGATGAGTCTGAATTAGACATCAATCAGGATGAGATTTGTCAATATGTGGTTTCTGAAGTTCTTGACTCACAAGCTCCCCAGCCCAAACGTTGTGAAGAAGCCTATTATGAAGCCCAACAAACGGAAACTTTGCTCCAAATTTTGGATGATGATGAGGGTTTAGAAGCGGTTGTTTATGTGCAGAATACAGACGTTGCTTTGGTGTTGAATGCGTTACGAGTGAAGCGTGAAAAGCTGGTTCCTTATAATAATCAGGAAGTCGCTGGAGAGGTGATTGAATGTACACCGGAGAAAGATTGTGTTTGTCCGGAGTCGGAAGAAGCCCGTCAACAATTGGGTTTGGATGAACGGGATTGTATTCCGGTTGAAGTTAATATTGATGCGTTTCCCGCCGGAGAATTTGGTACGGTTCCGGGTGAGTTAAAATGGATTAGCCAAGAAGCGATTCCACCGGATGAATTACGTCAATATTTTTCGTTTAAAGCGAAGATTCAGTTAGAGCGAGAACACTTTATTTTGGATGAAGATGAAGATATTAAAGTCGCTCTACAAGCGGGTATGGCGGTTAACTCTAAGATTAATATTGGTAAACGGACTGTCTTACAAATGTTGTTCAGCCGACTCACCGGACAGTTTAACAGTATTACCGATGTGAGATAATTCATCACACAGTGACCCGTTGGGGAGATGGTTGGCGGAGTTCAGAATAACAAGAACCTTCCGATCTTCCCAACTCCTAATTCCTAATATAATCGATAGGGATGTTCAAGCAATTTTCCAGTCTTTCTAAAACGTCCTTAATTCTTCTGGTTTTATATCTTTTACCCCTTTTTTTTGTGGTTGAATTTATTATACAATTTGGGGTAAATATTCCGGTTTACGATCAATGGGTTTTACCGAAACTGTTTGAAAAATTCGCTACAAATAAACTGGCTTTTAGTGATTTATTTGAACTCCATAATAATCATAGAATTCTTTTTCCCCGTCTGGTTTTTATCGGTTTAGCATTTCTGTCAGGTTGGAATATTAAACTGGAAATGTTCTTCAGTCTGGGATTAGCTGTTTGTACTTTTATCGCACTTTATTCTCTCGCTTCTATTACTTCAACCCCAAAATATCGCAACTTATTTCATTTAGCTAATCTGTTAACCTGCTGCTTAATTTTTAGTTTAAATCAAGAATGGCTTTGGGGGTTTCAGCTTCCGATATTTTTAATTAACTTCTGTTTGATTCTCGCCTGTCTGATTTTATCCTTAAAATTTTTACAATCAAAAACCAAACTAATTTTAGCTGCAATTTTTTGTTTTATTGCTAGCTTTTCTTCCGCTCAAGGTTTAATTACCTGGTTGGCAGTTCTTCCCCTTATTTTATCACAAGAAGAACCCCAGAATTTACAAAAAAAGCAATTATTAATTTGGTTAACAGGCTTTATTATTTCCGCCCTAGTTTATGCAATTGGTTATCAACAAGAACCGCGAATTATTAACCTTTATTGGGGCGAATATCTGTTAACAGCCATTCATTTTCTTCTGAATCTCTTAGCCGCTCCTCTCCTACAAATTACCATTTTATCAACTCTAATAGGAGCGATAATTTTATCGTTATTTTTGGGAATCTCAGCCTGTGGTGTCAAAAGTTATTATTTAAAATCACCCAAAACATTCAATCAATTTGCACCTTGGCTTTCAATTGGCTTATTTTCTCTTTTAACTTCTTTATTAATGACTTGGGGAAGAGTCGAATGGGGCGGAAACTATCCCCTCTCAGCTACCCGATATACAACCCATACTTTATTATTAATCATTTCCCTGGTTCAACTGGGTAGAGTTTTGATTGAAAATTCTCATCAATTGGGCAAAGTTAACCAAACAAATAGAATATTAATCTACAGTTTTTTGGCAGGTATTCTCTTTAGTTTAACCGCAGTTAGTTCTCACGCTGCCATTAACCAGGCTAAACTAGAACTTCCCGATAAAACCAGTAGTCAAACTTGCTTCAACTTATTTGATTATCTAGAAGACTCGGAATTTTTTAAAAGTTCACAGGATAGATGTTTGCTACCGATGAGTAAATCAACTTGGTGGATTAGAGATGGAGTAGAATCATTAGATAAAATTCAGATGAGAAGCTTTGCCGAAAATATCCCCTTTATTTCTCAACCCAATCAAGTTTATGGCTATATTGATGCTCCCGCCACCGCAGAAACTCGTTTAAAACTCAAAAATCATGATACAATTCGCATTGCGGGATGGGCAGTTTTACCCGACCAAAAACAACAACCCCGTTTAGTTTTCTTCTCGGAAGGCGAACAAAACTCATTCTTTGCGAATGCTTATGTGATGGGAGAAAGTCCCGATATTGCCGAATTTCTCAATTCTAACCGCTACCGTTTAGCCCGTTGGGAGGCGATCTTGTCTGGGGAGTTGCTACCAAGGGGGGAAACCGAGATTAAAGCTTGGGTTTACGATCCGGTCCAACAGCAATTTGTGAGGTTGCAGGGTGAAGTAAAAATCAGCATTTCCGGCGAATAAGTCCAATAATTGTCAAAAATTTAAAGATTCAGTCAAATTTTCAGAAACGGATAAATTCTTTGTTAAGATATAGATTGGCGAATGGTTGCTTGGATAGAGCATGAATGTAATTCCCACCGAAATCCCTGAAGTTTTAATCCTAGAACCGAAAGTATTCGGAGACGAACGAGGATTTTTCTTTGAAAGTTTCAATGAAAAAGTTTTCGCAGACAAGACAGGTGTAACAACAGCATTTGTTCAAGATAACCACTCGCGATCGCGTCAAGGTGTTTTACGAGGCTTGCATTATCAAATCGAGCAAGTACAAGGAAAACTCTTACGGGCTGTTGTTGGTGAAATTTTTGATGTTGCTGTTGATATCCGCAAAAGTTCTCCCACCTTTGGACAGTGGGTGGGTTGTATAATTTCAGCGGAAAATAAAAGACAATTTTGGGTTCCAGCAGGCTTTGCTCACGGGTTTTTAGTTGTTTCAGATGTGGCGGAAGTTCTGTACAAAACGACAGATTATTACGCCCCCCAACACGAACGTTCAATTTTGTGGAATGACCCGGATTTAGGGATAGAATGGCCTCTAAATGGCATAACTCCAATTCTCTCAGCTAAAGATCAAGACGGTAAAACTTTTAAAACAGCGGACGTTTTTCAATGAGACAAATTTTACTCATCGGTAAAGACGGCCAATTGGGTCAGGAATTATTCCCAATTCTCGCCCCCTTGGGAGAGGTAAAAAGCGTAGGACGGGATACTTTGGACTTGGCAAACCCGGAGGCGATCGCTAAAATTGTCGCCGATGTCAAGCCCGATTTAATTATCAATGCGGCGGCTTATACCGCAGTTGATAAAGCCGAAAGTGAACCCGAACTCGCGATCGCAATTAATGGTACCGCTCCGGGTATTTTAGCGAAAGAAGCCGAAGAAATTGGGGCGACATTGATTCATGTTTCGACGGATTATGTATTTGATGGAAGCCAAAGTCATCCCTATTTAGAAACCGATCCGACTCAACCTTTAGGCGCCTATGGTCAGTCAAAATTAGCCGGAGAAAAAGCGATTTTGGAAACTCAAGCGAATGCGGCTATTGTTAGAACCGCTTGGGTTTATGGCGTTGGGGGGAAAGGTAATTTTGTGAAAACCATGCTGCGACTTGGCGGCGAACGGGAAGAATTGCGAGTCGTTTGCGATCAGGTGGGAAGCCCGACTTGGACGGGAGATTTAGCCCAAGCTATCGTTCAATTAAGTGATAAAATTAATCCAGATACAACTGGAATTTATCACTATACCAATAGTGGTGTTACCAGTTGGTATGATTTTGCAGTGGCGATTTTTGAAGAAGCCCAACAACTGGATTTTCCTCTGAAAATTCAACGGGTGGTTCCTATTTCGACGTCCGAATATCCAACTCCGGCTCGCCGTCCGGCTTATTCGGTTTTGAATACGAAAAAAATCTCGGCAATACTGGGAACCTATCCTCCCCATTGGCGACAAAGCTTGAGAAAAATGCTCTCAAAGTTGGCAACTAACCGCTAATCAGGTTAGGTTTGATTTGAGATGTTTGAGAACGCTCAAGAAACAGTCAAAACCATTCATTATCTTACCCCAAAGTCTGCGTCATCTCAACATTTCCAGTACGAACATTCAAGACTTGACCATTCTTCTGAGATTTTTTTATGAAAGCACTCATTCTTTCTGGTGGTAAAGGAACTCGCTTGCGTCCCTTGACGTACACGGGTGCCAAACAGCTTGTTCCGGTTGCAAATAAGCCGATTTTATGGTATGGAATTGAAGGAATTGTTGCCGCAGGAATTACGGAGATTGGAATTGTTATCAGTCCCGAAACCGGAGAAGAAGTCAAAGCGGTAACTGGAAATGGCGATCGCTTTGGTGCGAATATTACCTACATTTTACAGGATAAACCCGCAGGTTTGGCTCATGCGGTCAAAATTTCTCAAGACTTTTTAGGGGATTCTCCTTTTGTGATGTATTTGGGAGATAACCTGATTCAAAATCAACTGAGTCCTTTTGTTGAACAGTTTAAATCTAAACAATTAGATGCCCTAATTTTACTGCGAAATGTTGAAAATCCGACGGCGTTTGGTGTGGCGGTTGTCGATGAAAAAGGACGAGTTTTAAAGTTAGTTGAAAAACCGAAAGTTCCCCCTTCAAATTTAGCATTGGTGGGGGTTTACTTTTTTGATAAAACCATTCACGATGCGATCGCCAACATTCAACCCTCCGCCCGGGGCGAGTTGGAAATTACCGATGCGATTCAAAAACTGATTGAAACGGAGAAAAAAGTCGAAGCCTGTACCTTAGATGGATGGTGGTTGGATACCGGGAAAAAAGATGATTTGTTGAGTGCAAATCAGATTATTCTCGATGAATGTATTCAGCCTTCTAACCAGGGCGAAGTGGATGAACACAGCCAAATTATCGGACGGGTACAAATTGGTTTGGGAACCAAATTAATCAACTGTAGTGTGCGGGGTCCGGTTGTGATTGGCGAGAATTGTCTCTTAGAAAACTGCTTTGTTGGCCCCTATAGTAGTGTAGCCGATGACGTGACGATTATTGATGCAGAATTAGAGCATAGCGTCATTTTACAGGGGTCAAAAATTGTTAATATTCATCCTCGAATTGTGGATACTTTGGTTGGGCGACGGGCGTTATTAACGACTTCTCCTCAGCGTCCAAAAGCCATGCGGTTTATGATTGGGGATGACAGTCAAATTGAACTCACATGATCTACTGGATAACGGTTAATTATTACTCAACTGCATTAATTGAGCGATTAATTAACTCAATTCCAGTTCAATCTGAAATCAATTATCGAGTTATCATCGTTAACAATTCTCCCGATGATAACTCGATTGATTCTCTTAAAAGTGAGTCAATTATTATTATAAATTCTCGCGAAAATATTGGTTTTGGTCGGGGTTGTAATTTGGGTTTAAATTGGGTTTATCAACAAAATCATCAAGCAATTGTATGGTTAATTAATCCCGATGCTTATTTATTAAAAGATAATCTCACACAAGTTATTGAGTTTTTTAAAACCTATCCCGAGATTTCCATTTTAGGAACTCTTGTAGATGAACCGACGGGAAAATTGGGGTTTGGGGGTGGAGAATTTAACGCAAAAACCGGACGAATTATTGCTTTAGATTTTATCCCAGAAAATCCCGAACCTAACTTACCTTATCTTACCATGAAATGGGTGACAGGATGTAGTTTATTAATTAATCTTCAACGATTTTCTGAATGTCCTCAGTTTGACCCAGATTATTTTTTATATTACGAAGATTTTGACTTTTGTTTGCGATATGGAAAACAGGGACATTCGGTGGTGATGTCTACCGAAATTCGGGTAATTCATCAATCCTCATCCATTACCAACCAAAATCAACCGTTAAAAATTCAGCAGAGTATCTATAGTTATCTTCTCAGTTTAGAAAAGCATAGCAATTTTTGGGTTTTGGGATATCGTTTGTTCAGAATTAGTCTGGTTTCTGGTCTTTCCTTGTTAATTTCTCCCCAAGTTTCCCATCATAAACTGAGAGGAGTTTGGCTGTATTGTCAAAGATTACACCCTGTAAAAATAGTTGCTCAACTCACAAAGAGAAATTAAAATTTACTCATCATCACTCCAGTCTGGATATTCCAGAGGTAACAAAATCTCAAATTCAGTTCCTTCTCCGGGTGTAGAATTTAAAATGAGTTTACCCCCATGTTTTTCAACGATAATTTGATGACTAATTGCTAATCCTAACCCCGTTCCCTTTCCCATCGGTTTGGTTGTAAAGAAGTTCTCAAAAATCTTCGCTTGTATTTCGGGTGGAATTCCTAAAGCATTATCAGTGATTTTAATGGAAAGATAGTTCTTGGTCTCATTTAAAGAACTATTTTCTAAACTGATTTGATTCTTTGATAAACGATGAAAATAATTGAACTCAGCATCAGATAACGGTTTAATTAGAGTCTGAATCTCGATTTTCGGTGACTCATTCCAATCGGTTTTCATCCGTTCTTCTAAAGCATCAATACCATTGACAATTAAGTTCATAAAAACTTGGCTTAGTTGTCCGGGAAAACAAGGAATTAGCGGTAAATCATCATAATTTTTAACCACTTTAATTCCCATCATTTTTAGACGATTTTTTAAAATCAGTAAGGTGCTATTCAAACACTCGTGAATATCGGTTTCTTGTTTACAAGAATCATCCATATAGGAGAAACTTCTGAGACTACTGACAAGCTGATTCATCCGTTCTGACGACACTTGGATACTTTTTAGTAAATCCGGAAAATCTTGTTTGACAAACTCTAAATCCAAGTCTTCTTTTAATTGTTTGATTTCATATCCTGAATCCGGAAACTTCTGTTCATAAGCAGCTAAAACCGTTAAAACTGCGTCATAACTATCTTGAATAAACTTAGAATTTCCCGAAATACAATTGAGGGGATTTCTCAATTCGTGAGCGAGTCCAGCCACCATCTGACCCAATAATACTAACTTTTCTGTTTGAATTAACTGTGCTTGGGTTTTTTCGTGGAGTAACTGAGTGGCGAGTTGATGAAGATAAGATTGAGCAAGTAATAATTGTTGAGTGTCCAGGACTTGATATTCTTCCGGAAATAGACGAACGACAATGGGTTCGTAAAGCATTTCTGGATCTCTTTGTACCGCTCGGTTAGCCGCTTCTAAAATGGGAGTGTTACCGGATAATAACAGAAATTCATCGGAAACAAAACGATGGAGTAATCGAATACAACGGTTTAAAAAAAGTTCTCGTCCGTAGGGACGACTCAGCATTTTTAAAAATCTGCGGTGAGAAATCATTCCCACAAACTTTCCTTGCTCGCTTAAAATAATACCCGGAATAAAAGGATGAGTTTCAAAAATCCGAGTCAGAGCAATTCCGGGTTCTTCTATATCCACTTGAAAGCTGTAAAGCGGTAAGTCTTGAACCGTTGATTCTAAATGGATATCCTGAGTTAAAAAAACTGAGGAACTAGAGAATAAGGATTCTGACATCATAACCATAATCGACTTAAATTTCCTGAGTGAGTAATTGACAAGATGTTTGCTGAGAAGCTAAAATAAAAACATAGGATCTCTTTCTCGAATCAAACTTAACTTTTAATTCGATCGCTTGTTCAGTTTAATCAGCCCCAGACAACCGATCTATAACTCTATTGAATTGACACCCCAGAATAGTAATATTTAATAGAATTTTAAGGCGAGCAGTCCTTCCCTAAAATTTCTGATAATGAGTTAAGATAATTGTCAGTGTCATCCTCTTAACGAGATTGATCTTCCTCACGGGGACGAGGGGCAATTTTTAGGATCTGTTAAGAATTGACAGCCTGACCCTAGCAATATTGGGATTGGCGTTTATGATCTTAACTCATCAAGTTATCTTTTCGGCTGAATTTGATACACTTATGCTCTTAAGTTTAGCTAAATCATTCCCCCAGTTAGGTTAAGACTAGGTTATATTTTGACTCATCTCAGCATTTGTCTGACTGTGAAAGAGAGTTTTTTAACTCTATTTAAGAATATTTTACATTTTTGGGAATGTCCTCGATCCCTGGTTACAAAACTTGGCGATCGCATCCGAAAAATTACCTAGATATTCGCCAACTCTTAATTCAATCATTACTTTGACGATTTCTTCACTTTTTCTTTTCACCGTTAGATGATCGCAAATCATAAATATTACTAGATAGATATCGGAATTCATTTTGTGTTATCATCAATCCCAGACCAACAATTATTCAACCTCAAGCCGAGTTCAAAAAACGAGTATCCAATATTTTAAAAGATTGGATGGGGTAGGATAATTCTTTTCGAGCTTCACTTCACAGTCGGTTTAATCTCTGTTTTTTGTTTTCAAAAAACTTGTCACCCCGTAGAGTATCTTTAATCGAAAAGAGGAGCTTTGGACATGGGCTATGTTCACGAACTTAAATTTTTTCAAGAAAAAAAGTCTCAAAAATTAATGATTGCACTCTTCGATGTAGCGCCGTTATTTTGTTCAGAATTTTGGTTAAAAAACGTAGAAGCGAGTCAGTACAAGCTAGATTCCCTTCCGAAGGGGTTTAAACTCGAAAAAAAATATTCAGTTCAACAGTTTGGAATTCAACCCTTTTTAGATTCACACCAACCGAATTTAAGTTTAATTTGCCTTGAAAACCGAATTGACGAAGTTGATGAAATCGTTCGTTTATTCAAAGAAAAAGTTGATTATAACAGTCCCAACGCCGGATTATTAATTTCTAAGCGAGACGCAGTTTCCCATTTTTATATCACCATTTCTGATACCCATTGTTTCAACTTTGGAGGCAACGGCTTTGCAATCTTTCCCATTCCCGACAACTCAGAAACCGTTTCACAGGTGAAACTTTTAAAGCGTCAACAAGTCTTAGATCGATGTCTAATTGCCTACGAACTTTTTCAAGATTGGAACTATGGAATTTTGGGCTGGAACTGCGAACATTTTGCCAGATTGGTGACAACAGGTATAGCCGTTAGCTATCAAATCAAAGAGTCACCTTTAGCCTGGTTAAATCAAAACGGTTATCATCCCTTAGCAACAGAATTGATGAATCAAGCGGTGAAAAATCACTCTTAGACTCAAAAACCAAAACCCCGGTTTCTCAAAGAAACCGGGGTTTTTAGCTTGATTGACTGTAAACTGGTCACTCTAAACACTGGTGACTGGTGAGGCAGCGCGGTCTTGGCGGTTTCCGTCGAGGAGCGACTGCCGAACCCGAAGGGTGACTGGTAATGAGTGACTGTAAAACTGTTGATGGATGCCTCCGATCCTGATAGTCTAAGGAGGACGGTGATTGATGGCAAGTGGCATCGGGTTACGCCGTCTTCTGCACGAACAGTTGCGAATCGCGATCTACTTGAGAATAGCAAAACATGGTAGAACCCCACTCCAAACATCCCATAGAAGAGAAGACGACTCTGATTGGCAAAGCATTTCAATCCCTGGCTCGTCCCAATATACCATCTCCCCTGGACAAGTCCAAATCAGCGGTTCCCCGACCCAGCCAGAAAACAACAACATTAGTGGGAATCACCCTACTTGCCAGTCTAGCGGTATTAAGTACCCTGATCGCCATCAGCATCAGTCGAGAAAACCATCGACTCAGCGATCGCCTCCAAACCGAACAGTCCCGTCAACAACAACCGTCAGAAATTGAGAAAAAACAGCGCTTACAACAGAAAACCTTAGACACTCGCCAATGTCCCGAATGCGATCTCAGCGGCGCCAACCTGCGAGACGCCAACCTGCGAGATGCCTACCTGTGGAAAGCCAACCTCTCCAACGCCGATCTCTCCGATGCTTACCTGGAAAACGCCGATCTGCGGGGAGTCAAACTCGAAGGCGCAGACTTGGGTTATGCCATGCTCAGAGGCGCCAACTTGGGTTATGCTAACTTTGTTCGTGCTAGAGTTGCCAATACCGATCTGAGCAATGCCAACCTCTGGCAAGCCAACCTCAGAGAAGCCCATCTGGTCGATGCCAATTTACAACAGGCCGATCTGCGGGGCGCTAAACTCGAAGGTGCAAATTTGCGATCGGCTTCGCTGGTTCAAGCCAACCTCGAATCTGCGGTCTTGTTGGGCGCTAACTTAGAAGAAGCGAACTTTCATCAAGCTTCTCTGACAGGCGCCAATCTTGCTAAAACTCAAATGACCCGCGCCGATCTCGGCTTTGCTAACCTGCAAAAAGCGACGTTAGGCGATGCTCAACTGATCGAAGCCAACTTAGAAAGTGCAGATCTCACCGAAGCTAAACTTTGGGTTGCCAAACTCGAAAACGCTAACCTCAACAATGCTATTTTAGAAAAAGCCAAACTGGGATTTGCTAAACTCAAAGGGGCAAATTTAAAGAATGCCAATTTAACCGATGCGATTCTCGAAGGCGTTATTCTAGAAGATGCCAACCTCGAAGATGCCAACCTCGAAGGCGCGAAATTAGAACGAGCCAACCTCCTGGGCGCTTATCTTAAAGATGCTAACCTCAAAGAAGCCAATCTGCAAGAGGCCGATCTGCGGGGGGCGAACCTGCAAGAAGCGAATTTGAGAAATGCTTACCTGCAAGGGGCGAATTTGCGGGGGGCGAACCTCAAAGGCGCCAGTCTGCGAGGGGCGAATTTGCGAGATGTGGATCTGACGGGAGCGATTTTACCGAATGGGAAAGTTTATTCGGATTAGAGCAATCAAAGGTTTCGCCTGTCAATCAATTTTCATACTTATTCACAAAAATGTGTTGATTTGTATCGGCCGAATTTAAGGGATTCAACAGATGCAATAATGATCAACTTGATTGGATGATGATGTTCCGATCGCAAACTGAACAATTAGAGCCACAGTTTTTCAACTCCAGAATTGGCAATTTGAAAGCATTTTTTCAGATCTTATGAGTAACTCCTCTCGCTTAAATCTCGTTCAACGTCCCCGTCGGATTCGTCGCACTGAAGCCCTGCGGCGCATGACTTGTGAAACCCAACTCACGGTTAATGACTTAATTTATCCCCTGTTTGTTATGGAAGGGGAAAATAATAAAGTTGAAGTTCCTTCCATGCCCGGTAGCTACCGTTATACGTTAGATTTGTTGTTGAAGGAAGTGACAGAAGCCCATGCTTTGGGTATTCCGGCGATCGCATTATTTCCCCTGGTTGCTGAAGACAAAAAAGATAATGCGGGAACCGAAAGTTATAACGCCGAAGGACTGATTCAACGCACCGTGCGGGCGATTAAACAAGAAGTTCCCGATATTATGATTGTAACTGATGTTGCCCTCGATCCGTTTTCGAGTAAAGGTCACGATGGAATTGTCAGCGAGGAAGGGGAAATTCTTAACGATGAAACCGTCGAAGTTTTGGTGAAACAAGCGGTATCTCAAGCCGAAGCCGGTGCCGATATTGTTGCGCCTTCTGATATGATGGATGGTCGAGTTGGGGCAATTCGTGAGGGTTTAGATGAAGCGGGATATACCAATGTTAGTATATTAGCTTATTCTGCTAAATATGCTTCTGCCTATTATGGTCCGTTCCGAGATGCGTTAGATTCGGCACCCAAATTTGGGGATAAAAAAACTTATCAAATGAACCCCGCCAACGCCCGGGAAGCGTTAACCGAAGTAGAATTAGATATTGCAGAAGGGGCGGATATGGTGATGGTTAAACCCGCATTGGCGTATTTAGATATTATTCAGTTAGTGCGATCGGCAACTAACCTCCCCGTTGCGGCTTATAATGTCAGTGGGGAATATGCCATGATTAAAGCTGCCGGACAAAAGGGTTGGATTGATGAGAAAAAAGTGATGCTGGAAACCCTAACCAGCATGAAACGAGCGGGTGCTGATGTGATCTTAACTTATTTCGCCAAAGAAGTTGCTTTAATTCTGCATTAAACCGTTTTCTCTGGCAACTGCACGGTGAAAATCGGGTTGGGTTTTAGAGGTTAGGCATTTAGTCTTTTAGGGTAGGGCCGTTTAATTTTCCCCCTAAAATTTGATTAAACCGGAGGTGGGGAAGACCGGAGGCGCGGGAGATGGGGAGGATTTTTATTAACAAAAAGCTATTTTTCATGTTTAAAAAAGTCCTCTCCCGATCCCACCCCACCACCCCATCACCCCCCGAACCTCCGGCAATTTTTAACTGAGAATGAAACAGACCTGGCCTTTTAGGGGGGTCTATACAAAACAAGTTGCAGCTTAGACTTCCCCAACTTCAAAATTTAACCACTTGGAAGCCAGAGATTTTCATCTTTGGCTTGTCTTGTATTAAGAATTAAAAATTTTGATAAAGCATTTGTTATAAATCGCTCAAAAACCCGTAGAAATTGACCAAAATCCAAAAAATTGATAAGATGAAATTCAGTATAAAAATAAACTCTGCTTTACAAAAATTCTTCTTCAAACCAACCCAATTCCCATAAAAACAATTATAAATGCCACATCAAGAATACTTTCTACATCAAATTACCAATAGGATTCGGCAATCTCTAGAACTGTCAGAAATCCTCAATGCAGCAGTCGAAGAAATTCGGTCTTTCTTAAAGGTTGATCGGGTCAAAATTTACCGTTTTGATACGGATGGTAGTGGCGAAGTGATTGCTGAGTCACGAGAAGAAAACAGTCTTCCTTCACTGTTAAACTTAAAGTTTCCGGCAACCGATATCCCCAATCGCGATCGGGAATTATTTATCAAAGCCAGACAACGAGTCATTGTAGATGTAGCGGCTCAATGTCGAATTACCAGTCGCCTGGACTGTCAAAAAACCGGAGAGCAACTTCCCCAAGAAGATATTTGCTATGCACCGGTCGATCCTTGCCATATTAAATATTTAACCGCAATGGGCGTGCAAGCCTCACTGGTGGTTCCGATTCTGCACTGCCATCAACTCTGGGGCTTACTCGCCGTTCATCATCGCATCCCTCGTCCCTATAGCGAGCGAGAATTACAAATCATTCAACTGCTTGTCGATCAAGTGTCAATTGCCATCTCCCAGTCCGATCTTCTCAGCCGCGCCCGAGAACAAGCCCAGTATGAAGCAATTATCAATCAAGTCAGCCAACTGCTTCACTGTCCGCTATCGGTCAATAAAATTCGCCAGCGCGTCTTAGAAGAAGCCGTAGCCGCCCTCAACGGTTCCGGAGGTCGATTATACATCATCGCCGAACCGACCGGAGTTTCTGCCCAACTGTACACCACAGGACAGCAACCCCGTCAACCCTTCCTCGAAGAAATCGCCCTGTGGAAAAACTTAATTCATAGCCTGGGAAAATTCGACGGAGAACGGCAGGAAATCGATTCCCTAGAAGACCAATGGCAACACTATAACCAAAAACTCCTCAATTCCCAATCCGCCTCGTGGAACTTGGGAGAACAAAACTATCGCCTGTTGACGCTAACCCAATTGCAAGCCGATCCCCATCTGGCCCCCTTAGCCACCGCCTTTGAGGGAACCCCAATTCGTTCTATTGCTTTAATTCCCCTGCAATTTCACGCCTCACAAGTGGGCTGTCTGACGATCTTTCGCAATGGTTACAATAGCGAAGTTTACTGGGCCGGTCATCACAGCCGGGACGAACGCAACCAAATGCCCCGTGCTTCCTTTGAAACCTGGCGAGAACAAAAATTCGATCAAGCGCCCGAGTGGAGTTCCCAAGACTTAAAACTAGCCAAAGCCATCGGACTCCATCTGTACATGGCGATCGCTCAAAAACGAGTCGAGTCGATCATGCGCTATCAAGCCTGCCATGACAGTCTAACTCGCCTTCCCAACCGCCTCCTGTTTGACGAACAGCTTGCCCTCGCCCTGGCCAACAGCAAACAAAACACGGAAATTTTAGGGGTTGCCTTTTTAGATCTCGATCGGTTTAAAGTCGTCAACGATACCCTTGGTCATGCGATCGGAGATCGGCTGTTGCAGCAAGTCGCCACCCGCCTGAAACAATGTTTACGCAACTGTGACACCATTGCCCGTTGGGGTGGAGATGAATTTACTCTGCTTTTCCCCCGTCTGTCCTCCACTGAAGAAATCACCAAAATTGCCCAGAAAATTCTCGATAAACTGAGCATTCCTTTTGTAATCGATCACCAAGAATTGTACGTCACCGCTAGTCTAGGAATTGCCCTGTGTCCCTATGATGCCGAAGACGCTCAAACCCTACTCAAACACGCAGATGCTGCCATGTATCGCGCCAAACAACAAAGCCGCAACACCTATCAACTGTTTGCCGCCGAGATGCATCATCAAGCCGTCAACCAACTGACCCTCGAAGGAGACTTGCGGCGTGCTTTAGCCCGAGAAGAATTTTTACTGTATTATCAACCCCAAGTAGAGATCGCCACAGGTCGCATTGTGGGTTTAGAAGCCTTAATTCGCTGGCAACATCCCCAACTCGGCTTTGTTCCCCCAAGCGAGTTCATTCCCTTGGCTGAAGAAATTGGCTTGATCGCTCCCATTGGACAATGGGTCTTGCAAACGGCTTGTATTCAACATCAAGCTTGGCGGGCGGCCGGTTTCCAACCCCTGCGAATTGCCGTTAATTTATCGGCCCGACAATTCCATCAGTCTCAGCTCACCAAAATTATTCTCCAAACCCTGGAAGCCACCGAAATCGATCCTCAATATCTCGAGTTAGAAATTACCGAAAGTGCAGCCATGCAGGATTTGGAGTTTACGATCGCGATTTTACGACAACTGCAACAGATGGGTCTGCACATTACCATTGATGACTTTGGTACGGGCTACTCTTCCCTGAACGTGATCAAACACTTTCCCCTCAATACCCTGAAAATTGACCGTTCTTTTGTCAAAGATTTAGTCGATAATCCCAATGATGCGGCGATCGCTCAAACCATTGTTGCTCTCGGTCAGGGCTTGAAACTGCAAGTTGTCGCCGAAGGGGTAGAAACTCCTCAACAATTGTCTTTTTTACGTTCGATTGGCTGCGATCTCGCCCAAGGTTATTACTTCTGTCCGCCTGTTCCGGCCAGTGAAATCGTTAAACTGCTTCCCAAGTCCGATCACAGTCTCGATCAAAGACTTGGGGCAAATTGCAACTGAGCAATTTGCCCACGGGAGTTTTATCGACGATGTTGACTTTCGCTAACCGATAGAGGTCGTGAAGCGGCCTCTGTTTCTAAAATATTGATCGCCCGAGCATAGTAAGGATCTTGCTGAGTACCAATTAATTTCGGATCGCCTGCGAGTTGTTTTTTCTGATCTTCGCTCAGTTCCAGTTTAACGTCGGGGGTGACGCCTTTTTTACTAATATCGGTACCATTGGGGGTATAGTAATGAGCGATGGTAACGGCCAAACCGGAACCATCGGATAAGGAAAACACCGATTGAACTAATGCTTTTCCGAAGGTTTGATCGCCCATAATCACCGCTCGATGATTGTCTTTCATGGCTCCGGCGAGGATTTCACTGGCGCTGGCGGAGTTTCCATCCACCAAGACAACGGTGGGTAAAGTGGTGATGGCGGTGCGGTTGGCTCGAATTTCTTGGGTGGAGCCATCGCGATCGACCGTACTGACAATAATGCCATCATCCATCCACATCCGGGCAATTTCAATACTACTGCGGAGCAAGCCTCCGGGATTTCCGCGCAAGTCGAGGACAAAAGCCTCTGCTTTTTGATCGACCAACTCTTCCATCGCCTCTTTCATCTGTTCGGCGGCGTGGGAGTTAAACTCGCGCAACTGAATATATCCGACTTGGCGATTTCCTTCGGTATTCAGGCGATGGTAAACGGCTTCGAGTTCGATGCGAGCGCGGGTGAGGGTGACATCAAATTCTTCTTGGCCCGGGCGGTCAATTCGCAGTCTGACATTCGTGCCGACGCTACCCCGGATTTTTTCGGCTGCATCATCGACGCTCATTCCTTTGGTGGAGATCCCATCAATTTCTAAGATTTGATCTCCGGCTTGAATTCCGGCCTGTTGAGCGGGAGAATTTTTAATCGGAGAGACAACGACGATAGCTTTGGTTTCCTCATTCAACCCCAGTTGCATTCCCACACCGGACAGTTCTCCTGCGGTTTGATTGGTCAAACGCTCATACTGTTTCGGGTCCATGAAGCGGGTGTAGGGATCATTAAGCTGTTCAAGAGCTTGACGTAAGGCGCGATAAGCTTCTTCACGAGAAGAGTATTCTTTACTGAGCAGCTCTTGTCGAATGGCTTTCCAGTTTTTGCGGTTGAAGGTGGGATCGACGTACTCTCGATAGACAATCTGCCAAGCCTCATCAATGATTGCTTTCGGACTGTTTTTTAGGGTCGCATGAACGGCGTTACTGAGTCCGGGAACTGCGATGGTCGAAAGGGCGGCAATGACTAATAGGCGTTTGGTTTTACTACCGATGGCCTCACTGAGAAGGCGATGGCAACATGAAGAAAAGCTTTTTGCGTAGTCGTTCATCTAGTCTTCCTCTGGCTTAATTCCCTACACGGGGATATAAAAATGCAAGACTGGGGATTGTTCCCCGTTTAGATCGTAATTTACAGGTGATCTCCGCCTGGTCCGAGAATTGAACAGTTGGAGTCAACCGGTAACAGGAGTGGACAAGGGGAAGTAAACTGTTGTGGGAAACTCTCTTTTGCGAATCATCCCGGGGGATATTCCCGATGGGGGTTTGCAACTGGTCCTCCGTCTTGACGATCGCCGCAGATTGAGTCTGTATTCAATGAGTTCCCTCGCCTGTGAGGTTCCCCTGACTGGTCCACCTTTCATCTCGTTTCCGGCGTTGTCGGGAATGTAGACAATCTTTCTACTGGGTTTCCACAGAATAATCCGCGTCGGATTCAACTGCTTATCGATGTCATACTCCTCTCATTTTAGTGTAGCTAGAGTTTAAGTGAATTGGAAATGCTCTAATGTTAACATTTTTAGAAACTGAGTTTAAATGCTTTTTCAACTGAGTCTGAAAGTTTCCTGAAATTTCTTTGCCGCTTGCGAAACTGACGGGGTTGACTCCGAAAACCAACACAATGGCAATGGCGATCGCTGTATTTTTTTTGATGATCGCCGCCCTTGTGAAAAAATTTCCGCTGCATTTGTTACAATTAAAAGATTAACGATAGCCCGGTTGCGGTCTAGCGAAAATGAGGAGACAAAATGGGTTGGGGAGTTTCCCAAACCTCGGCGAACTGGGAGATATAATTTTCTTGCTGTTGGGTTTCAATGCTATACTCGCGAGTTTCGCGAACGATTCTAATTGCTTCAGTAGGGGAATAACCCAAAGCCACCAAACAGCAAGCGGCAACCATTCCCGTCCGTCCTAAACCGCCCATACAATGGATAACAACCGTTTGATTTTGTTTGGCATTGAGCAGAATTTGTTCAACTAAAACAATCAATTCATCGATGGAAGTGGGAACACTCATATCTTTAATCGGAAACCAAATCGAATGCATTCCTCTAGCTTGGGCTTGGGAAATCAGATCGCGAATTTGTACGGCTTCCAACTCGTGAGGTTCGATCAGAGAGACTAAAACATCAGTCTGATAATTGTTTCGCAGGCGATCGAGATCTTGATGTAAATTGCGATCCCACATAAAGTGCATTCCTTGATGCTTTTTTCCCGGTGCAAAAGTCAGGCCAATTTGACCGGGATAGGGAACTCGATCCGGGGGGAGGAAATCCACCGTAATGGGATCATTTTCAGAGGTTCTCACGCCGTTCATTATCCGCTGATAGAAGTTAACACTAGACAGTCTCTCCCTGATTGTAACCAGGTTTTAGATTCTGGGCTACTGAAAAATTAGAGTTCACAAGCTTCTACCCGTGAAAACAGAAAATTTCGGGCTAGAATTTCTTGAGAGGTCAAGGGTAAGGAATTGGGGGAGATCAGTTGATAACTCGGTTCTTTTTCCATTCCCGCTGCTAGTTTTTCCAAGCGGGGAAGATGACCACTAGGAGCATCGAGAGAAAAGGTAAGTTGATCGTAGGGTCTCCAACTTTCTTTGCCATCGTCTCCGGTTTCGATCCATCGAACTAAATCATTAAAATGAATATAGGCATCTGGATCGTATTTTCGGAGATGATCTTCTGTTAACTTATTTCCCGTTTCTTTATAAATTTTTTTCTGAACGCTCAAGCCAAACTGCTCCCCAGAATATCTTGTCCAGAGTCGATCAATGGTTTCCAAATAGGAACAGGGGAAATTCCGAATTGATTCGCCCTCTAGGTAGCCGTCGGCTTTACTATTAGTGACTTTGAGCATAACCTCGTATGTTTTGAGATCGGCTTCTTTCCATTTTCGTTCTTGGAGAAGTTTCTCTAATTGTTTAATTTCTTCGGGTTTGCGGATACAGGTTCTTTCTGGTGTTAAAAGGTTGATTTCAATGGAGATAGGTTCCCCATTGATGTTAATAATTTCTAAGGTGCCGACACCATCATTAACGATCTTCTCAATCTTTTTTTTAAAGTTTTCAAAGCGATTCGTCTCTTGTTGTTCTGATGCCGCAGCAACTTGGAGGGTATCTCCTTCGTTAATGGCATTTTCACATAAAGAATTTGGCAAGGAATACAGTTTAAGATTTTCCGGATTGACGGTTATATTAATCTCTTCAATATAACCTCTAAACTGTTTTCTTTGGCGAAGATAATCATTTGAAAAACCAAAAAGTTCACCATAAAACTCAACAATATCTTTGTTATTTGATTCTAAATAGTTTAACAAATCGACGTGAGTTAATGTTCCATAAACGGTAGCAATTGACCCCATTACTATCCCCGAAACCAAAACAGGAATGGGTCTAAAGAGCTGTCTAATAATAGTTTCTGTTTTTTCAGTTGAGTGAGTATTTTTCATACTGAAACTAGGGTAGATGCAAAAGCACCAAGACGGAGAGCAAAACTAGAAAATGAGAGCAACTAACTCAGGTTGACATAAGTAGAACAGAGGTTGATTTGTATCAATAAAATCTCTGGGTTGGTCTTGAGCATTAACATCTTCCCCTAATTGTAGCCTTGGTGAGGTGGGAGTGCTGGCCGATTCAGACATCCCCCTAGCTCATCCAAGAAATTACGGATTACTATAAATCAAGACTAAAGTCTATACCTATTTTACTGAGATCAACAAGCTTTGAGCAAAACTAGGAGGTTTTTAGTCATCAAATTCAACTCCTGAGTTCCCCGGTCATCGGCAATCGTACATCCTTAAATATTTGCGTGTCTTTGATGGGTGGGGTTCCGGGGGAGGGCCGTTTCGTTCTCAGTTAAAAATTGCCGGGGGTTCGGGGGGTGATGGGGTGATGGGGCGGTGGGGAGAGGACTTTTTTGAGATTAAAAATAGCTTTTTATTAATAAAAATCCTCCCTACCTCCCTACCTCCCTACCTCCCCACCTCCCCACAAATCAAGTTTTCGGGCTAGAACGAAAAGGCCCTGGGGTTCCGGGGGAGGACCGGAGGTGGGGAGGTGGGGATTAAATTTGAGAATGGTAATCAAAAACTCACGGGGAGTAATAAACCGTCTGAAATTTGAGAAAATCGGTATTGGGATTATATAAAGTATAGGTGGCTTTTCCCGGTTCACGGCCTACATTTCCCACCCCAATTACTTGTTTTTTAGAAGAGGTAAAAGTTTGAGTTTCTTTTTGTTCGTCGAGAGTTAAAACGGAACTGGAAATTGAACCCGTTTGTAACTCGTACTGAAAGGTTAAACCGGAACGACCACAAAATAAACGGTTGGCTTCGACCCGTTGAAGTCGATCTAACAATTTCCAAGGGGGCGTTTGCGGCGTTAATTCATCGCCCACATTAACGCTGCTTCCGTGAATCAATAAACAATCCAATTCAAAAAACCCAAAATGTTGTTGTCTCAGCCATTGAACCGTTTCTCTCGAAACACAATCCCACAATAATTTTACCCCATCCGCTCCATATTTTTCTCTTAATTCTGTCGCCTCTACATTGCCGCCCAAACCGTACAAATTAAAACATTGTTCTTCCCACCAACCGATACAAACTTGCGGGGTTAATTCTCCGTTCCGGGGTTCCCTCACCCGTTCGACAACCGCTTCACTTTGGGAATTCAGTCCGACTAAATCTCCTAAAATATACAATTCTTCGATAGGAAAATTCTGCTTTTTCAAATGGTCAATCACCGCTTCATAAGCCTTGATATTTCCCTCAATTCCACTTAAAATTGCCCACATTTTAACTTGCTGTTTCCTGATAAATTTGATAAAATAGAGATGGGAATACATCCCACCCCTATCAATAGCACGCGAAAAGTTCAAAAATTAAAATTGGAGAATTAAAACTAACTCCAACTGGGAGTATGGCGGATTAAACTCATAAATTCTTGGCGAGTTTTTGCATCCTCAGCAAATACACCCCGAACCGCACTCGTAGAAGTCCAAGAACCCACTTTCTGAACGCCCCGCATCACCATACACATATGGCTGGCTTCGACAACAACAGCCACACCTTTGGGCTTTAATAAACCCTGTAAAGCATCGGCAATTTGAGCGGTTAATCGTTCTTGAACTTGTAACCGTCTGGCGTACATTTCACAGATGCGAGCGACTTTAGATAATCCAATCACTTTTCCATCGGGAATGTAAGCCACATGAGCGCGACCCAAAATCGGCAAAATATGATGTTCGCAAGAACTAAAAATATCGATATCCCGCACCAACACCATTTCGTCGGTTTGTTCGTGAAAAATCGCCCCGTTCAGCAATTCATCCAGGGATTGATGATAACCCGAGGTGAGAAATTTTAAGGCTTTAACAACCCGTTTGGGGGTATCTTTTAAGCCTTCGCGGTCCGGATTTTCTCCGAGTCCGAGTAGCAACGTCCGCACCGCTTGACGCATTTCTTCTTCGGAAACTGGGGGTTCGGATTGAGTTTTTAAATTCGGTAAGTTTCCGTTTTGATTTCCCTTCGGCGAGGAGTTGGCTAAGGTCATAAATTTGGAGTTTTGTTCCTAAAGTAAACGACAAGTTTTTACAGTTAAATCAGAGACAAACTAGGATTTAAAACAATTTTAAACCCATCGCTTGTGCTAATTTACTCGGTTGTAAGACCAAACAGTTATTCAACTGTTGGCGGATTTTATTGGCATCTAAATGACGACCAATAAACACAATCTGGTTCAGGGGGGAACTCGGCCATTCTTCGAGTTGGATATCGTACCGAGGCCCGCTGAGTTGGAAAATGTGGCGCATTTCGCTATTATTGAACCAGAGAATACCTTTCGCCCGAAATACTTCTGCGGGCATTTCTTCAGTTAAAAATTTCTCAAATTTGTCAATATCAAAGGGGGAATAGCTTTTGAAGGGAACGGAGACAAAACCATCGGTTTGTAAGTGGGGGGAATGGCGATGTTCTTCTGCGGTTTGATACTGTTGAACCGGGGTGAGGTTAACATCTAAAATTAGGGGAAGCGGAACTTTAGCCTGTTGGGTTTGTAGAATTCTCGCACTCGGTTTAACGGTTTTGATATAACGTTCCAATCCTTCTACTTTTTCTGGGAAAGCCAGGTCGGTTTTATTTAAAATTACCACATCCCCGTAGGTAATTTGTTTGAGGGCGGCTTCGCTTTCAAAATGTTCGGGTGTAAAGGTTTCTGCATCGACGAGGGTAATAATAGAATCCAGGCGAGTTAGTTCTCGGAGTTCCGTCCCCAAAAAGGTTAAAATAATCGGTAACGGGTCTGCAACTCCTGTGGTTTCAATCACCATATAATCCACTTGTTCTTCTCGTTCGAGAACCCGATAAACCGCATCGACCAAACCTTCATTAATCGTGCAGCAAATACAACCGTTACTCAACTCTACCATATCTTCTTCTGTGGAGATCAACAGTTGAGCGTCAATATTAATATCGCCAAATTCGTTCACCAAAACCGCTACTTTTAAGTCCTGTTTGTTGGCGAGAATTTCATTCAACAGGGTGGTTTTTCCGCTTCCCAAAAAACCCGTAATAATGGTCACGGGCATTCCCCGTTTGGGAATATCCAGAGTGGAGGAGGGGAGAGTTTCCATAGACATTGTTCGGCCGGAAGGTTTGCAAAAATGATAACAGTTCTCAAACTTGCTTGCAAGTTTTTATATGAAATACAGAAGCACCGATGCTACACATCTTTCTCCCCACCTCCCCACCTCCCCATCTCCCTATCGATACATTTGTAGCAAATATTTAAGGATTTCATATTAACGCTGACAGACGTGAGTGGGGTCATCCGCTTTTTCCGCGTATTCCAAACCTCGGGCTAAACGCCAAGCAAAAATAGGCGGTAAACCTTTCTCGATGATGGCGGCACAGGTTTTTTGATAATCATATTCAACCTCTCGCAGCGTTGCCCCTTGAGTTTCGGTATCATAAATAACATAGGTGGCGTTGGGGCGACCGTGACGGGGTTCTCCGACGGAACCGACGTTAATAATGTGTTTTAAAGGGGTGGTAAAACTGAGGTTTTGTTCATCGTTTAAATGGGGTTGATTAATTTTGACTTGAAGTTGACCCCCCTCTAACTTGCGAAGATAAGGGATATGAGTGTGACCACAAAATAGCACATCCGCCTCGGCTGATAAGACTCGTTCTAGGGCGGTAAATGCGTCCATATTCGGCATTAAATATTCGTGGTTGCTGTGGGGCGAACCGTGAACAAAACAGAGATTTTCTGTTTTTAAAGTTAGGGGAAGTTGGGCTAAAAATTCGCGAGTTTCGGGATAAATATTGTTGTGCGTCCACTCGTGGGCGAAACGTCCCCGACGTTCGGCTAACAGCGACGGATAACTGCATTCGCAAGCATTTAATCCTTCTACAATATCTTCATCCCAACAGCCTTGAACGGTGGGAATATCGAGGGAACGAATTTGTTCGACAACAGCATGAGGAAAGGGACCGTAACCAACTAAATCTCCCAAACAATATATTTTTTCGGCCTTTTGTTCGTCGATATCTAATAAAACGGCATTTAACGCTTCATAGTTTCCGTGAATGCAAGACATGACTGCTATTTTCATGGGGTGACTTCCTCCTCGGTTTGTAATGTGGTTTGAATTTGTTGTTGATAATAATCAATTTGGGATTCGGGGATGAAGCAATCTTTCAGGGTTTGGGAGATTTCTTTGAGTTGTAAATTAAATCCGACAATTTCCAAACCGCTAAATCGTTCGGGTCTTCCGGTTAACCACAGGGGAACATTTAAAGCTACAAATTCTTGATTGATTGTTCCCGCTACAAAATCCCCATAAATGGATTCTCCGCTAACAATATCAAAAATTCCTTTCGCCCGAATGACTTCCCCGTAAGCCCCTTGAATGAGTTCAAACCAAAACAGGGTTAAACTCGTCCAGTCGAGAATTTCTCCGGTAAGTAGGTTGCGATGAATTTGTACGGAATAATTATGGATTTTACGGAGAGTTTCGGCAAGATTTTTATTTCCTAAAATCGC
Source organism: Lyngbya sp. (assembly GCA_035285085.1). Taxonomy (GTDB): domain Bacteria; phylum Cyanobacteriota; class Cyanobacteriia; order Cyanobacteriales; family Microcoleaceae; genus Capilliphycus. The sequence goes on along the minus strand of JAYKHV010000001.1, from coordinate 16,934 downwards.
CGAATCCGCCCAGTTTTTCCATTCGGTATTTTCAGAGGATGAGGGGATGATGGCGATGCGTTTTGAGTTTAATCGGGTTAGTAAAGGGTCTACGGAAGATAGGTCGAAATGCCAGGGAATCTCGATATAAGTGGTTGATACTAACTCGGGATTAAAGAGTTGTAATTCCTCGCCCGAGGTGTAAATTTGCACCTGGGGAAATTCGCTAGCCAGACAAGTCCCATCAATGACAACAGAATCCTCTCCGGGGTTAAAATAGCCAACCGGTTCTGTGGTTTTGCTGATTTGTTCTCGTATCCAGTGGGTTTTACCCGCACCCGGCGGGCCAGTAACCGCAGTAATCATCGCCGCTTCCTTTTAAGAACAATAATCATTATTATAGATATAACAAAAAATAAGAACCATTATCAAATTATTTGACCGGATTTATGTCTGACTTTGTTTCCGTTGCGATTATCGGGGCTGGCCCTCACGCCTTGACCCTAGCCGCCCACCTGCTGCAAAAACAGCCAATACACCATAAAATCAGGGTTTTTGACCCCAGTGGGGTGTGGTTGAGTCGGTGGCACCATCAGTTTGCGGCCCAGGACATTCCCCATTTGCGTTCGCCTGCGGTTCATCACCCCGACCCCAACCCCTTCGCGTTGCGAAAATTTGCCGAGAATCGTTCTCACGAGCTATTTCCCCCCTACGACCTCCCCGGAACCAAGCTATTTGAGGATTTTTGTGGGGATGTGATCCAACGCTGGCAACTGGCGGAGCAGGTTTGTGCGGCGCAGGTGGTCGATCTTCTGCCGTTGCGGGGGTTGAGGGGAACTCGGTTTGAGTTGGTTTTGGCAGACGGGCGGACGGTTCGGGCGAGACGGGTGGTTTTGGCGACGGGAGGGGGTAAGGTTCAGCTTCCCGACTGGGCGAGCAAGATTCCTTCGCCTTTTCCCCCGGAACGCTTGGTTCACAGCCAACAGGTTGATTTGCGATCACTTTATCTGTCCGGCGAACGGGTTCTCATCGTTGGGGGCGGTTTAACGAGCGCTCACCTGGCACTGGGGATGATGGCGCGGGGGGCAACGGTAACGTTGATGGTGCGCCGGCAGTTGCGGGAGAAGCTGTTTGACGCCGAACCCGGCTGGTTGGGGCCGAAGTATCTCAAAGGGTTTGAAGCGGAATCCTGTTGGCGGGTGCGATCGCAGATGATTCAACAGGCAAGAGATGGCGGTTCTATCACTCCCAATCTGATGATACAGCTAAGGCGGGCAATCCGTCAAGGAAAATTAATTCTCTGGGAAAATTGTCAGGTGAAAGCGGCTATTTGGGAGAACAATTGGCGGGTAAAATGCGATCGCGGTGAGGTTGAATTTGACCGGATTGTGTTAGCAACGGGAACTAAACTTGATGCCAGTCAGCACCCGTTACTTCAGAAGATTTTGCCCGTTTATCCCACCGAAATTGTAGACGGTTTGCCCGTTTTAGATCAACATTTGCGCCTTCCGGGTTGCGAGTTATTCCTAATGGGAGGATTGGCGGCTTTGCAACTGGGGCCGGTCGCCCGCAATTTAGCCGGGGCAAGGATGGCTTCCGGGCGAATTGTTCCGGCAATTGTTAAACCCAGTTTGGCATTAACCGCCTAAAGAATCAAGCAAATAAAGATAGGGTTTCTGCGGGTTTATAGCAGGGAAAAATTTAATTTAAAACTAGAAAAAGCCATCGCCCAGTTAGAAACCCTCGCCAATTAAAAAAAATGTCGGTTCCTCAACCGCCTCGGATGAATGATTATGGGGATTTTATCGAAGCAAATTGGTTAGAATGGCGAGTGATAACCCCCAACAAATTAAACGTCCGCAGCGGTTCCGGTTTTGATTATAAAGTCGATTTGAGTTTACCATTCGGAACCCCATTTTCTCCCCCCGCCCGACTATTATTATCCCCTCAAATTTGATCAAGTCGGTAAACCCTGGTTAGTCATTAGTTATCAAGGCACCGCCTTTTTTGTCCGGGCGAATTCTAAATTTATTGAACCCGTAACAAGCTGTTAATTTGAAAGCAGTTATATTTTTCTCAAATCAACCGCCCAAACCCGGTTTTTCAAATCGACCCGGTTTGTCTTGCACAAAAGACAAATAATATAGCGATCGCATTTCCACTAAAAATGCTATATTACTCTAAACTGTTAACATCAAAAACGGGTCACTGTAAACTGTAAACTGTAAACTGTAAACGGGTTGCGCCTTCTATGACTCCTCCCCTTTCTTCCCCATCACAGTCCCCCTCACGTCGCCGAATGTCCTGGGGTGTTGTTATCGTCGTTTCCGCTTTGTTGTCGGCGATATTAGGCGCAGTCACCGCAGCGTTTTTACCCACAGACGAGAATACACCCGATCCCGCTTCCAACGTCCTCAACCAATTTTGGCGCGATCGCTTTGACTACAAACTGACTCGTTCGGTTAATATATTAGTAATGGGAATTGATCGCACCGAAGACACCGAAGCCGACTCCCCCGCAAGCTTTGAAGGACGCAGCGATACAATATTATTAGTACAATTTAACCCCACAGAAAAATCAGTCAATTTATTATCAATTCCTCGGGATACCGAAGTCGAAATTCCCGGCGTGGGGATGGGGAAAATTAACGAAGCCAACTACTGGGGCGGAACAGAATTAGCCACAGAAACCCTCCGCCAAACCCTCAATCAAATTCCCATTCATCGCTATGTAAGAGTGAGTAGCGGTGCGTTTAAAGAGTTAGTTGATTTGTTGGGCGGCGTCGATGTATTTATCCCAAATTCCATGTCTTATATCGACAATACCCAACAGTTGAAAATCGATTTATCCCCCGGATGGCAAACCATTGATGGTGAACAAGCCGATCAATTCGCCCGTTATCGCAGCGATGCTTATGGCGATATTGGACGCATTCAACGACAACAAGCCTTAATGCAAGCGATACAAAATCGGTTACAAAATCCCAATATATTACCCCGTTTACCCCAAATTATTCGGGTGATGGAAAAATACGTTGATACCGATTTAAGTTTTAATGAAATACTCAGTTTAGTTAACTTTGGTTTGAATTTAGAACCCGAACAATTTAAAATGGTAACATTGCCGGGACGGAGTAGCGGCGCCGAAGAAGCTTATAACAGTTATTGGATTATTGATGACATCGAACGCGATCGCATTGTAGCAGAATATTTTCAAGAAGATACAGATAGTTATTCGGCTACAGAATCAGATACAACCTCAGAAAAATTACCCCTCGATACCAAAATAGCCATTCAAAATGCGTCGGGAAATTCCCAAGCCGGCGAAAAAATAGCCGACACTTTAGCAGACCAAGGCTATTATAATGTATATGTAGTCCCCGACTGGCCGGACGAACAGCGTCAAACTGAAATTATCGTCCAACGGGGTGATTTATCCGGCGCCAAAGCCTTAAAAAATCAGTTGGGTTGGGGGAAAATAGAAGCGTCTTCTACGGGGGAAATTGGGTCGGATTTAACCTTGAGAGTCGGGTCGGATTGGTCGAATTATTTTTAATATCATGTCGGGTTGAACAGTTATAAATAAACGATGGAGGAGTCAGGAGTCAGAAGTCAGGAGTCAGGAGGATTGAGGAAATTTTGAAGAAGAAAGAGGAGGAGAAGGAGAACGTTTTTTGATTACTAATTATCCGGGCATGATATAATGCTTTGTCGTGAAATCAAGATTTTTTTATGATAAATAAAAACACCTATAAAAATCTTTTTAGATATAGTTTAAATGCAATCTTATTAATTCTTCTTGCAATCTTCTGGGTTATGATTACGGCAAAACCCGCTTTAGCAACCCATTAAATGCAGTGTATCGGGCGCTCTTACTGGCGCCCAATTCTTAGTTTTTAACGTTCAAGGATTCGGTTTTAGGAGTCACAAAATCCGTCAGAAAAGAGAGGGGATTACTCATATCAGCAGCAAAGCCGAGAATGGCGCGATCGCGATGTTCATAAAGTAATTCCCCGCGATCATTAAATAGAAAAGTCGCTCCCCGTTGGGTGAGATAGGCGGGGTTAGGAACATAAATTTTCCAGTTGGTTAGCACTTCTCCCATATTTCGCAGTCGCAAAGTCGCCAACTCAAATGGACGCTGAAAACCGCCACCTCCAGCCCATCTGAAGAACGAACCTTTCAGCGGGGGTAAAGGGGGAGCGTGAACAATTTCTTCATCGCCAATTAACTGAGGCGCTTTGCTGTCACCCCGATATCCGCGAAACACCTCCGCCAAAGTACCGGGGCTACCAATTCCAGCACACATCAGCATCAGGTTCAGCCAAGCATTGACACCGGGCGATAAACCTGGTAATTTCAGAGATAGACCCGCATACAGGTTGAGGGTTTGATGCAGTTGGGCGGCAGGATCGACAAACAAACAGTCGGCCGGAAATCCGGTATAATCACAGAATCGCTGACCCGAACCGCGATCGCCAATTCCGACCGCTCGGATCGCTATTCCTTGTGCCGATAGCTGTTCTGCACGCGATCGCAACCGCCAAGCGTACTCAAAGCTGTCAAAATCTCCCAACTGGGGTAAGATTAGCACCAACTGGCGGGGTGAAGATTGGCAACCGCTCAAGATCGATGCGATCGCTCCATCGCTGACTCGTTGGCGCTCAGTTTGACTTAAGAGAGTATATGTATTCATGTTGTTAATTTTAACTTTAGATTCCAAAAAACTACATTCTTCCTTTTAGCCAATAAGTAACCATTCGACCAATTCCTTTAACCTGAATTAACCCCCGTTCCTCAAAAAGATACTCATCTTTCAATAAAGTATAAGTCGCTTGTGTCACTTGAATTTTACCCGCTTCCCCGTGCGACTCCATCCGCGAAGCCACATTCACCGCATCACCCCACAAATCATAAATAAACTTGCGAGTCCCGATCACCCCCGCCACCACAGGTCCGGTATTAATTCCAATTCGCAAACGAAACGGTTGACCATCATTGCGTTGAAAGCGGCTAATTTCCCGTTGCATATCCAAAGCCATTTCAGCGATCGCCTTGACATGATCATCTTTCGGAGTCGGTAAACCCCCGACAACCATATAAGAATCCCCAATGGTTTTAATTTTCTCCAAATCATGTTTTTGTGCCAACCCATCAAACGCCGAGAAAATTTCATTGAGGTGATCGACCAATTCTGTGGGTGAAATTTTGGCAGAAAATCCGGTAAAATCAACAATATCAGCAAACATAATCGTTGCGCGATCGAAGCGTTCGGCGATGGAATGGGGGGCTTGTTTGAGACGTTCAGCAATCGAACGGGGTAAAATATTCTGTAACAAACGCTCGGATTTTTGCTGTTCAATTCGCAACGCATCCAGTACCCGACGCCGTTCGGTGGTGTTACGTGCCACCCAAATTACACAATTATTTGGCATGGGAGAAACGGTCGCCGCAAACCACACTAATTCTGTACTTTCGGGGTTGAGGGGAGAATTGGAAGTTGCCAACTTCCCAGATTCCGATTGCTCTACAGGTAAGCTATACTCAACATTGAGGGTTTTTCCGGTTTCCAATACCCTTTGAATGTGACTATAAAACATTCTGGCTTGGGCGGGAGGAAACACTTCAAATACACTTTTTCCTAAGCGATCCGGTGTCGGACTGTACAAAATTTCCGCATTGGTGGTGACAATTCTTTTATAATTTCCTTGGGCATCAAACACCGTAATCACATCCGTCATCGCCGCAAATAACGCCCTTAATTCCGCTTCCGACGATCGCAAAGCCGCTTCTATTCTTCGCCGTTCCCCAATTTCGCGAACCAATTCCGCCGTCCGTTCTTCGACCCGAGATTCCAAAGCATCCATCGCCTGTTGTAGCGCATCTTCGGCCTGTTTGCGTTCGGTAATATCCACCACTGTTCCTTCATAATACAGCAGTTTCCCCGCATTATCGCGTACCGCCGAAGCATTTTCGGAAATCCAACGTAACTGACCATCTACCCGGCAAATTTGCGACTCAAAATTAACAACCGCACCCTGTTGTTCAATCAACTGTATAAATTCCAGACGGCGATAGGAATCAACATACAATTGATTGCCCACATGAGTCAAATTCTTCATTAAATCTTCAGCAGATGCAAACCCATAAATTCGGGCTAAAGCGGGGTTAACACTAATAAAACGCCCCTCCGGTGTGGTTTGAAAAATCCCCTCAACCGCATTTTCAAAAATACTGCGATAATTCGCCTCAGCTTGTTTACGGGCGGTAATATCAATCCCCACAAAAAACGCCGCTTTTTTATGATTATATTTATGAGCAACAATCAAATAATTTCGCCGTTCACCTTTCACCATTGAGATCACTTCTCGTTGAGCATCCAATTTTTCGCTCGTGAAGAAATCGCGGACAAACTGATTAAATTGAGGGCTAACATCTAAAAACCCAATATGCCGATTAACAAAATCCTCCGGTTTTAATTCAAACGTGTCCGCCAGATAACGATTTACCCCCAAATAATACAAATCCGAACTAATCCAAGAAACCGTTCCCGGTACAACATCTAAAACCGCCTGTAACTGAACTTGAGTATTTTCTAAAGCCGCCTCCGCTCGTTTTTGTTCGCTAATATCAATCCCGACAATAAACGCTTCTTGATTTTGATTATATTTTTGAGCAACTAAAATAAAATTTCGCAGTTCATCTCTAACTTTTACAGAAATTTCTCGATAAGTATGAAGTTCGCTTTGGCGAAATAACTCCTGAACAAATTGACTAAACTGCGTACCTCCCCCCAAAAAACCAATCGGTTGATTGGCAAAATCTTCGCGAGAACGGCTATGAAGATCGGCGAGATTTTGATTAACTTCAATATAACGCAAATCCGAACTCACCCAAGAAGCCGTTCCCGGTACCGCTTCTAAGACCGTTTGTAAACGAACGTTGGCTTTCCTCAAAGCTTCTTCAGCCCGTCGGCGTTCGCTAATATCAATCCCCACCACAAACGCCGCTTGATTATCATTATATTTACGAGCCACAACTAAATAATGACAAGGTTGCTCGTCAATATTTGCCATCACTTCCCGAGACATTTCCGTTTCCGGGCTGGTAAATAATTGTTGAACAAAATCATTAAAATCCGAACTAGAACCCAAAAACCCAATATGCTGACCTGCAAATTTTTCGCGAGGCATTTGAAACATATCGGCGAGTTTTTGATTCACCTCAATATAGCGCAGATCGGACTGAATCCAAGAAACCGTTCCCGGTACCGCTTCTAAGACCGCTTGTAAACGAGTATTCGCCGACATCAACGCTTCCCGGGCTTGTTTATGTTCGACGATTTCTTGAACCAATTGATCGTTAGATTCTTTCAAAGCCGCCGTCCGTTCTTCAACGATGTGTTCGAGTTGTTCGTTGATTTGTTTGAGTTGTTCTTCAAACTGTTTGCGGGCTTCAATTTCTTGTTTAAGTTGGGCTTGAGTGGCTTCGAGTTCAATCGATTTTTGTTCGAGTTGTTCGGCTCGTTCAATACTATGACTGACTTCGGCTAGCAAATGCGTGACCATTTCCGAGGTGTTGAAATGACCTTCTTCAAATCCCAACCAAGGAAGGGGTTTAATCCGATTTGGTGTAGAGTATATCACTTCAAATTGTCCGTTGGGTAAGGCTTGACCAATCCGACAAACTTTGGAAACATGATGATTGGGTTTGATGCAGACAAATCCTCCCGGAGCCGCAAAACTGAGTCCATAGGCGGCTACCCGAATGCGATCGCAATCAAAGGAATTTGCCAGTTCCACCGCCTGTTTCCACAGATAAACTTGGGTGTAAGCCGCTTCGATGGGATCGCTTGTCACCCGATGTTGACCATATCGGGCTTGAAAGTTGGCGACAAATTGCCGATTTTCTGGAGTGTCGAGGTTTTGAAAGTAACTCCAGCAGCTTAAATGACCGACTGCGGCTTCACCAATTTCTTGCAGTTCCGTTTCCGTCACCGAGGTGGCCAGAATCGGGATGTCTTGGGGGGTTAAACCCGCCTCTTGAAATTGACGGTAAAACGCTACATTGCTATCCCCGGTTAACGTGCTGAAAATGACATCCGGTTGGGCTTGTCGGATACGAGTAATAATTGCACTAAAATCCTGGGTTCCAAGAGGCGCAGAGGCTTCACCGACGACCTTTCCTCCCAGTCCGTTGAGTTGAATTTTGACTAATTTATTCACCGTATGGGGAAAAACATAGTCCGAACCCAGTAGATAAAATCTTGATCCCAGATTTTGTATCAACCAATTGACTGTCGGTTCGACTTGTTGGTTGGCACAAGATCCGGTATGAAAAATATTCGGAGAGTTTTCTAATCCTTCGTAGTGGACGGGATACCACAGTTGAGCATTGTAGGCTTCTACAACCGGTTTGACGGCTTGACGGGCGGCTGATGTCCAACAGCCAAACAGAGTCGAAACTCGATCGTGTTGAATCAGTTTTGTCGCCTGGGTCGCAAATTTTGCCGGATCGGAGGCGCCGTCTACAATGACGGGTTCGATCACCTGACCTAAAACACCTCCGGATTGATTAATTTCAGCGATCGCCATTAATTCAGCATCAACGAGCGGAGATTCGCTAATTGCCATCGTCCCACTCAGTGAATGCAATATTCCGACTCGTACACCTGGCATAGCTTGTCACTGGTTGAAAGAACAATCACCCCGTTAGAGGTCCTGTATCTGCACCCTGTTGTTCTAGAACCGCTTCATATCGAATACCTAGCAAATCCCTGCTCGAATTTCAAATACGCTTTGGCTGTAGATTGGTCAACTCTACTCCGGTGCGCGATCCTAGAAATCCTGTGGATAGATTATTTTTTACCTATAGAGCCATTGTCGGCAATGTCTCTCGATCTACCCATCACCCCGATTGGATGGCTTGGAGTGCTTTTTTCTTTACAGAATCCTTCACCTTTAGCCATTCCCAAATATAAGTTCCCTGAGAGAAAAATAGTCCAGAAGCGCACTGATAATGCTTCCTAATCTGTCAATCCGATTTGACTTTTTAGCTGCAACTGTACCCACATTTTATAGCATTTAGAGAACAGCTTTTAGGTTAAAAATGGATAAACAATCGCCGAGAAGCTTGATTGTGACCCGATGCCTGTAGATTTCATAATCTTTCAATCTTACCATTTTTGACGAAAATATTAACAACAGTTTAAAGAAGTTAACATTGTTTTACACGATTCCACAATCAACAATTCTCTCGGACATCATCTGAGCGTGTCGCCACCACTGGCCCGAACCGACGATCCCCAGGCGGGACGGTAAATGGCCAATCGGTGCCGAACGATCAAATCTAAAGCCAACTGAAGGGTGATGAGGATTGTAAGTTAACCAACCGAGGCGATCGCAAAATAGAGCATAATCCCCCTCAACCTCCTCATAAATGCGAGTCTGGACGCTAAAACCAAACCGTCCCTGACTATACTTCACCCATAAGCGATCGATGGTTCGCAAATCCTGACAAGGCAATTTTTTCAACTCTTGGGGATGAAGATAACAAAAACTCTGATAACCCAACGCCTGACCCAACACCGACCAAGTTTCCTCATCTGCGGCTTTCCACTGGTGAGTCGCCAAAAGACGCTGCAACTTGGTATAATCGACCCCAACCGCCGAATCAAGCTCATCGTTCAAAGGACTCAAAGCCGGTAAAAATTGAGTAAAAATATCCGGTAATCTCCAACCCGATAAAGACAAAGACTCCGAAGATCGAGAGCGAGACGGCGATCGCTTGACCGGAGTCAACCCTGTAGAAGTCGAAACTTTCGGCGTATTTATCGCTTGTAAAACAATATCAGCGCTGGCGTAGCGTTCTTCTAGCTTAAAAGCAACTAAACCATCCAAAATCCGACCCAAACGTTCACTCACCCGATGTTGAGACGTCAGAAACTCTCGCCAAACCCAACATTGCTTATCCTCATCGTACAACTGCCAAGGCGAAACACCGGTCAGCAAATACAAACAACTCGCCCCCAACCCGTACAAATCACTCGCCGCAAACGCCTTACCTCGGGTTTGTTCCGGCGCCATAAACTCGGGAGAACCCACCACCGTCCCCGTTTGGTTGATCGCCGTCTCACTCAGCAGTTTCGCCACCCCAAAATCAATTAAAACCCATTGCTGTTCCTTGCGGCGTAAAGGAGGCGAACTCACAGAAACCGATGATAAACTGGTCTTAGAAAGAGCGCTGCGAGAAACAATCGGTTCGATCGCTTCAAACGCCCCAATTTCCCCTTCCCCACTCAGGGGAGAACGTCGTAAAATATTGGCAGGTTTGATATCTCGATGGACAATCTGGCGATCGTGAATATATTTCAACACCGGCAGCAAACCCCGCAACAGATCCCAAATTTGCGCCTCGTTAAATGTCCCCTTTTGTTCAAATTCTTGCTCTAAGGTTTTTCCGGCAATGTATTCTTCAACGAGAAAAAGCTGTTGATTCTGTTCAAAATGCGCCAACAGTTGCGGAATTTGCGGATGTTCGCCCAACTGTTCCAAACGCACCGCCTCCTGACGAAACAGTTTAGCCGCTTTTGAGTAACGGTTAACTTGGCGATCGCCAAAAACAAATTGTTTGATCGCACAGGGCGGTTTAGAAGGTATTTGTTCATCAACCGCCAAGTAAGTTTTACCAAAACCCCCCTCTCCTAAAGGCTGAATGGGACGATAACGATTTTGCAATAACAGATGTTCGCCGCAACTTTGACAAAATTTTGCTGTATCAGGGTTAACAGGATGCAGACATTCAGGATTAATACAGTAACTCATAAACAGATGGTTCCATATCATTGAATCTCGATCAATATTTTGCCCGGAAGAAGGCAATACGCGATCGGATCGCCTCTAGGTTAAAGCATCAATTTCAGCCGACTTTCCGCCTGTTTTAACGCATCTAGGGGGTTTTCTCCGAGTAAAGACGCTTCGATCGCCCGTCCTAAATTTTCCGACAAACGACGATATCCGGCAATAATTGGCCGCGATCGCGCCCAACCCATCTGTTTTAAAAAGATTTGTAAACTCGGTTGTTGGGATAAAAAATCCTGATACTCTTGACTCTGACGGGTTTTTAAATTCACGGGTAAATATCCAGTTCCCAAACTCCACTCGGTTTGAAATTCCTCACTCAACACGTATTCTAAAAACGTCAGGGCGGCTTCTTGCTGTTGGGAGGTGGTTTTCATCACAAACAAATGTTCGCCCCCGACAACGGTCGCCTGTTGGTCTTTGGCGGGAATGGGAAACACCCCGTAATCAATTCCCGCAGACTGCAAAAATCCTAACGTCCAAGGCCCGGTAATTTGCATTGCCACTTTACCGGAAATAAAGTTATCCTGTTCGTAGCCCCGCTCAGGGGGAGAAAGAATCGCCGAACCGTCTTTGAGGAGATCGGACCAAAACTCCAAAGCGGCTAAAGCACCCGGATTCACTAAGTCTACTTCGTCATTTTCAATTAATTCTCCATTGGCGCTATACATAAAGGGCAGCCAGGTAAAAACCGTCCATTCGCCTTTTCCGAGAGGTAAAACTATCCCGTGTCGGTCGAGTTTTCCGTCGCCATCGACATCTTGAGTGAGTTTTTGGGCGGCTTCTGTAAATTCTTCCCAGGTTAAAGGGAGTTTGGTAATTCCTGCTTTTTCAAACAAACTCGGACGATAAAAAATAGCGGTATTATTGGTAGCCATTGGAATAGACCAAGTGTGTCCGTTGAGTTCCATTGCTGGAAATAAAGCCGGATCTATTTCTGCTTTAACGGGGGATTTATTTAGCCATTCTTCTATCGGTTCCATGGCGTCGAGTTCAACCAATTGGCCTGTAATTTGCGGACTGTACCACAGAATATCGGGTGAGGCGTTTCCGACAACGGCCGTTAAAATTTTCGGCATTTGTTGATCGGGTTGACCGATATAATAGGGGTTGACGTTAATTTTGGGATGAGTTTGATTAAATTTATCGACTAATTTTTGAAAGACATCTCGGTTGGGCGGGGGATTAATGCCATGCCAAAGGGTTAAATTAATCACTCCCGCTTCCGTTGGGGTTTGAGGTTGACAACCGCCACAGATTAACAAACATATACTGAGGAGAATCACTCCCCAGGTTTTCAACCCCCGATGAGAAATTGACAAAGACCGAGAGAACATTTCCATGATAAGATTTTATTCTTGGAACTACCTGAGTTTTTTCTTGCTCATGTTATCATTTTCAAAGCCTAGTATTTTAGAGAGCTATCAGCAGGATGCTTTTCATCTCAAGCAGCACTTGCAAGATTATTTTAACTTGGATCGAACGACTCTCGAAGCACAACTCAAGTCGGGTCAGCAATTACTGGCCGAACTGGGTCATCGGGATTTTGACTGGGAAAATGCTACTTTATTTTACCGCGAAAAAGTCGGTGAGATGTATTTGTTTGAGTTGGGCGCTTGGCATCTGTCGAGTCAAGACTACATCGGAGATACCTTGCGAATTATTGCCGATCACGCTCGGGGTGATGTGTTAGACTTTGGGGGGGGAATTGGCACTCATGCGATCGCTGCGGCTTTGTGTCCCCAAGTCGAACGGGTGATTTATTGCGATATTAATCCGATTAATCAAGCTTTTGTTCGCTATCGGCTGGAACAATTGGGACTGAGTGATAAAGTGAAGATTTGGTCTGAGATTTCATTAGAAAATCAGTTTGATACGATTCTTTGTTTTGATGTTCTCGAACATTTACCCGATCCCTCTCAACAGTTACTCACGTTTCATAAGTTGATGCGTGATGAAGCTAACATTATTCTCAATTGGTATTTTTTTAAGGGGGAAAATCAAGAATTTCCTTTTCATTTAGATGATCCGGAAAAAATCGAGTTATTTTTGAGAACGATTCAACGTCATTTTCTAGAAGTTTTTCATCCCTATTTAATTACCGCCCGTTGTTATCGCAAGTTAATTCTTCCAGATTAATCTTCATTGTAGCAGAATTTCATAGTATTGGTTTGATTGAAGTTGAGTCTTAAAAACCCGGTTTCTTATGAGTTACCGGGTTTTTGGAACTAATCTCTGTTTTAACAACCTGGTTTTTCCAATAAACTGGGGTTTTGGGGTGTATTTTTGGTGAGTAATTCTGCAAGTTCACAAAATCCATTGACTTCTTCAGTTGGGGTTACATAAGCGGGTTTATCATTGAGATATTCGCTATAGTGTAAAATATTGGCAACGCCGACGGAATGGGGGAATTTTTCCGGGTTAAATAGGCTTTCGTCGTTTGGACTATCGCCGACGGTTATAATATTTTCGGGGGAGAGGTGGGGGAAATATTGTGATAAAACTTTTAGTAATCCGGTGGCTTTATCTTGGGTTTGGGGTTTAATATGACATTGAACGGTACTGTAAGTAAAACCCCAATTTTTTTCGTGACAAATTTCGGCTAAACTTTGCAGTTGGGATTGAGTTAATCCCCCCACATCAAAGGTCCAGTCGGTGAGGCGAAAGGGGTTATCGGTTGATTCTTTGAGATGAGGAAATTGGGATTTTAAACGGTTGAAAACTTCGGCTAATTGTTGGCGGTGTTCGCGAATATCGGGAATTGAAACTAATAATTCTGGAGAATCATTTGTACTCCCATAAAACAGTCCGCCATTTTCGGCGATCGCCCCGGAAACCGGAAGATAATTGTTTAACGCTTGTACCCATCCCGCCGATCGCCCCGTAATTAAGATTACCTCAATTCCGGCTTGAGTTAAACTTTCAATCGCTGTGATTAATTTTGGGGTAAACTTTCCCCCTTCGGTGAGGGTGCCATCGACATCGCTGGCGATCAGACGGATATTTGAGGATAAACGGTTGGCGATCGCAGTCGAAAGAGGTTTGAGGGTCATCCGTTGGGCGGTCAGTGGAGTTGAAAAAGAGTCCGACATCTAAATATTATCAACGGAGAGGGTGGGATTCGAACCCACGAGGAGCCATACAACCCCTAACAGATTTCGAGTCTGTCGCATTCAACCAAACTCTGCCACCTCTCCAATTTTCGGGAAAACGGGTTAACGTTTCACCCATTACTGTATTGTATCATAAAAAAGAACCATCGGTTTGATCGGAGTGCAAGGTCGTTTCAAATCCGGTCGTGGGAGTCCATTGCACGGCACCATCGCGCCCGGTCCAAAACACCTGAGTTTTTCGCTCGCGCAACAGTTCAAGAGTTTCTGGGTCAATGGTATTGGAGGAGGCGATCGCAATTTTCGGCTGAAGTACCCTCAACATTTTGGGGTCAAGGCGATTTCCCGACCACCATAAAACTTGAGTTGGGCTGATAATTTCGGCTTGTAAAAGTTTAATTTGGTTATCAACATTAACATCGCCCAATAGCATCCATTTGAGATCGCCAATATAGAATTCTACAATAGGAGTTTCGGCGTCGATCAGTTCAATTTCAATCGAACCCAACTCCAAAGATTCTTCAAGCGTTAGGGGTAAATAAATCCCCTGGCGAGACTCAATTGCATTTTGAATGGCGACCGAACTCACATAATAAGCTTGTTTAGAAGCGGGATTATCATAAAAGATTTTAACGGGTAATTTTTCTAAAATAATCGGCCAGCCAATACTTAATCCCAAGCGAGAATGAGTAGAGATAGAATAATCAATCGAATTCACCCCTTGTTTTTGCAAAAAAGGTAAAACCGTGTAGCGGGCGGTATCTTGACCGCCACTATTAACTAAAGTAATATTGCCCCGATCTTGAATCACTAAAATCGGTTCTCCCGAAGTCGCCAAAACCGTAGCCTGAAATTGAGAAGCTTGATTGTACCAAATGGGAACCACAGCGATCGCCACCGCCGCCGTCACAGCGATCGTCACCGGATGCAGTATCCCCGAAAATAGCCCCAAAGAAGTAGAATAGTCCTGTCTTCTGGCTTCTCGCTGGCTACCGACGAGTAAAACAAAACCGAGGAGACTGTAGAGGGCAATCAGTTGAAATTCCGAGATCGACCCCACCGCCATCGAGTTTCCGGGGCGCTGGCTAAAAAAGCGAACCAGAGCGAGTAAAGCTTCGACGGGATACTCTAAAAAGGCGGAGATGGTGGTTCCGCCCGTCGGCCAAAACAGGGCAACCATTCCCGCAAATAACCCCCCCAAAGTAATTCCAGCCACAAAGGGAACTGTAATCACATTCACCAAAATGCTGTAGGGGGAAACCACGTTAAAAACGTAGAGTTGCAGCGGTACCGTCCAGATAGAAGCCGCCAGGGGAACGGCGAATAGAGAGGCAATCGCCGGGGGCATCCAGTCCAAGCGTTTGAGAATGGGCGGGACACTGACTAATAATCCCAGAGTGGCTAAAAAGCTAAATTGAAATCCCAAGTCCCAAATCCACAGGGGATTCCACAGCAGCAACGCCACAGCCACGCCGAGCAACACCGTCAGGGGCCTAACTTGACGGTTGGTAGCAAATCCGATTAACGCCGCTAATCCCATCAAAGCCGCCCGTAAAACCGAAGGAGAGGCGCCCGTTAAGCCGACATAGACGAGTAAGGCAATCGCGCCGATACTCAAGCGCTGGCGGGGGGAAACGGTTCGGGTGAGAGCCAGTACCACCCCCAACACCAGGGAGACGTGAAACCCCGAGGCGGCCAAGATGTGGGCCAATCCGACTTGGACAAATTGATCGCGAACATCGTAGGGTAAATCCACGGCTCGGCGTCCCAACACCATCGCACTGACAACCGGGCCTTTAGGAATGCCCAAGGCTCGGGTTTGGGCGCGAACAATCCGCTGTCGAATTGCCCACCATCCCCAAGCTTGACCGGACGTTGATTTGACGGGGGTGAGGTAGCGGCCTTTGAGTCCGGCAAAGGCGCCCTGACGGGCCAGATAAGCGCGAAAATCGAAGGCTCCAGGGTTAGAAGGGGGTTGGGGTTTGTAGAGGCTTCCGGTAACGGCGATCGCGGCGCCGGGATGGAGACCTGTGGCTTGCAGAAGGGGGACGGTGATGTAGAGTTTACCGCTGACCTCCCGACTCACCTCGATGGGCTTATCGTTGCCCATAATTTCGTTGACTTGAGCGGCTTTGAGCCAAAATTGCGCCCGTCCGGAACGGGTGAGATGGGGGGGAGTGGTGACTTTGCCGCGAACGGTGATGATTAATTCTGGGGCGTCGTTATCGGTGATCAGTTGGCTGATGTCGTTGACCGCAGGGGTGGGGGTGCGAATTTGCAGATAGAAGCTGGCGGCGACGGCGATTAATCCGGCAAACAGCCAAACGGTTTCGGGAATGGGGGGACTGTAAGGCGGGGGAGCGCCGGTGCGGGAACGAGAAACTGAGGTCGGGGAGGTTTGTTCTACCTCGACCTCAAGATTTGCGGTGGTTTTGGCTTCTACCTGTGGGCGGCCTCGTTTCATCTGCGCCTGACGCTGTTTGCGGGTGAAAAACTCTTGCACCATTGTGGCGATCGCCAGCAGCAGAGCCAGGGCTAATACCCCCGATCTTCCCCAGGCAACGGCGCTACAGAGCAACCCCAGAATATAAGCCAAACCGAAAATAATGACCGCCGTTTGATTCATTACTGCTTGGGACGCAGACCCTAAATTAGATGGACAAGCCCAACTTTAGCCCCAGTATGCCATGAATCAGCATCAGGCCGACAGCTAAGGTACCGAGGTAGGCATGGGTGATCCGCAGAGAATCTTTGTTTCCGCCAAAGCCGGTGAAGGCGATCGCACCGTTGAGGCCGAGTAGACCGAGTAAGGCGGTACCGGTCCAAAAGTGTGGACTTTCGAGGATGGGTTGTCTTTGCTTGACCTCCTCACCGCCGTAAAACGGACGGTGATTCCTAAACCTCACAATTGCTGGTTTCTGCTTCATTCACCGTTGCATACCACAGTTTTCAGCAACTATGTACTGTCTTACACAGAGTCCACAGA